>NZ_JBEZNW010000001.1:0-591843 GCF_040653355.1 Streptomyces sp. NPDC047971 | reverse complement strand
GTGGACCGCCACCCAGGCGGAGAAGGCATCGGCCGGCTCCCTCTGGCTCGGCCTCGGCATCGTCCTCTCGCTCCTCGGCTTCATCGTCGTCGGCCTGCTGTCCGAGCCCATGAGTCGCGGCGCCGGCGGAGTCCGTCCGCCCCGACGCACACGAGGGCCGCCGCCCCGCCCTCCCCCCGGCGTCCGGCCGCGACGCGGCCCAGGAAAGCCCCTGTACGGCCGGGAGAACGACGAAGGGCCCGGAGACCATGTCTCCGGGCCCTTCCTTCGTCCACGTACCGGCTACGGCAGCTGAGCCGCCTGCGCCTGGCGTGCCTCGCGGCTCTCGCGGCGGTTGCCGCGGAAGGTGTTCACCCGACGGGCCGTCGCGAAGAGGGGGATCACGGCGCCCATCACCACCTGCAGGGCGCAACCGGCCTGCAGCAGGAACTGTCCGCCGGGCGCGTCGAACGCCCAGGCCGCCAGCATTCCCATGGCTCCGACGATCCAGGCGAGCATCGCCACCGCGAGGACACCCCGCGGCTTGGGGTACTCGACCCGGCTCACCATCAGCCAGGCGACGCCGATGATCGCGAGCAGCGTCGGGATGAACGGCAGCTCGAGGAGCACGATCGAGACCACCGTGAGCGCGCCGAAGGGGCTCGGCATGCCCTGGAACATGCCGTCCTTCAGGGTCACGCAGGAGAATCTCGCCAGCCGCAGCACCACCGCGAGCAGCACCACGATCGCGGCCACCGCCGAGACCTTCTGCTGCGCGCCGGGCGTGACCATGCCGTACACGAGTACGAAGTAGGCCGGGGCCAGACCGAAGCTGATCAGGTCCGAGAGGTTGTCGAGTTCCGCGCCCATCGGGGACGAGCGCAGCTTGCGTGCCACGATGCCGTCGAAGAGGTCGAAGATCGCCGCGGCGAGCATCAGGATCACGGCGGTCGCGGCGCTGTTGCGCGCCATGCCGGTCTCGGTGCTGCCCGTGAGGTGCGGGATGAGGATGCCCGTGGTGGTGAAGTACACCGCCATGAATCCACACGTGGCGTTACCGAGCGTGAGGGCGTCCGCTATGGACAGCCTCAACGACAGAGGCATCTCCTCGGCCTCTTCGGCCTCCTCCGCGTCGCCGTCGGCGACCCAGTCTGCGGCCCGGGTGTCGGGATCAATCACGGTCAATGCGAGTCACCCCCGCGGTCGTGGTCTGACCGACCTCGACGGCGACGTCGACACCTTCCGGAAGGTAGATGTCGACGCGCGACCCGAAGCGGATCAGACCGATGCGCTCGCCCTGCTCGACCTTCGTCCCCTGCGGGATGTACGGCACGATGCGACGGGCCACGGCACCCGCGATCTGCACCATCTCGATGTCACCGAGCTCGGTGTCGAAGTGCCAGACAACGCGCTCGTTGTTCTCGCTCTCCTTGTTGAACGCCGGGACGAACCCACCGGGGACGTGCTCCACGGACGTCACCGTGCCGGCGAGCGGCGCGCGGTTGACGTGGACGTTCAGCGGGCTCATGAAGATGGCGACCCGGGTCCGTCCGTCCTTCCACGGCATGATGCTCTGCACCACACCGTCGGCGGGGGAGATGACCCGGCCCTGAGCGATCTCACGCTCGGGGTCGCGGAAGAACCACAGCATGCCCGCCGCCAGCGCGGTGGTGGGCACGGCGATGGCCGCGGCACGCCGGGACCTGCGCGCACGCACGAGGCTCAGGGCCGCGGTGGCGACGGTCGGCAGAAGCCACGGCGATGCTCCGCGTGCGATGCGTACGCCCTTGGGGGTGTCGCGGTGTGCAGAGGTTTGGCTGTGGGGCATGGATGACCTTCGTAGCGGATGATGCCGCACTTGCAACAGGGGACGGCGGCTTTCGGGCGATGCTATCGGTTGCGGGCCGCAACTGGGCAAGCCAGAAGCCGAGTCGGCGGCCGGAAGACGATGACAGGGTGTGATCTTCTTCGCGGCCGAACCGACCCAAATGCGACAATCAGCCCTGGAATCGGTACTCCTCGAGCAGCCTGCGCCCAATGATCATTTTCTGGATCTCGGCGGTACCTTCGCCGATGAGCAGCATCGGCGCCTCACGGTAGAGGCGCTCGATCTCGTACTCCTTCGAGAACCCGTATCCACCGTGGATACGGAAGGCGTCCTCGACGACTTCCTTGCAGTATTCGGAGGCGAGGTACTTCGCCATCCCCGCTTCGAGGTCGTTTCGTTCCCCGGAGTCCTTTTTGCGTGCTGCATTCACCATCATGGCATGAGCGGCCTCGACCTTGGTAGCCATCTCGGCGAGCTTGAACTGAATCGCCTGGTGCTGGGCGATCGCCTTGCCGAAAGTGTGACGTTGCTGGGCATACGAGACACCTAGTTCGAAGGCACGCTGCGCGACACCGCAGCCACGGGCCGCGACATTGACGCGACCGACCTCCACGCCGTCCATCATTTGGTAAAACCCTCGGCCGGTGACCCCGCCGAGGACCCGATTGGCCGGAATGCGCAGTCCGTCCATGATGAGTTCGGTCGTGTCGACGCCCTTGTAACCCATCTTGTCGATCTTCCCGGGGATGGTGAGGCCGGGGCGGACCTCTCCGAAGCCGGGCTCCTTCTCGACGAGGAAGGTCGTCATCGACTTGTGGGGGGCGGTGCCCTCCGGGTGTCCTTCGTCACTTCGGACGAGAACGGCGACCAGCGTTGACGTTCCGCCGTTCGTCAGCCACATCTTCTGGCCGTTGAGGACGTACTCGTCGCCGTCCTTGACCGCCTTGGACGTGATCGCCGACACATCCGAGCCGAGGCCCGGCTCCGACATCGAGAAGGCGCCGCGCGTCTCGCCGGCCGCCATCCGCGGAAGGAAGTAGTCCTTCTGCTCCTGGGTGCCGTGCTGCTTGAGCATGTACGCGACGATGAAGTGCGTGTTGATGATGCCGGAGACCGACATCCAGCCGCGGGCGATCTCCTCCACGCACAGCGCGTAGGTGAGCAGCGACTCACCCAGGCCCCCGTACTCCTCGGGGATCATCAGACCGAAGAGGCCGAGCTCCTTGAGCCCGTCGACGATCTGCTGGGGGTACTCGTCGCGGTGCTCCAGCTCGGTGGCGACCGGGATGATCTCCTTGTCGACGAACTCCCGGACGGTCTTGAGGATCTCCTGCTGGACGTCCGTGAGCCCGGCGGTCTGGGCGAGTCGGGCCATGTCTACTTCCCCTGTTCCTTGAGCTCCGGGCGGCCGGGCTGCTCGCCGCCGCGCTCCTTGATGTACGTCTCGGTGGGGACCATCACCTTGCGGCGGAAGACGCACACGAGGGTGCCGTCCTGCTTGTAGCCCTTGGTCTCGACGTAGACGATGCCGCGGTCGTTCTTCGACTTCGACGGGGTCTTGTCGAGGACCGTGGTCTCGCCGTAGATCGTGTCGCCGTGGAACGTCGGCGCGACGTGCCGCAGCGACTCGATCTCCAGGTTGGCGATCGCCTTGCCCGAGACGTCCGGCACGGACATGCCGAGCAGCAGCGAGTAGATGTAGTTGCCGACGACGACGTTCTTCTTGAAGTCCGTCGTGTTCTCCGCGTAATTCACGTCCATGTGAAGCGGGTGGTGGTTCATCGTCAGCAGACAGAAGAGGTGGTCGTCGTACTCGGTGACCGTCTTCCCGGGCCAGTGCTTGTAGACGGCGCCGATCTCGAACTCTTCGTAGGTGCGGCCGAACTGCATCGGACTCAGGCCTCCGGGATCTCGAACTTGGTGGTGCGCTGCATGCCGGCGGCGCGGCCCTTGCCGGAGATGACCAGGGCCATCTTGCGGGAGGCCTCGTCGATCATCTCGTCGCCGAGCATGGCCGAGCCCTTCTTGCCGCCGGCCTCGGAGGTGTAGTAGTCGTACGCGTCCAGGATCAGCTCGGCGTGGTCGAAGTCCTCCTGCGAGGGCGAGAAGATCTCGTTCGCGGCGGCGACCTGGTCCGGGTGGAGCACCCACTTGCCGTCGAAGCCCAGGGCCGCGGCGCGACGGGCGACCGCCTGGTAGCCCTCGGGGTTGCGGATCTGCAGGTAGGGGCCGTCGATCGCCTGGAGGTTGTTGGCGCGGGCGGCCATCAGGATCTTCATCAGGATGTAGTGGTAGGCGTCGGCGTCGTAGCCGGGCGGCTGCTCGCCGACGACCAGGGACTTCATGTTGATGGAGGCCATGAAGTCGGCCGGGCCGAAGATGATCGTCTCGACGCGCTGCGAGGCGGTCGCGATCGCGTTGACGTTGTTGAGGCCCTGGGCGTTCTCGATCTGCGCCTCGATGCCGATCTTGCCGACCTCGAAGCCCATGGTCTTCTCGATCTGCGTCAGCAGCAGGTCGAGCGCCACGATCTGCTGGGCGTCCTGGACCTTCGGCAGCATGATGCAGTCGAGGTTCTGGCCGGCGCCCTCGACGACGGTGACGACGTCACGGTACGTCCAGTGGGTGGTCCAGTCGTTGACCCGCACGACGCGCGTCTTGCCGGTCCAGTCGCCCTCGTTCAGGAACTTCACGATGGTGTGGCGCGCCTCGGGCTTGGCGAGCGGCGCACAGGCGTCCTCCAGGTCCAGGAAGACCTGGTCGGCGGCGAGCCCCTGGGCCTTCTCCAGGAAGCGGGGGTTGGAGCCGGGGACCGCCAGGCAGGAGCGACGCGGGCGGAGTCGGTTCACGGGGCTGGTCATGCGGGGACCTCCAGGGGGTCGAGCTTGTTCGCTTTCCGGATCTCGTCGACGATACGGCCGATGATCTCCGTGATACCGAAGTCCTTCGGTGTGAAGACGGCGGCCACACCCGCGCGCTTCAGATCTGCGGCGTCGGCGTTCGGGATGATCCCGCCGACGATGACCGGAACGTCGTTCGCCCCGGCCTCACGGAGGCGGTCGAGGACGTCCGGGACCAGCTCGGCGTGCGAGCCGGAGAGGATCGACAGACCCACGCAGTGCACGTCCTCGGCCAGGGCCGCGTTGACGATCTGCTCGGGGGTCAGCCTGATCCCCTGGTAGACCACCTCGAAACCGGCGTCACGCGCGCGTACGGCGATCTGCTCGGCCCCGTTGGAGTGCCCGTCCAGGCCGGGCTTGCCGACCAGGAGCCGCAGCCGCCCCGCGCCCAGCTCGGTCGCCGTCCGGGCCACCTTCTCCCGTACGAGGGCCAGCGGGGTGCCCTCCTCCGCCGTCACCGCGACAGGGGCGGAGGAGACGCCGGTGGGGGCCCGGAACTCGCCGAAGACGTCCCGCAGCGCCCAGGACCACTCGCCGGTCGTGACGCCGGCGCGCGCGCACTCCAGGGTGGCGGCGAAGAGGTTGCCCTCGCCGGCCGCCGTCGCCTTGAGGGCCGCCAGCGACTCCTGGGCACGGTTCTCGTCCCGGTTGTCGCGCCACTCGTGGAGCTTCGCGACGACCTTGGCCTCGTTGGCCGGGTCGACCGTCATGATCGCCGTGTCGAGATCCGAGGTGAGGGGGTTCTCCTCGGTCGACTGGAAGATGTTGACGCCGACGATCTTCTCGTCGCCCGCCTCGATCCGGGCGCGCCGCTCGGCGTGCGAGGAGACCAGCTGCGACTTCAGGTAGCCGGACTCGACGGCGGCCATCGCGCCGCCCATCGCCTGGATCCGGTCGATCTCGGCCAGGCACTCCTCGACGAGGGCGTCCACCTTGGCCTCGATCACGTGCGAGCCGGCGAAGATGTCCTCGTACTCCAGCAGGTCGGACTCGTGGGCGAGCACCTGCTGGATGCGGAGCGACCACTGCTGGTCCCAGGGACGGGGCAGACCGAGCGCCTCGTTCCACGCGGGCAGCTGGACGGCACGCGCGCGTGCGTCCTTGGAGAGCGTCACGGCCAGCATCTCCAGCACGATCCGCTGGACGTTGTTCTCCGGCTGGGCCTCGGTCAGACCGAGCGAGTTGACCTGCACGCCGTAGCGGAAGCGGCGCTGCTTGTCGTTCTCGATGCCGTACCGCTCGCGGGTGACCTTGTCCCAGATGCGGCCGAAGGCGCGCATCTTGCACATCTCCTCGATGAAGCGGACGCCCGCGTTCACGAAGAACGAGATGCGGGCGACGACCTCGCCGAAGCGGTCCGCCGGGACCTGGCCGGAGTCCCGGACCGCGTCGAGCACCGCGATCGCGGTGGACATCGCGTAGGAGATCTCCTGGACCGGAGTGGCCCCCGCCTCCTGCAGGTGGTAGCTGCAGATGTTGATCGGGTTCCACTTCGGGATGTTGTTCACCGTGTAGGTGATCATGTCCGTCGTGAGGCGCAGGGACGGGCCGGGCGGGAAGACGTGCGTCCCGCGCGACAGGTACTCCTTCACGATGTCGTTCTGGGTGGTGCCCTGGAGCAGGGTGACGTCCGCCCCCTGCTCCTCGGCCACCACCTGGTAGAGCGCCAGCAGCCACATCGCCGTGGCGTTGATGGTCATCGAGGTGTTCATCTGCTCCAGGGGGATGTCCTGGAACAGCCGGCGCATGTCACCGAGGTGCGAGACCGGGACCCCGACCCGGCCGACCTCGCCGCGGGCGAGGATGTGGTCGGGGTCGTAGCCGGTCTGCGTCGGCAGGTCGAAGGCGACCGAGAGGCCGGTCTGACCCTTGGCGAGGTTGCGCCGGTACAGCTCGTTGGACGCCTCGGCGGTCGAGTGACCGGCGTACGTCCGCATGAGCCACGGCCGGTCCTTCTCTTTCCGTGCCTGCGGCTTCTGACGCTCAGTCATGTACGGTCCCGGGGTCAGATGTTACGGAAGCGGTTGATGGCGTCGATGTGCTTGGCGCGCATCTCCGGGTCGCGCACGCCCAGGCCCTCCTGCGGGGCGAGGGCGAGAACGCCGACCTTGCCCTGGTGCAGGTTGCGGTGGACGTCGTAGGCGGCCTGACCGGTGTCCTCCAGGGAGTAGACCTTGGAGAGCGTCGGGTGGATCTTGCCCTTGGCGATCAGGCGGTTGGCCTCCCACGCCTCGCGGTAGTTGGCGAAGTGCGAGCCGATGATGCGCTTCAGCGACATCCACAGGTAGCGGTTGTCGTACTGGTGCATGTAGCCCGAGGTGGAGGCGCAGGTGGTGATCGTGCCGCCCTTGCGGGTGACGTAGACGCTCGCGCCGAAGGTCTCGCGGCCCGGGTGCTCGAAGACGATGTCGATGTCCTCGCCGCCGGTGAGCTCGCGGATCTTGGAGCCGAAGCGCTTCCACTCGCGCGGGTCCTGGGTGTTCTCGTCCTTCCAGAACTTGTAGCCCTCGGCGTTGCGGTCGATGACCGCGTCGGCGCCCATCGCGCGGCAGATGTCGGCCTTCTCGGGGGAGGAGACGACACAGATCGGGTTGGCGCCGCCGGCCAGCGCGAACTGGGTGGCGTACGAGCCGAGGCCGCCGCTGGCGCCCCAGATCAGGACGTTGTCGCCCTGCTTCATGCCGGCGCCGTTGCGGGAGACCAGCTGGCGGTACGCGGTGGAGTTCACCAGGCCGGGGGAGGCGGCCTCCTCCCAGCTCAGGTGGTCCGGCTTGGGCATGAGCTGGTTGGACTTGACGAGCGCGATCTCCGCGAGGCCGCCGAAGTTGGTCTCGAAGCCCCAGATGCGCTGCTCGGGGTCGAGCATCGTGTCGTTGTGGCCGTCCGAGGACTCCAGCTCGACCGAGAGGCAGTGCGCGACGACCTCGTCGCCCGGGTTCCAGGCGTTGACGCCGGGGCCGGTGCGCAGCACCACGCCCGCGAGGTCGGAGCCGATGATGTGGTACGGCAGGTCGTGGCGCTTGGTGAGCTCCGACAGGCGCCCGTAGCGCTCCAGGAAGCCGAAGGTGGAGACCGGCTCGAAGATCGAGGTCCAGACCGAGTTGTAGTTCACGGAGCTGGCCATGACGGCGACCAGGGCCTCGCCCGGGCCGAGCTCGGGGAGCGGCACGTCGTCGAGGTGGAGCGACTTGCGCGGGTCCTTGTCGCGGCTGGTGAGGCCGTCGAACATCTCGACCTCGTCCTTGTGGACGGTCACGGCGCGGTACGACTCGGGGAGCTTGATGTTGGCGAAGTCCGAGGACGTGGAGTCCGGGGACTGGATCGCGTCCAGGATGTCCTTCACGGGGTGCCTCCGGCGGTGCGGCGTCTGAGGGTGACGCGCTGAGGGTTCTGTCTTGGAGTGCTGCGGTGGAGGTGTGCCGTCGGTTCGGCGGGGTCGTGCGTGGCTGCGCCGGGTGCGGCGCTGAGGGTGCCTGTGACGCAGGCGTCCGGGCGCACAATCGCTTGTGGGGACAGCCGGCGCACGAGGTGATCTCTGCGCGCCGGCCGCCCGGACAACATCAACGTATGGCACCGCGTGTCACCTGACAAGGCACTGGGTGCCAACAATTTCACTCAGATGCAATCCCCTGGTCACACATGAGCGATGATCGATCGAGTAGGGGGTCGAAACGGACGAAAGGCCGCCCCGGAAAGGGGCGGCCTTCGTCGTGGACGGCGGTGCGTCGGTCAGCTCTTCCGCAGCGCCTGCTGGATCGTGCGCATGACCTCGTCCAGCGGAGCGTCCGTACGGGCCACGGCGATCACCACGTCCCCCTCCGTGGAGACCGCGGCCGCGGGTCCCGTGGCGGCCGGCTGCTGCTGAGGCTGCGGAGCCGCGGCCGGGCGGGCGCCTATGCCCGTGCCGAAGGTCTCCCGCACGATCGCGAACGCGTGGTCCAGCTGGGCCTCCACGTCGCCCTGACCGCCCGCGCGCAGCCAGCGACGCAGCACGTGGTTGTGGGCGGTGACGACCGCGGAGGCGGCGACCTCGGCCAGCAGCGGGTCGTCGTTGCCGTCGTGGTGGTCACGCTCGTCGAAGTGGCCCAGGAGATAGCGGGTGAACAGCCGCTCGTAGCGGGCCACCGAGGCGATCTCGCGCTCCCGCAGGGTCGGTACCTCACGGGTGAGCCGATAGCGCTCCACGGAGACCGCCGGGGACCCCGCGTACATCTTCATGACTTCCTTGATGCCCCGGCAGACCGTGTCCAGCGGGTGCTCGTGCGGCGGCGCGGCGTTCAGCACCGCCTCCGCCCGCACCAGGGTGTCGTCGTGATCGGGGAAGATCGCCTCTTCCTTGGAGCGGAAGTGGCGGAAGAAGGTCCGGCGCGCGACCCCGGCCTGGGCGGCGATCTCGTCGACCGTCGTGGCCTCGTACCCCTTGGTCGCGAAGAGCTCCATGGCCGCCGCGGCCAGCTCGCGGCGCATCTTCAGCCGCTGCGCCGCCGCGCGGGTGCCCGCCGGGCTCTCCTGCGTGTCGGAGGACGGGGAGGTGGACGTGGCACGGGGTGACTTCGCGGCCTTGGACATGTCCTGAACGTACTGCATCAGCGCGGGAGTGTGCCCAGGTGGGGGAGGGTCGCCCGGGGCGCCGGAGGCGGCCCCGGGACTCAGCAGCCCTCCCCAGCCCGCGTAGGGCTCAGCGTCGGGCATATTCGCGGAAGCCGCGCCCCGTCTTGCGGCCCAGGCAGCCGGCCGCCACCAGGTGCTCCAGGAGCGGCGCCGGGGCCAGGCCCGGGTCGCGGAACTCACGGTGCAGCACCTGCTCGATGGCGAGGGAGACATCGAGGCCGACGACGTCGAGGAGCTCGAAGGGCCCCATCGGGTAGCCGCCGCCCAGCTTCATGGCGGCGTCGATGTCGTCCAGCGTCGCGTAGTGCTCCTGGACCATCTTGATCGCGTTGTTCAGGTACGGGAAGAGCAGCGCGTTCACGATGAAGCCGGCCCGGTCGCCGCAGTCCACCGGGTGCTTCCTGATCTTCGCCGTGACCTCGCGGACCGTGGCGTGCACGTCGTCGGCGGTCAGGACCGTACGGACGATCTCCACCAGCTTCATCGCGGGCGCCGGGTTGAAGAAGTGCATGCCGATGACGTCCTGCGGGCGCGAGGTGGCGCGGGCGCAGGCCACGACCGGCAGCGAGGAGGTCGTGGTGGCGAGCACCGCGCCCGGCTTGCAGATCTTGTCGAGCCGCGCGAACAGCTCCTGCTTGATCGTCAGGTCCTCGGCGACCGCCTCCAGGGCCAGGTCGACCTCGGCGAAGGCGTCGAGCGAACCGGCCGGGGTGATCAGGGCCAGCGTCTCGTCGCGGGCCTCGGGGGTCATCCGGCCCTTGTCGACCGAACGGGCGAGGGACTTCGCGATCCGGGCCTTGGCGGTGTCCGCCTTCTCCTGGGAGCGGGCCGCCAGCACGACCGTGTACCCGGCCTTGGCGAAGACCTCGGCGATGCCGGAGGCCATCGTGCCGGAGCCGGCGACGCCCACCGAACGGACCTCACGGCCCTCGGCGGTGGCGGCGCTGTCCAGCGGGGTCAGCGCGTCGCGGACCACGGTGGCCGAGCCGGGGGCGTCGTAGGTGTAGAAGCCGCGACCCGACTTGCGGCCGGTCAGCCCGGCCTCGCTGAGCTGCTTGAGGATCGGGGCGGGGGCGTGCAGACGGTCGTGCGACTCGCTGTACATCGCCTCCAGGACGGTACGGGCGGTGTCGACGCCGATCAGGTCGAGCAGCGCCAGCGGGCCCATCGGCAGACCGCAGCCGAGCTTCATGGCGGCGTCGATGTCCTCGCGGGAGGCGTACTTGGCCTCGTACATGGCCGCGGCCTGGTTGAGGTAGCCGAAGAGCAGTCCGTCGGCGACGAAGCCGGGACGGTCGCCGACGGCGACCGGCTCCTTGCCGAGGTCGTGCGCGAGGGAGGTGACGGCCTCGACCGCCTGCGGGGCGGTCAGGACGGAGGAGACGATCTCCACCAGCTTCATCGCCTGGACCGGGGTGAAGAAGTGCAGGCCGAGGACGCGCTCGGGGTGCGCCGAGTCGGCGGCCAGCCGGGTCACCGAGAGCGCGTTGGTGCCGGTGGCGATGATGGCGTCGGGCCGGACGATGGCGTCCAGGGCCCGGAAGACCTCCTGCTTGGCCTCGTACGACTCGGGGACGACCTCGATCACGAGGTCGGCGTCCGCGGCGGCCTGGAGGTCGGAGAAGGTGCGGAAGCGGGCGAGAACGTCCTGCCGCTCCTCCTCCGTGATCCGCTCACGGGTCACCGCGCGGGCGGTGGAGGCCTCCAGGGCGGCGACGGCCTGGGCGGCGGCGGCTTCGCTGATGTCGACGCCGATGACCTCACGGCCGGCCCGGGCGAGGACATCGGCGATGCCCGTGCCCATCGTGCCGAGACCGATGACGGCGATGGTGGAGAGAGGGGTGTCCATCAGGGGACTCCAGGGAGGGAAGAGTGACGACTGAAGGCGGCAATGCGGGCGCGCACAGGTCGCGAACGGAAAGCGCGAGGAGTTCGCGACAGAAGCGCGAAGAGATCGCGTGGAAAAAGCGACGGACTCTGTCCCGGAGCCGCGTCGAAAACTGCCGAACCGACAAACTCGAACTCACGACGGCTGCGTCACCAGGCCGTTGTGAGGGTGCGGGGGGTGACCCGCTCACCTGAGATTAACCGGCGGGTAACGAGCGCGCCAGTCCTCGGGAGTTCGGAAAATGTGATCTGGATCGCGGATACGCTGACGGCCATGGAAATCGCCCAGGACCCCGAATTCTGCTCGATGATCGATCGATTGCGGGACGAGATCCACGACGGCGCGGAAGCCGATCGAAAACCATTCGAGGAACTGCTCGCCGCCGACGATCCCGAGGAGTTCGCCCGCGTCCTGACCGCACCCGGCCGCCCCCTCTGGGCCCGCGAGATCTCCGCCTTCCGGCTCGGCCTCGCCCGCGACCCGCGCGCCTTCGAAGCCCTGGTCCTGCTCCTCAACCACCGTGACCCGGAGCGCTGCGTCTCCGCCGCCTACGCCCTGACGCGTCTCGGCGACCCGCGCACCGCTCGGGCGGCCGCCGCCCTCGCCACCAACGAACTCCGGGTCGCCTACGCCCTGTTGCCGGTCCGGCTGCTCGCCGCCCTGCGCGCTCCCGAATCCGTGCCGGCCCTCGTCGCCGTCCTCGAACGGCGGCTGGCGGCCGACGACCCGCACTGGCGGGTCGGTGTCGCCTGCGTCGAGGGGCTCGGCTCCCTCGGCGACCCGAGAGCCCGGCCGGCGATCGAGGCCGCCCTGCCCCATCCCCGGCTCGGCCGGGCGGCCGCCGAAGCCCTCGCCCGGCTCGCGGGCTAGCCCGCGTCGCTCTCCGGGACCAGGGCGAAGGCGTCGACCTCGATCAGCAGCTCCGGCCGGACCAGAGCGGCGACCTGGACCGCCGAGCTCGCGGGCAGCGGGGCCGTGCCGAACGCCTCGTCGCGCGCCGCGCGGACCGCGGGCAGGTGGCCGACGTCGGTGACGAAATACGTCAGCTTCACCACGTCCTCGAAGCCCGCGCCCGCCGCGGCGAGACAACGGCGCAGGTTCGCGAAGACCTGACGGGCCTGCGCCGCCGGGTCGTCCGTCCCGACCACCGCGCCCGAGGCGTCGAGGGAGCACTGGCCGGATATCGCGACGAACCGGCCGGTGCCCCACACGACGTGGCTGTACTGGGCGCTGGGGGCGATCCCCTCGGGAGCGGGGACGTGGGTGAGGTGCGTCGTCATGACCGACATCCTCGCGCACGCCACTGACAGCGCCCCGGGGCGGTTCCCTCAGCGCACGTGGCCGAGGAGGCCGTGCAGCACCGTGCCGCCCGTGGTGGCGGGCCGCGCGGAGCCGTCGCGGTTCGCGGTGGCCTTCACCGGCGTCGGCTCCGGGAGCGTCTCGCAGACCGCGTCCGCCTCCGCCTGCCCGTCGCCGCGCGGCACCCGGCCCGTGGCGAGGTACGTCACCAGGTGCTGGTCCACGCACGCGTTGCCGGCCAGCGACACCCCGTGGTTCCCGCCGCCCTCCTCGACCACCAGGCTGGAGCCGCTCACCATCCGGTGCAGCGCCACACCGCCCTCGTACGGGGTCGCCGCGTCGTCCGACGCCTGGAGGATCAGCACCGGCCCCACCTCGTCGTTGGTGACGTCGGGCGGGGTGAGCGAGTCCACCGGCCAGAACGCGCACGGAGCGTTGTACCAGGCGTTGTTCCAGGTCGCGAACGGAGCCTTGGCATGCACGTCCCAGTTGTCCGTGCGCCAGGTGTTCCAGTCCCGCGGCCACGTGGCGTCCCGGCACTGCACGCTCGTGTAGACCGAGTAGCCGTTGTCGGCCGCCGCGTCCGCCTCCCCGTACGCCTCGTACGCCCGGGTCAGCGGGACCGCGTTCTTGTCGTTGACGTACGAGGAGAAGGCCGCCGCCAGGCTCGGCCAGTAGCCGTTGTAGTACCCGCCCGGCAGGTAGGTGTCCTCCAGCTCGCCCGGACCGACCTTGCCGCCCGCCGGGCTCTTCCCCAGCTCCTCCCGCATCCGGTACCAGGCCGCCTCGACCGCGGCCGGGTCCGTGCCCAGCTTGTACGTGGCGTTCTGGCGGGCCACCCAGGACATGAAGTCCTTGTGGCGGGTGTCGAAGGCGTAGTCCTGCGCGATGTTGTCCTCGTACCAGACGCCCTGCGGATTGACGACGGAGTCCAGCACGAGGCGGCGCACCCGCTCCGGGTACAGCCGCGCGTACACGGCGCCGAGGTACGTGCCGTAGGAGTACCCGAGGTAGTTGAGCTGCGGGGCGCCGAGCGCCGCGCGGATGGCGTCCAGGTCCCGGGCCGTGCTGACCGTGTCGATGTACGGCAGGACGTCGCCGTGCTTCTTCCCGCAGGCCGTCGCGAACGACCGGGCCCGCTCGACCCCGGTCCGCTCGCGCTCGGCGTCGAGCGGCAGGGAGTCCGGCCGTACCGGGTCGAAGTGGCCGGGCTTGCAGTCGAGCGCGGGCTCGCTCCTGCCGACGCCGCGCGGATCGAAGCCGATGACGTCGTACTGGCCCGCCACCTCCGCGGGCAGCGAGGCGGCCACGAAGCCGGCCATGGTCCGTCCGCTGCCCCCCGGGCCCCCGGGGTTGACGAGCAGGGGGCCCTGGTAGTCCTTGGTGTCCTTCACGGTGTGCGGGACCCGGGTCAGGGCCAGCGTGATCGACCGGCCGGCCGGGTCGTCGTGGTTCAGGGGCACCTGGAGGGTGGCGCACTGGAGCCGGGGATACGCCGTGGTGGCGCAGTCGCTCCACAGCAGCGGTGCGATGGGGCGGGGGGTCGGCTCGGGCCTGGGCGTCGCGGACGCGGGCAGGGCGGTGACCGTCCCTGCGACCAGTGCCCCAGTGGCGATCAGCATTCCTGCGCGTGTGGTCATAGGGCGTCCGTGCCCCGATCCGAACCCGAAGGGACCCGATCCGCCCAGAGTTGACCCGAACAGAGGACCCGTCAGAGGAGGGTGAGCTGTTCGGGCGTGCCCGCGAGGGCCGGCTCCTCCGGTGCGGGCGTCCGGCGCGAGGCCCCCCGGCGGGACGGTCCGATCCCGAACTCGGTTGCCAGTTCGTGCACCTGACGGGTGATCCGGCGCTGGTACCAGGTCGGCGCGTAGGCCCCGTCCGCGTACATCCGCTCGTATCGCCCGACCAGATGGGGGTGGTGCCGTCGCAGCCAGGTGAAGAACCACTCGCGGGCGCCCGGACGCAGATGCAGCACGAGCGGGGTCACCGAGGTCGCGCCCGCCTCGGCGATGGCGCGCACCGTGTCGCGCAGCTGCTCGGGGCGGTCGCCGAGGAAGGGGACGACCGGGGCCATCAGCACCCCGCAGCCGATGCCGTGCGCGCCGAGCGTCCGCACGACGTCCAGGCGTCGCGCGGGGGAGGGAGTGCCGGGCTCGATCGTGCGCCACAGCTCCTGGTCGGTGAAGCCGACGGAGACGGAGATGCCGACCTCGGTCACCTCCGCCGCCTGGACGATCAGATCGAGGTCCCGCAGGATCAGCGTCCCCTTGGTGAGGATGGAGAAGGGATTGGCGTGGTCGCGGAGGGCCTCGATGATCCCGGGCATGAGCCGGTAGCGCCCCTCGGCCCGCTGGTAGCAGTCGACGTTCGTGCCCATCGCGATGTGGGCGCCCTGCCAGCGACGGGAGGCCAGCTGGCGGCGCAGCAGCTCCGGCGCGTTGATCTTCACCACGATCTGCGAGTCGAAGCCGAGGCCGGTGTCCAGGTCCAGATAGCTGTGGGTCTTGCGGGCGAAGCAGTACACGCACGCGTGTGTGCAGCCCCGGTACGGGTTGACCGTCCACTCGAACGGCATCCGTGAGGCGCCGGGCACCCGGTTCACGATCGAGCGGGCCCGCACCTCGTGGAACGTGATCCCGCGGAACTCGGGGGTGTCGAAGGTGCGGGTGGTGACCGCGTCCGTACCGAACAGGGCGGTCTCCGCGACGGTGACGGGGTTGTCGCCCAGATTGTCCCAGCGCATCGACGCCTCCTCGGTAGCCGTTTCTCAGCCGTGCGGACAGAATAGAACACATGTTCCCTTGATCGCCGCAACCCGGATTTGGGAGGCCCGGGTCCAGGTGGTTGGCTGGGCGCCACACCCTGAAGAACCACGTGTTGGAGGAAGTGCCATGGCGCAGGTCGAGGCCACGACGGAGCGGATCATCTCGGCGGACCCGGAGTCGGTGTTCGACGCCCTGGCCGACTACAGCGGCACGCGCGCGAAGCTGCTGCCCGAGCACTACAGCGAGTACGAGGTGCGCGAGGGCGGCGACGGCGAGGGGACCCTCGTCCACTGGAAGCTCCAGGCCACCAGCAAGCGCGTCCGCGACTGCCTCCTGGAGGTCACCGAGCCCACCGACGGGGAGCTCGTCGAGAAGGACCGCAACTCCTCCATGGTCACCACCTGGACCGTCACGCCCGCGGGCGAGGGGAAGTCCAGGGTGGTCGTCTCCACCGTGTGGAACGGCGCCGGTGGCATCGGCGGCTTCTTCGAGAAGACCTTCGCGCCCAAGGGGCTCGGCCGCATCTACGACGCCGTGCTGGCCAACCTGGCGGCCGAGGTGGAGAAGTAACGCCTCGTCGGTCACCGATTCGAGTGGATTCCCCCGCGCCCCCTCGGTAGCGCCCCGCGCGCCCCGGGGGCGCGGGGGTCTTCACAAACGCGCTGATGAGCGCCCCAAGTGCCACCCCGCACAGGGCTGTTCGGCCCCTCCGGCCCCATCGTTCCCCCGTGCCGCCCGACTTGCTCCCGCTTCGCGCCCAATGCGAAGAATGGCGCGGCGCTGACGTCGTGACGAGGGGAGCAGCACGTGGGTGCGATCACGCTGGCGAAGGACGAGCCGCCCGTCGAGGACGGCCCGCCCCGCGACCAGCCCCCGCCCACCGGAGGGGAGGCCGCCGCTCTCGACCCCCGCCGGGTCCGACTCGTCTTCTTCGGCCTCATGCTCGCCCTGCTCCTCGCCGCGCTGGAGCAGATGATCGTCGCCACCGCCCTGCCGAAGATCGTCGGCGAACTCCAGGGCCTGGACCGGATGTCCTGGGCGATCACCGCCTATCTCCTCACCGCCACCATCGGCCTGCCGGTCTACGGCAAGCTGGGCGACCTCTTCGGCCGCAAGGGCGTCTTCCTCTTCGCCATCGTGGTCTTCGTCATCGGCTCCGCGCTGGCGGGCTGGTCACGGTCCATGGACGAGCTCATCGCCTTCCGGGCGGTCCAGGGCATCGGCGCGGGCGGCCTGATGATCGGCGTCCAGGCGATCATCGCGGACATCGTCCCCGCCCGGGAACGCGGCCGCTACATGGGCCTCATCGGCGCGGCCTTCGGCCTCGCCTCCGTCGCGGGCCCGCTCCTCGGCGGCTTCTTCACCGACCACGTCTCCTGGCGCTGGTGCTTCTACTTCAACGTCCCCTTCGGGCTCGTCACCCTCGCCGTCGTCGCCGTGGTGCTCAAGCTCCCCCGGCCGAAGAACAGGGCACGGCTCGACGTCCTCGGTGCGATCCTGCTCGCCGCCGCCTCCACCTGCCTCGTGCTGCTCACCAGCTGGGGCGGTACCGAGTACGCGTGGGACTCCGAGGTCATCATCGGTCTCGGCTGCGGAGCCGCGGCGGCCACCGTGCTCTTCCTCGTCGTCGAGCACGTCGCGCCCGAACCCCTCATCCCCCTGCGGCTGTTCCGTGACTCGGTGTTCACGGTCACGAGCCTCGTCGGCGCGGTGGTGGGCATCGCGCTCTTCGGCGCCGCCAGCTATCTGCCGACCTTCCTCCAGATGGTCGAGGGCGCCACCGCCACCGAGTCCGGTCTCCTCATGCTGCCGCTGATGGGCGGGATCGTGCTCGCCTCGATCGTCTCGGGGCAGCTGATCACCCGCACCGGTCACTACCGGATCTACCCGATCGCCGGTGGCGCGGTCTCCGTGGTCGGCATGTGGCTGCTCTCCCGGATGGAGACGGACACCCCGCGCCTGCACCACAGCCTCTGGCAGGCCGTGCTCGGCCTGGGCATCGGCCTGGTCATGCCCGTCCTCATCCTCGCGGTGCAGAACTCCGTGCGCCCCGCCGACCTCGGCACCGCCACCAGCGCCCACAACTACTTCCGCCAGATCGGCGGCAGCGTCGGCGCCGCGGTCTTCGGCACCCTCTTCGCCGCGCGGCTCGACGACGCGCTCGCCGACTCCCTGCCCCGCGCGGCGGGAACCCCGCTGCCCGCCGCCGAATCGATCACTCCGCAGACGGTGCACGCCCTGCCGCCCGTCCTGCGCGACGCCTACATCCAGGCGTACGCGGACGCGATGCCGCGGATCTTCCTCTATCTCGTGCCGGTCCTCGTGCTCGGCCTCGTCCTCGCCTTCTTCCTCAAGGAGAAACCGCTGGTGTCCCACCACAGCCCCACCACCGAGGCCCCCACCGCCGTTCCCCGGGCCCGCGCGGCGGCCGCCCCCGCCCCGGCCGCCAACACCGCCGGCCTTCCGGTCTGCGGAACCGTCCAGCACCACGACGGCAGCCGCGTCCCGCGCGCGGCCCTCACCCTCATCGACGTCCAGGGGCGGCAGATCGGCCGCGGCGGCAGCGGCGAGGACGGGCGCTACGCCCTCAGCGTCCCCGGCCCCGGCGCGTACGTCCTGATCGCGGCGGCCGGCGGGCACCAGCCCCAGGCCGTCTCCGTCACCGTCGGCGAACGGCCGGTGGAGCTCGACGTGGTCCTCGGCGGCGCCGGCCGGCTGGCCGGCGCCGTGGTGACCGCCGACGGAACTCCCGTACGGGACGCGGCGGTCACCCTCACCGACGTACGCGGCGAGGTCGTCGCCTCCACCCGCAGCGGGCGCGAGGGCGGCTACGTCATCGCGGAGCTGGTGGCCGGCGAGTACACGCTGGCCGCCAGCGCCCCCGCGTTCCGGCCCGCCGCGCTGCCGGTGAGTGTGCAGGCGTCCCGCGAGACCCGCCAGGACATCGAGCTGGCGGGCGGCGCGGTGCTGCGCGGCACGGTGCGCGCGGGCGGCGGACAGCCGGTCGAGGACGCGCGGGTGACGCTCCTCGACGCGGCGGGCAACGTGGTCGACACGCTGACGACGGGCCCCGACGGCACCTTCCGCTTCGTGGACCTGTCCTCGGGGGAGTACACGGTGATCGCGGCGGGCTATCCACCGGTCGCCACCGTCCTCCAGGTCGCCGGCGGCGGCCGCACCGAGCGGGACCTCCAGCTCGGTCACGAGGACTGAGGCGGCTCAGGAGGAGGCGTCGGCCGCCCTGCGCAGCGCGCTGATGCAGCTGCCGATCGCCTCCTGAAGGGCTTCGAGGCGCTGGAGCATGTCGTCCTCGAGGACGTCCTCCTCCAGGACCTCGTCGAGCGTCAGCTCCTCGAAGACCTTCGTGGCCTTCTGCAGGCTGTTGTAGAACTTCGTGCGCCGCTCCTGGACGCGCAACGCCGGGTCCGACTCGACGGCCTCGGCGACCATGCCCTTCACCGCGTCGTACGCCTCACCCGCCCACTCGCCCGCCTCCTCGGAGTCGTCGAGCTCGTCGAGGAGGGAGAGGTGCCGCTCCGCCTCGGCGCGCACCGCGGCGGGCGCCTCCACGGTCTGTCCGGCGGGAGTGCGGATCTGGCCCTTCTCGACGATCTGCCGGACGTAGCCGATCCGGTCGGCCGCCTTCGCCTCGCCCGCGACGGCCTTCTTCAGCTCGTCGGTCCTGGCGATGGCGCGGGCCATCTCGGTCTGCAGCGCCGGGTCCTCCTTCATCCGGTCGAGGAGCGCGCCGCGCGCGGCCTCGGCGGTGCCGGGGTCGGCGAGGATCGCGGCGCGCAGGGCGGTCGGGTTCTCGGCGACCTCCAGCGCCTTCGTCGGCCTGATGCCCTCGGCCTCCGCCGCGGCGGTGATGGCGTGTCCGCGCACCGAGGACGCGCTGGAGCGGGAGGAGTAGTACGACAGCCAGACGTCGGCCTCCGGGAGCTCGACCTCCTCGCCGGGTACCAGGGCCTCGAACTGCGGGACGAGGCCGTCGTCGGCGGCCATGTCCCACGCCTTGTAGTAGCGCATGACCCGCTCGGGGGAGCATTCCGCCAGCTCGGCGAAGACCGTCGCCGACACCTTGGGCGAGTCCTGGGCCGCCTGCCCGCCCGGTCGTACGCTCCGGGCCACCTTCAACGCGAACGCCCAGCCGCCGGTGCGGGCGTAGACCCCGAACTCCCGGGCGTCCCGGACGACCGCGTCGGGCACGTCCTGGACGACGAAGTCGGTCTCCTCGGCGTCGGGAGCCTGTGCGGCTTCGGCTTCGGATGGGGCGATCACGGTGGTCACCGAGAGGTCTCCTGACGGTCGGGGTGCGGGAAGTGCGCCCGCAAGCCTATACGCGCCTGTTGGCGGGGTATCGCCCGAAATCGATATTGAACCGATCGGTCCAATACCTGCTACGGTTCCTCCATGGCACGCCCGAGGACGTTCGACGAGGCGCGCGCCCTGGACGCCGCGATGCACCTGTTCTGGGAGAAGGGCTACGAGGCCACTTCGACCCAGGACCTGTGCGAGGCGACCGGCCTGGGCCGCAGCAGCATCTACAACACCTTCGTGAGCAAGCACGCGCTCTTCCTCAGGTCGCTCGCGCGCTACACGGAGATGACCACGAGCGGCCAGCTCGCACTCCTGGAGGACGAGACCCTGCCGCCCGTCGACCGCCTGAAGGGTGTCCTGGCGTCCGTCGTCGAGATCGAGGAGGCTCATCGGCGGGCCGGCGTCGGCATCGGGTGCCTCGGTGTGAACAGCACCGTCGAACTCTCCGGGCGCGACCCCCAGGCGGCCGCGCTCCTCGGGCGGGACCAGGAACGCCGGCTCGCCGCGCTCACGGCGACGATCGCCGCAGGGCAGAGCGCCGGCGCCTTCGCGCGGACGCGCCGGGCGGACGAGCTCGCGCGGTTCTTCAACGCCGCCGTCGCGGGAATGCGGGTCTCCGCGCAGAACGGCGCCGACCGCGCCGTCATCGAGTCCATCGCCGCCGTCACCCTGGACGCCCTGACCGTCTGACCCTCGCGCGCCGGGCCTTCGCCATGGGGCCGCGCCCCGTGGCGCCCGACCGCGCCCTCATTTCGTACTGATCAGTCCAAAACTGTTTCCGGAACAACGTAAGGACGTGAACCACGTGCCACGCGCCGTGTACGTACTGGCCATCGGCATCTTCGCCATGGTCACCGGCGAGTTCGTCGTCGCGGGTCTCATGCCGCAGATGGCGGCCGGACTCGACGCGACCATCCCTCAGATCGGCTACCTCATCACCACCTTCGCCGTCGCGATGGCGGTCGGCGGCCCCTTCCTCACCGTCGCGGTCCTGAAACTGCGCCCCAAGCCCGCGCTCCTCGTGCTGATCGGTGTCTTCCTGACGGGCAATCTGCTGGCCGCCACCGCCACCTCGTACGGCGCGATGGTCGTCGCCCGTGTCGTCACCGGGGTCGCCGCCCAGGCCTTCTTCGGTGTGGCGATCTCGGTCTGCTCCGCCCTGACCCGGGAGGAGGTCCGCGGCCGGGCCGTGGCCGTCGCGATGAACGGACTGATGCTCGGCACGCTCCTCGGGCTCCCGATGGCGACCTTCATCGGCGGGCACCTGGGCTGGCGCGCGGCGTTCTGGGCGATCACCGCGCTGACCGTGCTCGCCGCCGCGGCGGTGGTCGTGGGCGTCCCCCGCCTGGAGCGGCCCGGCGCCGCCGGCGCGTCCTTCCGTGACGAGGTCCGGGTCTTCCGCGCGCCGCGTCTGTGGTCGGCGCTCGCCACCAGCACCCTCATCATCGGCGCGACGTTCTCGGCCTTCAGCTACTTCAACCCCATCCTCACCGAGGTGACCGGCTTCGAGGAGGGGACCGTGCCCGTGCTGCTCGTCGCCTACGGCGCCGCCACGGTGATCGGCAACACGGTCGTCGGCCGTCTCGCGGACCGTCGCACCGTCGGCGTGCAGGTCGCCGGCCTCGCCCTCAACGTCCTCTTCCTGAGCGGCTTCGCGCTGCTCGCCGATGTCGGTGCCGCCGCCGTGCTCCTCATGACGGGCATCGGCCTGGTGGGCGTCACCATGAACCCCGCCATGGTCACGCGCGTCCAGCGGGCCGGCAACGCGGGGCCGCTGGTGAACACCGTGCACTCCTCGTTCATCACCCTCGGCATCATCATCGGTTCCTCCGTCGGAGGGGTTCTCGTGGGCGCGTACGGACTCCGCTCGCCGCTCTGGCTCGGTGCCGCGCTGGCCGTGCTCGGCCTGCTGTCGCTTCTGCCCGAGTCCGGGCGCCGCCGACACCCGATAGAGGTCTAGACCACTAAACCTTTCCGAGGTCCTGGCCCGGCCCCTCCTCGGGGCGTAACGTGACGCCGCATGAGCGTCGTCGTCACCGAACGTGAGGGGACAGGGGTTTCGTGAAGATCCTTATCAGCGCCGACATGGAGGGTGCCACCGGCGTCACCTGGCCGGGCGACGTGCTCCCCGGGACACCCCAGTGGGAACGCTGCCGGTCCATGTTCACCTCCGACGTCAACGCGGCGGTCCTCGGCTTCTTCGACGGCGGCGCCGACGAGGTGCTGATCAACGAGGCGCACTGGAGCATGCGGAACCTGCTCCTCGAACAGCTCGACGAGCGGGCCGAGATGATCACCGGCCGGCACAAGACCCTCTCCATGGTGGAGGGCGTGCAGCGCGGGGACGTCGACGGCATCGCCTTCGTCGGCTACCACACCGGCGCCGGAACCGAGGGCGTCCTCGCGCACACCTACCTCGCCAACTCGATCACCGGCGTATGGCTCGACGGCGAGCGGGCCAGCGAGGGACTGCTGAACGCCCATGTCGTCGCCGAGTACGGCGTGCCCGTCGTCCTCGTCACGGGCGACGACCTGACCTGCGAGGACGCCCTCGGATACGCGCCCGAGGCGCACAAGGTCGCCGTGAAGGACCACGTCTCGCGGTACGCGGCCGTGTGCCGGACCCCGAAGCGTACGGCGAGCGACATCCGGGCCGCCGCCAAGGCCGCGGCCGCTCTCGCCGTACGGCACGAGCCGGTACGGGGCGGGCCGTTCACCGTGGAGCTGGAGTTCGACGCCGACCACCTGGCCTCCTCCGCCACGGTCGTGCCCGGCGTCGTACGGAACGGCGAACGCCGGGTCGCCTACACCAGCGGGACGATGTACGAGTGCATCCGCACGTTCAAGGCGGTCACCACGATCGTCTCCGCGGCCGTGGAGGAGCAGTATGGCTGAGCCGGGCCGAGAGCCGGACGCCACCGCGCTCGACGAGGTGGTGACCTTCACCTCCGAACTCATCCGCATCGACACCACCAACCGCGGCGGCGGTGACTGCCGCGAGCGGCCCGCCGCCGAGTACGTCGCCGAACGCCTCGCCGCCGCCGGTCTGGAACCCATCCTGCTGGAGCGGACCCCCGGCCGCACCAACGTCGTGGCGCGCATCGAGGGGACCGACCCCTCCGCCGACGCCCTGCTCGTCCACGGCCACCTCGACGTCGTCCCCGCGGAATCCGCCGACTGGGCCGTGCACCCCTTCTCCGGAGAGATCCGCGACGGCGTCGTCTGGGGGCGCGGCGCGGTCGACATGAAGAACATGGACGCGATGGTCCTCGCGGTCGTCCGTTCCTGGGCCCGCCAGGGCATCCGCCCGCGCCGTGACATCGTCCTCGCCTACACCGCCGACGAGGAGGCGAGCGCCGAGGACGGATCGGGCTTCCTCGCCGACGAGCACCCCGGACTCTTCGAGGGCTGCACCGAAGGCATCAGCGAGTCCGGCGCGTTCAGCTTCCACCCGACCCCCGGCACGACCCTCTACCCGATCGCCGCCGGCGAGCGCGGCACCGCCTGGATCAAGCTCACCGCACACGGCAGGGCCGGACACGGCTCGAAGGTGAACACGGCCAACGCCGTCACCCGCCTCGCCGGAGCCGTCGCCCGCATCGGCGCCCACCCCTGGCCCGTCCGCCTGACCTCGACCGTACGGGCCGCGCTCACCGAACTCGCGGCGCTGTACGGCATCGAGACCGACATCGGCGCGGCGGACTTCGACGTCGACCGGCTGCTGGAGAAGCTCGGACCCGCCGCGGCCCTGGTGGAGCCGACCGTACGCAACAGCGCCAACCCGACGATGCTGGAGGCCGGTTACAAGGTCAACGTCATTCCCGGGCACGCCGTCGCCTACGTCGACGGCCGGATGCTCCCGGGCGGCGAGCAGGAGTTCATCGAGACGATGGACCGGCTCACCGGACCCGACGTCGCGTGGGAGTTCCACCACCGCGAAGTCCCCCTGGAAGCACCCGTCGACTCGCCGACCTTCGCCCGACTGCGCGCCGCCGTCGAGCACTTCGCGCCCGACGGCCATGTCGTCCCCTTCGCCATGTCCGGCGGCACCGACGCCAAGCAGTTCTCCCGGCTCGGCATCACCGGATACGGCTTCTCCCCGCTCAAGCTGCCCCCGGACCTCGACTACGCCGCGC
Source organism: Streptomyces sp. NPDC047971 (assembly GCF_040653355.1). Taxonomy (NCBI): domain Bacteria; kingdom Bacillati; phylum Actinomycetota; class Actinomycetes; order Kitasatosporales; family Streptomycetaceae; genus Streptomyces; species Streptomyces sp. NPDC047971. Next base: position 568,117 of record NZ_JBEZNW010000001.1, on the reverse strand, counting down.
TCTTCCACGGGGTCGACGAACGCGTCCCCGTCGACGCACTGCACTTCGGCGTCCGCGTCCTCGACCACTATCTGAAGTCCGCGTGAGGGGAGCCGAGATGGTACCGACAGGCGACCACGGCACCTGGCCCTCCCCGATCGACGCGGCGCTCGCCGCCCGGCACGACGGACGCCCCGAGTACGTCGGCGTCATCGGCGACGAGGTGTGGTGGACCGCGCCACGCCCCACCGAGGGCGGCCGGCGCGCGCTCGTCCGCCGACGCGCCGACGGCACCGAGGAGTCGGTGCTTCCCGCCCCGTGGAACGTCCGCAGCCGGGTCGTCGAGTACGGCGGACAGCCCTGGGCGGGCCTGGCCCGCACGGCGGGCGGACCGCTCGTCGTGTTCAGCCACCACCCCGACCAGCGGCTCTACGCCCACGCGCCCGACGCCGGCCCCGGATCCGCGCCACAGCCCCTCACCCCCGTCTCCACCGTCGGCGGCGGACTGCGCTGGGCCGACCCGGTGATCCACCCCGAACGCGGTGAAGTCTGGTGCGTCCTGGAGGAGTTCACCGGACCCGCGCCCACCGACGTCCGTCGCGTCCTGGCCGCCGTACCCCTCGACGGCTCGGCCGCCGAGGACCGCGGCGCCGTGCGCGAACTCTCCGACGGGCGCCACCGGTTCGTCACCGGCCCCCGGCTCTCCCCGGACGGACGGCAGGTCGCGTGGATCGCCTGGGACCACCCGCGGATGCCGTGGGACGGCACCGAGGTGCTCCTCGCCGAGGTCACGGCCGACGGCACCTTCCAGGGCGCGCGGACCGTCGCCGGCGGGCCGGAGGAGTCGGTGCCTCAGGTCGACTGGAGCGCCGACGGACAGCTTCTGTACGTCAGCGACCGCAGTGGCTGGTGGAACCTCTACCGCGCGGACCCCGGGGGAGAGCCGGTCGCCCTCTGCCCGCGCCCGGAGGAGTTCGGCGGACCGCTGTGGAAGATCGGTCTCAGATGGTTCCACCCGCTGGAGAGCGGCCTCGTCGCCGTCGTCCACGGCAAGGGCGCCACCACTCTCGGGATACTCGACCCCGAGAGCGGGGAACTCGTCGACGCCGCGGGCCCCTGGACCGAGTGGGCCTCCACCCTCGCCGTGCAGGACACCCGCGTCGTCGGCGTCGCGGCGAGCCCGCGCAGCGCCTACGAGGTCGTGGAGCTGGACACCGGCACCGGCCGGGCCCGGGTCATCGGCTCGGCCCACGACGATCCCGTCGACCCCGCGTACTACCCCGAGCCCCAGATCCGTACCTTCACCGGCCCCGACGACCGCGAGATCCACGCCCACGTCTATCCGCCCCACAACCCCGACCGGATCGCCCCCGGCCAGGAGCTGCCGCCCTACGTCGTCTGGGCGCACGGCGGGCCGACCGGGCACGCTCCGCTCGTCCTCGACCTGGAGATCGCCTACTTCACCTCCCGGGGCATCGGCGTCGCCGAGGTCAACTACGGCGGGTCGACCGGCTACGGGCGGGAGTACCGCGAGCGGCTGCGCGAGCAGTGGGGCGTCGTCGACGTGGAGGACTGCGCCGCCGTCGCCGAGGCGCTGGCCGCCGAGGGCACCGCCGATCCGGCCCGGCTGGCGATCCGGGGCGGCAGCGCGGGCGGCTGGACCACCGCGGCGTCCCTCGTCACCACCGAGGTGTACGCCTGCGGCACGATCATCTATCCCATCCTCGATCTGCTGGGATGGGCGACCGACGAGACCCACGATTTTGAAGCCCGGTACCTGGAGTCGCTCGTCGGCCCGCTCGCCGACGTACCCGCCCGCTACCGGGAACGCTCGCCGCTCGACCACGTCGAGCGGATCACGGCGCCGTTCCTCCTGCTCCAGGGCCTCGACGACGTGATCTGCCCGCCCGCGCAGGCCGAGCGGTTCCTGGGGCGGATGGCGGGGCGCGGCGTCCCGCACGCGTACATCGCCTTCGAGGGCGAGAGCCACGGCTTCCGCCGCGCCGAGACGATGATCCGCGCTCTGGAGGCCGAACTCTCGCTGTACGCGCAGACCTTCGGCATCGCCCGAACCGACGTCCCCCGGCTGGAGCTGAAACGGTGACCGTGACTCCGCCGCGCCGGCCCCGGCGCCTTCGCCCGGGTTCCCGGGTCGCCGTCGTCGCCCCCAGCGGGCCGGTCCCCGAGGATCGGCTCGCCGCCGGGCTCGACCTGCTGCGCGGCTGGGACCTGGAACCCGTGGTCGCCCCCCATGTCCTGGACACACACGGAGAGTTGGGGTACCTCGCGGGCGCGGACGCGGCCCGCGCCCGGGATCTCCAGGCGGCCTGGTGCGATCCCACCGTCTCCGCGGTGATCTGCGCCCGCGGCGGCTACGGTGTCCAGCGGATGGTGGACCTCGTCGACTGGTCGGCGATCCGGGCGGCGGGGCCCAAGGTGTTCGTCGGCTACAGCGATGTCACCGCCCTGCACGAGGCGTTCGCCGTCCGCGCGGGCCTCGCCACGCTCCACGGACCGATGGTCGCGGCGGCCGCCTTCCTCAAGGACCCCCGCACCCAGGAGTCCCTGCGGGCCACGCTCTTCGAGCCCGATTCCGTGCGGACCCTCGGCCTGGACACCGCCCGCGCCATCGCTCCCGGCCGGGCCCGCGGCGTCACGCTCGGCGGCTGCGTGAGCCTGCTCGCCGCCGACCTCGCCGCCCCGCACGCCCGCCCCTCGGCCCGCGGCGGCCTGCTCCTCCTGGAGGACGTGGGGGAGGAGCCGTACCGCCTGGACCGCATCCTCACCCAACTGCTGCGCTCCGGCTGGCTGGACGGGGTCGCGGGCATCGGCCTCGGTTCATGGGAGGAGTGCGGCCCCTACGAAGAGGTCCGGGCGGTCCTCGCCGACCGGCTCGGCGCGCTCGGCGTCCCGGTGGTGGAGGAGATGGGCTTCGGCCACTGCGAGACGGCCCTCACCGTCCCCCTCGGCGTACCCGGCGTCCTGGACGCGGAGGCCGGGACGCTGACACTGGACGTGCCGGCGCTGCGCTGAGGCCGCCGCCTCCGCCCCCGGGGGAGTCGTGTCCACCTTCACTGAATCTCCGTCAACAACCCCTGTCAGGTGCGTTGACGGAGATCTGACACGTGTCACACCATGGGCCCGGATCGATACGTACCAGTCGGTATCCCCAGCGTGGAGGCCCCGTGCCCGTGTCCCGTGCGCTACCGCTGTCCCGCAGACTGCTTTCCCTGGCGGCGAGTTCGTTGCTGCTCGGACCCCTCGTCCTGACCGGCCGGGCGAGCGCCGCCGAACCCGGTTCGTACACCGTCACCCCGCTGACCTTCACCGTCGACGCGGGTGGGCGCACCTGCACGGTCGACGCCGATCTCTACCGGCCGGCCGGGGTCGACGCCGCCCACCCGGCGCCCGCCGTGCTCGCCACCAACGGCTTCGGGGGGAGCAAGGCCGACGGGTCGACCGATGCCATCGGGAAGGCGTTCGCCGCCCGGGGGTACGTCGGACTCGTCTACTCGGGGCTCGGCTTCGGCAGGTCCGGCTGCCTGATCTCCCTCGACGACCCCCGCATCGACGGACGGGCCGCCACGCGACTCGTCGACTTCCTCGGCGGCACCCGCGCCGCCGACGACGGCACCCGCGCCGACTTCGTGACCAAGGACGGCGCCGGAGACCCGCGCGTCGGCATGGTGGGCGGCTCCTACGGCGGCGCCGTCCAGCTCGCCACCGCCTCCGTCGACCCCCGGCTCGACGCGCTCGTCCCCCTCATCACCTGGAACGACCTCGCCCACTCGCTCGCCCCGAACGGCGCCGACCGCGCGACCCCCGGCGTCTTCAAGTGGCAGTGGGCCAACGGCTTCTACCTCATGGGCGAGGGGCAGCCCCTGCTCGTTCCCTCCCTCGATCCGTCCCGGATCAACGGCCTCGGCTGTCTGCACTTCGTCACCGACGCCTGCGACACCGTCCGGCTCCTCAACTCCGGTCGCTACCCCGACGCGGAGACCAGGAAGATGCTCGACTTCGCCCGGAGCGTCTCACCGGTCTCCTACCTCGACCGCGTCAAGGCGCCGACCCTGATCGTCCAGGGCCAGGCCGACAGCCTCTTCACCCTCAACGAGGCCCAGGACACCTACGAGCGGCTCCAGGCGCGGGGCGTCGAGACCAAGATGATCTGGCAGTCGTGGGGACACAGCGGGGGACAGGCCGCCGGCGAACTCGACCTCGGCCAGGGCAATCTGGAGACCAGTTACGTCGGACAGCGCGTCCTGGCCTGGTTCGACCGCCATCTGCGGGGCGACCGGAGCATCGACACCGGCGCCGAGTTCGCGTACTACCGCTCCTGGCAGAGCGGTTACGGCACCGCGGCCCGGGTCCCCGCCCTCAGCCAGAAGCTCTATCTCTCCGGCGACGGCAAGCTCGTCGACAACCGCGCCAAGGTCGTCCGCGGTTCGCGTGCGTACAGCAACTGGCTGGTCCCCACGAGTCATTCGGAGTCCTCGCTCGCCGGACTCATCGGTCTTCCTGACCCCCGGCCGTACGACATCAAGGGCACCTACCTCGGCTGGACCAGCGCCCCGCTGAGCGCCCCCGTCGATGTCGTCGGCTCCCCGCGGGCCACGCTCAGGGTCGTCTCCCCGAAGACGGAGCGCGTCCAGGACTCCGGTGACGCCGCCGACAAGCTGGTGCTCTTCGCCAAGGTCTACGACATCGCCCCGGACGGGACGAAGACCCTGGTCAACCGGCTCGTGGCGCCGGTGCGGGTCCCGGACGCGACCCGGCCCTTCACGGTGGAGCTGCCGGGCATCGTGCACCGGTACGAGGCGGGGCACCGCCTGGAGTTCGTGATCGCGGCCAGCGACGACGCGTACGTCGGGAACCGGGGCGTCAAGCCGGTGACCGTCACCGCCGCGCCCGAGGACACCGGGGTCCTGGAGCTGCCCGTTGTCAAGGGCCGATCGGGGTAGCAGCCAGAAGGGTGGATTCACGCGACCTTCGGTCGTTCTTTACCTGTTCTTTTCCCACTCTGTGGGCGGTGGGGCAGAGACTGTGCCACCGCCTTCGCGCCGTGACGTCGGCGCGGGGCAGCCTCCCCACTCGCAGAAGGACCGAAGGCCCCGTGCCACTTCCCGTTGTGCTGTCCGGCCGCACCGTACGGCTGGAACCCCTCGCACCACAGCACGTCGCCGCGATCGCCGCGGCCGGCGCAGAGGACCGTACGACGTACGCGTTCACGCCCGTCCCCCACAGTCCGGACGCGGCGGAGATCTATCTCGAACGGGCCCTGGCCGAACAGGCCGCGGGCCGGGCGATGCCCTTCGCCGTCGTCGGTACCGCCGACGGACAGGTCGTGGGCTCCACGAGGTTCCTGGAGCTCGACTACTGGCAGGGGCCGCTGGTCTGGCCCTCGGTGCCGGGGATGCCGTACGGAGATCCGGCCACCGCGGTGCCGGACGCCGCGGAGATCGGCAACACCTGGCTCGTGCCCCGGGCCCAGGGCACCGGGATCAACACCGAGGCCAAGCTGCTGATGCTGCGGCATGCCTTCGAGGTGTGGGGGGTGCGGCGCGTCTCGATGCGCGCCGACGCCAGGAACCTGCGTTCGCGGGCCGCCATCGAACGCCTCGGAGCGACCTGCGAAGGGGTCCGGCGGGCGCATTCGCGCGGGCTCGACGGAGCCGTGCGCAGTACCGCCTTCTACTCGATCCTCGACGACGAGTGGCCGGCCGTCCGGGCCGTCATCGAGGCGAGGCTCGACCGCGGGCCCCGGCTCGACCGCGGGCCCCGGCTCGACGGAGCGGCGCTGCTGGACGGACCGCCCGTGCTGGACGGATCACCCCTGCCGCCCCTGCTGGACGGTGCGGTCGGGCTCGACGCGTCGGCGTCGCGCGGACCGCTCGTACCGGCGTAGGCGCGAAGCGAGCGGCCCCGCACGGTCGACAGGAACCGTGCGGGGCCGCCGCGCGCGACGGGGGCGTCAGAGCGCCGCGTACCCCGGTCGCACGACCTCGTCGATCAGCCGCTGCCGCTCCGGCAGCGGCAGGAACGCGGCGTCGAGCGCGGCGACGGTGAACTCCTCGAAGACCTCCGGGCCGTAGCCGAAGGCGTCCACCATGTGCTGGAACTCCTCGCTCATGGTCGTGCCGGAGACCAGCCGGTTGTCCGTGTTCAGCGTGATGCGGAAACCGAGGCGGCGGAGCTCGTCGATGGGGTGCGAGGCGTAGTCCTTGGCCGCACCGGTCTGCAGGTTGGAGGTCGGGCAGACCTCCAGGGCGATCCGGTTGTCCCGGACGTACGAGGCCAGGTGGCCGAGCGTGCCGTCCTCGGCGATGTCGTCCGTGATCCGCACGCCGTGGCCGATCCGCTCGGCGCCGCAGACCTGCACGGCCTCGTGGATCGACTCCGCGCCGACGGCCTCGCCCGCGTGGATCGTGAAGTGGCAGTTGTGCCGCTTGAGGTGCTGGAAGGCGGGGAGGTGACGGGCCGGCGGGTTGCCGATCTCGCCGCCGGCGATGTCGAAACCGGCCACGCCCTCCTCGCGGTGGGCGACGGTGAGCCGCGCGATCTCCAGCGAGCGGTCGGTGTGGCGCATCCCGGTCAGGAGGGCGCGGACCGTGATCCGGCCGCCGGTGCGGCGCTCGCCCTCACGGAAGCCCTCGTTCACCGCCTCGACGACCTCGTCGAGGGTCAGCCCGGCCTCCAGGTGCTGCTCGGGGGCATAGCGGATCTCGGCGTAGACGACCCCGTCCGCGGCCAGGTCCTCGGCGCACTCCGCCGCGATGCGGTGCAGCGCCTCGCGGGTCTGCATCACCGCGCAGGTGTGGGCGAAGGTCTCCAGGTACCGCTCCAGCGAACCGGAGTCGGCGGCGTCGCGGAACCAGACCGCGAGGGCGGCCGGGTCCTCGGTCGGCAGCGCGGTGTAGCCGCACTCCCGGGCCAGTTCGACGATGGTGGCGGGGCGCAGGCCGCCGTCCAGGTGGTCGTGGAGGACGGCCTTGGGCGCGCGGCGGATCCACTCGGCGACGGGCGTGGACACCGGGGCGCTGAGCGGGGCGGCAGGGTTGTCAGACAAGTGCATGGCGCGGAAGTGTACGCCACGACGGCGGGCGGGCGCTGTGACGGCGATCGCCCACCCCGCCTCCCGGGGGTGCCCGGTCAGTTCGACTGGAGCACCGGGAGCGCCGGCGCGCCCGTCGGGAGCATGTGCTTGGCCGCGAGGACCGGGGTGTCCCCGACCCGTACGACCTGGGTCACCAGCACCGCGGGGGTGTCGGCAGGCCGGCCGAGCTGCTCACCGCGGCGCTGGCCCACCAGCGTCGCGGTCACGCTGCTGTGGGCCCCCAGCGGCACCCCGCGCGAGGCCCCCGCGAGCACCGCCAGCATCGAGGTCCGCTCGGGTGCGGCCTCGGCGCGCAGCGCCTCGGCGAAGGCGGGGTGCGCCCGCGCCAGCACGTCGTCGGCGGCCGCCCACTCCTGGCTCAGGGCCGCCGCCGCACCCTCCCCGACCAGCAAGGACTCCCAGAAGCGCAGCTCCGCCCGGGCCGGGGCGAGCAGGTGCTGGGTGGTGAAGTCGGTCGGCTCCTCGACCGCCCGCAGCAGCGCCCGGACGCGCAGCGGGGCACCCGCGCCGATCAGCTCCTCCAGGGGCTGGATGTGCTCGAAGCCGCGCCGGGGAGGGTGGTCGTTGACGGTCCGGCCGACCCCGCGCCGCACGGACAGCAGGCCGTCCTCCTGGAGGAGCAGCAGCGCCTCGCGCAGGGCGGGGCGGCTCACGCCGAGTTCGCCGGCGAGCTTGGGCTCGGAGGGGAGGGTCGAGCCCGGGGGGTAGGTGCCGTCGTGGATGGCGTCCGCGATCCGCTCGTAGAGCACCACGACCGGTCGCCGCTGCTGCCCGCTGACTGCCACTGCCCCTCCTCCTGCCGACTTGTCGGCAAGTGAACGGTATCCGGAATCACAGGTCAAAGGGACTTGACGTGTGACGCGCGTAGAACTCACTCTGTCTGAGCCTTGCTTGTCAGACAAGTAGGGTTCGTCGACATGACATCCACGGCAAAGGGGCCCACATGTCAGCAACATCCGACCTCAAGGGCCGCGGGCCCATGCTGCTGGCGATGGTGCTCGCCGTGCTCGGCTACCAGATCAACGCCACCATGCTCAGCCCCGCCCTGCCGGATGTCATCGAGCGCCTCGGCACCACCACGGCCGCCGCCGGTCTCTCGCAGACCCTCTTCTTCCTGATGGCGGCCATCGGCCAGGTCACCCTCGCCCGCCTCAGCGACCAGCGCGGCCGCAAGCCGATGATGATCGTCTGCGCCGTCGTCCTGATCGCCGGCAACCTGCTCTGCGTCTTCGCGCCGAACATCGAGATCTTCATCGCCGGCCGCATCCTCCAGGGCATCTCGGCGGCGATGTTCACGCTCGCCTTCCTCACCCTCAACCAGCTGCTGACCCCGGCGGGCTTCGGCAAGGCCGCGGGCGTCATCACCGCCGTCAACGGCGGCCTCGCGGGTGTCGACGCCATCGCCGGCGGCCAGATCGCCGACACCATCGGCTTCCGCGGCATCTTCGTCTGCTCCACCCTGATCGCCGTCGCGGGCCTGATCGGCGTCCGCAGGTACGTCCCCGACGTCCCGGCCACCGCGACCGACGGCCGCTTCGACTCCCGCGGCATCGCCGCCCTCGCGCTGGGCCTCACCGGCATCCTCGTCGGCCTGGCCCAGGGTGCCGCCTGGGGCTGGACCTCCGTCCTCACCCTCGGCTTCCTGCTCGGCGGCCTCGCCTCGCTGGTCTTCTTCGTCGTCTCGCAGAAGAGCGCGGCCAACCCGGTCATCGACATCGAGGTGCTCGCCTCGCGCCGCGCCTGGCCGCTGCTGCTCACCACGGTCTGCACCCTGGGCGGCGCCTTCGGTGCCATCGCGCTCACGATCCCGCTCTTCTCGCAGGACGCCAGGGTCGGCCTCGGCCTCTCCGCGGTCACCGCGGCCGTCCTCTTCCTCACCCCGATCCAGCTGATCGGTGTGGTCTCCGCCCCGCTGACCGGCCGGCTCGGCCCGAAGATCGGCTGGCGCACCATCGTCGTCACCGGCGCCGTCGCCAACTTCGCGATCTTCCTCTTCGCGACGCTCTTCCTGCACAACGAGTGGATCCTCGTCGCCTCGCTCGCGGCGCTCGGCGTCACCTACGGCGGATTCATGCTGACCGGACTCAACGGCCTCGCCGTGACCACCGCCCCGAAGGACAAGCCCGGCTCGCTCTCCGGACTCAACGGAGCCTGCTTCGGCATCGGGGCCTCGCTCGGCATCGCCCTGGCCTCCGCGATGATCACCGCGGGCAGCGACGCCGGAGGCCCGACCGAGGCCGGCTACCAGCACGCGATGTACGCGGCGCTCGCGCTGCTCGGCATCGGCGTCCTCACGGCCTTCCTCATCCAGCGGCCCGACCCGGCCGAGGCGCCCGCCGAAGCGCCGCAGCCGGTGCTCGCCCACCACTGACCGGGCCGCGGGCGAGGCCGCACCCTCACCCGTACGGCCCTCCCACCGCCCCCGCGGGACCGGATCCCTCCATCCTGGTCCCACGGGGGCGGCCGCGTACGAGGAGGAGAGGTCAGGGGATGAGGCCCAAGGAGACGTCGAGCACGGGTCGGCGCCGGCGCACCTGGTCCCTCACGCCCGGCCGGATCGCCACCGGTGCCGTGCTCGCGCTCGCGGTGGTGGCCGTCACGGCGGGGGAGGAGGCGGTGGCCGACGAGGACGCCCCGCCGATGCCCGGTTTCCTCGGCAAGGGACTGTGGCAGGTCTTCACGGCGCTCGACCATCGCACCCGCATCGATGTCCACGACGTCGGCGGGAGGGACCGTCGGGTGCTGTGGCCGTCGAACTGGACGGTGTGCACCCAGCACCCCGACGAGGGTGTGGCGCTCGACGGCCGCACCACGGTCGTGATCGGTGTGGTGCGGAAGGGCGAGAGCTGCCCGGTGAAGGTCCGCTCGGCCCGCCGCTGACCGGCAGCCGCCCGCCGTTGACCGGCAGCCGCGCGCCGTTGACCGCCGCCATACGCCCTGGACCGCAGCCGCCCGCCCTGGACTGCCCGAGGCTGCCGGCCGCTGGCGGGTCCCTCAGCGCTTGTAGTTGATCTTCATCGTGTCCATGTCGGTGACGGACGACGTGAGTTCACCGTGGCCGTGACCGAGCTCCCCGAGCGCCGTCTCCACCCGGTCCTCCGCGATCGCCGCCGCCATCTCCACGCCGTCCGCCGCGTCCGAGACCACGATCACCCGGTACGAGAAGTGCTTCAGCGTCCTGTCGTAGGCGAGCGAGCCCGCGTCGGTGAAGCGCATCGCGGACATCCCGTGCTCGTCGGCCTCGGCGAGCAGCCGAGCCCGGCTCTCCTCCGACAGCCCGTCGAACGTGCCGCGCACGATCACCCGGTAGGTGTGCTCGGTACTCATTTCCCTGGTCCTCGCGTTCTTCGCCGAAGTCGATTGAAGATCCAGACTACGGGCGTGAGGATGAGACGCATGCGGAATATCGTGGCCCTCGACGCCCCGTCCAACCTCGGCCTGCGCCCGCCGGCCCCCGGCACCGTCCCCGGCTGCTACAAGCTCGCCGGCGCCCTGCGCGAGAACCGGATCGTGCGGCGGCTCGGCGCGCTGGAAGGCGGCGTCGTCGTCCCGCCCCGCTACGACCGCGGCGACTGGCGGGAGGGCGACGGAGTCTTCAACGCGGCCGCCCTCGCCACGTACACCCGCAAGCTCGCGGACCGGATCGAGGGGCACGTACGGGCGGGGGACTTCCCCCTCGTCCTCGGCGGCGACTGCTCCATCCAGCTCGGCGCCTCCCTCGCCCTGCGCCGACTCGGCCGCTACGGACTCGCCGCGATCGACGCCTCGCCGGACTTCCGCCACACCGGCAACTCCGACGCCGTGGGCGCCGCCGGCGGTGAGGAACTGGCCCTCGCCACCGGCCGGGGGCAGCGCGACCTCACCGACCTGGAGGGCCTGCGGCCCTACCTCCGCGAGGAGGACGTCCGGCTCTTCGGCATCCGCGACGCCTACCTCGACGATCCCGAGCTCGTCGACCTGCGCGCCCTGAAGGTGCCCGTCGTCACCGTCTCCGACCTGCGCGCCTGGGGCCCGGCCGAGCTCGCCGCCGCCACCGTGACCGCCTTCGGGACCCCCGCTCTCGACGGCTTCTGGGTCCACCTCGACGCCGACGTCCTCGACCCCACCGTGATGCCGGCCGTCGACAGCCCCGACCCCGACGGACTGCTGCCCCACGAACTCACCCCGCTGCTGCGCACCTTGGTCCGCTCCGAACGGTGCGTCGGACTCAACGTCACGATCTACGACCCGGATCTCGACCCGGACGGCACCGCCGGAGCGCTGCTCACGGACCTCGTGGTCGCCGCCCTGGCCCCGGCATGACGAGCGGCGCCCCTGGTCAGGAGGGCGCCCGACGTGTTCCATGGTCGACATGACGACCGTACGACGTGCCGTACTGACCCTGCCCGCGGCCCCGTTGGGACCGGACAACCCCCTCCCCGCGCTGCGGGCCCCTGGCGCGCCGCACACGGCCGCCGTGCCCGATCCGCGCGCCGGGGAGGACGTTCCGCGCGACATGGCGCGGCAGTTGGGCTACGCGCCCCTGCGCAGCCTGCTGCCCGTCCCGGTCCGTGACGGCTACGGACGCGAGCGCACCCCCGCCGCGCTCGACGCGATCGTCATCGAGAACGACCGGCTGCGGGCGACCGTCCTGCCCGGACTCGGCGGTCGCGTCCACTCCCTGCACCACAAGCCCACCGGCCGCGAACTGGTCCACCGCAACCCGGTCTTCCAGCCCGCCGCCTTCGCCCTCAACGGCGCCTGGTTCGCGGGCGGCATCGAATGGAACATCGGCGCCACCGGCCACACCACGCTCTCCTGCTCCCCGGTCCACGCCGCGATCGTCCCGGCCCCCGACGGCGGCGAGATGCTCCGGCTGTGGGAGTGGGAGCGCCTGCGCGACCTGCCCTTCCAGGTCGACCTGTGGCTGCCCGAAGGCTCCGACTTCCTGCACGCCGGCATCCGGATACGCAACCCGCACGAGCGGACCGTGCCCGTCTACTGGTGGTCCAACACCGCCGTCCCCGAGGACCGCAGGATCCTCGCGCCCGCCGACGAGGCATGGCTCCACGGCTACGAACGCGGTCTGCGCCGCGTCCCCGTCCCCGTCACCGAGGACCACACCGGCACGGCGGCGGACCACACGTACCCGCTCCGCGGCACCCTTCCCGCCGACTACTTCTACGACGTCCCCGAGGAACGGCGGCGCTGGATCGCCGCTCTCGACGAGACCGGCGCCGGACTCGTCCAGACCTCCACGGACCTGCTGCGCGGGCGCAAGCTCTTCGTCTGGGGCTCGGCCCGCGGCGGCCGGCGCTGGCAGGAGTGGCTCACCGAACCCGGCGCGCCCGGCTATGCCGAGATCCAGGCCGGACTCGCCCGTACCCAGCTGGAGCATCTGAGGCTGGAGGCCGGGGCGGAGTTCAACTGGCTGGAGACGTACGGGCCGCTCGCGGCCGCGCCCTCGGCGGTTCACGGCGAGGACTGGGCGGCGGCCCGCGCGAGCGTGGAGACGAGCCTGGAGCAGGCGCTCCCGCGCGCCGCCGTCGACGCCGCGTACACGGCGTGGCGCGACGGCGCGGCCGACACCGAACCGGTGACCGTCCTCGCGGCGGGCTCCGGCTGGGGCGCGCTGGAGCTCCTCGCCGGAGGGCACGAGCTGCCCGGCACCCCCTTCCCCGCGTCCACCCTGGGCGCAGAGCAGAAGCCCTGGCTGGAGCTGCTCCGCACCGGCGTCCTGCCGCCTCCCGAGGACGGTGCCGTCCCGGGCCCGCCGCTGGTCGCGGACCACTGGCGGGACATGCTGGAGACCGCACCCGCCGAGCCGTTCACCGAGTACCACCTCGGGATCGCGCAGTGGCACGCGGGCGATCTGGCCCAGGCGGTGCGGAGTTGGGAGCGCGGACTCCAACAGGCGCACGTACGCTGGCCGTTGCTGTACTGCCTGGCCGTCGCCGACGAGGAGGGCGGTCACCCGGAGCGGGCGGCCGAGCGCTTCGCGGAAGCCTTCGACGCCCTGCCCGAGGACGCCGGCGCCGTGCTGACCGCCGCCCTGGGGCGCGAGGCCCTCACCGCGCTCCTGGCCGCGGGCCGGGTCCCGCAGGCCCGGGCTCTCTGGGAACGGCTGCCCGCACCCGCCCACGGGCACGGCGCGTTCCGCTTCGCCGAGGCCCGCCTCCTCCTCGCCGAGGGCCGCAAGGCCGAGGCCCGCGCCGTCTTCGACGCGGGCTTCGAGGTTCCGGATCTGCGGGAGGGCGCCGAGATCCTGGGCGACGTGTGGTCCGCCGTGAGCGACGAACCGGTCCCGGACGTCTACGAGTTCCGGATGCGTCCCTGAGACGTCCCTGAAGCGTCCCTGGCGCGTCCCGTCGGACCGGCCGGCTCAGCCGGTCCGACGGTCGACGTACTCGAAGACGGAGCCGTCCGGGTGGACCGCGATCAGATTGCGGCCCACCGGGGTCGGGACCGGGCCGGCCAGGATCTTGGCCCCCGCGTCGGCCAGCGAGGTGAACGCCGCGTCCACATCCTGTACGGAGATGGTCGCGGTGACCTTCCGCAGGACCTCCAGCTCCGCCTCGGGCCCGCTCATCAGCAGGAAACAGCCGACGGCCGCGACCGACACCCCGCCGCGCTCGAACCGGAGGGCGGAGGTACCGGTGAGGCGCTCGTAGAACTCCACCGCCGGATCGAGGTCGTCGACGCAGACGCGTAGCGTGGTTCCCAGGATCTCCATGCGTACGAGCCTAGTTGAGGTTCAGGAGACGCGGCAGAGGATCTCCCCGTGGGGGACCATGAACCAGGCGTCGTCCTGTCGGCCCCACTCCCGCCACGCCTCGGAGATGCCGGTCAGGGCCCCGGGCGTGGCATGTCCGCCGTCCACCGCCAGCCTCGCGTACACCGACTCGGTCGTCCGGTCCGCCCACAGACCGCTCCACCACGCCCGCTCGTCCGGGGTCGCGAAGCACCAGGCGGCGGCCGTCGTCGTCACGTCCGTGAACCCCGCCTGCCGCGCCCAGCCGAACAGCCTCCGCCCGGCGTCGGGTTCGCCGCCGTTGGCCCGGGCGACCCGGCGGTACAGCTCCTGCCACTCGGTCATGGCGGCAGGCTCCGGGTACCAGGCGAAGGCCCCGTAGTCGCTGTCCCGGGCGGCCACCACACCGCCCGGGCGGCAGACCCGGCGCATCTCGCGCAGCGCCCGCACCGGGTCCCCGACGTGCTGCAGCACCTGGTGGGCGTGGACGACGTCGAAGGAGTCGTCGGGGAAGTCCAGGTCGTGGACGTCGGCCACCGCGAACTCCACGTTATCCAGGCCCCGTTCGGCCGCGGTGGCCCGGGCCTTGTCCAGGACGTCCTCGGCCGCGTCCACCGCGGTCACCCGGCCGGGGGCCACCAGAGCCGCCAGGTCGGCGGTGATGGTTCCGGGACCGCAGCCCACGTCCAGGACGTCCAGGCCGGGGCGCAGCTCGGGGATCAGGTAGGCCGCGGAGTTGGCCGCCGTGCGCCAGGTGTGCGAGCGCAGCACCGACTCGTGGTGTCCATGGGTGTAGACGGCGGTCTCCCGCGGAGCGGACTGCTCGGAGGCATGGGTCATGGCCGGACTCCCTCGTCTGGGTTGGTTCGGCCACCGTACGCCCCAATGCCGCATGGTGAGATGAGAATCTCACCATGCGGGCAGAGCGTCGAGTGGACCGGCGGTCCGTCCCGGCGCCCCGCCCCGGATCGCGGGGCATACGCCCCGGAGCCCTGGGTACGCGCGTCGGTGGACAGGGCACGCCAAGCCGCCACGAAGGCTCGTGGAGGAGGTTCGTGATGGGGTACGCATCGATGTCCTCGCTCGCCCGGCAGCTCCGGGTGGACGCCGTACGCGCCGCCGACGCCGCCGGCTCGGGACACCCGACCTCCTCGATGTCGGCGGCCGAGATCGGCGCCGTGCTCCTCGCCCGCCACCTGCGGTACGACTTCGACCGACCCGACCACCCGGGCAACGACCGGCTCGTCCTCTCCAAGGGGCACGCCTCGCCGCTGCTGTACGCCATGTACCGGGCCGCGGGCGTCGTCGGCGAGAGCGAACTGCTCACCTTCCGCGCCCGGGGGAGCCTCCTCGAAGGCCACCCCACACCCCGGCTGCCCTGGGTCGACGTCGCCACCGGCTCCCTGGGCCAGGGCCTGCCCATCGGGGTCGGCATGGCACTCGCCGGGAAATTCCTCGACCGCGTCCCCTACCAGGTGTGGGTCGTCAGCGGCGACAGCGAGATGGCCGAAGGGTCCGTCTGGGAGGCCGTGGAGCACGCCGCCTACTGCCGCCTGGACAACCTCACCCTGATCGTCGACGTCAACCGGCTCGGCCAGCGCGGACCCACCCGCCACCAGCACGATCTGGGCGCCTACGCGGCCCGCCTCGAAGCCTTCGGCTGGCACACCCTGCGGATCGACGGCCACGACGTCGAGGCGGTCGACGCGGCGCTGCGCGAGGCCCGGGCCACCGTCCGCCGCCCCACCGCGATCCTCGCCGCCACCCGCAAGGGCCGGGGCGTGGCCGCGGTGGAGAACCGCGAGGGGATGCACGGCAAACCGCTGCCGGACGCCGAGGCCGCCATCGCCGAGCTCGGCGGCCGGAGCGATCTGCGGGTCCAGGTGACCGATCCGCCCGCCGCGCTCGTGGCGCGTCCCGGACGGGACGGCGCGCCGCGACTCCCGCGGTACGGCAGGGGCGAGAAGGTCGCCACCCGTGACGCCTACGGGCACGCTCTCGCCGCCCTCGGAGACGTGCGCGCCGACGTCGTCGCGCTCGACGGCGAGGTCGGCGACTCCACCCGCTCCGAGTTCTTCGCGAAGGCGCACCCCGAGCGCTACTTCGAGTGCTGGATCGCCGAACAGCAGCTCGTCGGCGCCGCCGTCGGACTGCAGGCGCGCGGCTACGTCCCGTACGCCTCGACCTTCGCCGCCTTCCTCACCCGCGCGTACGACTTCGTCCGGATGGCGGCCGTCAGCCGTGCCGGTCTCAACCTCGTCGGTTCGCACGCCGGGGTCTCCATAGGCCAGGACGGGCCGAGCCAGATGGGTCTTGAGGACCTGGCGATGCTGCGCGCCGTGCACGGCAGCACCGTGCTCTACCCGTGCGACGCCAACCAGACCGCGCGACTGGTGGTGGCCATGGCCGACCTGGAGGGCATCCGCTACCTGCGCACCACCCGCGGCGGCACCCCCGTCCTGTACGGGCCGGACGAGGAGTTCCCGGTCGGCGGGAGCAAGGTGCTCCGCAGCCACGGCGACGACGACCGGGCGACCGTCGTCGCGGCCGGGGTGACGGTGCACGAGGCCCTGAAGGCCGCCGACCGGCTCGCGGAGCACGGCCTGCCCGTCCGGGTGATCGACCTCTACTCGGTCAAGCCGGTGGACACCGCGACCCTCGACCAGGCGGCCGGGACGACGGGCTGCGTCCTCACGGTGGAGGACCATCACCCCGAGGGCGGGCTCGGCGACGCCGTCGCCGAGGCGTACGCCAACGGCCACGGCGGGGTCCCCCGACTCGCCCGCCTCGCCGTGCGCTCCATGCCCGTCTCCGCGACCCCCGAGGAACAGCTCCACGAGGCCGGCATCGACGCGGACGCCATCGTCTCGGCGGTCGAACTGATGCTGGAGCGCGTGTTGGTGCGCTAGTTGTATTGATCACGAGCGTTGTTGACACCGGCCTGGTCTTGAACATGGCGAAGACCTCCGGTGTGGTGGGAGCTGTCTAGGAACTCACCGCACGGAGGTCTTCGTGCCCCACCGTAATGCCCGGCTGACCGTCTTCGGTAGGAGACTGCTGGTCGAACGTGTCCGCTCAGGCCGTCCGGTCGCTCATGTGGCCGCCGAGATGGGGATCTCCCGGGCCACCGCCCACAAATGGATCCGCCGGTGGCGGGCCGAGGGCGATGCGGGTCTGCACGACCGGCCGAGCCAACCTCACACGAACCCGCACCGAACACCGGCCGCGATGGAAGACCGTGTCTGCGAGCTGCGGCGGAGCCGCAAGCTCGGGCCCGCCCGGATCGGCCCGGTCCTGGGACTGCCTGCATCCACCGTCCACCGAATCCTGACCCGCCACCACCTGAACCGGCTCGCGTGGATCGACCGCCCGACCGGCCAGATCATCCGCCGCTACGAACGCGACCACCCGGGCGAGCTGGTCCACATCGACGTGAAGAAGCTCGGCCGGATCCCCGACGGCGGCGGCCACAAGACCCTGGGCCGCCAAGCCGGCCGGGCCACCCGCAACGGCGTGGGCTTCGACTACGTCCACTCCGCCGTCGACGACCACTCCCGACTTGCCTACAGCGAGATCCACTCCGATGAGAAGGTCGCCACCTGCGCGGCCTTCCTGGCCCGCGCGGCCGCGTTCTTCCAGACCTGCGGCATCACCCGCATCGAACGGGTCCTGACCGACAACGCCTGGGCCTACCGCAAGGGCCTGGCCTGGAAGAACGTCCTGGACGACCTCGGCGCGACCGGCAAACTCACCCGCGCCTACCGGCCGCAGACCAACGGCAAGGTCGAACGCTTCAATCGCACCCTGCTCGACGAATGGGCCTACCTGCGGCCCTACACCTCCAACCACGAGCGGACCGAAGCCCTGACAGACTTCCTCCACACCTACAACCACCACCGCTGCCACACCGCACTCGGAGGCAACCCACCGATCAGCCGTGTCAACAACGCTGCGGGTCAATACAGCTAGTCCGTGCCGCGCCGGGTCCCGTGACCCGCCTTCGGGTGGATCGCCTCGGGCGTCGTGGGGTGGGGGACCTCGGTCACCAGCAGTTCGGAGAAGAGCAGGTTCAGTCGGTAGACGTCGGTCCTGAGGAAGACGTCGTGGAAGTCGATGCCAAGGGCCTGCGACCAGCGACGGGCCGCGTCGGACGGGGGCGCCACCTCCGCCCCGGGAGACCGATGCCACGCCTCATCCCAGGCGGACCCCTCAGGCTCTGCGTCGGCCTCCTGGCCGATCGTGCCGTCGTCCAGAGCACGCTTCCACACCTCGGCCGGCACCGAGGAGAGACATCGGGCCCCGACGCAGTGCCGGAAGAGATAGCGGCGGAGTGGCGACTCCCGCGCATCCGAGTCCGTCACCACACGGACGACGACCTCGTAGTCACGCAGGCGACCGGTGTACCCGTGGCGCACGACCGGTTGCCCCGATATCCCGTCCAGCATCTGCTCAAGCACTGCGGCATCCATGCCGACGTTCTACCTCACGCGCCGGGCGCCGCCGCGCCGCGCCGCCGCCGTTCGACACGCCGGACACCCCGCCGGGCGTCCTCCTCCTGCCTCACCCGGACGGTCCCCTCGTCGTGTGTGGCGGGCCCCGCCGGTGGCCAGCACCCTTCGTCGTCCCGTGCCCCCGCCCGGGGCGGCGAACCGTCCCGAACCTTCGTATAAAGGGCACTGTGGGCGCCGTGCGGGCGCGAACCGGTGCTTCGGGAGGTACGGAAGATGAGGCAGACGGCTCCGGAAGGCCGCGGTCCGGTGCGCTACGGCCCTCCGGCCCCGGAACCGGCCCTGCCCGTACTCCCCGGACTCGCCGCCCTTCTCGCCGCCGCCGCGGGCCGCGCCACCGTGGAACCACCCGGCGGCGGGCCCGTGCTCCGCGAGGCCGCCGGCGGCTACTGGTGGCGTCGCGGCCTGCGCACGCACGCCGAGGACGTAGTCGCGGCCCCGGGGGCGCAGCCCCTGCTCCTCGCCCTGATCGCCGCCCATGGCGGCGACGTCCTGATGCCCCGGCCCTGCCCCGCCTGGTGGACCCCGCAGGCCCGCCTCCTGGGCCGCCCCGCCTACCACGTGCCCACCCCCGCCGAGTGCGGCGGCGTACCCGATCCGTACGCCCTGCTCGAAACGATCCGGCGGGTCAGGGCCGAGGGCGGGCACCCCCGGCTGCTGCTGCTCTCCGTCGCCGACGACCCCACCGCCACCGTCGCCCCGCCCGAGCTGGTCCGCGAGGCCTGCGAGGCGGCCGTCGGCGAGGGGCTGCACATCATCAGCGACGAGACCTGGCGCGACACCCTGCACCGGCGCCACGACACCGTCCTCCTCAGCCCCGCCGAGATGTGTCCCGAGGACGTCACCGTCCTGTACGACCTGGCCGGCGCCCTCGCCCCGGTCGCCTGGCCCTGCGCCGTGGCCCGCTTCCCGCCCACCGACCCCTCGCGCGCCGACCGCTACACCGATCCCCGCGCCCGCACCCTCGACATCCTCACCGCGCTCGGCGCCTGCGTCGCGGGGCCGGTCGCCCCCGCCGCCGCCCACGCCCTCGACGAGCCGGAGGACGTGACCGTGCGCGCCGCCCTCTCCGCCGGCCTCCACGCGCGCGTGGCCGCCGCCGCGCACCGGGCCGTCCTCACCGCGGGCGCCCTCGCCCGGCCGCCGCAGGCCGGCCGCCACCTCTACGCCGATCTCGGCCCGCTCCGGGCCGGGCTCGCCGCCCGGGGCGTCACCGACTCCATGGAGCTGGAGAACCACCTCAGCGAGCGGCTCGGCACCCCGGTCCCCGGCGGGCATCGCTTCGGCGACGAACTCGGCGCCCTGCGCGTGCGGTTCGACACCGGCGCGTTCCTGGGATCGACCGATGAGGAACGGATGGAGTCCCTGGCCTCGGCGAACCCGGTGGAACTGCCGCATGTGGCGGCCGCGTTGAGCTCGTTCGGCGCGGCACTGGAGGAACTTCGTTGACATCCGGCGCACTTCGGAGCCCCGCAGGCTCGTAAGACGTCCTCGACGAACCGCGCAGAACGGAGCTCGCAGATGACGGAACAGACGGCACGGTCGACCGAGGCCCCCCTGAACGCGCCCGACGCCGACACCGCCCCGGACGGCCGTACCGCCCTCGACGCCGACACCGCCCCCGACGGCCGTACCGTGCCCGACACCGACACCGCCCCCGACGGCCGTACCGCGTCGGACGGCCGTACCGCCCCCGACGGCCGTACCGCCCCCGACGGCCGTACCGCCCCCGACGGCCGTACCGCCCCCGTACCGGGTGCCGTGGGGGCCGGTGCGGCGGCGAGATCGGCGGGTGGGGCCCCCGCGGCCCTGCTTCAGCCCCTCGGCCGGGTCAGGGCGGACTGGCCGCGTTCCTTCGCCGATCGGCTCACCGCGCCGCTCCCCGGCGTCCGGGCGATGGCGCGGCTCGCCCGCGAAGGTGCCGTACGCCCCGGCCCCGAGGGCCTGCGCGACATCCCGCTGCTGCCCTTCGCCCCGGGCCCACTGCCCGCCGCGGGGCCCGACACGCTGGCCGTCACCTGGGCGGGCCACGCCAGCTGGATCCTGCGGGTCGGTGGCCTGACCGTCCTCACCGACCCTGTCTGGTCCCGCAGGATCCTCGGCACCCCGGCCCGGATCACGCCCGTCGGGGTGCGCTGGGAGGACCTGCCGCCGGTGGACGCCGTCGTCATCAGCCACAACCACTTCGACCACCTCGACGCCCCCACCCTCAGACGGCTGCCGCGGGACACCCCGGTCTTCGTCCCCGCGGGACTCGGCCGCTGGTTCACCCGCCGCAGATTCCACCGGGTCACCGAACTCGACTGGTGGGAGGCGGCCGAACTCCAGGGTGTGCGCTTCGAGTTCGTGCCCTCCCACCACTGGTCCAAGCGGACGCTCCTCGACACCTGCCGCTCGCTGTGGGGCGGCTGGGTCCTCACCGACCCCCGCGACCGCCGGGTCTACTTCGCCGGCGACACGGGCTACGGCCACTGGTTCGCCGAGATCGGGCGGCGCCACCCGGGGATCGACCTCGCGCTGCTCCCCATCGGCGCCTACGCCCCCCGCTGGTGGCTCAGCGACGTCCACACCGACCCCGAGGAGGCCGTCCGCGCCTTCCAGGACCTCGGGGCACGGCGGATGGCGCCGATGCACTGGGCGACCTTCGTCCTCTCCTCCGAGCCGGTCCTCGAACCGCTCACCCGGGTCAGGGCCGCCTGGGAGCGGGCCGGACTGCGCCGTGACGACCTCTGGGACCTCCCCGTCGGCGCCTCACGCGTGCTTCTGCCCTGACCTGCTGTCCCGCCCGGACCCCCGCATCCGCCGCCACAGCGCGGGAGCCCCGCTGATCAGCACCGTCAGGGCCACCGCCGCCAGCACGCCCTGCCAGGGCTCGGGGAAGAGCGAGCCGCCCAGGATCCCGATCAGCTGATACGTCGCCGCCCATGCCAGACAGGCCGGAACGTCCCCGCGCAGGAACCGGCGCAGCGGCATCCGCGCCAGCAGACACGCGAGCATCACCGGAATCCGTCCGGCCGGTACCAGCCGCGACAGCACGAGGACCGACACCTGGTGGGTCTCCAGCTTCGCCTGCGCCTGCGCCAGCCGGTCGGGAGCGGCCCGGCCGCGCAGCACCTCCAGCCAGCGCGAGCCGTTCCGCGACCTCACGCCGCGCTGCCCCAGCCAGTACAGCGTCACGTCGCCCAGCAGCGCGGCGGAGGCCGACACCAGGAACACGAAGAGCAGCGACAGCGGGGACGTCTGGTGGAAGGCGACGACGGCCGCGGAGCTGACGATGGCCCCCGTCGGCACCACCGGCACCAGCGCACCGAGCGCCACCAGCGCGAACAGCGTGGGGTAGCCGACCGCCTGCTGCGTCGACTCGGGCGGCAGGTCCCGTACCGCCCCCATCAGATCGATCACCGCGCGACCTCGGGCCGCACCCGCTCGCCGTGGCCGAGCAGATGGACCGCCACCTTCGGCGCGAGCCGCGCGGCGTGCCGGACGAACTCGTCGCCCGGGGCATGGAACTCGTGCGGCCGGACCGCGTCCATCCCGATCGGCCAGTACGTGCCGTAGTGCACCGGCACCGCCGCCGCGGGGGAGAGCGCCGCGAGCGCCTGCGCGGCCCGCCGCGCGTCCAGATGGCCGTGCCCCAGGTACGGACCCCAGCCGCCCACCGGCAGCAGCGCCACGTCCACCGGGCCGACCGCCTCGGCCATCCCGTCGAAGAGGCCGGTGTCGCCGGCGAAGTACGTCCGCGCCTCGCCCTCGACGACGTACCCGAGCGCGGGGGAGCGGTGCGGTCCCACCGGAAGCCGCCGCCCGTCGTGCCGCGCCGGCACGGCCCGTACGGTCACGCCCCGCACCGTGACCGTGTCGCCCGGCTCCAGCTCCGTCAGCCGCAGACCCCGGCCGTCCAGCCTCCGCAGCCCCGCCACGGCGCCCGGCGCGCCGTGCGGCACGATCAGCCGCGTCCCCGGCGCGAGCCGGGCCAGCGAGGGAAGATGCAGATGGTCGGCGTGCAGATGCGAGACGAGGACCGCCTCGGCGGACGCGGCCTCCGGGGGCGGCAGCGCGCCGCGGCGGCGGCGCAGGTGCGCGAGCCGGCGCACGAAGAGCGGGTCGGTGAGGAACCGGACCCCGGAGTCCTCGACCGTGCAGGTGGCATGACCCCACCAGGTGACCTCCACCGGTACGCCGCCCTTCCGCCCGAGTCGATGCGCTCCTACCGAGGGTAGATGTCCCGGGCGGGCGACGCGGGGCGTCCGAGGCGGATCGAGGGGGTAGCCATCGTGGAGCAAGGCGATGGGAGCACGGGTGAGCACGATGGGGACGACCTGCCATTCGACGCAGTGCCCGCGCTGCGGGGGCGTACTGGCCGTGACCCAGGACGGCTGGCAGATCTGTCACACCTGTGGCTACTCCTCGCCGCCGTGAGGCCGGACGAGTGGGGGAAGGGAGCCTCCTCGCCCGAGCCGGTTCGGAGTAGGGTCGGTCCATGGACGACGTTCGGGTGGCGGCGATCGCCAGCCTCACCCCGCTCGAGGAACTCGACAGCGACCCCTTCCTGGTCGACACCCGCAGCCAGCACGAGATGTGCGCCCGCTGGGCGGCGCACAAGGGCTACGTGGTGGCGAGACAACTGCTCTGCTACGGGATCCGGCCCGACCACGCGGCGCTCTGGGCCGATGTGGACGCCGGGCAGGTGGACCTCTTCGTCGCCCCCAACGAACGGGTGCTCGCACGGGCGTTGACCGACGTGCCCGCGTTCTTCGCGGAGTGCGAGCGACGCGGCGTACGCCTGGAGACCGCGGGCTTGGACGAGCCGGTGTACGACGCCGCGGCCAAGGCCGGAGTGCATCGCCGCCACTCCATGCCCACCGCCGGCTACGACGGTTGTTAGCCCGGCGCGCAACCTGCTCCGTGCCGCCCGCTCCTTGCCACCTGCTCCCTGAGCGCCTCCTGCCTGCGCGCCTGCTCCCTGAGCGCCTCCTCCCTGCGCGCCTGCACCTTGCCGCCTCGCCGGCCGCCCGCGCGGCCGAGTAGGCGGCCGAGACGGGGGCCGAAACGGCGCCCGCGACGGCGGTCGGCCCCGGCGTCGCGCGCACCCCTTTCCCGCCCTGACCACGCCCCCGGGCGATGTGCCACGCTTGAGGCAGGAAACGGGTGAAAGGTGAACCAGGCGTGGGTGACGGGCGATGGCGCACCGCCGGCCGCTGGCGGGCGACGGGGAGCGCGCTGGTGCGGGTGGCCGTGGTCTGGGCGGTGTCGACGCTGACCATGCTGGCCCTGGCCGGCCTGCTGCCCGACTTCCAACTCCAGTCCGCCGACGGCGACAGCATCACCCGTACCGCCCTCACCGCCGTCTGGGGCGCCGGTGCGTTCGGTCTGCTCGGCGCGCTGGTGTGGCCCGTGGTCGTGCGGGCTCTGCTGCTCGTACCGGCCTTGGTCCTCGGCCTGTTGGTCTTCTTCCTCAACGGCTCCCTGCTGCTGATCGCGCTCTGGCTCATCCCCGACGGCCGGGGCGCCGCCGACCCGGAGACCGCCGTCGTGGTCGCCGCCGTGATGTCGGCCGTCGCCTCGGCCACCTCCACCGCGCTCGCGGTCCGCGACGACGACGCCTACCGCCGCCGTCTCTACCGGCTCGCCGACCGCAGGCGTCCCCGGGCCGTGGCCGGGGGCACGGCCCCGGGCGCGGGGGGAGGATCCGAACCCGTCCCCGGCACCCTCTTCCTGCAACTCGACGGCGTCGGCCACCGCGTGCTCCGCGACGCCGTGGCCGACGGCCTGATGCCCACCGTCGCCGACTGGCTCGACAGCTCGCACAGGCTCACCCCCTGGCGCACCGACTGGTCCAGCCAGACCGGCGCCAGCCAGCTCGGCATCCTGCACGGCTCCAACGAGGACGTGCCGGCCTTCCGCTGGTACGAGAAGGACACCGGCCGGCTGATGGTCTCCAACCGGCCCGCGAGCGCCGTCGAACTCCAGCGGCGGGCCATCGAACGCACCGGCGACGGCGGACTGCTGACCGTCGACGGCGCCTCCCGCGGCAACCTCTTCAGCGGCGGTGCCGACCAACTCGCCCTCGTGCTGTCGATGGCCGCTCGGCGCGGTCGGCGCAACCGCTCGCGCGCCGGCTACTTCACCTACTTCTCCGACCCCGCCAACGCGGTCCGTACGGCGGTCTCGTTCGTCGCCGAGGCCGCCCGTGAGGTGTTCCAGTCGATCCGCGCACGGCTGCGCAAGGAGACGCCGAGGGTCTCGCGCGGGGGCGCCTACCCCTTCATCCGGGCCTTCGCCACCGTCGTGGAGCGCGACGTCGTCGTCGCCGCGGTGATCGGGGACCTGCTGGCCGGCCGGACCGCCGTCTACGCCGACCTCGTCGCCTACGACGAGGTCGCCCACCACTCCGGCCCGCACGGCCACGACACCGACCGGGTCCTGGCCCGGCTCGACCGCTCCCTCGCGCTGATCGCCAAGGTCGCCGAGCACGCCCCCCGCCCGTACCGGATCGTGCTCCTCTCCGACCACGGCCAGAGCCCCGGCGAGACCTTCGAGGGCGCGTACGGGCTCACCCTGCGGGATCTCGTACGCGCCGGCTGCGGGCTTCCCGTACCGCGCCGGGTCGGGCGGACCCGCAGCGGCTCGGAGGCGAGGGACGCGGCTCGCGACGCGCTGCGCAGCGCGCTGCACCGCCCGGTGGACGAGGACGGGGGAGTCGTCCCCGACAAGGCGGGGCCCGTCGTGCTCGCCTCCGGCAACCTGGGGCTGATCTCCTTCCCCGGGGTGCCGCACCGGATGACCCGTGAGGAGATCGAGCGCCGCCACCCCGCGCTCCTGCACACCCTCGCCAACCATCCGGGCATCGGCTTCCTGCTGGTCGCGAGCGCCGAGCACGGCTCGGTCGTGCTCGGCAGGGACGGCGCGGAGGTGCCGGTCGCCGAGCTCGCCGACGACGGACCGCTCGCGGTCTTCGGGCGGGGCGCGGCGGACACGGTGCGGCGCACGGACGGGTTCCCGCACGTCGCCGACATCATGGTCAACTCGATGTACGACCCGGCGACCGGCACCGTGCACGCCTTCGAGGAGCAGATCGGCTCGCACGGTGGCCTCGGCGGGGAGCAGTCGCATCCCTTCCTGCTCTCTCCCGTGGAGTTCTCGGCGCCGGTCGAGGCCGGCGCCGAACTCGTGGGGGCGGAGCAGGTCCACCGGGTGCTGCGCCGCTGGCTGCGGGAGTGCGTGGGGCCGCAGGTGCCGCTGGAGATTTCGCTGCCCACCAGCGATGCGGAAGCGTTTCTTCCGGTCAAGGGTGCTGCCGGGCCGGACAAAAACGACTGATTTGGTGGGGCGTCTCGCCTACCGGACCATGGTCGGGTTTGCACGACGAGAGGCGCACCACCCCCCATGAGCACGGCCGTATCCGAACAGCCCGCAGAAGAGACCAAGCACGCCCGGCGATTCGGACTGCCGATCGCCACCGCGCTGGTCATGGGCAACATCATCGGCGGCGGGATCTTCCTGCTCCCCGCCTCCGTCGCCCCCTTCGGGACCATCAGTCTGGTCGCCTTCGGCGTCCTCACCCTCGGCGCGATCGCCCTCGCCCTCGTCTTCGGCCGGCTCGCCCACCGCCATCCGCAGACCGGCGGCCCGTACGTCTACGCCCGGGCGGCCTTCGGCGACTTCGCCGGATTCCTCGCGGCCTGGTCGTACTGGATCACCGCCTGGGTCTCCAACGCGGCCCTCGCCGTGGCCGCGGTCGGCTACCTCGACGTGCTGATCCCCGTCCACGAGTCGAAGCTCGCCACCATCGCCGCCGCGCTCACGCTCCAGTGGCTGCCGGCGCTCGCCAACCTCGCCGGCACCCGGTACGTCGGGGCCGTGCAGCTGATCGCGACCGTCCTCAAGTTCGTCCCGCTCCTCCTGGTCGCCGTCGGCGGACTCTTCTTCTTCGACAGCGCCAACCTCGGACCGTTCCAGGCCGGTGAGGGCGGCGCGCTCGGCGCGGTCTCGGCCTCCGCCGCGATCCTGCTCTTCAGCTACCTGGGCGTCGAGTCGGCCGCCGTCAGCGCCGGGGAGGTCCGCGACCCGCGGCGCAACGTCGGCCGTGCCACCGTCCTCGGGACCCTGGGCGCCGCCGCGATCTACCTCCTCGGCACGCTCGCCGTCTTCGGCACCGTCGCCCACGACCGGCTCGTCGCATCCTCCGCGCCGTTCTCGGACGCCGTGAACGCCATGTTCGGCGGCTCGTGGGGCGGCACCGTCATCGCCTGCATGGCCCTCGTCTCCATGGTCGGCGCGCTCAACGGCTGGACCCTGCTGAGCGCCCAGACCCCCTACGCCGCGGCGCGCGACGGGCTCTTCCCGCAGGTCTTCGCCCGGAAGCGGCGCGGCGTCCCGACCGTCGGCGTCCTCGTCACCGTCGTGCTGGCCTCGCTCCTGACGGTCTACAACTACACGGTCGGCACCGAGGGCGTCTTCGAGATCCTGGTCCTCGTCACCACCTTCACCGCGACCGTCCCCTACCTGCTGTCCACCGCCGCCCAGATCTACTTCCTGCTCTCCGGCCGTTCCGAGCGCGTCGACCGCGCCCGGCTGATCCGCGACGGGGTCCTCGCCGCGGCCGCCTTCGGGTTCTCCATGTGGCTCGTGGCGGGCTCCGGATACGCGGCCGTGTACCAGGGCGTGCTGTTCCTCTTCGCGGGCGTGCTCGTGTACGCGTGGATGTCGGCCCGCACGGCACGGCGGGGGACCGGCCCGGTGCCGGGCGCCGTCTCCGTGCCGGAGCCGTCGCGGACGGCCGACGGCACGTCCGAGCGCGTGAATTCGGGCGCTCCGGCGTAGGCCGCCCGGGCGGAATCGCCGCCCACCACGGCACGTCGGGCCGCACGCGGGGCAGAACGCATCTCCGTGAGCCCCGCTCCCGCGCCGCACCCGGACCCCGCCGCCCCGGCGGGGTCCCCGCCACGCGAAGCGCCGGACGCCGACGCACCCGGCGGGGACGCGTCGGCGGGAGCGGACTGGACCCGCCCGGAGGTGCCGGCCTCGGCCCCGGGCGGCCGACGAAGGCGCTCCCGGGCATCGGCCGTCGGGCGGCTCGTGGTCACGGTGCTGCTCGTGCTGGCCTCCCTCCTCGGTGCGTACGGCGGGGTCGGAGGGTCCGGAGCGGCCGAGTCGCTGCCCGCCGCCTCCGGCGCGGCCGACCCCGGCACGGAGACGCTCGAAGCGGGCGAGGCCGAGACCGCCGCCCCCGCCTCCCGGAGTCGCTCGCGCCACGGGGCCGCGCCCCGCGACGGCGGTCGCCGGCGCGGAGCGGCGGCGGCCGACCTCCCCCTCGCACCCGCCCTCCTCCCCGTGCCCGGCCCACGCGACGGCGCGCGGCGGTGCGTGGTGATGCGCTGCTGAGAGGCCCGTTCCTCTCGCAGTCCCTCACCCCCCACCGCAAGGAGCTCTGTCATGCCCGTCGACCCCTTCGCCGTACTCCGCGCCCTGCTGCGCGCGGAGGCCGCCCGCGACGCCCGCGGCGCGTCCGCCGAGCCGGAACGCGCCCCGGCACGCGAACCGGAACGCGCCCGCGAGGAGCGTCCCGCCCGCTAGTGCCGCGCCGGCGGGCGGAGTCGCGGTGGGGTGTGCGGTGGGGTGTGCGGTGGACGCGGATCACCCGATGAACGCGGCCGACCGGCCACCACCCTGACCGGCACACGACCCCCGGCCGGGGCACCCCCGGCCGGGGCACCCCGACCGGTCCGCCGGCCGACACCCACCCCCGGCCCTCCCGAGCCCGGGAGAGCCGCCTCGGCCCTCCCGAGCCGGGAGGCCGAGCGCGGCCCTCAGCCGGCCTGCTGGACGCCCTTCCCCGCGGCGCCCCTGCCGTGCAGGGTGACCAGCGTGGTCAGACCGACGGCGAGGACCACCAGCGCCACCAGGGCCGGGACCAGGCCGACGAGCGCACCGGACGCCAGCGCGCACACCCCGCCGACCGCGAGCACCGTCGGCCGGCGCCCGGAGGTGCGCAGCACGATCGCGGCGCCGCCGAGCAGGAAGACTCCGACACCGCCCGTCAGCGACCAGGCCACGACCCCGTGCAGCGGCTCGGAGAGACCGTAGTGGCCGGTGTCCGCGACCTGCTGGAGGACCTTCTTCATCCCGAGCGCGCACAGCACCACGCCCGCGACGAGCGGAAGGTGCAGGAAGGTGTACACGTCCCGGGCGAACCGGGTCCGCTCGTCGCCCTCCAGCGCCTCCAGCCGGTGCTCCGCCCCCTCCGCGAGCCGCCGGAAGTACAGCGCCCACAGCGCGGCCGAGAGCAGCAGCCCGGCGGCGGCGGCGCCCAGGACCGCGACGGTGATCGGGAAGGCGCCGACTCCCACGCCCATCGCCACGATCGACTCGCCGAGAGCGATGATGACGATCAGCCCGTGCCGCTCGGCGAAGTGCCCGGGGGAGTTGATCCGCCAGCCGGAGGCGCCCGTGACGTAGATCCCGCCGTAGTCGATGACCACCGCGCCGAGCCACAGCAGGAGTTGGACCGTGCCCGTGTAGGCGGAGCCGATCAGCAGCAGCACCAGCGGCGGGGCGACGGACAGCAGCGCCGTGCGGCGCAGGGTGGCCCGCAGGGCGGCGTCGCCGGGGCTGGAGATCCAGTACGAGACCAGGTGGAGCAGGCGCACGGCTCCGTAACAGAGCACGAAGAGGAGCGGGGCCGAGAGCCCGCCGGGTGCGTCCGCGAACACCTCGGGAACCACGAGCGACACGATGAAGACGACGGCCATCACGACGACGAGCACCGCGAACAGCGCCCCGGAGTCGGCCCGTACGACGTTGCCCAGCCAGGCGAAGCAGCACCAGCACCACCACAGCAGCGCGAGCACGACCATCGCCCCGACCACCCGCATCGCCGACGGATCGGCCGCCATCAACGCGGTGACCTGGGTGATCGCGTACACGAACACGAGGTCGAAGAAGAGTTCCGCGGGCGTCACCCGGTGGTCGTCCCCGGCCGCGACCATCCGCGCCCGTTCCCTGCGCCGAACCATGTGAGCTCCCCGCCTTCCCGATGCGACCCCCGCCGCCACGGCGCGAACAATACCCAGGCCCCGGCGCCGGGGAAGCGATCTCCGGGATCCCGTACGAGCGGTGCCGTGCCCCCGGAGACCATCCGCGGCGGGTGGGCCCGCGAGGACCGCCCTGACGGTCGGGGGGAGCCGGCCGGCCACCGACGGCCACGCGCGCGGCCCGTCGAGAGCCCCGAACCGCGAGCCCCGCCAGCGCAGGGGCGCCAGCGGTCAGGGGCGCCAGCGGGGTGCCTCGTCGTCCGGGGTGTCGGGGGAGGCGAAGTGGAACGGCACGCCGAGGTGGGCGGCGAGGTCGGTTCCCGCGCGGGTGGCGGCCACCGCCGAGGGGTGGAGCGGTCCCGTGTCGGCGTGGTCCAGGGCGCGTACGGCAGTGGCCCGGTAGATCGTGGCCAGGCATGTCTCGCCGGCGGGGTCGTCCGTCACGGCCAGCAGGGTCACGAACCAGTCGTGGACGGTGTCCCCGTCCCAGACGGCCTCGATCGCCACCACGCGGGCCCGGACACCGCGGGCGAGGGCGGCGAGCGAGTCCAGGTCGAGGGGGGAGTCGGGCGTGCGGGCCACGCGGTCGCCGAGGCGCTCGTAGCGCCGATGGACGATCTGCTGGGCGGCGTACAGGTCGACACCCTGGGCGCGGCCCGCCTCCCACACGAGCCGCACCGCCCGCATGTGGGCGTCCTGCAGGACGTAGCCGTCGGCCTGGGCGCGGATGCCGGACGGAAGCCCCTCCCACCGGCTGTCGATGTCCTGGTCCACGGTGTCCGTCCCTCGGTTCGTCCTGGCGTCGTCGCGACATGATCGGCGCGGCGGTGCCCCGCCGTCGACGGGATTTCGCCGGCCTACCGCGGGACCGCCTCGGCCGGCCGCGCCGGTCGACGTGGCCGACACGATGCCGCCCCGCTCGCGCCGGGCGCCGTCATCGTCCCGGCGCGGGGGAGGCCGAGGACCCCGCCTGTGCCGCGCTGTCGGTGTGCCGGAGCTCGGCGAGGAGTTCGTTCTGTCCGGCCAGGAGTTCGGTGAGGATGCGTCGGGCGGCGCGCAGGAGTTCCGCCACGTCGCCGCCGGCGAGGGCGTAGCTGACGGTGGCGCCGTCGCGAATGGAGATCACGATGCCGGATCGCCTCAGTACCGCGAGCTGCTGGGAGAGGTTCGACGGCTCGATCTCGATCTCGTTCAGGAGATCGCGTACCGGTACCGGGCCGTGCTGGAGCAGCTCCAGCACACGGATGCGGACGGGATGCCCGAGCATGCGGAAGAACTCCGCCTTGGCCTGATATAGCGGCACCTGCATGCGACAACACTCCCAACCCGCGGTTCGACCATCCAGGGCCGGCAGCTGGACCTGCCGGCTCCTCGGTACGCAGCTCCAGCCAGTCTCTCGTTTCCCGGCCCAGCCTGCCCTGGCCTGATCACATTCGGATATGCCGAGTTGAAGAATCTTTCAACTCATGGGCGCACGGGGCCGGGAAGCAGAGAGAACGGCTAGACCTCCAGCTCCGCCTCGATGCGCTTGAGCTGGTGCCTGGCCATGGCGAGGTTCGCCCGGCCCTTGTCGAGAACGAGGTAGAGGAACAGGCCGTTGCCTCCACGGCCCTTGATCAGCCGCAGGAGGTGGTACTGCGTGCCGAGGGTGATCAGCACATCCTCGATGTCGTCCTTGAGGCCCAGCATCTCCATCGTGCGGACCTTCGCCCGGATCACATCGGTGTTCCCCGCCGCGGCGACCGTCAGATCGAGATCCTTGCTCCCGCCCAGTGTGCCCAGCGCCATGCCGCTCGTGTAGTCGACCAGCGCGACCGCCACGCTCCCCTCGATCGAGGTCATCGCCTCCTTCAGAGACGTCTCCACCGTCAACATCCGTACCCACTCCCTCTGTTCCGAACGACGTCGGCCGGGATTGCGCGCCGGCCGAGTGACGACCGCAGACGCTACCCACACGCTGCCGGGAGGTAGGGGAACACCGGGAATATGGCAGAAATCGATCCCCGTGCCCTACTATGCGCCCCGCCATCCATGACGGGGCGGCCCGCGCCCGGACGGCCGGGTCCGGTGCTGCGGCGAACTCAACGGCGGGCCGACCCCGATCCGCCCCGACCCGATCCGCCGCGTCCCGCTCGTCAACGCCAGGACCGGCGAGGGGAACGGGCCCACCCCGGCGGCCGGATCAGGCCACGAGCCGCCCCCGCATTACCTCCCGCGTAATCGACCCCGTCGGGACGTGGCGGCATCGTGGTGGTCACCGGGACCCGGGCGGCGCACTCCGGCCGAGTCCCGGTCACCAGCACCTCGTAGACACAGCCCATGGAGGGTGATCCGTCATGTCCCAGGCCCTGCTCGCCGGCCTCTCCCGCACCTCCGAGCCGCAGTCGATGGTGCGCCGGTTCCTCGCCCTCGACGCCGTCGTCACCGGCGGCAACGGCCTCGCCTACCTCGCCGCGTCCGGGCCGCTGGGCGAGCTGCTCGGCGTCGACTCCGGACTGCTGCTCGAACTCGGCCTGATCCTGACCCTGTACGCGGCCGGCGTCGCCTGGCTGGCGAGCCGCCCCCAGCCGCCCGCCCCCGGCGTCAGGCTCGTGATCGACATCAACGCCCTCTGGACCGTGCTCAGCGTCGTCGCCCTCGTGGCCTGGCTGGAACCCTCCACCGCAGGGCTGGTGTGGATCCCGATGCAGGCCGCCGTCGTCGCCGGGTTCGCCGGGCTCCAGTGGTCGGCCCTGCGCGCCGCTACCCCTTGAGCGACCGCAGATACGCGACGGTCTCCGGGTCGGCCGGGAGCAGGGTCTCGATGGCCAGCTCGGCGACCGTCACGTCCATCGGGGTGTTGAACGTCGAGATCGACGACACGAACGACAGCACCCGCCCGTCGTGTTCGATCCGCAGCGGCAGCGCGAAGTACGGGTACGGCTGCGGGTCCTCGCGGTCGTCGGGGTCCGCGGTGCCCTCCGGCAGCGGATAGGCCGCCACCTCCTCGTACAGCCCGCGCAGCTGCTCCGAGCGGGACAGCGCGATCTGCCGCTCCATCTGGGCCAGCAGATGCCCGCGCCACTCCCGCAGGTTCCTGATCCGCGGCGCGAGACCCTCCGGATGCAGCGTGATCCGCATCGCGTTCAGCGGCGGCACGAGCAGATGCTCCGCCACGTCCGACAGCAGCACGCCGATGCTCTCGTTCGCCGCCACCACGGTGTACGCGCCGTCCACGACGAGCGCCGGATACGGGTCGTATCCGCGCAGGAGCTGGTCGATGCCCTCCCGCAGGGTCTCCAGCCGCGGGTCGTCGAGCGTCGACTCCTGGTACCGCGGGGCGTACCCGGCGGCGAGCAGCAGCACGTTCCGCTCCCGCACCGGCACGTCCAGGTGCTCGGCGAGGCGCAGGACCATCTCCTCGCTCGGCCGGGCGCGGCCCGTCTCGACGAAGGAGATGTGCCGGGCCGACGAGTCGGCCCGGAGCGCCAGCTCCAACTGGCTCAGCCGCCGCTGCTCGCGCCAGCCGCGCAGCAGCGGCCCCACTCCCCGGTCGCTCACGACTGTTGTCATGGTCCGACGGTATCCCAGGTGTCGGCCCGGGTATCGAGACCCCGGGACCGTATCGTCGCCGTCAGCAACCCCGACCGGAGGGAGTACGGACATGCCCACAGAGCCGCTGTCGCAGAAGGAGATCGAGGACCGTCTGCGGGAGCTCCCCGGCTGGTCCCTGACGGAGGACCGGATCACCCGCACCTACCGTCTCGGCGACCACTTCGCGGCCACCGCGATGGTCGTCCACGTGGCGCAGATCCAGCAGGAGCTCGACCACCACTCCGATCTGACACTCGGCTACAACACCGTCGCCGTGTCCGTGAACACCCATTCGGCCGGACCTGCCGTCACCGAGAAGGACTTCGAACTGGCCACCCGGGTCGAGACCATCGCCCCCGGACACGGGGCGAACTGACACCTCGTAGGCTCTGCCCCATGGGGGAGACCTTGCTGGACTACGACGCCGAGGCGGACCGCTACGACGAGACGCGCGGCGGCGTGCCGCGCGCGCGGGCCGCAGCGGACGCCGTCCTGCGTCTGGTCCCGCCCGGCGCCCGCACCCTGCTCGACCTCGCCTGCGGCACGGGGCTCGTCACCGAGCGGCTGACCAGGCCGGGCCTGCGCGTGTACGGCGCGGACGCCGCGCCCGGCATGGCCCGCCGGGCCGCACGGCGCGTACCGGGCGGGGTCGTCCTGGCCGACGCCCGGCGGCTGCCGCTTCCCGACGCCTCCGTCGACGCCGTCAGCGCCGTCTGGCTGCTGCACCTGATCCCGTTCGCGGACGCCGTCGTCGCCGAGGCCGCCCGGGTGCTGCGGCCCGGCGGCGTCCTGATATCCACCGTCGACAAGGACGCCGCCCACGACGTCGGCAGCGACATCGACGCCGTCCTCTCCCCCCACCGTTCGTACGGCGAGAGCTCCGACCGGGCAGACCTGATCGCGGGCCACGCGGCCGCGCACGGCCTCGAACCGGCCGACGCCACCCGCTTCACCGGACACGGCCAGGGCAACACCCCGCGCGGCACCGTGGAGAAGCTGCGCCGCGGCTACTTCGCCTCGTGGTTCGCCGGCTCCCCGGAGACGACGGCCGAGCTCGTCGGCCGACTCGGCGCGCTGCCGGACCAGGACCGCCCCCGTGACGACCCCGCGTACCGGCTGGTGTCCTACCGGCGCCCCGTCAGGCGCGGCTGAACTCCATCACCCAGTTCGTCACCCACGGCCCGCCGTCGAGGGCGAACGCCTGCTCCCAGCGGGCGGTGGAGGCCGAGACGTCCGACCAGCGGAAGCGCACCCGTACGTTCCTGCCCGCGTAGACGTCCACGCCGTGGAACTCACCCGTGCCGTCTCCGGACCACCGGCCCCTGACCGGTGGATCCAGGCGCCCCATGCGGCTGTCGGACCAGTTCAGGGTCCACTCGTCCGTCTCCGGCTCGTAGAGCCGCAGCGTCAGCCCGCTGAACCCCTTCGAAGGGAAGACGATCTCGTCGACGTGGGCCCGGCCGTCCCGGAACAGCAGGCCCGTGGTGTGGCCTTCGAACTCCTCCCAGCCGCTGTCGGGATCGAGGAAGTCGGCGAGACGGCGGTTGCGGACGTGCCAGGCGCCGTGGAGGAAGGAGAAGCCGGACGTCGTGACGGGCCGAGTGGTCTGCGGGGAAGTCATGGCTGGACTGTAGGAGGGCTTCACTGACACCTTGTGTCAGTGAAGTCCAGCCGGCTCATCTCGGTCCTCCTGCTGCTCCAGACCCGGGGCCGGATGACCGCCGCCCAGCTCGCCGAGGAGCTGGAGGTCTCCGTCCGCACGATCTACCGCGACGTCGAGTCCCTGCACGCGGCGGGTGTGCCGCTGTACGGCGACGCGGGCCACGCCGGCGGCTACCAGCTGCTCGCCGGCCACCGCTCGCGGCTCACCGACCTGTACACGGGCGAGGCCGAGGCGCTCTTCCTCGCCGGGATTCCCGGGGCGGCGGCCGAACTCGGCCTGGGCGGCGCCTTCGTGGACGCGCAGCTCAAGCTGCGCGCCTCCCTGCCGGCGCCGCTGCGCGACCATGTCGACCGGTTGCGGTCCCGCTTCCACATCGACGCGCCGGGCTGGTACGCCGAGGACACCGACGCGCCCTTCCTGCCCCAGGTCGCCGAGGCCGTACGGGCGGGGCGGGTCCTCGCCGTCCGCTACCGCCGGTGGAGGGAACCCACCGACGTCGACCGGCGCCTCGAGCCGTACGGACTCGTCCTCAAGGCCGGCCGCTGGTACCTGGTCGCCGGGCCCGGGCCGCGTACCTATCGGGTGGACCAGATCCTCGAACTCGACGTGACGGAGGAGGAGTCCGCGATCCCGGAGGGCTTCTCGCTGACGGCCTACTGGGCCGACCACCAGGCAGCCTTCCGCGTCCGGCTGCACGGCGGTGACGCCGTCGTCCGGCTCTCGCCGGACGGTGCGAGACGCCTCACGGGCGAAGCCGCCCGGGCCCTGGCCGCGAACGGCTCCCCGGAGCCCGACGGCTGGACCCGCGCCACCCTTCCCATCGAGTCCCTCACCCACGCCCACGACACCTTCCTCGCCCTGGGCGCGGAGATCGAGGTCATCGAGCCCGCCGGACTCCGCGCCCGGATCGCCGAGACCGTCGCCCGCATGGCGGCCCGCTACGGGGCTACGCCGCCGTCCCCCGCCACGCCTCCGTCGCGAAGGCCGTGAAGTCGCGCGGCTCGCGGCCCAGGACCCGCTTGACCCCGTCCGTCACCGACGCGTTGTGGCCGTCGAGGAGCATCGAGAAGAGCGCCGAGAGCCACCGCGCGTCCGGCTCGGGCAACCCGAACCGCTGGAGCAGGGAGGCGTATTCACCCTCGCTCATCGGGACGTACGTGACCTCACGGCCCGAGGCGCGGGAGACCTCCGCCGCGACCTCCGCGAAGGTCAGCAGCCGCGGACCGGTCACCTCGTGGACCAGCCCCGCGTGTCCGTCGCCGGCCAGGGTCTCGACGATCACCTCCGCCAGGTCGTCGGCGTGGATGAACGGCTCCGCCGTGTCGCCCGCCGGGAAGGCGACGACGCCCTCGGCGACGCCCTCCGCCAGCGCCCCCTCGGTGAAGTTCTGCGCGAAGAACGAGGCCCGAACGACGGTCAGTTCCGCCCCCGAGGCCCGCAGCGCCTCCTCCGCCTGGACCGCCTCCGGCTCACCCCGCCCGGACAGCAGCGTCAGCCTCCGCACCCCGTTCGCCACGGCCAGTTCACCGAGGACGCGCATCGCCTCCACCGCGCCCGGCGCGGCGAGGTCGGGGTAGTAGTTCACATACGCGGCGTCCGCGCCCCGCAACGCCGGGGCCCAGGTGCTCACGTCCTCCCAGTCGAAGCGGGTCGTACCGGAGCGGGAGCCCGCCCGCACGGTCACCCCGCGATCCGCGAGGAGCCCCGCCACCCGCCGTCCCGTCTTGCCCGTCGCGCTCGTCACCAGAACCGTCTGCGTGTCGTTCGTGTTCGTCGTCATGCCCTCAAGACTCGCGGCCGCGCGGCCCGTTTCCCATGCTCCACGGACTCACTCCCATACGCGTCCGTCTACGCTTGCGCCCCATGGACGCTCTCGCCGGACTTCTCGACGGCCCCAGGGCCAAGGGGGCCTTCCTGCTCCGCATGGTCATGGAGCCGCCGTGGTCGGTCCGGATCGACGACCGCGCGCCGCTCTGCCTGATGTGCGTCACCGAGGGCGAGGCGTGGATCGTGCCCGCGCGGAGCGCACCCGTCCTGCTGCGGCCCGGCGACATCGCCATCGCCCGCGGTCCCGAGCCGTACGTCGTCGCCGACGCCCCGGACGCGCCGCCTCGCGCGGTGATCGGCCCCGGCGGCGTCTGCACCACGCTCAGCGGCGAGCCGCTCGCCGAAGCCATGCACCTCGGTGTACGGAGCTGGGGCAACGCCCTGGACGGCTCCACCACCGTGCTCGTCGGCACCTACCAGATGGACGGCGAGGTCAGCCGGCGGCTGCTCGACGCCCTGCCGGACCTGCTGCACCTGCCCGCCGACGTGTGGAACTGCCCCCTCATGCCCTTCCTCGACGAGGAGATCTCCCGCGACGAACCCGGGCAGAGCGTCGTCCTCGACCGGGTCCTCGACCTGCTCCTGATCGCCGCCGTCAGGGCCTGGTTCTCCCGGCCGGGAGCGCAGGCACCGGCCTGGTACCGGGCCATGGCCGACCCCGTCGTCGGCCCGGCCCTGCGGCTCCTCCAGAACGATCCCGCCCACCCCTGGACCGTCGCCTCGCTGGCGGCCGGGGCGGGAGCGTCGCGGGCCGGGCTCGCCCGCCGGTTCACCGAACTCGTGGGGGAGCCGCCGATGGCCTACCTGACCGGCTGGCGTCTCGCGTGCGCCGCCGACCTGCTGCGGGAGACGGACGCGACCATCGAGTCCGTGGCCCGGCAGGTCGGCTACAGCAGTGCGTTCGCCCTCAGCGCCTCCTTCAAGCGGGTCCGGGGCGTCAGCCCGCAGGAGTACCGCAGGCGCGGATGAATCCTTTGCCGGAACGGCAACATTTCTCGCGTTCCCGGGGCGCCGGGCGCAGGCTGGCAGCATGACTCACGACCACAACCACACGCACCTCGACTGGGCCGCCATGGCGCCGCTCCTGGAGCGCCAGGCCGAACTCCACAGCCCCCTCTACACCCGGGCCGCCGCCTGGCTCGGCGAGCTCGTCCCGGCCGTCGGCGTCCGCCGGATCCTCGACGTCGGCAGCGGCCCCGGCGTCGTGACCACCCTGCTCGCGGAGGCGTTCCCGGCCGCCGAGGTGGTCGCCGTGGACGTGACCCCGGAGCTCCTGGAGCGCGCCCGTGAGCGCGCCGAGGCCCGCGGTCTGGCCGGCCGGGTCAGCACCCTGCGCGCCGAACTCCCGGCGGACTTCGCCTCCCTGGGCGACGCCGACCTCATCTGGGCCGGCAACTCGGCCCACCACCTCGGGGACCAGCGGGCCGCCCTCGCCTCCTTCGCCGGTCTGCTGCGCCCCGGCGGTCTGATCGCCCTCGTCGAGGGCGGGCTCTACGCCCGTCATCTGCCGGCGAACATCGGCTTCGGCCGGTCCGGCCTGGAGTCCAGGATCGAGGCGGCGCACGCCGGCTGGTTCGCCCAGATGCGGGCCGAACTCCCGGACAGCAAGGACGAGCCGGACGACTGGCGGGCGCTGCTCGGGGCCGCCGGTCTCACGCCCAGCGGGACCCGCTCGTTCCTCACGGACGTTCCGGCCCCCGTGCCCGCGGCCGTACGCGAGGTGATCGTGGCCCACTTCACGCGCCTGCGGAACCCGCTCTCCGAAGGGGTCGACGCCGTCGACCTGGCCAGCCTCGACCGGCTGCTGGACCCGGCGGACCCGCTCTCCCTGCACCGGCGCACGGACCTCTTCCACCTGTCCGCCTCGACCGTCCACACCGCCCGCAAGGGCTGAGCGGGGCCCTGAGGGTCAGGACACCGGCTCCAGCCGCCACCACTGGGACGGCGAGTCGGTGTCCTCCCACTGCCGGACGTTCGCGCCGTCGTCCATGGACCCGTCCTCGACCTCCAGGAGCAGGCCGCTGACGAAGCTCACCAGCGCGACCGTCCCGGGCGACTGCAGGTCCTGCTCGATGATCCACTCCTGCGCGCCGAAGTTGTTCGCCTTCCACTGCTGGACGTTGGCGCCGTTCTCCGTCGAGGCGTTCGCCACGTCCAGCCGTTTGCCGCCGGCCACGTTGACCAGGTGGTGGAGGCCGCTGCCGTTCGGGACGGCCGTGATGTGCCAGTGCTGGCCGGGGGAACCGTTCTCCTTGCCCTGCTGCACGTTCGCGCCGCTGCGGGTGGAGCCCTGGTACACCTCCAGGAGCAGCCCGCTGGCCACGTTCCGTACCCGGTACAGGCCCTCTTCGACCGGCGCGGGCGTACCGCTCACTGTCCGTACTCCTCGTTCGTGGCCGACCACCGGGGCGGGCGCCACCGGGACAGGGGAGAGGACCGGCCCGATGCCGGGCCGGCCCTCCGCGCGCTCAGGCGCCGACGTGGAACTCGGCCGGGTCGGGACCGAGACGCCGGTCCTCGTCGAGGACGGCGATCGCGGCCATGTCCTCGGCGTCCAGCTCGAAACCGAACACGTCGATGTTCTCCCGGATACGGGACGGCGTCACCGACTTCGGGATGACCACGTTCCCCACCTGCAGGTGCCAGCGCAGCACCACCTGGGCGGGGGTACGGCCGTGCTTCTGCGCGATCGCGACGATCGCCGGGACCTCCAGGAGGCCCTTGCCCTGACCCAGCGGCGACCACGCCTCGGTGGCGATGCCGTGCGTGGCGTGGGCCTCGCGGGAGGCCGCCTGCTGGAGGTGCGGGTGCAGCTCGATCTGGTTGACGGCGGGGACGATCGAGGTCTCGCCGATCAGCCGCTCCAGGTGCTCAGGAAGGAAGTTGGAGACACCGATCGCCTTCGCCCGGCCGTCGGCGTGGATCTTCTCGAACGCCCGGTACGTGTCGACGTACGCGTCCT
Organism: Streptomyces sp. NPDC047971; assembly: GCF_040653355.1. Taxonomy (NCBI): domain Bacteria; kingdom Bacillati; phylum Actinomycetota; class Actinomycetes; order Kitasatosporales; family Streptomycetaceae; genus Streptomyces; species Streptomyces sp. NPDC047971. The sequence continues at coordinate 528,728 of NZ_JBEZNW010000001.1, read as the reverse complement.
TCGCCGGCAGCGGCCAGTGGATCAGGTACAGGTCGACGTAGTCCAGGCCGAGCTTGTCGAGCGAGGCGTCGAAGGCCCGGAGGGTCGAGTCGTGGCCCTGCTCGCTGTTCCAGAGCTTCGTGGTGACGAACAGCTCCTCGCGGGCGATGCCGGACGCGGCGATCGCCTGACCCGTGCCCTTCTCGTTCTGGTAGATCGCGGCGGTGTCGATGGAGCGGTAGCCCGCCTCCAGCGCCGTGGTCACCGCGCGCGTCGCCTCGTCGTCCGGCACCTGCCAGACGCCGAATCCGAGCTGCGGCATCTCCACGCCGTTGTTCAGGGTGAGGGAAGGGACCTTGTTGTCCGTGCTCACGTGCGGTCGATCCTAACGTCGTCGGGTGGTACTCCCACGGTCAACCATCTCAGACCCCGTCGCATTCCGCGGAGCCCGGCGGCGTGGGCGGACGTACCCCGGAAACGGGCCCGGGAACCCTGCCCGGAGCCGCGCCGAGATACGCCTCCCGCACGGCGGGGTCGGCGCGCACCTCGGCCGCCGTTCCCTCGGCGAGGACCCGGCCGAGGTCCAGGACCACGACGCGGGCGCACAGCTCCATCACGAAGGCCACGTCGTGTTCGACGAGCAGCACCGCGCAGCCCTCCTCCTCCGCCATGTGCCGGACGACGGCGGCGAGTTGACGGCGCTCCTCGGCGGTCGTGCCGGAGGCGGGCTCGTCGAGGAGGAGCAGGCGCGGCGGGTCGGCGAGCGCACGGGCCAGCTCGACCATGCGGGCCTGCCCGACGGGCAGCGCGCCCGCGTACGACTCCGCGAGCGCGTCGAGCCCGCACTCGCGGAGCACGGCGGCGGCCCGCTCCCGGTGGCGGCGCGCACCGCCCGCCCGCCAGTCCTGGGCCACCACCAGGTTGTCGGTCACCGTCAGCTGTCCGAAGAGCTGCTGGCGCTGGAAGGTCCGGCGGATGCCGTGCCGGGCCCGCCACACCGGGGAGCGGCGGGTGATGTCCTCTCCCGCGAAGGCGATCGATCCGCCGTCCGGCCGCCGGATCCCGGACAGGACGTCGAAGAGCGTGGTCTTGCCGGCACCGTTCGGGCCGATGAGGCCGCAGATCTCGCCGGGGCGTACGGAGACCGTCACACCGCGCAGGGCGTGGACGCCGCCGAAGCGCACGTCGATCCCCTCCGCGTGGAGCGTCTGCCCGGTCATCGGCGGACCCCCGTTCCCAGATAGGCGTCGGCGAGCCGGTCGGTGTCCACCTCGGAGCGAGGCCCGGACCAGGCGATCCCTCCCTGCGCGAGGTACGCGACGGTGTCGGCGATGCCGAGCACCTCGGCGGCCTTCTCCTCGACCAGGAGCAGCGCCGTACCGCTCGCCCGCAGCTCGGTGAGGAGGCCGAAGACCTCGTCCACGAGGCGGGGCGCGAGTCCGAGGGAGGGCTCGTCGGCGACGAGGACGGCGGGCGGGCGCTGGAGGAGCGGGGCGAGCGCGAGGAGCTGCTGCTCGCCGCCGGACAGGGAGCCGGCCGCGACGGAGCGGCGGGCGGCGAGCGCGGGGAAGCGCGCGTACACCGCGTCGCGGTCCTCCAGCGCGGGGAGCTGGAGCGAGAGGTTCTCCTCGATGGAGAGCCCGGCGAAGATCCCCCGCCCCTCGGGCGCGAGCCGCACTCCACGCCGGGCCCGCGCGACGGCGGTGTCCCCGCCGGCGTCCTCCCCGTGCACGTGCACCTGCCCTCCGGTCGGCCGCAGGAGCCCCGCGGCCAGCCGGCACACGGTGGACTTCCCGGCCCCGTTCGGTCCGAGCAGGACCAGCGTCTGCCCGGCGCGCACGGTGAGGTCCACCCCGTGCAGCACGGCGGCGCCGCCGTACCCGGCGTGGACGCCGCGCAGCGCGAGAGCGGACGGCGGACCGGCCACCGCGGGGGGCACCGACGGGGCACCGGCGGCGTACGGCTCCGCGGCCCGGGCGGATGCCCCCGCCGTCTCCTCGGCACCGGACGTCCGAGCCGCGCGAACCGGTGCGCCGGAGGTCCTCGCGGCGACCCCGGCCGGGGCCGGCCGCCCTTCGCGCGGCGCGGGCGGACCGTCCGCCTCCACGTCCGTCGACGGGCCGCCGTGCTCCGGCAGGCGCGCGCCCGCGCTCGCCGCGCTCCGCCGGGCCGCCCGTCGCGACGGCAGCGCCGCGCAGTAGCCGTCGGGATCGTTGGCGAGGGCCAGGCCGGCCAAGCCGAAGAGGATCACCGGCAGGTGCGCGGACTCCGTCACGTACGTCGCCATCAGATGCGGGACCACCGCGAAGACCAGCCCGGCCACCACCGCGAACTGCGGCCGCCGCACCCCCGCCGCGACCACCACCGCCAGCCACACCAGGCCCGTCATCGCCGTGAAGTCCGTCGCCGTGATCCGGGTGTTGTACGAGGCGTACAGCACGCCGCCGAAGCCCGCGAGGGCCGCCGACACCGTGAAGACCAGCAGCTTCGTCCGTACCACCGACACCCCCGAGGCCGCCGCGGCCTCCGGCGCCGAACGGACCGCGAGGACCGCCCGCCCCCACCGTGAGCCGCGCAGCCAGGTCAGCAGCCACACGACCGCCGCGCACAGCAGCACCAGCGCGACGCCGAGCGCCCGGTCGTCGGTCAGGTCCACCGGGCCGAGGACGGGACGGGGGATCTCCCAGCCCGTGTCCCCGTTGCGCAGCCACCCCACCTGGAACAGCACCTGGTCCGCCAGGAACGCGAGCGCCAGCGTGGCCAGCGCGAGCGAGCGGCCCCCGAGCCGCAGCGCGGGCAGCGCCACGACCGCGCCGAGCAGCGCCGCGGCGGCCGTGCCGACCACCGCCGCGGCCACGAACGGCCAGCCGCGGCTCATCAGCAGCCCCGCCACGAGCGCCGCGCCGGTCACGAACGTCGCCTGGGCGAGCGACACCATCGCCCCGAGGCCCGTGACCACCGTGAACGACATGAAGACCAGCCCGATCGCGAGGCCCTGCGCCAGGATCCCGCTCCAGAACGGTGTGGTGACCGTGTAGAACGCCAGGGCGAGCAGCCCGCCGGCGACCGCCCACACGCCCCAGCGGCGCCCCCAGCGCTTCCCGGCGAGATAGTCGACGGGCGGCGGATCGGCGGCCGCCGTGCCCGCCGCGCGCCGTCGGCGCGCCAGGACGACCAGGCCGCCGAAGAGGATCAGGAACGGTACCGCCGTACGGAAGCCGGTGATGTCCTCGGCGAAGGAGGCGTACCCGGCGACGAGGTTCTGCAGCACGCCGAGCCCGAGCCCGCCCGCGAAGGCCAGCGGCACCGACACGAACCGCCCGAGCACCGCCGCGGTCGCGGAGACGAAGAGGAACAGGGTGTAGTCGTGGGCCGAGAGCCCGAGGAGCGGGGTCGCGAGGACACCGGCGAGGCCGGCGAGACCCGACGACAGCATCCACGCGATCGAGGACAGCCGGTCCGCGCTGATGCCCCGCAGCTCCGTGAGCGAGCGGTTGTCGACGGCGGCACGCAGGTGGAGTCCGAGCCGGGTGTGCCGCATCAGCACCCAGAGCCCGGCCGCGACGAGCGCGGTCGCGATCCAGGTGATCAGCTGGTCGGAGTCGACGCCGACGCCGTCGACGGGCTGCCAGGACACCGCGGGGCTGGGCCCGACGCCGGGCAGACCGAACTGGTTCTCGGCGGGCTGGACGGGGGCCCCGGCCCGCTCCAGCAGCTCGACCAGCCAGAGACCGGCGGCCGGCAGCGCGACCAGCAGACCGATCGTGGCCACGATCTGCGCCGTCTCGCCCACCCGGGCCAGCTTCCGGAACATCAGCCGGTCCAGGCCCCAGCCCAGCGCGGGCGCGACGACGCACACGAGCAGCAGCGCCGTCGGCACGGCGGGCCAGCCGAAGCCGGAGTGGAGCTCGTAGAAGGCCAGCGCGCACAGGTAGGCGGTGGCGCCGTGCGCGAAGTTGAAGAGTCCGGACGCGGAGTACGACAGCACGAGTCCGGTCGCCAGCAGCGCGTACAGCGCGCCGGAGACCAGACCGCTCAGCACGAAGCCCAGCAGGTCACCCACGGCGACGCCCTAGCCGAACGGGATCGGCGGGTAGCACTTGAACGGCACCGCCACCTCGTACCGCCCGTTCGTCAGGCGGACGAGGGCACCGCAGCCGAAGCTCTCCTTCTGGCCCTTGGGCTCGGCACGGTCGCCGACGAGCGTGCCCGTGTCGGAGAAGCCCGCGGCCGCCTTCTGGAAGGACTCGGCCGTCAGGTCCTCGCCGGCCCTCGCGGCGATCGAGAGGAAGAGGTCGGCGCTCATGTAGCCGGTGAGCATGTGCATGTTGAGCGGTACGTCCTTGCCGCCCGCGGCCCGCTTGATGTCCGCCTTGAACCGGCGCATCGCGGGGCTGTCCGCCTCGAACGGCTGGAACTGCAGCAGCACGTGCACCCCGTCCAGCGCCTGCCGTGTCGCGTCCTTCGCGAGCAGCCCGGGGTCGTAGTCGGTCGGGTCGGAGATGACGCCCTTGTAGCCGGACCGCTTGAGCGCGGTGAACAGGCCGATGTTGTACGGGGTCTGCATCACGGAGACGACGGCGTCGGGCGCCCCGCCGCCGGGTCCCGAGCGGAGGATCTCCTTCGTGTACGCCGACCAGTCGCTGGGCATCGAGGTCGCGGGCACCGCCGCCTTGGCGTAGGAGACCTGGAAGCCGGCCGCCTTGAAGCCCTGGGTGAAGGTGCGGATGCCGAACTTCCCGGCGTCGTTGTCGCCGGCGATCAGCGCGACCGACTTGCCGCGCGCCCCGCCGAGGACGGTGGCGAGCCCCTCGGGCCAGGTCTGGTTGAGCGTGCCGCCCGGGGTCGGGACGAGGCAGCCGTTGAAGCCGTAGATGTACGCGGGGCCGCAGAACGAGGGCAGGGTGCCCCAGCCGACGGTGGGCACCTTCTGGCCGTTGAGGAAGTCCGCTCCGGCGAAGGTGACCGAGCTCATGGGGGAGACGGCGAACACCTTGTCCTGCTGGACGAGTTTGCGGGCCGCCGCCAGGTTCTTGGCGGGGTCCTGACCGTCGTCCTCGGCGCCCAGGTAGTCGATCCTGCGCCCGTTGACACCGCCCTCGGCGTTGGCCCGGTCGTAGCGCGCCCTGGCGCCGAGGTCGGTGTCCTTCTTGGAGTAGCCGCTCGCGGTGGTCATGGAGACGATCCCGCCGACCTTGATCGTGTCGGCGGTGACTCCGCGTGCGGAGGAGCCGGTCGCACTCCCGCCGCTGGAGGCGGAGTTGCAGGCGGCGACGAGCAGCAGGGTGAGAGCGGCGGCGATGGTGCCGAGCGGTCGAGGCACGGGCGATCCCTCCGTCGGGGTGACCGCATTCTGTGACCGTGCCGATGAACCGTCAATAACTGATACACCGTCAATTGATGATGTGTCAGGAGAGTCTGGCGCGGCCCGGAGGAGGTCCGGCCCGCGTGCGGCGATCAGCCGTAGAGCGCTTCGACCTCCGCCGCGTACGCCTTCTCGATCGCCTTGCGCTTCAGCTTGAGCGAGGGCGTGAGCAGCCCGTGCTCCTCGCTGAACGGGTGCGCCAGTATCCGGAAGGTCCGGATGGACTCGGCCTGCGAGACCAGGGTGTTGGCCGCCACCACGGCCCGCCGGATCTCGGTCTCCAGGCTCGGGTCGCGCACGAGCTCGGCCGGCGGCAGCGGCGGCCTCCCCTGCATCGCCAGCCAGTGCTCCACGGCCTCCTGATCCATCGTCACCAGCGCGGCGATGTACGGCCGGTCGTTGCCCACCACGATGCACTGGGCGATCAGCGGATGCGACCGCACCCGCTCCTCGAGCCCGGCGGGCGAGACGCTCTTGCCGCCCGAGGTCACCAGGATCTCCTTCTTCCGCCCCGTGATCGTCAGATAGCCCTCCTCGTCGAGCATCCCCAGATCGCCGGTGGCCAGCCAGCCGTCGTTGAGGACGGCGGAGGTGGCCTGCGGATTGTTGAGGTACCCGGAGAAGATCTGGCCGCCGTGCAGCCACACCTCCCCGTCCTCCGCGATGTGCACCGTCGTGCCCGGGACGGGCTGCCCCACCGTCCCGTACTTGGTCCGCTCCGGCGGATTCGCGGTCGCGGCCGCCGAGGACTCCGTGAGCCCGTACCCCTCGAACACCGTCACGCCCGCGCCCTCGAAGAAGAGCCCGAGCCGCCGGTCCATGCCCGAACCGCCCGACATCGCGTGCCGGACCCGCCCGCCCATCGCGTCGCGGACCTTCCCGTACACCATCTTCTCGAAGAACTGGTGCTGCATCCGCAGCCCCGCCGACGGGCCGGGGCCGAGTCCGAACGCCTTCTGCTCCAGTGCCTCGGCGTACTTGACCGCCACGTCCACCGCCTTGTCGAAGGGGCCCAGCTTCCCCTCGCTCTCCGCCCTGCGCCGGGCGGCGTGGAAGACCTTCTCGAAGACATAGGGAACGGCCAGGATGAACGACGGCCGGAACGAGGCGAGGTCCGGCAGCAGCGCCTCCGCCGCCAGGACCGGCTGGTGACCCAGCTTCACCCCGCTCTGCACCGCCGCGACCTCCACCATCCGCCCGAAGACATGGGCGAGCGGCAGGAAGAGCAGTGTCGTCGCCTCGTCGCCCGGCTTGGAGTGGAAGACCGGCTCCCAGCGGCCGACCAGCATGTCCGTCTCGAACATGAAGTTGGAGTGCGTGATCACGCAGCCCTTCGGGCGGCCCGTGGTGCCCGAGGTGTAGATGATGGTCGCCACGGACTCGGGCGTCACCGCCCGCCGGTGGCGCTGCACGACGTCCTCGTCGATCTCCGCACCCGCCGCGACCAGCTCGGCCACCGCGCCCTCACCCGCGTCCAGCTGCCACAGCCGCTGGAGCCGCGGCAGCCGGTCGATCACCGAACCGATCGTCATGGCATGGTCCTCGTGCTCCACGACGCACGCGGTCACCTCGGCGTCGTGCAGCATCCAGTAGACCTGCTCGGCGGAGGACGTGGGATAGATCGGCACCGACTGCGCGCCGAGCGCCCACAGCGCGAAGTCGAACAGCGTCCACTCGTAGCGGGTCCTGGCCATGATGGCGACCCGGTCGCCGAACCGGACGCCGTGCGCGATCAGCCCCTTCGCGAGCGCGAGCACCTCGTCCCGGAACCGCGCCGCCGTCACGTCCTGCCACTGCCCCGCGGCGTCCTTGCGCCCGAACGTGACCCGGTCCGGCGTCCGCTCGGCGTGATCGAACACCGCGTCCGCCAGACCGCCGACCTGAGGCGCCGCCTCGACGGGCGGCACGGTGAACTCGCGCAATGACCTGCTCCTCGCCCGATCGATGTAGCTCTCCGTACGGCGCGGGTGACGGTACCCCACCCGACTGGCGGGCGGGAGGGCCTTCACCAAGCCGGGACATTGGGTGTTCTCACAGGTCAGGGGAGGGGAGTGAGGTAAGTGGCGGGTGACGGGGGCGGGTTACTGACTCGCGAGTAAGGAAGGCGGGTCCGAATCTCCACGGAATCTGTACCCGCCACTCACGTTCCCGGCGGAAGCCCGGGCCCAACGGCCGCTCCCGACCGGGACGGAAGACCGCGACCACCTGCCGCTCACACTCACGACCCCGGCCGAAGCCCCGCTCCGTCAGCCCGGCGCAGGCGGCCGGTGCAGGCGGTCGCCGCCCGCCAGGATCGCGGCGGCCAGGGCGTCGGCCGCCTCCTGGGACGGACCGCGTCGACGGCCCTTGCGCAGAACGAAGTCGACGTCGCCCAGCTCGGGCAGGTCCGCCCGGGCGGGCAGCCGGGTCAGGCCGGGCGGAACCAGGCCGCGCGTGTGGGCCATCACGCCGAGCCCGGCACGGGCCGCCGCGATGTTCGCGCTCAGGCTGCTGCTCGTACAGGCGATCCGCCACGCCCGCCCGTGCGCCTCCAGCAATTCGAGGGCCCGGGAGCGCGTGATCCCGGGCGGCGGGAAGACGATGAGCGGAACAGGCCGGTCCGGGTCCAGCCGCAGCCGCGGCGAACCGATCCAGATCAGCGAGTCCTGCCAGACCAGCTCGCCCCCGCTCTCCTCGGCGCGCCGCTTGGCGAGGATGAGGTCGAGGCGTCCCGCCTCCAGCCGGGCGTTCAGCGTCCCCGACAGCTCGACCGTCAGCTCCAGATCCACCTCGGGGTGCTCGCGCCGGAACGACTCCAGGATCTCGGGCAGCCGCGTCACCACGAAGTCCTCGGAGGCGCCGAAGCGCAGCCGCCCCCGCAGCCTGGTCCCGGTGAAGAAGGCCGCCGCCCGCTCGTGGGCCTCCAGGATCGTCCGGGCGAAGCCCAGCATCGCCTCGCCGTCCTCCGTCAACTCCACACTGTGCGTGTCCCGGGTGAAGAGGGGACGCCCGGTCGCCTCCTCCAGACGCCGCACGTGCTGGCTCACGGTCGACTGCCGCACGCCGAGCCGGCGCGCGGCCTGGGTGAAGCTCAGCGTCTGGGCGACCGCGAGAAAGGTCCGGAGCTGGGACGGGTCGTACACCGCCCCACCGTAACCCGGTCATCGCGATTCGTGATGGCAGTCAGAGCGCTGTACGGGATTCCCGATGTCCGCGCGAGGGAGCAGGATGAGGAGGGAACGACCCCGTCCGAAAGCAGTGGAGCGATGAGCCGCCGCACGACCCTCCTCCCGTCCTGGTTGCCGATCGACCCCTTCATCCTGGCGCTGCTCGCCACGGTCGGCCTCGCCGCCCTGCTGCCGGCCTCCGGCGCCGCGGCCACGGTCGCCGACGGGGCTTCGACGGCGGCCATAGCCGTGCTGTTCTTCCTCTACGGCGCCCGGCTCTCCACCCGCGAGACGCTCGACGGGATCAAGCACTGGCGGCTCCAGCTCACGGTCCTCGCCTGCACCTTCCTCCTCTTCCCGCTCCTCGGGCTCGCGGCGAAGGGACTGGTACCGGCCGTTCTCACACCCCCGCTCTACAGCGGGCTCCTCTTCCTGTGCCTGGTGCCCTCCACCATCCAGTCCTCGATCGCCTTCACCTCCATCGCGCGCGGCAACGTGCCCGCCGCGATCTGCGCCGGCTCCTTCTCCTCCCTCGCCGGGATCGTTCTGACCCCGCTGCTCGCCGCGGGCCTGATCGGCGGCGGTGTCGGCTTCTCCGCGGACTCGCTCCTGAAGATCGTCCTCCAGCTCCTCGTGCCCTTCCTGGCGGGCCAGCTGGTGCGCCGCTGGGTGGGCCCGTTCCTGGTCCGGAACAAGAAGGCGCTCGGGTACGTCGACCGGGGCTCGATCCTCCTCGTCGTGTACACGGCCTTCAGCCTCGGCATGGTCGCCGGCATCTGGCACCAGGTGACCCCGGCGCGGCTCGGGCTCCTGCTCGCCGTCGAGGCGGTGCTGCTCGCGATGATGCTCACGCTGAGCTGGTACGGCGCGAAGCGGCTGGGCTTCGACCGGGGCGACCGGATCGCCATCCAGTTCGCGGGCTCGAAGAAGAGCCTGGCGGCGGGGCTCCCGATGGCGAGCGTGCTGTTCGGCGCCCAGGCGTCGCTCGCCGTCCTGCCGCTGATGCTCTTCCACCAGATGCAGCTGATGGTCTGCGCGGTCCTCGCCAAGCGCCGCGCCCGGGACCCGGAGGCGGGCACGGCCCCGGACGCCGAGGAACCGGCCCCGACGCAGGAACCGGCCCCGGACGCCGAGGAACCGGCCCCGGACGCCGAGGGCACGACACGGGCCGCCGTGGCCAGGGGCTGAGGCGGAGGCGGGGGCGAGCAGGCAGGCCCGGGGCTGAGGCGGAGGGCGAGGGGGCCGGCCGGCCCGGGGCTCCCGCCCGGCCGGCCCGGCCGTGGCTCCCGCCGACACGAGGCGGAGTTCCCCGGTCCGGCCCCGGGGCCGCCGGCGCGGGGCGCCCGCGCGCGTTGGCGGGATCACATCCCCACCAGCCCCGTCAAGATCACCTCGGCCGCTACCGTGCTCCCATGCCCGCACTCGATCCCGGCCGCACCGCGCTCGTCCTCGTCGACCTCATGGAACGCATCGTCGCGCTCCCCCTCGCACCCCGCCCCGGAACCGACGTCGTCGCCGCGGCCGCCCGGCTCGCCGGCACGTTCCGGGCCGCCGGCGCTCCCGTCGTCCACATCAGGGTCGAGCGGCCCGGTGTCGAGACCCAGCCGCCCGGCAGCGAACTGGTCCCCTCCCTCGTCCAGGCCGGCGACCACGTCGTCGTCAAGCGGACGATCGGCGGCTTCCAGGCCACCGGGCTGCACGAACTGCTCACGGAACACGCGGTCACCACCGTCGTGTTCGCCGGCATCGCCACCAACCTGGGCGTCGAGTCCACCGCCCGCGCCGCCTGCGACCTCGGCTACGAACCCGTCTTCGCCGAGGACGCCATGACCGCGTTCACCGCCGACGAGCACCACGCCTCGGTCGCCCTCGACTTCCCGCGCCTCGGCACGGTGGCACCCGTCTCCGCGATCACCCTGGAGGGCCCCGCGTGACGCCGGTCCCGATACGCTACGGCGCCCGTCCCTGTTCCCTCGTCGTCTGCCGTGGCTGCTGCTGCGGCGACGCCCGCAAGAACCCCGGCGTCGACCACGCGGGCCAGCTCGCCCGGCTCCGCAGCGCCGCCGCGGACTCCGGGGGCCGGCTGGCGGTCCGCACGAGCGACTGCCTCGGCCCGTGCGCGCAGGCCAACGTCGTCGTGGTCCAGCCCTCCACGGAGGGCCGCCGCCGCGGCGGCCGGGCCGCCTGGATCGGCTTCACCGTGGACGACGACTGCCTCGACGACATCCTCGCCTGGACGGCCGCGGGCGGCCCCGGCATGGCCGAACCCCCGCCCACCCTGGCCCTCCAGATGATCGACCCGCCGGCCGAGACCAACCGCCGCAGCCGGGCGCGCTAGGCGACGACAGGACCGGCAGCCCGCCGAGCGGCTGCCGGTCCTGTCGTCCTCGTGCGATGAGCCCCGAGACGGTCAATGCCGCGGTCTCGGGGGCCGACCGCCTACCGATGTCGCGGGCGATCGCGGCAGCAGGTCAGCGAATCCACTTCTGGAAGCCGGCGTCGAAGGAGTCGAAGCTGCACGAGTGAAGACGCAGGCCGTGGTTGTAGCTGTAGTCCAGGCACGTGTCAGTGGCTGCGTTGCTCCACATCTGAGCGCCTCCCTCGTCCAGTACCCGGACCCACTTCTGGTAGCCGTTGTTGTAGCTGGCGGTGCTGCAGGGGTGGGTACGGACGCCGTGGTTGACGCTGCCGTCCAGGCACAGGCCCGTCTTGGCGTTCCTCACCTGGTAGGTGTTGCTGGATCCGGTCACCGTCCACCGCTGGTAGCCGTTGCTGTAGCTCGCGGTGTTGCACGTGTGCACCCGGAGCCCGTAGGTGGCACTGTCGTCCAGGCACGTGTCGCCGTGCAGCCCGTTGATCATCCACTGGGGCCAGGATTCGGTGGCAGCCGCCGCTTCCGCCGACGCTCCTTCCCCAGCGGGCGGTGCCGCCACGGCAGCAGGCGTTCCGCCCGCACCTTCGGTCACGGCTGCGGCACCGGGCGCCGCGGCGAGCGTCGCGATCATGCCGATGACGGCGGCTGTCAGAGCAAGGGTTCTCCGCATGGCGAAGCCTCCTGGTTGTTGGGCAGCGGACATGAAGTCGCCGCGCACCACACCCTCCCAGTGGTACGTGGCGATGATCATCTTGACGCCCCTCGGGCCCACCGTCCACCCTCTCGTGGATCACCCTCGTCCCACTCCGATGCGGGTGTGACAGCCGACGACCCTCTGCACGCCGGCGCCTGCCCAGGAGCGCACGCTGCCGACCACGGTGGTCAGTTGCCCCCCGATCGCTCGACGCGAGGCGCGGGGACAGAGCGGGGAGGGCGCGGAAACGCCGCGGCGCTCCGCGAGCGGCCGGTCCTGCCCGCGTCGCGGGCGGTGGTCAGTCGTGGGGGGCCGTCGCCCCGAGGGAGATCCGGTGCTCGCCCGCGTACACGTTCATGTCCGGCCCCCGCAGGAAGCCCACCAGGGTCAGACCCGTCTCGACCGCCAGGTCCACCGCGAGCGACGACGGCGCCGATACCGCCGCGAGCACCGGGATGCCCGCCATCACCGCCTTCTGCGCCAGCTCGAACGAGGCCCGGCCCGAGACCAGCAGGACCGCCCGGTCCAGCGGCAGCCGCCCGTCGGTCAGGGCCCGCCCCACCAGCTTGTCCACCGCGTTGTGGCGGCCCACGTCCTCCCGGACGTCCAGGAGCTCGCCGTCCTCCGAGAACAGTGCCGCCGCGTGCAGCCCCCCGGTCCGGTCGAAGACCCGCTGCGCCGCGCGCAACCGGTCGGGGAGGCGGGAGAGGAGCGCAGGCGAGAGCCGGACCGGGGGAGCGTCGGCGATCGGGAAGCGCGCCGTGGTCCGTACGGCGTCCAGGCTCGCCTTGCCGCACAGGCCGCACGACGACGTCGTGTACACGTTGCGCTCCAGGGTGATGTCCGGAACGGCGACACCGGGCGCCAGCTGCACATCCACCACGTTGTACGTGTTCGAGCCGTCGTCCTGGGCGCCCGCGCAGTACACGATGTTCCGTACGTCCGAGGCGGCACCGAGCACCCCCTCGCTGACCAGGAACCCGGCGGCGAGCGCGAAGTCGTCCCCGGGCGTCCGCATCGTGATCGCCAGCGGCTTGCCGTTCAGCCGGATCTCCAGCGGCTCCTCGGCCACCAGCGTGTCGGGGCGCTCGTTCACCGCCTCCCCGCGGATCCGCAGGACCCGCCGTCGCTCGGTCACCCGTCCCATGATCGCCACACCTGATTCTGTACGTGCCGGGAGCCGAAGCGGCCCTTGATGCGGAGGTCGCCGTCGGTCACCGACGCGTCGTGCGGGCGGCGACCTCGACGATCCATTGTCCTGCACGCGCGACGTGGGGTTGTCACGGTCGCCCAACAGCCACGGGCGAATCTTGGTGGTTTACGTGCCTGGTTACCGATCAGTCGCTGGCAAGACTGGGTGGTTCCTGCTTCCGCTCCACCACGCGCCACACTGAACCAAGGGGGTCCCGGGCATGACGGGCACTCGTATCGCCGCGCTCGGGCACTATCAGCCCGCCAAGGTGCTCACCAACGGCGACCTGGCCGCACTCGTCGACACCAGCGACGAATGGATCAGCAGTCGCGTCGGGATCAGGACGCGTCACGTCGCGGGCCCGGACGAGCCCGTCGACGAACTCGCCGCGCACGCCGCGGGCAAGGCCCTCGCCGCCGCCGGCCTCGGCCCCGCCGACATCGACCTGGTCCTCGTCGCCACCTCCACGGCGATCGACCGCTCGCCCAACACCGCGGCCCGTGTCGCGGCCCGGCTCGGGATGGGCTCACCCGCCACCATGGACCTCAACGTGGTCTGTGCCGGTTTCACCCACGCCCTCGCCACCGCGGACCACGCGATCCGGGCGGGTGGCGCGCGGCGCGCGCTGGTCATCGGCGCGGACAAGATGACCGAGGTGACGGACTGGACCGACCGGACGACCTGCGTCCTCGTCGGCGACGGCGCGGGCGCGGCGGTCGTCGAGGCGGTCGCGGACGGCGCCGAACCCGGCATCGGACCGGTGCTGTGGGGCTCGGTCCCGGAGATGGGCCACGCCGTGCGGATCGAGGGCACCCCGCCGCGCTTCGCGCAGGAGGGCCAGTCCGTCTACCGCTGGGCCACCCAGCGGCTCCCCGCCCTCGCCCGCCAGGCCTGCGAGCGTTCGGGGCTCGCGCCCGAGGACCTCGCGGGCGTCGTGCTGCACCAGGCCAACCTGCGGATCATCGAGCCCCTCGCCGCCAAGATCGGCGCGGTCAACGCGGTCGTCGCCCGGGATGTCATCGAGTCGGGCAACACCTCGGCCGCCTCCATCCCGCTGGCGCTGGCGAAGCTGGTCGAGCGGGGCGAACTGCCCTCCGGAGCCCCGACCCTGCTCTTCGGCTTCGGCGGCAACCTCTCCTACGCGGGACAGGTCGTGCGGGTGCCGTAGCCCGGACGGAGCGGGACCCGGCAGGCCGAGAGCGCGACGGACGGCCGGGGCGCGCGGGGCGGGAGTGCGGAGCGTTCCCCGGCCGGGCGGGTTCCCGGCCCGGCGGCCGGGCGAGGAGCCGGCGCCGATGTCCCCCGTTCACCGCGCGCCGTTTCCCCGTTCGGCGGAGCCCGGTGGCGAGGGCGCCCGGGGCGGCCTAGCTTCGATCGCGTCGAGGGACGTCCCCGGCCGTGACGCGGCAACCGTCCGCGCCCGCCCCTCGCGTGATCGGGAGGATCGCCATGCGCGTGATACGTCTCGCCCCGGCGACCCTGCTCGCCACCACCGCCCTCGCCCTCGCCGCCCCGGCGGCGGTGGCGGACGAGGTCACCGGCGGCGGCATCACGTCGTTCGGCTTCTCCGTCTCGCCCACGACGGTCGCCCCCGGCGGCACGGTCACGCTGAAGTCCGACAGCTGCGAGGTCCCGTCCGTCACCGTCTCGTCCGGTGTCTTCGACACCGTCACCCTCGACGAGGGCAGCGCGGGCACCGCCACCGTCGACATCGAGGCCGAGGTCGGTGCGGAGTACCAGGTGACGTTCGACTGCCAGGGAGAGAAGGGCACCGCACCCCTCACCATCGCCGACACGTCCGCCGGCGGTCCCACGGGCGTCGACGCCGCCGGCGACCCGTTCACGGCCGGCCACGAGACGGCCGCCCGGCCTACCGGAGTCGACGAGACCGGCGACCCGTTCACGGCCGGTCATGAGACGGCCGCCCGTCCCACGGGCGTCGCCGACACCGGCCTGCACCTGGGCGTCAAGGCGGGCTTCGGGGGCGGCGCCGGAGAACTCGGCACCACCGAGGTGGTCGCCGGAACCGCGCTGATCGCCGGCGCGCTCGGCGGCGCCGGGGTGCTCCTGCTGCGCCGCCGCCGCACCGACGGCCCGGCCTGACGCCGGGACCCGGGGGCCGATACGGCTCCTCCGCCCCGGGGTGACGAGGCCCGGGACGGAGGAGCGCCGAGGCGTACGCGAAGAGAGCGGATCGTGCAGGGGTCGAGCGGGTCGAGCGGGTCGAATGGATCGTCCAGGCGCGGCGCGTGGGGCGTCGTGGCCGTCGTCCTGCTGGTGGGCATCCACCTCGTACGGGGCGGCACGGACGAATGGCGGGCCGGAGGCCCCCCACAACCGGTGGCCGCCGCCGCGCCGGACGGTTCGAACGCCGCCGCGGCACCGGACCGTACCGACGCTGACGCATCGGACCGTACCGACGCCGACGCCGACGCCGACGCCCCGGACCGTACCGACGCCGACGCCCCGGACCACGGGGCCGCGCCCGGCCGGCTGCCCGCCTCCCGCCCCGTGCGCGTCCGCATCCCGGAGGTCCGCGTCGACGCCCCCGTCACCGAGGTCGGCAGGGACGCCGAGGGAGCGATCGACACCCCGCCCGCGCACGAGAAGAACCTCGCCGGCTGGTACACCGGCGCCGTCACCCCGGGTGAACCCGGCACCGCCGTCGTCGTCGGACATGTCGACACCCCGGAGGGGCGCGCCGTCTTCTACGAGCTCGGCGCGCTGAACAAGGGCGACCGCGTCGAGATCGCCCGGGAGGACGGCAGGACCGCCGTCTTCTCCGTCCACGGCGTCGAGGTCGTGCCGCGGGAGGGCTTCCCGGCCGAGCGGGTCTACCGGCCGGGCGCCCTGCCCGAGCTGCGCCTCATCACCTGCGGGGGAGCCTTCACACGGGAGCGGGGGTACGAGGGCAACGTGGTCGTCTTCGCCCGCCTGGCCGCCGTGCGCTGACAGGCGCCCGCACCCGGCCCGCCCGAGCTTTGTCCTCGTTCGGGAAAAAGTCTGCCTCGATTCCTGCGCGACTTCTTCCCACCCCGGGACGCCGCTGCTACGTTCCCCTCGAAAGCACGACGGAGAGCCCGCGATACGTCACCAGGGGAGGGGCGCGTGAGACGCATGACGGCACGACCTGCCAACGCGCACCAGGCGCGTCTGCTCCGGCTGCTGCGCGACGGAGGACCCAACTCCCGTGCCCAGCTGGGCGATCAGATCGACCTCTCCCGCTCCAAGCTCGCCGTCGAGGTCGACCGGCTCCTGGAGACCGGTCTCGTCGTCGCGGACGGCCTCGCCGCCTCCCGCGGCGGACGCCGCTCGCACAACATCCGCCTCGCCCCCGAACTCCGCTTCCTCGGCATCGACATCGGCGCCACCTCCGTCGACGTGGCCGTCACCAACGCCGAGTTGGAGGTGCTCGGGCATCTCAACCACCCGATGGACGTCCGTGAGGGCCCCGTCGCCGTCTTCGAGCAGGCCCTGTCGATGGCGGCCAAACTCCGGGCCTCCGGTCTCGCCGAAGGCTTCGACGGAGCCGGCATCGGCGTCCCCGGCCCGGTCCGCTTCCCCGAGGGCATCCCGGTCGCACCGCCGATCATGCCCGGCTGGGACGGTTTCCCCGTACGGGAGGCGCTCAGCCAGGAACTCGGCTGCCCGGTCATGGTCGACAACGACGTGAACCTGATGGCCATGGGGGAGCAGCACGCGGGAGTCGCCCGCTCGGTCGGCGACTTCCTCTGCGTCAAGATCGGTACGGGCATCGGCTGCGGCATCGTCGTCGGCGGTGACGTCTACCGCGGGACGACAGGCAGCGCCGGCGACATCGGGCACATCCAGGTGGAACCGGACGGCCGCGCCTGCGCGTGCGGCAACAAGGGCTGCCTGGAGGCCCACTTCAGCGGTGCCGCCCTGGCCCGTGACGCCGAGGACGCGGCGCGCGCGGGCCGGTCGGACGAGCTCGCCGGGCGCCTCGCGGCGGCCGGCCGGCTCACGGCGATCGACGTCGCCGCGGCGGCCGCCGCGGGCGACGCGACCGCCCTCACGCTCATCCGCGAGGGCGGCAACAGGGTCGGGCAGGTCATCGCCGGACTCGTCAGCTTCTTCAACCCCGGTCTGGTGGTGATCGGCGGCGGCGTCACCGGCCTCGGTCACAACCTCCTCGCCAGTGTCCGCACCCAGGTCTACCGGCAGTCCCTGCCCTTGGCCACCGGCAACCTCCCCATCGTGCTCGGCGAGTTGGGACCGACAGCCGGAGTCATCGGCGCGGCCCGCCTCATCAGCGACCATCTCTTCTCCCCGGCGTAACCGCGCCCACGGACACGCGTTCCTCCCCCGACCCCCGTCCGGGGGCCCGACGGGACGCGTGCGCACACCACCCACCGGCCCCACCCGCCGGAACACCCCAGCACCCACTCGCTCAGGCGCAGCCCGCACCCGCCGAGGGGATCCCACCCATGCCGCAAGAGCCGCCACCGCACGCGTCCCTGCTCACCATGTCCGCCATCACCAAGTCCTTCCCCGGCGTCCGAGCCCTCGACGGCGTCGACCTCGACGTCGCCCCCGGAGAGGTCCACTGCCTGCTCGGCCAGAACGGGGCCGGAAAGTCCACCCTCATCAAGGTCCTCGCCGGCGCCCACCAGCCCGACGGAGGCCGGATCACCTGGCGCGGCGAGCCCGTCCAGCTCCGCTCGCCGATCGCCGCCATGCGCCTCGGCATCGCCACCATCTACCAGGAACTCGACCTCGTCGAAGGGCTGTCCGTCGCCGAGAACGTCCACCTCGGCCACGAACCCACCACCGCCGGCTTCGTCGTCCGCGGCCGCGAGGCCAGGACCGCCACGGCCGCGCTCCTCAAGCGGCTCGGCCATCCCGAGATCGACCCGGCGCGCCTCGTCGGCGACCTCTCCGCCGCCCAGCAGCAGATCGTCTCGATGGCCCGCGCTCTCTCCCACGACGTCCGCCTCATCGTCATGGACGAGCCGTCCGCCGCGCTCGACCCCGACGAGGTCGACAACCTCTTCCGGATCGTCGCGGACCTCACCACGGCCGGCGTCGCGGTCGTCTACATCTCCCACCGGCTGGAGGAGATCCGCCGCATCGGCGACCGGGTCACCGTCCTCAAGGACGGCCGGGCCGTGGCCGGCGGGCTGCCCGCCGCCTCCACACCCACCCGCGACATCGTTGCCATGATGACCGGTCGGAATGTGGAGTACGTCTTTCCGCCCCGCCCCGCCGAACCGCCCACCGCCGCACCCGTCCTCCAGGTCCAAGGGCTCGCGAGGGACGGCGAGTTCGCGCCCGTCGACCTCGAACTGCGACCCGGCGAGATCGTCGGACTCGCCGGACTCGTGGGATCGGGCCGCTCCGAGATCCTGGAGACGATCTACGGAGCCCGGAAGGCCACCGCCGGACGGGTCGTCGTCGACGGCCGCACCCTGCGCCCCGGCAGCGTCCGGGACGCCGTCCGCGCCGGTCTCGGCCTCGCCCCCGAGGAGCGCAAGGCCCAGGGGCTGCTGATGCTGGAGTCCGTCACCCGCAACGTGTCGGTCTCCACCCTCTCCCGGTTCGCCCGCGCCGGCTGGATCGACCGCGACGCGGAACGCGAAGCCGCCCGGACGGCGACCCGCGAACTGTCGCTGCGGCCCGACAACCCCGACGCCCGGATCCGTACCCTCTCCGGCGGAAACCAGCAGAAGGCCGTCCTCGCACGGTGGCTGCTGCGCGGCTGCCGCGTCCTGCTGCTCGACGAACCGACGCGCGGCGTCGACGTCGGGGCCCGCGCCGAGCTCTACGCCGTCATCCGCCGTCTCGCCGACGACGGCCTCGCCGTCCTCCTCGTGTCGAGCGAGGTGCCCGAGGTCCTGGGCCTCGCCGACCGTGTCCTGGTGCTCAGGGAGGGCCGTGTCGTCCACACGGCACCCAGCCGTGAGCTCGACGAACACCGCGTACTCGACCTCGTGATGGAAGGGAGCCCCACGACATGACGCTGTCCACCGCCAAGAGCACCGAGGCACCTGCGCAAGGGGGTGGCCGGCGCCCGCTCGGGCTGACGGCCGACGTCCGCAACCTCTCCCTGCTCGGGGTGCTCGCCGTCCTGATCGCGGTCGGCGGCCTCACCAAGCCCGACGAGTTCCTCGCCACCTCCAACCTCCAGCTCGTCCTCACCCAGGCATCCGTCATCGGCGTCGTCACCGTCGGCATGACCTTCGTCATCACCAGCGGCGGCATCGACCTCTCCGTCGGCGCGATCGTCGCCCTCGCCTCCGTCTGGGCCACCACGCTCGCCACCCAGGAGTACGGCTTCGCCGGCATCCTCTTCACGGCCGTCGTCGTCGGCCTCGGCTGCGGACTGGTGAACGGGCTGCTCATCGCCTACGGCGGGATGGTGCCCTTCATCGCGACCCTCGCGATGCTCGCCTCCGCCCGAGGACTCGCCCTCCAGATCACCGACGGCCGCACCCAGATCGTCACCATCGACTCCGTCCTCGACCTCGGCATCCCCGACGCCTACATCCTGGGCATCCCGCCGCTCGTCCTCGTCTTCGCGGCGGTCACCGTCGTCGGCTGGCTGATCCTCAACCGGACCACCTTCGGCCGCCGCACCGTCGCCGTCGGCGGCAACGCGGAGGCCGCCCGCCTCGCCGGCATCGACGTCCGCCGCCAGCGCCTCTACCTCTACCTGCTGTCCGGACTGTGCTGCGGCATCGCGGCCTTCCTGCTGATCATCCTCTCGGGCTCCGGCCAGAACACCAACGGCAACCTCTACGAACTCGACGCCATCGCCGCCGCGATCATCGGCGGAACCCTGCTCTCCGGCGGCCGCGGCACCATCGTCGGCTCCGTCCTCGGCGTCCTGGTCTTCACCACGATCACCAACATCTTCGCCCTCAACAACCTGCAGAGCGACGTCCAGCAGATCGCCAAGGGCGCCATCATCGTCGCCGCCGTCCTGGTCCAGCACCGCACCGCCCGCCACGGCGAGCCCTGACCCCCAGCCCCCGTCCCGCCCCGCACCTCCCTCACCCCCGAAGGGAACCATCGCCATGCCAGAAACCAGCCGCAGAGGACTGCTGTTCGGCACCGCGGCCGTCTCCGCCGGAGCGCTGCTCACGGCCTGCACCAGCAACGAACCCAAGAACGCGGGGAATTCGGCCCCGGCCGCGAGCAACGCCCCGGCCGCCGACGACAAGCCGGGCACCCCCGTCACCATCGGCTTCGCCGGCCCCCAGGCCGACCACGGCTGGCTCAACGCCATCAACCAGAACGCCAAGGAACGCGCGAAGAAGTACTCCGAGGTCACGCTGGAGATCACCGAGGGCTCCAACGACACCGCCGTCCAGATCGGCCAGATCCAGACCCTCATCAACAAGAAGGTCGACGTCCTCGTCATCCTGCCCGCCGACGGCAAGGCGCTGACCCAGGTCGGCCTCCAGGCGATGAAGGCCGGCATCCCCGTCATCAACCTGGACCGCATCTTCGCCTCCCCGCAGGCGTACCGCTGCTGGATCGGCGGCGACAACTACGGCATGGGCCTCAACGCCGGCCGCTACATCGGCGAGAAGCTCAAGGACAAGCCGAACGCCACGGTCATCGAACTCGCGGGCATGGACAGCCTGGAGCTGACCAAGCAGCGGACCCAGGGCTTCGACGACGCCCTGAAGAACTACCCCAACATCCGCAAGGTGGCCCGCCAGGCCGCCGACTTCACGGTGGAGTCGGGCCAGGCCAAGATGGCGCAACTCCTCCAGGCACAGCCGAAGTTCGACGCGCTGTGGAACCACGACGACGACCAGGGCGTCGGCGCGCTGCGCGCCATCGCCCAGGCCGGCCGCAAGGACTTCCTGATGGTCGGCGGCGCCGGCGCCAAGTCCGCCATGGACGCCATCAAGGCCGACGACAGCGTCCTCAAGGCCACCGTCCTCTACCCGCCGACCATGGCCGCCTCCGCCATCGACCTGGCCCGCGCGCTCGGCCAGAAGAAGGGCGTCGGCGGCATGGCCGAACTGGAGATCCCGGCCTCCGTCACCCTCTACTCGGCCGTCGTCACCAAGGACAACGTCGACGAGTACCTGCCCACCGGGTTCAGCTGACCGGCCTCCGGCCGCCCCCACCGCGCAACCGACGAGGAGGAATCCGTATGGAACAGAGGGACAGCGAGGCCGGCGAGGCCACGCCGCCGACACTCGGCATCGGCATGGTCGGGTACGCGTTCATGGGCGCCGCCCACTCCCAGGGGTGGCGCACCGCGGGACGCGTCTTCGACCTGCCGATGCGGCCGGTCCTCGCCGCGGTCGCCGGCCGTGACGCGACAGCCGTCCGAGCCGCCGCCGCGCAGCACGGCTGGGCGGCGGCGGAGACCGACTGGCGCGCCCTCGTCGCCCGCGACGACGTCCAGCTCGTGGACGTCTGCACCCCGGGCGACAGCCATGCGGAGATCGCCGTCGCCGCGCTGGAGGCGGGCAAGCACGTCCTGTGCGAGAAGCCGCTCGCCAACTCGGTCGCCGAGGCGGAGGCCATGGTCGCCGCCGCCACGGCGGCGGCCGCCCGTGGCCAGGTCGCCATGGTCGGCTTCAACTACCGGCGGGTGCCGGCGATCGCGTACGCCCGCCGGCTCATCGCCGAGGGCAGGCTCGGCGCGCTGCGGCACGTACGCGTCACCTATCTGCAGGACTGGCTCGTCGACCCCGGCTTCCCGCTGACCTGGCGCCTGGAGCGCGAGCACGCGGGGTCCGGCGCGCTCGGGGACCTCGGCGCGCACGCCGTCGACCTCGCCCAGTACCTGGCGGGGGAACTCGTGGTGGGAGTGTCGGCGCTCACCGAGACCTTCGTACGGGAGAGGCCGCTGCTCGCCGGGGTGTCGGCCGGGCTCGGCGGGGCCGCGGCGGGCGGGGCCCACGGGACGGTGACGGTCGACGACGCCGCGCTGTTCACCGGGCGGCTCGCCTCCGGGGCGCTCGCCTCCTTCGAGGCGACCCGGATGGCCGCCGGCCGCAAGAACGCCCTACGCCTGGAGATCAACGGAGAGAAGGGCTCGCTCGCCTTCGACCTGGAGCGGCTCAACGAGCTCTCCTTCCACGACCACACCGAACCCGCCGCCTCCGCCGGCTTCCGCCGCATCCTCGTGACCGAGCCGGACCACCCCTACCTGGAGGGCTGGTGGCCGCCGGGTCACGCCCTCGGATACGAGCACACCTTCGTCCACCAGGCCCGCGACCTGGTCCTCGCCGTGGCCTCCGGCACCGGCCCGGCGCCGTCCTTCGCCGACGGGCTCCAGGTCCAGCGGGTCCTCGCCGCCGTGGAGGAGAGCGCGGAGAAGAACGCCGTCTACACCCCCGTACAGGTCTAGGAGGCCGTCCATCGTGACCCGTCCCTTCACCCTCTTCACCGGCCAGTGGGCCGATCTGCCACTGGAGGAGGTCTGCCGGCTCGCCCGTGACTTCGGCTACGACGGCCTCGAACTCGCCTGCTGGGGAGACCACTTCGAGGTCGACAAGGCCCTCGCCGACCCGTCGTACGTCGACGGTCGGCGCGCCCTGCTGGAGAAGTACGGCCTGAAGTGCTGGGCGATCTCCAACCATCTGGTGGGCCAGGCCGTCTGCGACCATCCGATCGACGAACGCCATCAGGCGATCGTGCCGGCCCGGATCTGGGGCGACGGCGAGCCCGAGGGCGTACGGCAGCGGGCGGCGCGCGAACTGGCCGACACCGCGCGGGCCGCCGCGGCGCTCGGCGTCGACACCGTCATCGGCTTCACCGGCTCGTCGATCTGGCACCTGGTGGCGATGTTCCCGCCCGTGCCCGAACGCATGGTGGAGCGCGGCTTCGAGGACTTCGCGGAGCGCTGGAACCCGATCCTCGACGTCTTCGACGCCGAAGGCGTGCGGTTCGCCCACGAGGTCCATCCGAGCGAGATCGCGTACGACTACTGGACCACCCAGCGCGCCCTGGAGGCGGTGGACCACCGGCCCGCCTTCGGGCTCAACTTCGACCCGAGCCACTTCGTCTGGCAGGACCTGGACCCGGTCGGATTCCTCTGGGACTTCCGCGACCGGATCTACCACGTGGACTGCAAGGAGGCCCGCAAGCGCCTCGACGGGCGCAACGGGCGGCTCGGCTCGCACCTGCCCTGGGGCGACCCGCGGCGCGGATGGGACTTCGTCTCCGCCGGCCACGGGGACGTGCCCTGGGAGGACGTGTTCCGGATGCTCCGCTCGATCGGCTACGCGGGGCCCGTCTCGGTGGAGTGGGAGGACGCCGGGATGGATCGGCTCACCGGCGCCCCGGAAGCGCTTTCCCATCTGAAGCGGTTCGATTTCGACCCGCCGGCGGCCTCGTTCGACGCCGCCTTCGGCGGTGATCGGTAGCCCCCGCGGCTTCATCCCCGCAGGTCGGCGCCCGGTGGCGGCAACGCCACCGGGCCGGTCCGCCCTGCCCGCGCGCGGCTTTGTCCTCTCGCGGTGAAAAGTTCGACAGCACCGGTGCGCAAGGGCTTTCGGGCGTGGACGAACCCCGCTACCGTCCCTGTGTGGCTGATGTGTACATGACGTAACTGCGAAGACGCGACCAGCGTGACGGCGCACGCCGGTCCCCGGACAACCCGCACACCCGGCCCTACTCCGGAGGACACCCCCGTGCACAGAAAACGACTCCGAACCAGGAAGTCACTCGCCCTGCTCACCGTCGGACTGCTCGCCCTCACCACCCCCCAGGCCCTCGCCACCGACACGGACACCCCCGCCGGCACCACGGCCGCCGAGGAATTCCAGCAGGTCACCCTCGCCAAGGGCGGCGAAGAAGTCGGCGAACCCATGTCCCTCGCCGTACTCCCCGACCGCAGCGTCCTGCACACCTCACGAAACGGCGAACTGCGCCGCACCGACGCCGCCGGCAACACCAAGGTCATCGGCACCATCCCCGTCTACTCCCACGACGAGGAGGGCCTCCAGGGCATCGGACTCGACCCCGGCTTCGCCCAGAACGAGGCCATCTACCTCTACTACGCCCCGCCGCTCACCACCCCCGCCGGCGACGCCCCCGAGAACGGCACCGCCGCCGACTTCGCGAAGTACGACGGCGTCAACCGCCTCTCCCGCTTCACACTCAAGGCCGACGGAACCCTCGACAACGCCAGCGAGAAGAAGGTCATCGACATCCCCGCCACCCGCGGCATCTGCTGCCACGTCGGCGGAGACATCGACTTCGACGCCCAGGGCAACCTCTACCTGTCGACCGGCGACGACTCCAACCCCTTCGCCTCCGACGGCTTCACCCCCATCGACGAACGCCCCGGCCGCAACCCCGCGTTCGACGCACGCCGGACCTCCGGCAACACCAACGACCTCCGCGGCAAGATCCTCCGCATCAAGGTCGCCGACGACGGCTCCTACACCGTCCCCGACGGCAACCTCTTCGCACCCGGCACCGACAAGACCCGCCCCGAGATCTACGCGATGGGCTTCCGCAACCCCTTCCGCTTCAGCGTCGACAAGGCCACAGGCGTGCTCTACGTCGGCGACTACGGCCCCGACGCCGGCGCCGCCGACCCCACACGCGGACCCGCGGGCCAGGTCGAATTCGCCCGCATCACCAGGCCCGGCAACTTCGGCTGGCCCTTCTGCACCGGCAAGAACGACCCCTACGTCGACTACGACTTCGCCACCAAGGTCTCCGGCGCCACCTACGACTGCGCCGCCCCGAAGAACGACTCGCCCCACAACACCGGCCTCGTCGACCTCCCGCCCGCCGAACCCGCCTGGATCCCCTACGACGGAGGCTCCGTCCCCGAATTCGGCACCGGATCCGAATCACCCATGGGCGGCCCCGTCTACCGCTACGACGCCGACTCCACCTCCCCGGTGAAATTCCCGGAGACCTACGACGGCGACTTCTTCGCCGGCGAATTCGGCCGCCGCTGGATCAGGCGCGTCGAACAAGGCGCCGACGGCGCCGTCCAGTCCATCAACCCCGTCCCCTGGACCGGCACCCAGGTCATGGACATGGCCTTCGGCCCGGACGGCGCACTCTACGTCCTCGACTACGGCACCGCCTGGTTCGGCGGCGACCACAACTCCGGCCTCTACCGCATCGAGAACGCCACCGGCGGCCGCTCCCCGAGCGCCGAGGCGAGCGTCGACAAGACCTCGGGCGTCGCACCCCTGAAGGTCGCCTTCTCCTCCGCCGGCACCACCGACGGCGACGGCGACGCCCTCACCTACAGCTGGGACTTCGGCGACGGCGGCACCTCCACCGCCGCCAACCCCACCCACACCTACCGCAAGAACGGCACCTACACCGCCACCGTGACAGCGAAGGACCCCAGCGGCCGCACCGGCTCCGCCTCCGTCCACGTCGTCGTCGGCAACACCGCACCCAAGGTCACCCTCGAACTCCCCGCCGAAGGAGCCCTCTTCTCCTTCGGAGACGAGATCCCCTTCAAGGTGACCGTCACCGACCCGGAGGACGGCGCGATCGACTGCGCCAAGGTCAAGGTCACCTACATCCTCGGCCACGACAGCCACGGCCACCCCATCACCTCCGCCAACGGCTGCAGCGGCACCATCAAGACCTCCGCCGACGGCGGCCATGACGACGACGCCAACATCTTCGCCGTCTTCGACGCCGAGTACACCGACGGCGGAGGCGGCGGCCAAGCCGCCCTCACCACCCACGACCAGGCCAAACTCCAGCCACGCCACCGCCAGGCCGAGCACTTCGACACCCAGCACGGCATCACCGTCTACGACAAGGCCCCCGCGCACGGCGGACGGACCGTCGGCGACATCGACGACGGCGACTGGATCTCCTACAAGCCCTACAACCTCAGCGGATCCACCAAACTCACCGCCCGCGTCTCCTCCGGCGGCGCCGGCGGCTTCCTCGAAGTCCGCACCGGATCACCCACCGGCACCCTCCTCGGCTCCGCCCCCGTCCCCGTCACCGGCGGCTGGGAGACCTTCCAGGACATCGACGTACCCCTGCGAAGCGTCCCCCGCAAGACCACCGAACTCTTCCTCGTCTTCAAGGGCGGCGCCGGCGCACTCTACGACGTCGACGACTTCACCCTCTCCAACAGCCCCGTCGACCGCACCGCCAAGCGCGTCCTCGTCTTCTCCCGCACCGCCGGCTTCCGGCACGACTCCATCCCCGCCGGCATCACCGCCCTCAAGGAACTCGGCGCCGGCACCAACATCACCGTCGACACCACCGAAGAACCCCGCCAGTTCACCACCAACAACCTCGCCCGCTACGACGCCGTCGTCTTCCTCTCCACCACCGGCGACGTCCTCAACGCCGAACAGCAGACCGCCTTCGAGAACTACGTCTCCACCGGCGGCGGCTACATGGGCATCCACGCGGCAGCCGACACCGAGTACGACTGGGAGTTCTACGGCGGACTCGTCGGCGCACACTTCGCCTCCCACCCGCACATCCAGCCCGCCACCGTCCGCGCCGAGGACCACGACCACCCCGCCACCGCCCACCTCGACGGCCCCTGGCAGCGCACCGACGAGTGGTACAACTACCGCACCAACCCGCGCGGACAGGCCCGCATCCTCGCCACCCTCGACGAGACCACCTACGAGGGCGGCACCATGAAGGGCGACCACCCCATCGCCTGGTGCAAGTCCTACGGCGGCGGACGCTCCTTCTACACCGGCGGCGGCCACACCAAGGAGTCCTACACCGAAGCGGCCTTCCGCCAACACCTCCTCGGCGGACTGCGCTACGCCGCCGGCCAGGTCACCGCGGACTGCCGCCCCCAGACCGGCTACCGCGACCTCTTCAACGGAGAGACCCGCGAAGGCTGGAAGCAGGCCGGACCCGGCAGCTTCGACATCACCGAAGGCGAACTGCGCTCCGTCGGCGGCATGGGGATGCTCTGGTACCAGGCCAAGGAGTTCTCCTCCTACTCCCTCAAGCTCGACTGGAAGATGGCCGGAGACGACAACTCGGGAATCTTCGTGGGCTTCCCCGCCTCCGACGACCCCTGGTCCGCCGTGAACAAGGGCTACGAGATCCAGATCGACGCCACCGACGCCGCCGACCGGACCACCGGAGCCGTCTACGGCTTCAAGTCCGCCAACCTCACGGCACGTGACGCCGTCCTGCGGCCACCCGGCCAGTGGAACTCCTACGAGATCCGCGTCCAGGGCGAACGGCTCCAGGTGTTCCTCAACGGAGTGAAGATCAACGACTTCACCAACACCGACCCCGCCCGCAGCCTGAAGGACGGCCACATCGGCATCCAGAACCACGGAGCCGACGACCAGGTCTCCTTCCGCAACATCCAGCTCAAGGAGCTCACCCCGTAGAGCTCCCGCACAGCCGGCGGCGGGCGGGGAGGCGCCGTACCCCCCGCCCGCCGTCTCCACCACCGTCCCAGGGAGGCAGGGCCGTGACCACAGGAACACCCACGGGAGCCGGAACACGCACAGGAGTCTGGTTCATCGGAGCCAGAGGCTCCGTGGCCACCACCGCGATGGCCGGCTGCGCCGCGACCACGGCCGGCCTGCACCCACCCACCGGAATGGTGACCGAGACCGACCCCTTCACCGCCGCCGGCCTCCCACCCCTCACCTCCCTCGTCTTCGGCGGACACGACACGGCCGCGTGCCCGCTCCCCAAACGAGCCGAAGCACTCACCGCCGCGGGAGTCCTCCCGCACGGCCTCGCCACCGCCGTCGCCACCGAACTCACCACCGCAGACGGTGAGATCCGCCCCGGCGGACCCGCCCCCGGCGACCACCGCGACGAACGGGAACTCATCACCGCCTTCGCCGCTGACATGACAGACTTCCGCCAGCGGCTGGCATTGCAACGCGTGGTCGTCATCAATGTGGCCTCTACGGAGCCGGCGTCGGGGGGCGCCGGGCTCCCACCCAGCACCCTCTACGCGGCCGCCGCCCTGCGCGCCGGATGCCCCTACGTCAACTTCACCCCCTCCACCGGACTGCGCCACCCCTCCCTCGCCGAAGCCGTCGAGACCAGCGGCCTTCCCCACGCCGGACGCGACGGCAAGACCGGCCAGACCCTCCTGCGCTCCGTCCTCGCCCCGATGTTCCTCCAACGCGCCCTGACCGTCCGCGCCTGGTCCGGCACCAACCTCCTCGGCGGCGGCGACGGCGCCGCACTCGCCGACCCGGCCGCCGCCGAGGCCAAGAACGCGGGCAAGGAACGCGTCCTCGCCGACGTCCTCGGCCGGGCCCCGGAAGGCCAGGTCCACATCGACGACGTCCCCGCCCTGGGGGAGTGGAAGACCGCCTGGGACCACATCGCCTTCGACGGCTTCCTCGGCTCCCGCATGACCCTCCAGACCACCTGGCAGGGCTGCGACTCCGCCCTCGCCGCGCCCCTCGTCCTCGACCTGGCCCGGCTGACCGCCCGCGCCCACGAGACGGGCCTGACAGGCCCCCTGGAAGACCTGGCCTTCTACTTCAAGGACCCGGAGGGCGAAGCCCCCGCCGCGCTGGCGGAACAGTACGAGCGGCTCCTGGCCTTCGGCGCCCGCCTCGGGACGGCACGATGAGCGGACGCCTCGCCCCCTGGGCCGAACTGCTGCGCGTCTCCGCCCTGTTCACCGTGCCCGGGGACGCCCTCGCCGGCGCGGCCGCCACCGGCCTGCGACCGAACAGGTCCACCCTGCTCGCCATCGGCTCCTCCCTCTGCCTGTACGAGGCCGGCATGGCCCTCAACGACTGGGCCGACCGCGCGGAGGACGCCGTCGACCGTCCCCACCGCCCCATCCCCTCCGGCCGCATCAGCCCCAGGGCCGCCCTCACCGCCTCGGCCGCCCTGACCGCCGCCGGCCTCGGCCTCGCCGCCCGCGCGGGCCGCCCCGCGCTCACCGTCGCCACCGCCCTCGCCGCCACCGTCTGGGCCTACGACCTCCACCTCAAACACACCCCGGCCGGTCCCGCGGCGATGGCGGGGGCACGGGCACTGGACCTCCTCCTCGGCACCGTCGCCACCTCCACCGGGGGGCCCTCCCCCTCCCCCTCCCCCCACCCTCCCCTCCGCCCCACCCCCCGCCCACCGAAGGAGGCGCTGCGCTCGGCCGCTCTCCTGGGCGCGCACATCTACGGCGTCACCACGGTCTCCCGCCACGAGACGCGGGGAGGCTCGACCCGCACCCCGCTGCTGGCCCTCGCCACCACCCTGGCGCTGGCCGCCGAGGCGACCCGCACCGCCAGGACCCGCCCCCTCGTGACGGCCGTACTCGCCGCCGCCTACGCCCGCACCCCGGCCACGCCACTCCTCCACGCGGCCCTCAACCCGTCACCTCCCCTCACCCAGCGCTCCGTCGGCGCCGGCATCCGTGCCGTGATCCCCCTCCAGGCCACCCTCGCCGCCCGGGCCGGCGCTCCCCGCACCGCACTCGCGCTCCTCTGCCTCACCCCGCTCGCCCGCGCCCTCGCCCGAAAGGTGAGTCCGACATGACCCGGCGACCCCCCGGACTCCGCCTCGGCTACGGCACCAACGGCCTCACCGACCTCCGCCTCGACGACGCTCTCGCCCTCCTCGCCGACCTCGGATACGACGGCGTCGGTCTCACCCTCGACCACATGCACCTGGACCCCCTCGCGCCCGACCTGGCCGTCCGGACCTCCCGAGTGGCCCGACGCCTCGGATCACTCGGCCTCGGAGTCACCGTCGAGACCGGCGCCCGCTACGTCCTCGACCCGCGACGCAAACACGGTCCCTCCCTCCTCGACCCGGACCCCGCCGCCCGTGCCGCCCGCACCGACCTCCTCCTGCGCGCCGTCCGCGTCGCCACCGACCTCGGCGCCCACGCCGTCCACTGCTTCAGCGGCATCACCCCCGCGGACACGGCCGAGCCCACCGCCTGGAAGCGCCTCGCCTCAGCCCTCACCCCCGTCCTCGAAGCGGCCGACGCCGCCGGCGTCCCGCTGGCCGTCGAACCCGAGCCCGGCCACCTCCTCGCCACCCTCGACGACTTCCACACCCTGCGCGG
Source organism: Streptomyces sp. NPDC047971 (assembly GCF_040653355.1). NCBI lineage: Bacteria > Bacillati > Actinomycetota > Actinomycetes > Kitasatosporales > Streptomycetaceae > Streptomyces > Streptomyces sp. NPDC047971. Next base: position 499,012 of record NZ_JBEZNW010000001.1, on the reverse strand, counting down.
CCTCCTCGGCGACCCGGACCCCCGCCTCCTCGGCCTCACCCTCGACATCGGCCACTGCCAGTGCCTGGAGCCCGCGACACCGGCCGACTGCGTCCGCGCCGCCGCCCCCTGGCTGCACCACGTCCAGATCGAGGACATGCGCACCGGCGTCCACGAACACCTCCCGTTCGGCGACGGAGAGATCGACTTCCCACCCGTCCTCACCGCCCTCGCCGAACTCACCGCCGCCGGCTACCCGGGCCTGACCGTCGTCGAACTGCCCCGCCACTCGCACGCCGGCCCCGAACTCGCCCGCACCTCCCTCTCGTTCCTCCGCGACCAGCCCGTCCCACGGGAGGCCCCGGCATGCTGACCGACTCCGCCCGCGCCTGGCTCGACGAAGCCCTCACCGCCGCCACGGCCCGCACCGCCCTCTGGGAACTGCGCTTCGCGTCCGCCGGCCGTCACTGCGGCCCCGAGCACGCCGACTCCGCCCGCGTCCTCCTCCTCAAGGCGGCCCACGCCGACACGGCCGTCCTCACCCGCCTCTACCAGCAGGGCTCCACCGCCGAACGACGTGCCGTCCTGCTCGCCCTCCCCTCACTCGTCGCCGGCCCCGAGGCCCTTCCGCTGGTCGAGGACGCGCTGCGCACCAACGACACCACGCTGTTCTCCGCCGCTCTCGGCCCCTACGCCGCCTCCCACCTCACCTCGCACTCCTGGCGCCACGCCGTCCTCAAGTGCCTCTTCACCGGCGTCCCCGTCGACGTCGTCGCCGGCCTGTCCCACCGCGCCCACGGCGACCGCGAACTCGCCCGGATGCTCACCGACTACGCGGCCGAACGCACCGCCGCCGACCGCCCCGTCCCCGCCGACCTCCACCGCGTCCTCGCCCTCACCGCCCCCACCGAGGAGTCCTGATGCGCATCTTCGACCCCCACATCCACATGTCCTCGCGCACCACCGACGACTACCGGGCGATGCACGACGCCGGAGTACGCGCCCTGGTCGAGCCCGCCTTCTGGCTCGGCCAGCCCCGCACCTCACCCGCCTCGTTCTTCGACTACTTCGACTCCCTCCTCGGCTGGGAACCCTTCCGCGCCGCCCAGTACGGCATCGCCCACCACTGCACCCTCGCCCTCAACCCCAAAGAGGCCAACGACCCCCGCTGCACCCCCGTCCTCGACGCCCTGCCGCGCTACCTCGCCAAGGACAACGTCGTCGCCGTCGGCGAGATCGGCTACGACTCCATGACCCCGGCCGAGGACACCGCCCTCGCCGCCCAACTCCAGCTCGCCGCCGACCACGACCTGCCCGCGCTCGTCCACACCCCCCACCGCGACAAGCAGGCCGGCCTGCGCCGCACCCTCGACGTCGTCCGGGAGTCCGCGCTCGCACCCGACCGGGTCCTCCTCGACCACCTCAACGAGACCACCGTCAAGGAAGCCGCCGACAGCGGCGCCTGGCTCGGCTTCTCCATCTACCCCGACACGAAGATGGACGAGGACCGCATGGTCGCCGTCCTCAAGGACCACGGCCTCGAACGGGTCCTCGTGAACTCGGCCGCCGACTGGGGCAAGAGCGACCCGCTCAAGACCCGCAAGGTCGGCGATGCCATGCTCGCCGCCGGCTTCTCCGACGACGACGTCGACCGGGTGCTGTGGCGCAACCCCGTCACCTTCTACGGCCTCAGCGGCCGGCTCCGGCTCGACCCCCCGTCACCCGACACCTCCCACCAGGGCAACTCCATCCTCCGCGGCGGGGAATGAGGCGAGCCCGCCGATGCGCTTCCGCCACCCCGACGGCTCCACCGTCCACCTCGCCTACTGCACCAACGTCCACCCCGCGGAGACCCTCGAAGGCGTCCTCGCCCAGCTGCGCGACCACTGCGAACCCGTGCGCCGGCGCCTCGGCCGCGACCGGCTCGGCATCGGCCTCTGGCTCGCCCGGGACGCCGCCCGCTCCCTGATCACCGACCCGGCCTCCCTGCGCGCACTGCGCGCCGAGATCGACCGCCGAGGACTCGAGGTCGTCACCCTCAACGGCTTCCCGTACGAGGGCTTCGGCGCCGAGGAGGTCAAGTACCGCGTCTACCAGCCCGACTGGACCCGCCCCGAACGTCTCGCCCACACCACCGACCTGGCCCGCCTCCTCGCCGCCCTCCTTCCCGACGACATCACCGACGGCTCCGTCTCCACCCTGCCGATCGCCTGGCGCACCCCCTTCGACGCCCGGTCCGGGCAGACCGCGCACACCGCCCTGGCCACCCTCGCCGAACGCCTCGACGCCCTGGAGGAACTCACCGGGAAGTCCGTCCGCGTCGGGCTGGAACCGGAACCCGGCTGCACCGTCGAGACCACCGCGGACGCCATCGCCCCGCTCACCGCCCTCTCCAGCCCCCGCATCGGCGTCTGCGTCGACACCTGCCATCTCGCCACCTCCTTCGAAGACCCGCACACCGCCCTGGACGCCCTCGGCGCCGCCGGGATCCCCGTCGTCAAGACCCAGCTCTCCGCCGCACTGCACGCCGAGCACCCGCATCTGCCCGAGGTCCGCACCGCGCTCGCCGAGTTCGCCGAACCCCGCTTCCTGCACCAGACCCGCACCCGGACCGCAGCCGGCCTGCGCGGCACCGACGACCTGCCCGAAGCCCTCGCGGGCCGCTCGCTCCCCGACGGCGCCCCCTGGCGCGCGCACTTCCACGTCCCCCTCCACGCCCCACCGGAGCCTCCGCTCACCTCCACCCTTCCCGTGCTCCGGACCGCCCTCGCCCTGCTCGTGGGCGGCCCCCGCCCCCGGACCCACCACCTGGAGGTCGAGACCTACACCTGGCAGGCGCTGCCGGCCGACCGACGCCCCCGCACCCGTGCCCGCCTGGCCGACGGCATCGCCGCCGAACTCACCCTGGCCCGTGACCTCCTGACCGACCTCGGCCTCAAGGAACTGCCATGACCAGCCCTCGGAGCGACACCCGGCCCACCCCCCTCCTGGTCCTCGACGTCGTCGGTCTCACCCCCCGGCTCCTGAGGCACATGCCCCACCTCCGGGCTCTTGGCCGTACCGGCTCCCAAGCGGCTCTCTCCACCGTCCTGCCGGCCGTCACCTGCACCGCCCAGTCCACCTTCCTCACCGGCACCCTCCCCTCCGAACACGGCATCGTCGCCAACGGCTGGTACTTCCGCGAGCTCGGCGACGTCCTCCTGTGGCGTCAGCACAACGGACTCGTCTCCGGCGACAGACTCTGGGACGCCGCCCGACGCGCCCACCCCGGCTACACCGTGGCCAACATCTGCTGGTGGTACGCCATGGGCGCCGACACCGACATCACCGTCACCCCCCGTCCCGTCTACTACGCCGACGGCCGCAAGGAACCCGACTGCTACACCCGGCCCCCGGCCCTCCACGACGAACTCACGGACCGGCTCGGAACCTTCCCCCTCTTCCACTTCTGGGGACCCGGCGCCGACCTGGTCTCCAGCCGGTGGATCATCGACGCCACCCGCCACATCCTGCGCACCCGCCGACCCGACCTGGCCCTCTGCTACGTGCCGCACCTGGACTACGACCTCCAGCGGTACGGCCCCGACGACCCGCGCTCCGCGCGCGCCGCGGCCGAGCTCGACACGGCCCTCGCGCCCCTCCTCGACGACGCCCGAGCCGAAGGCCGGACGGTGGTCGCCCTCTCCGAGTACGGCATCACGCGCGTGAACAGGCCCGTCGACATCAACCGGGCCCTGCGCCGAGCCGGCCTCCTGGAGGTCCACACCCAGGACGGCATGGAGTACCTCGACCCGATGACCTCCCGGGCCTTCGCGGTCGCCGACCACCAGATCGCCCACGTCTACGTCCGACGCCCGGAAGACCTGGACGTCGTCCGGGAGACCCTCGCCGGACTGCCCGGCATCGAGCGGCTCCTCGACGACGAGGGGAAGAAGGAGCACGGCCTGGACCACCCCCGCTCCGGGGAGCTCGTCGCCCTCGCCGACCCCGACGCGTGGTTCACGTACTACTACTGGCTCGACGACACGAAGGCACCCGACTTCGCCCAGCTCGTCGAGATCCACCGCAAACCCGGCTACGACCCGGTCGAGTTGTTCATGGACCCCCTCGACCCGTACGTACGGATCAAGGCGGCGAAGGCGATCGCGCGCAAGAAGCTCGGGATGCGCTACCGGCTGGCGGTGGTCCCCCTCGACCCCTCACCTATTCGCGGCAGCCATGGCCGCCTCCCCACGAGCGACGACGAAGGTCCGCTCATTCTGTGCTCCACCCCCCGCGCTGTCAGCGGCCGCGTCGCGGCCACCGATGTGAAGTCCCTCTTGCTCCAGCTGGCCGGTCTTCACCGACCGGACTCCAGTGAAGCAGACCCGACCGACACCCAAGGAGTTGTCCACAGATGAGCCGCACCCGCCGCACCCCCGCCGACCCGGAGCTCACCCACAGGCTCAGCAGACGGAACATGCTCGGCGTCGCCGCAGGCGCCACCGCCGCGGCCCTGCTCGGCGCGACCGCCCCCACCGCGGCGGCCGCGGAAGCGGGCACCGCGGCCGCCGACCGGGGCCACGGACGGGGCCGCCCCGTCATGCCCCCGGGACGCCTCGGCATCCAGCTCTACTCGCTGCGCGACAAGGTGGCCACCCTCGGCTTCGCCGCCGTCTTCGCCGAGCTGAAGAAGTACGGATACGACGAGGTCGAGTTCGCCGGCTACAGCCAGGGCTCGGCGGGCCCGATCACCCTCGCCCAGCTCAAGCGGCTCGCCCGCGACAACGGCCTGACCGGCATCGGAAGCCACGTCGGCTACTACTCCTCCGACCCCGGCGCGTACACCTTCGCCCAGAACCTCGACAAGGTCCTCGACGACGCCCAGGCCCTCGGTCTCCCGCACATCGGAACCGCCTCGGGCCCCTGGCGCTACGGCGCCACCGTCGACGGCTGGAAGCGCTGCGCCGAGGAGTTCAACCACTACGGCGCCGAGGCGAGGAAGCGCGGCATGAAGTTCTACCAGCACAACCACGCCGAGGAGTTCTCCTTCGCCACCGACCGGCCGGACGTCCGCCTCTACGACGTCCTGCTCGCGGAGACCGACCCCGACCTCGTCCACCTGGAGATGGACATCTACTGGGCGTACGCCGCCCAGTTCCGCTTCTCACGGCGCGTCGACGGCACCCCGGCGCCCTTCGACCCGCTGGACTACGTGCTCGACCAGCCGCACCGCTACCCGCTCTTCCACGTCAAGGACGGCGAACACGACGACTCCGTCCGCGACGGCTACCGCATGACGGACGTCGGGGACGGAGACATCGACTACCGGCGCTTCATCTCGGCGGTGAACCGCACCCAGCACGGCTACCGCGCCCACCACTGGCAGGCCGAACACGACAACCCGGTCGAGTCCCTCGCCTTCGCCCGCAAGTCCGCCGCGCACCTCCGCTCCCTGCGCGAGAAGGACTGCTGACCGGCCCAGCCCACCGGATGCCGACCCGGCACTGCCACCGGGCTCACGCGCGTCGGCCGGGTCGGCCCCGGGCTCACGCGCCTCGGCCGGCCGGCCCCGGGTTCGCCGCCACGCGATGGTCCGGTCCGGCCACCGGGCTCACCCGATGCCCTGGCGGTCCGCCTCCAGGGCGAAGGACCGGTCGGCCGCCTCCGGCACCGCGCGCTCCACCAGCTGGGTGAGCAGCGCGTGGTGCCGGATCAGCGGTGCTCGGCGCTCCTCGGGGACCAGCGACAGCAGGTCGTCGAGCCCGGCGAGCATGCGCCGCGACACCTGCGGGCTGGCGGCGGCGCAGCCCCGGACCTCGGTGAAGCCCAGATCCACCAGGTCGGTCCATCCGGGTCCGTCCTGCACCAGGCGCACGGTGCCCGCGCGGTCCCGGTGCTGGACGGCCCCGAGCGGCCGGGCCGCCAGGACCGCGAGGATCTGGACGATCCGGTCCAGGCACTGCACGGCCGTGGTCGGGTCGTTGACGGCGGGGGAGAGGGCCCGCAGGGCGATGTCGGCGAGCTGCCGGAGGCCGAATCCGAGATCCTGGTGGAACGTCCGCTCGATCCCGAGGGAGACCGCGGAGGCGAGCCTGCGCGGAACCTGTCCGCCGTGGACGGCGAGGATGGGGGTCCCGGGCACCACGAAGTCCCCGATCTTGGGCAGCAGCCGCAGCACGACGCCGTGCCTTTGCGCGCCGCCGACGAGCCACGCCACGTTGACGTCCCGCAGGACGCCCGCGCGCCCCCGGTGGACGAGGAAGGCCGTGGGCTTCCCGAGGTCGCCGACCTCGTCCCCGTAGAGCGGCTGCTTGGCCAGCACGGACAGCGCCTCGGTCGTGATCCGTTCCACCACGTGCCCCACGCGCATCAGCTGCAGTGTCGTGCTGACGTACGCCACGAAGAGCAGCAGGCTCAGCGCGACCATGACGAGTGTCAGCAGCGACTGGACCAGGGGCACGATCGTCACGTACCGCGGATCCGTCTCGCTCTCGTACGAGGAGAGCACCAGCAGGGACAGCACGAAGGTCGACAGGAAGACGGAGAAGGTCGCCTTGGTGATCCTGCTCCGGATGAAGATCCGCACGATCCGGGGGCTGAACTGGCCGCTCGCCATCTGCACGGCGACCAGGGAGATGGAGAAGACGACACCGATGAAGGTCATCATCGCCGAGGAGATCGTCGTCACGATCGTCTTGGCGTCGTCGGAGAGCGCGATGAGGTCGGAGATCTCCTCGTACGCCCCCTCGTCGCGAAGCCACCCGATGATCGCCTCGTCCAGCGTCGACGCACCCGCCCACAGCGCGGAGATGATCACCATCGACAGGATCGGCGCGAACCAGAAGGTGTCCCGCAGATGCTCCCGCATCGGCGACAGCATCCGGGGCCTGCGGTACGTCGACCTGCGGGAGTCGGATTCGTAGCTCACCCAGGGCAGGCTAGGCGGGGTGGAGCGCCACTCCGCGTATGCGTAGGGCGACACTCTGTACGACCTTGCGGCGCGCCCGGACTCGATCAAGGACATCCGGCCCGTGGCACCCCACTGACCACGGGAAACGTGGGTGAAAGGCGCGTCGAACCCCTGGTAGAGTTATCCATGTCGCCGCGGGGAACACCCCGGGACGACGACAACACCCAGTCCGGGTGGCGGAATGGCAGACGCGCTAGCTTGAGGTGCTAGTGCCCTTTATCGGGCGTGGGGGTTCAAGTCCCCCCTCGGACACCAGAGGAATACGAAGGCGGGTCGTGGCGAGAAGCCACGGCCCGCCTTCGTCGTCGTCCCGGCCTGTTCCCGGGGCGGGCTACACCTTCCGCGCCAGCACCAGCCGGCAGCGCGGGCTGCCGTCCTCCCGTCGACCCAGTCCCTCCAGGGGCAGCAGCGACACCTCGAAGCCCGCCGTCGCCAGGCGGGCGCGCACGTCCGCCAGGCGGAACGTCCGGTAGTACATGACGAAGGGCGGGCGCCACAGCGCGTTCCGTACGCGCATCGTCACGTCGAAGCCCAGCAGGGTCCAGTACGGGAGCGAGCCGACCCGAGGCGGTGCGGGGAGGGGGAAGGCGAGGAGGCCGCCCGGGCGCAGGGAGGCGTGGGTCCGGGCGAAGAGCCTGGACTGCTCCGCCGGGAGGAAGTGGCCGAAGGCGCCGAAGCTGACCGCCAGGTCGAAGACCGGTGCGAAGGGGAGGGACAGGGCGTCCGCGCGGATCAGGGTGGCCTTCGGGTGGAAGCGGCGGGCCTCGGCCAGCATCCCCGCGCTGAAGTCGACGCCGGTGATCCGGCCCGTGCACAGCTCCCGCAGGACGGAGAGGCCCGCGCCGGTGCCGCAGCAGAGGTCGAGGCCCCGCTCGAAGGGGCCGAGGGGCCGCAGGGTCTCCCTCACCGCGTCCAGGACGGGGTCCGGGGTGCGGAACGGGGTCTCGTCGAACTTCTTCGCCAGCAGGTCGTAGCCGTGCTCCACCGAGGAGAGGGCCTGGACGGCCAGCTCACGGACGGTCGGGCCCTGAGGGGTGAACATGCTCCGACATTACGCCGTCACTCTGCGTGGGAAGGAGGGGCCAGGACGGGGCGGTGCCCGTCAGCTGGCAGCACAGCAGGTAGAGAGGGATCGGCGGGGTGTAGGGCGAGGTGCCGTCGGGGCGGTGGATCAGACGGGGCCGGCGGTCCGGGATCTCCGCACCGGGGGCGTAGCACGCCGGCATCGGCCAGGTCAGCTCCAGGTCCGAGCCGGTCGGCACGAGCCACCACCACCAGTCGGTGTCCGCGTAGACGCAGCCCTTGGCGGGCAGCCGGGACAGGATCCGGAATCCGTAGCGCGCCGGCACTCCCACGGCGTCGCAGCCCAGAGCGGTGCGGAACTCCGGCGGCACGATCAGGCGGGTCGCCTCCGACCCCGCGCTCCTGCGGGATCTCGGCGTCAGGAGCGTCGCCATCGACCTCAGCACGTGTGTCCCATGCCGTGGGCCAGCTCGGCCCAGACGACCCGCGCCGTTCCATGACCGGTCCGGTCCGCTCCCCAGGCGCTGCACAGTCCGTCCACGAGCATCAGCCCGCGGCCCCGCTCCTCCTCGCCGCAGTCTCGTATCCGCGGATCGCCGGCGCCGCCTTCGTCCCGGACCGCTATGCGCAACTGCTCCTCGCCCTCGCGCAGTTCGCAGACGACATGGGTGCTCGCGGTGTGCACGACGGCGTTGGTGACGAGCTCGGAGACGATCAGGGTGACCGTGTCGCGGATCTCCGGATCGCAGCCCCAGAGGATGAGGCGCTCCTCCGCGAGCCTGCGGGCGCGGGAGACGGAGGACGTGCGGGCCGGCAGCTCGAAGGCGAACCGGCGGACATCGGGGCGGAGGCCGGGACGGGGGGCGTCGGTTCGTGGGCGCTGGGTCATGACGCGAGGGCTCGCTAGACCTGAGGGGAGCGCGTTACCAGAAGCCACGACCGATCCTCACAACAGTGGGTAAGCAGTGCCGTACATCGCCTCCCGTGGCGGCGCGCGGCAGCAGCGCGTACTGGTTCACCGGAATACTTTGCTCCCGACACGGACACTTGGCAAGTGGCACTCTGAAAATTGCAGAGTGCTGTGTTCTCTCTGGCCCTGTTCATTCTGTTCATGGCACACTCAACCAAAACAGCGCGTCGGGGAGGTCTGAGAGTGAGCGAGCCGCGGTCCGCCCCCACGGTCGGACAGGTCGTTCTCGGGAAGCGTCTGCAGGATCTGCGCGAGCGTGCCGGCCTGAAGCGGGAGGAGGCCGCCAAGGTCCTCCGTGTCGCTCCGGCCACCATCCGGCGCATGGAGACGGCGGAAGTCGCGCTGAAGATCCCGTACGTCCAGCTCCTGCTGAAGGCGTACGGCATCACCGACTCCGAGGCCGAGGGCTTCGTCGCCCTCGCGGAGGAGGCCAATCTCCCCGGCTGGTGGCAGCGGTTCCACGACGTGCTGCCCGGCTGGTTCTCCATGTACGTCAGCCTGGAGGGGGCCGCGAGCCTCATCCGGGAGTACGAACCCCAATTCGTCCCCGGTCTGCTGCAGACCGAGGGGTACGCCCGCGCCATTCTGCGCAGCGGGGCGGTCGGCGGCAGCGATGCCGAGGAGATCGAGCGCCATGTAGCCCTGCGGATGGAGCGCCAGTCCCTGCTCACCAGGGAGGACGCCCCGAAGTTCTGGGTGATCATGGACGAGACGGTCTTCCGCCGACCGGTCGGCGACGGGCCCGAAGTGATGCGCGACCAGCTCGACCGGCTGCTCGAAGCGTCCGAGCTGCCGAACGTCACCCTGCAGATCGCGGAGTTCGCGTCCGGCCACCACCCCGGCACCTATGGACCGTTCGTCCTCTTTCGCTTCGCCGTGCCCGAACTCCCGGACATGGTCTACAGCGAGTACCTCACCGGCGCCGTCTATCTCGACGCGCGCCCCGAGGTGGCCTCTCATCTCGAGGTCATGGACCGCATGGCGGCCCAGGCCGCGACTGCACAACGCACGAAGGAGATCCTCCGGGATCTCCGCAAGGAGCTGTGAATGGATCGCATATACAACGGCATGCCCGCCGCGGAACTCGGTGCCGAGGGATGGCACAAGCCGTGGAGCGGCGGGAACGGGGGCAACTGCGTGGAGGCCATGAAGCTGGCCGACGGCAGAGTCGCCGTGCGACAGTCCGCAGACCCTGAGGGACCAGCGCTCATCTACACCCATGGAGAGATCGCCGCCTTCATCCAAGGGGCGAAATCCGGTCAGGCCGACTTTCTGCTCACCTGACCCCTTCCGTCACCCGCCTACCGTCGCGTAACTCTTGCTCTGATAGCCGCAGTTCTCTCCGCCGACCAGGAGCCTCGATGAGCCAGGACCCCGCAGCCGTACGGATCGACACCAGCAAGCCCCATCCCGCGCGGATGTACGACTGGTTCCTGGGCGGCAAGGACAACTACCCGGTCGACGAGGAGATGGCCAGGCAGCTGCTGACCGTCGACGCGCGCGGCCGGGACATGGCGCGGGTCAACCGGGCCTTCATGCACCGCGCCATACGCTGGCTCAGCGCCAACGGCGTGCGGCAGTACCTGGACATCGGGACGGGCATCCCCACCGAGCCCAACCTGCACCAGATCGCGCAGGAGGCCGCGCCGGACTCCCGGATCGTCTACTGCGACAACGACCCGATCGTGCTCGCGCACGCCGCCGCCCTGCTGCGCTCGACACCCGAAGGGGCCACCGAGTACATCCAGGCGGACGCCCGCGACCCCGAGACCATTCTCGAAAGGGCTGGAAAAGTCCTTGACTTCGACAAGCCCATAGCCTTGTCGATGCTGGCCCTGCTGCACTTCGTCGGGGACGAGGACGGGGCGTACGACCTGGTCGGCAAGCTCGTCGACAAGCTCGCGCCGGGCAGCTACGTCGTCCTCTCGCACGTCACGGGCGACTTCGACCCGGAGGGTGCGGCCAAGGCGGTCGGGATGTACAAGGCCCGCGGGCTGACCCTGCGGCCGCGCTCGCGCGACGAGCTGGCCGCGTTCTTCGACGGTCTCGAACTCGTCGAGCCGGGTGTCTCGCTCACCGCGGAGTGGCACCCGGAGCTGGGCGAGCCCGTCCCGGTCCAGGGCGACGACCCGATCCCGGGCTGGGCCGCCGTCGGACGCAAGCCCTGACGGTTGAGCCGCCGTCGGACGCAAGCCCTGACGGCTGGGCCGCCGTCGGACGCCCGCCCCGACGCTCCGCCGAGACGCGAGGGGCCCGCGGACCATCCGGTCCGCGGGCCCCTCGCGTGCGTCGCCCGGCCCGATGCCGCGCGCTCGTCGTTCCTGCCTCAGCCCCTCGGCGCGACCAGCGTCACCCGGAACGACTTCGCCGCGCTCACATTGCCCGCCGCGTCCATCGAGCGGTACTCGATCGTGTGCGTCCCGTAGTCCGGCGTCGCGTCGTCCCACGGGACCGCCCGGCTGCTGCCCAGCTTGCCGTAGACGAGATCGTCGACGACCGTGCCGCCGGGCGAGAAGCGGAAGGGCGCGTCGGCGTCGGTGGGCCAGCCGTAGTACGTGTACCAGCCGTCGCCGTCCACCCGGAACTGGCTCACCACGGCGCCCGGTTGATCGTCCTTGGCGGTGAGCCGCATCGTGAACTCCCCGTCGTAGACGTACTCGACCGGGCGGCCCGGCCGGCTCACCGTGCGCAGCGGCTCGGAGAGCTCGTACGACTGCGTCGCCGGACGGGCGTCCACCGTCCACCTCACCTCGGCGTCCGTGCCCGGGATCGCGGCCGTCAGGGTGTGGGTGCCCGGGCCGAGACGCAGAGAACGCAGGTCCAGATCACGGTCGTTGCCCGGGTTGTCGACCGTCCGGCCGTCCAGGCGCCAGCGGACGGGGAACGTGCCACGCGTCGGATGCGTGGTGTCGGCGTGGACGACCGAGCGCGCGCCGACGGGCGACGCCGTCGGCGTGTGGCCGGTGAAGGCCGCCCCCACCTCGGCCTCGGGGGTGGTCAGCGCGCGGTTCACGGTCCAGCCGACCGTGCGCGTCAGGGCGGCCGAGCCGCGGACCGCGGGGTCGCGGACGAACGGGGTCGGGTCGCTGACCGTCGCCGTCAGGGTGTGGTTCCCGGGGGAGAGGCGCGTCCGGCGCAGGTCGATCGCCCGTGCGTCGCCCGAGCCGATCGTCCGGCCGTCCAGCCGCCACACGACGGAGAGTTCACCACCCAGCGGGTGCAGGGTGTCCACCCAGACGGTCCGGTCGGCCCCGATCGGCGCCGTGTTGGGCGTGTGCCGCTGCACCAGGTCCACCTTGGCCGAGATCGCCTGCACCATCACCTCGCGTTCGACCTGGTCGAAGGCGTAGCCGAGGGTCTTCATGATCGAGTGCTTGCTCGGTCGCCAGACGCCCTTGGTGCTGTAGAGACCGCCCTCGAAACGGCCGATGACCCCGCCCGCCTCGCTCGGCTCGCCCAGCCAGCGCCACCACTTGGCGCGCTGCTCGCGCATCTGCTCCTCGGTCAGCAGGGTGTGGTGCGCCGACGACGGCTCGGTTCCGGCGTACGTGCCGCCGGCGACCCCGCGCGCGTAGTAGTCGTACTCGTCCTGGAGCTTTCCGAGGGAGTGGCCGATCTCGTGCGGGGTGATCAGCGAGGAGAGCGCGTTGCCACCGGACGCGGTGGCGTAGCTGCCGCCCGCGCCGCCGTAGGTGTCGCTGTGGGCCAGCGCCACGATCTGCCGGTTGGCGCCGCTCGTGCCAGGGACGAGGTCGGCGAGCGCCGCCGCCCTCGCGCTGTCGACCGTGAGCAGCCGCTGCACGCTGCCGGGGTTGCAGCCGCCCCAGAAGCCCATGTTCAGCGGGGTGTCACGGCGGGGGGCGTCGAGCCCCGGGTCGCAGTCGACGCCCGACTCCGGCGAAGGGACCTCCACCGCCCAGACGTTGATGTACGAGCGGTACGAGGCGAAGGGTTCGATGCTCCACAGCACGTTCAGGTGCTTCTCGACGTCGGCGCGGAACGCCGGCATCTCCTCGGCCGTGTAGCCGTCGCCCATCAGCACCAGATTGAAGCGCTTGTCGGCGGGGCCCGTCGTCTGCACGGGAACGACGGTCGCCGAGCCGACGACGCCGTCGACGCCGTCGGGCGGTTCGGCGGCCGCGGGTCCGGCTATCACCAGACCCGCGGTCAGCAGACAGCCCGCGGTGAGACGGGCCACCGCCCTTCTCAGACGTGTACGACGTATCCCAGGTGAGTCCATGGGGCGCGAGCGTAGGCCGAGCCCCCAGGGGCGTAAAGATGTTCGTCGGACAGTCGTGCCGGTCGGTTCAGCCCCGCAGATACGCCAGTTCCGCATGGCCGGCGGTGTACCCGTCGACCAGCCGTCGGGCCACGGACACCGAGTCGACCAGCGGATGCAGCGCGAACGCCTTCACCGCCGTGGCCCGTGATCCGCTCTCCGCCGCCGCCATCACCTCGCGCTCGACCGCCTTGACCGCCGTCACCAGGCCCACCGCGTGGTACGGCAGCGGCGCCACCGACACCGGATGCGCGCCGGCCGCGTCCACGAAGCACGGGACCTCGATCACCGCGTCCGCGTCCAGCACCGAAAGAGTGGAGCCGTTGCGGACGTTGAGGATCAGCGTGGCCCGCTCGTTGCGCGCGATCGCCCGCATCAGCGCCAGCGCCACCTTCTCGTACCCGCCCGACTCCAGATCCTCCTCGTCGCGCTCGCCGATCCCGGCGGCCTCCCGGTTGGCGGCCATGTACGTCGCCTCCCGATCGGCGAGCGTCCGGTGCCAGGTGGTCAGCGCGGGGGTGTCCGGCTTCGCCATCTCCTCGTAGAAACCGCCCTGTTGGTCACGGAGATAGGCGCCACGGGTCTTCTCGGCCCGCTGGTAGGCGGCGACGGCCTCACGGTTGAAGTAGTAGTAGTGCAGGTACTCGTTGGGGATCGCCCCGAGCGAGCGCAGCCACTCGGGGCCGAAGAGCCGGCCCTCCTCGAAGGAGCCGAGCGCCTGCTCGTCCGCCAGCAGCCGGGGGAGCTCGTCCCGGCCGGCGACCCGCAGGCCGCGCAGCCAGCCGAGGTGGTTGAGGCCGACGTAGTCGATCCACGCCTCGTCCGGACGCGCGCCAAGGACCCGGGCGACCCGGCGGCCGAGTCCGACGGGGGAGTCGCAGATGCCGACGACCCGGTCGCCGAGCACCCGGGACATGGCCTCGGTCACCAGACCGGCCGGGTTGGTGAAGTTGATGACCCAGGCGTCCGGGGCGAGTTCGGCGATCCGCCGCGCGATGCGCACGGCGACCGGCACGGTCCTCAGCCCGTACGCGATCCCGCCCGCGCCCACCGTCTCCTGGCCGAGCACGCCCTCGGCGAGCGCGATCCGCTCGTCCGCCGCCCGGCCCTCCAGACCGCCGACCCGGATCGCGGAGAAGACGAAGTCCGCCCCGCGCAGCGCCGCGTCCAGATCCGTGGTCGCCGTCACCGCGGGGGCGTCCGGCACCCCGGCGCCCTGCTCGGCGAGGACCCGGGCGATCGCGGAGAGCCGCGCCCCGTCGAGGTCGTGCAGGGTCACCTCGGTGACCCGCCCCTCGGCGTGGTCCGCCAGCAGGGCGCCGTACACGAGCGGGACCCGGAATCCGCCGCCTCCGAGAATCGTCAGTTTCATGGTCGTACGCTACTGCGATGCACGTACTGAGCAGCCGGATTCTGCTCCGGCCGACCGATCCCGACCGCACCCGGCGCTTCTACGGAGACACCCTCGGGCTGACGGTGTACCGCGAGTTCGGCACCGGACCCGACAGGGGGACCGTCTACTTCCTGGGCGGCGGCTTCCTGGAGGTCTCCGGGCGCGCCGCGCCGACGGACGTCCCGTCACGGCTGCGGATCTGGCTCCAGGTGGCGGACGTCCGGGCCGTGCACCAGGAGCTCCTGGGGCGGGAGGTCGAGATCACGCGGGAGCCGGTGACCGAGCCCTGGGGCCTGGTCGAGATGTGGGTCGCGGACCCCGACGGCGTCCGGATCGTCGTCGTCGAGGTCCCCGAGGACCATCCGCTGCGCTACCGCCCCTGAGCGGCGCGCCGGGTCACCCCACGTCGAGCGCGTTGCGCAGGCCGAGCCGGTACCGCACCCGGTCGTGCCGCTTGAGCGACTCCAGCTCGGGCGCGCGGAAGAGCGGCCGGACGGTGCAGCGCGTCGCCGTCGAAGCCGTACGGTCGAGCAGCGCGTTCACGGCCTGCCGGGCGGAGGCGTTGGCGCCCTCCATGGTCGCCAGGTCGATGTCGACGGCCACGTAGTCGCCCGCCAGGAAGAGGTTCGGGATCCTCGTCGCGGCCTGCGGGCGGTTGTGGAAGGTGCCGACCGGATGGATGAGGAGCTGGTCGTCGTTGGTCGGGTGCGGGGTGCCCAGACCGTCCACGCCCGGGTCCAGGAACCAGGAGTGCAGCGCCCCGTCCTTCAGCACCGTACGGCCCGTGTCGTTGAACGCGGCCTTCAGCTGCGCCCACACCTCGCGCGCGACCTCCGTCCTGGTGCACTGCTTGGCCGTCTTGCCGTAGAGGATCCCGGGGCGGTCCCACTCCGAGACGTCCACCGAGAGACAGTCGACGACCGATCCGTCGCCGTAGTCGGCGGGGAAGTCCCGAGTCGGCCAGTGGTGTGCCTGCTGGATGCACGTCAGCGACCAGGGGGAGTCGATCAGATTGGCATGGCCGGCGAGGAGCGGGGCCCGCTCGGTCAGATAGAACTGGATGCCCGTCATCCAGTCGGTCTCCAGCAGGTCGCAGCGGGCCAGTTGAGGATCCGCCGCCCGCAGCGCGGCGCCCCAGGTGCGCCGTGCGTGTTCCACCGGCATCGCGGAGACGTAGTGGTCGGCGGTGACCGGGCGGCGGACCCCCTGCGGGTCCTCGATCACGGCCGCGGAGATCCGGCCGGCCGCCGAGTCGTAGGCCAGCTCCCGTACGGTCCAGCCGACCCGGAACTCCACGCCCAGGCCGGTCAGATGGGTCACCCAGGGGTCGATCCACGCCTCGTTCGTGGGCAGGTCGAGGATCCGGTCGAGCGGCCCGTCCGCGCCGCGGCCGAGCGCGTTGAAGGCGAAGGCCTCCAGGAGCGTGGCGACCGTACGGGTACTGGCCTCCTCGGCCTTGGTCGCCACGATGTTGCGGGTGAGCCCGACGGCCAGGATGCGCTGGTAGTCGTAGCTCATCCGCTCGGCCCGCAGGAAGTCCCACCAGGGTGTCGCCTCCCAGGTCCGGTCGCGCCGCTCGTCGCAGCTGGTGAGGAAGACCAGGAAGCGGTTGACGAAGTACGCGGCCTCGTGGAGCGGGATGGAGCGGGCCGTCTCCAGGAGGGCGGTCAGGGCGCGGCGGATCTCGTCGAGGGTGAGTTCGGCGGGCCGGTGGCCGGGCCACGGCAGCGGGATGCGCAGGTCCTCGCGGCCGGTGCGGGCGAAGGCCATCTCGGCGGGGGCGACGAGGTTGTCCCAGACGCCGTTGGCGTTTCCGGGGAAGGGGATGCGCCGCATCGTGTCGGGGAGGTTGTGGTAGATCCCGGGGATGAAGCGGAAGCCGTGCTCGGCGGGGAGCGGTCGGCGGGTGCCGCGCGCGCTGTCCGGCACGTCCATCGAGCGGGCCTTGCCACCGAGCGCCCGGCGCTCGTAGACGGCGACGCGGAAGCCGCGTTCGGCCAGTTCGTGGGCGGCGGTCAGGCCGGCGACCCCGCCGCCGAGGACGGCCACCGAGTGGGGTGCCGCCGTCTCCTGCCCGGCCTGCCCGGCCTCGGCCGCCATCGCCCCGGTCGCCGGCAGGGCTCCGACGGCGACGGCCCCCGTGACGGCGGCTGCGCCCGTCACGAAGACCCGGCGCGAACTCCCCGGGCGGTCTGCGCTCTCGTCCGTACGATCCATGCCCCGACCCCTTTACCGGCGGTAACCATCACGTCCGGCGCAGGAGCATACGGTCGCCTCCCCGCCCCCGGAAGTGTCGTGCGCGCCGCCCCGCGCACATGGCTCGATCCCGCCCCCCAGGGGCACAGGACACAATGGCCCCATGGCCCGACGCACCACGCGCAAGAACCCCCCGTCCCCACGCATCACCGCGGACTCGCCCTGCCCCTGCGGCCTGACCGCCCGCTACGGCGAGTGCTGTGGACGCTTCCACGACGGCTCCGCGGCGGCGCCCACCGCCGAACTGCTCATGCGCTCCCGCTACAGCGCCTTCGTCCTCCGCGACGAGACGTATCTGCTGCGCACCTGGGCCCCGGAGACCCGGCCGGCCGAGGTCGACTTCGATCCCTCGATGCGCTGGACCGGCCTGGAGATCCGGGACACCGGCGACGGCACGGCCTTCCACCGGACCGGAACCGTCACGTTCGTCGCCTCCTACACCCACGGCGGCGCCGCCGGCTCGCTGCACGAGCGCAGCCGCTTCGCCCGCCACGAAGGCGCCTGGGTCTATGTCGACGGGGAGTTCATCGCGTAGTGCCCTCCAGCTCGCGCCGGCCGCCGGGCAGCCCGGTCGCCAGGTCCTCGGCGATGAGCTTCTTCGCGATGGCGTCCGTCGCCGCCCGCAGCTCGGGTCCGCTCGGCCGCCCGCGCTCCCGCTCGACCTGGCCGCTGAGCCAGTCGCCCCAGGCATGGGTGATGATCTCGGCCTCCCGCTGCCCCGACGGGGTGTGCGAGAGGAGGTTGCCGTCCCGGGTCAGGAACCCCTCGTCGACCATGCGGTCGAAGACCGGGAGCAGGACCTCCGGAGGCACCCGCCGGCCCGCCGAGACGAGCCCGAGGCTGGCATGCCCGACGATCCGGGTGTAGAGCTCCACCTGCATGACCGCCCACGCGCCCGCCGTGTCCAGCCGCGTGTCGGACTCGGCGACGATCCGGCGGGCCGTGTCGAAGTCCGTCCTCCGCAGGATCCTGCCGACGGAGAGTTCCAGCAGCTTGGCCGAGTCGCCCGCGGTGGTGGGGGAGCCGAAGCCCTCGCCCATGTCGGGTGCGGAGGCACGGGCCGTGTCGCGGAGCTTCACCTGCTTCAGGAAGAGCGCGACGACGAAGCCGATCGCGGCGACCGGCACCGTCCACAGGAAGACGGTGTGCAGGGTGTCCGCGTACGCCTCCACGATCGGCGCCGCCACGTCGTCCGGCAGTCCGTGGACGCCCGATGGGCTGGTCGCCGCCCGGGCGATCGCGGCCGGGTCCTGACCGGGCCCGGCGATCACGGCCGCCTCGCGGACCCCCTCGGCGAGGTTCGGCTCCAGGGAGTTGGCGTAGATCGTGCCGAAGACGGCGGTGCCGAAGGAGCTGCCCAGCGTACGGAAGAAGGTGACGCCCGAGGTGGCCGTGCCGAGATCGGCGTACTCGACGGTGTTCTGCACGGCGATGGTGAGCACCTGCATGCACAGGCCGATGCCGACGCCGAGCACGAACATGTACAGCGACTCCAGCCAGGCGCTCGTCCCGGTGCCCATCAGGGACAGCAGGAAGAGGCCGATCCCCATCACCAGACAGCCCACGATGGGGAAGATCCGGTAGGTGCCGGTCTTGCTCACCACGTTGCCGCTGTAGACGGAGGCGATCAGCAGGCCGATGACCATCGGCAGCGTACGGATGCCGGAGACGGTGGCCGAGTCCCCGTCCACGTACTGGAGATAGGACGGCAGGAACGTCATCGAGCCGAGCATGGCGAAACCGACGACGAAGCTCAGCACGGAGCAGACGGTGAACACCGGATTGGCGAAGAGCCGCATGGGCAGCATCGGTTCGGCGGCCCGGGTCTCCACCCAGCAGAACAGGCCGAGCGCGATCACTCCGCCGGCGAAGAGACCGATGATGACGCCGGACGTCCAGGCGTATTCGTTGCCGCCCCAGCTGGTCGCCAGGATCAGGGCGCTGGAGCCGGCCGCGACCAGGGCGATGCCCGCGTAGTCGATGACCGGCTTGCTCGCGGAGCGCACGGAGGGGATGGTGCGGGCGGCGGCGATCACGACCAGGATGGCGATCGGGACGTTGATGTAGAACGCCCAGCGCCAGCTCAGATGGTCGGTGAAGAGCCCGCCGAGCAGTGGACCGATGACGGTGGAGACGCCGAAGACCGCGCCGATCGCGCCCTGGTACTTGCCGCGTTCCCGCAGGGGGATCACGTCGGCGATCAGCGCCATGGAGGTGACCATCAGACCGCCGGCGCCGATGCCCTGCAGGCCGCGCCAGATGATCAGGAGGGTCATGTTGGTGGCCAGGCCGCAGAGGAACGAGCCGGTGATGAAGACGATCGCGGAGATCTGGAAGATCACCTTGCGCCCGAACAGATCGCCGAACTTGCCGACGAGGGCGGTGGCGACCGTCTCGGCCAGCAGATAGGCGGTGACCACCCAGGACATGTGCGCGGCGCCACCGAGGTCGGAGACGATGGTCGGCAGGGCCGTGCCGACGATCGTCTGGTCCAACGCGGCCAGCAGCACACCGAGCATGATCGTGCCGAAGACGATGTTGCGGCGGCGGCTGTCGAGCACGGGTGGCCCGGCTGCCGGGGGCGCGGGCGCGGCTTCGCTGGTGGTGGTCACCCTCGCAGCCTCACACCGGGTGGAGCGGCCCGCATGTGGGGGTCGGCCGAACCGGTGCGGTGGCGGGGCGGCGCCCCGAACGGAGCAGCGCGGCGGCCGGAGGTTGGGCGCCGGCGGCGTTGGGCGGTCGCCCGCCGCTGAGCGCGGGCGGGGCTGTCGGACGGAGCGCCGGCGGAGGAGGCGCCCGAGGGGGTGTGCCGTCGATCGGGCCGGGCTCGCCGGGGGGCACCCCCTAGTGGGGGAGCACCGGCAGCAGCGGGTGGTGCTTCGCCAGCACCTTGTTGGCCCGGGCGAGGGTGGACAGGGCGTGCTCGCGGTCCGCGCGGTCCTCGGCGCACAGCGGACCGCGGAACCGGAGTACCTCGCGCGCCGCGCAGTCGGCGTCGACCTCCGCCTGAAGGACGTGCAGCGGCAGACAGGAACCGATCATCGCGGCCACACGGTCGGGGATCGGTACGGGGACGAGGGGTGAAGGCGAGGTGATCACGGTCAGTCCTTGTGGGGGTCCGGTGTCGGGGAGGGGTCTCCCCCTCCATACGTACAGGATGGGCATCCGGGTTCGTCGACGGGGATGTCTCCGTGGAGCAACGGCCCGAAGGCCGCTGGGCCGGGTGTGGGGAGCGGTCGTGCGCGCCGGTGCGGGCGGCCCGGGCGGCGGCGCGGAACGTCGTCGCAGGTGCGGGGCGCGCGGCGCGATCTTCACGGGCGGACCGGCGATCCGAATCGCTCGATTGTCCGTCGAATGCGCAATCGACAATCCCTGCCCGATGGCGGCTGCGTGAAGCGGGAATGTGAAGCATCTCACGCCGGTCGCGGTCGGTCGGCGGGGCTGTCGGGAGTCGAACTGGTTCAAGGGAGAACGTGCGCGGGCGGTTGAAATCTCCCTACGCGCCGGTAAGTTGACCCCCCGGTAGGTCCAGCGAACCCGGTCACTCCCCGCCCTCACGCCGCGAACAGGAGCCCGCCATGGGCGTACGCAAGGATCTGAAGCAGGCCAAGAGGCGCAGCGATCTCCTCGACCGCTTCCCGGTCGAGCTCGTGCGCGAGAACGGAGTCGTGCGGGAGGCGCGTACGCCGCTCCCCGAAGGACCGCCGCCGAGCGGCACCCCCGCGGACATCCCCTTCGTCAACGCCGCCGACGACCCCGGTTCGGTGGTCATACGCCGTCGGCGACAGGGGAGCTGGCACCCCGTCACCGCGGCCGAGTTCGCCGGTGACGTCCAGGCCGCCGCGAAGGGGCTGATCGCCGCGGGGGTGGAGCCCGGCGGCCGGGTCGTGCTGATGGCCCGCACGAGCTACGAGTGGTGCGTGCTCGACTTCGCCATCTGGGCGGCCGGCGGCCAGACCGTCCCCGTCTACCCCACCTCCTCGGCCGAGCAGATCGCCTGGATCCTCCAGGATTCGGGCGCCCGCCACGCCGTCACCGAGACCTCCGAGCACACCGCCGCCCTCCGCGAAGCCGCCGCGACGCTGCCGGGGCAGGTCCGGAGCTGGGAGACCGCATCCGGCGGGATGGAGGAACTCGCCCGTGGGGGAGCGGAGTTGCCGGACGAGGAGGTGGCCGAGCGGCGCGCCGCGCTCACCCCGGACACCGTCGCCACCGTCTGCTACACCTCCGGCACCACCGGCCGCCCCAAGGGCTGCGTCCTCACCCACGGCAACCTCCGCACGGAAGCGGCCGGCACGGTGGAGCTGCTGCACCCGGTCTTCAAGGAGGTCACGGGTCAGGCGGCGTCGACGCTGCTGTTCCTGCCGCTCGCCCACATCCTGGGACGCGCGATCCAGGTCGCCTGCCTCATGGCCCGGATCGAGATCGGCCACTTCCCCAGCATCACGCCGGACGAGCTGCGGCCCGAGCTGCGGCGGTTCCGGCCCACCTTCGTCGTCGGTGTGCCGTACCTCTTCGAGAAGATCCACGACACCGGGCGGGCCACCGCCGAGAAGCTCGGCCGCGGCTCCTCCTTCGACCGCGCCGACTCCATCGCCGTACGCTTCGGCGAGGCGGCGCTGCGCCGGCTCCTGGACGAAGGCCGTCGCCCCGGACTCGGGCTGACGGCGGCCTGGGCCCTGTACGACCTCCTCGTCTACCGCCGGATCCGCAGCGAGCTCGGCGGGAACCTGCGGTACGCCATCAGCGGCGGTTCTCCGCTCGACCGGCGACTCAACCTCTTCTTCTACGCCGCCGGGGTGCTCGTCTACGAGGGGTACGGCCTGACCGAGACGACCGCGGCCGCCACCGTCACCCCGCCCCTGCGGCCCCGGCCCGGCACCGTCGGGCGGCCGGTCCCCGGCATCGCGATCCGCATCGCCGACGACGGCGAGGTGCTGATCAAGGGCGGGATCGTCTTCGCCGCGTACTGGAACAACCCCGACGCCACCGAGGAGGTGCTGCGGGACGGCTGGTTCGCCACCGGCGATCTGGGCGCACTCGACGACGACGGCTATCTCGTCATCACCGGCCGCAAGAAGGACATCCTGATCACCTCGGGCGGCAAGAACGTGTCCCCGGCCGTTCTCGAGGACCGGCTGCGCAGCCGCCCGCCGGTCGGGCAGTGCCTGGTCGTCGGTGACAACCGCCCCTACATCGCGGCGATCGTCACCCTCGACCCCGAGGCGGTGGGGCACTGGCTGGCCGTGCGCAAGCGGCCCGGGGACACCCCGATGGCCGAGCTCTGTGACGATCCGGAGCTGCTCGCCGACGTCCGGAAGGCCGTCGACTACACCAACCAGGCCGTTTCCCGGGCCGAGTCGATCCGCAGGTTCCGCATCGTCCCGGGGGAGTTCACCGAGGAGAACGGGATGCTCACCCCCTCCCTCAAGGTCAAACGGCACGCGGTCGCGACGGCGTACGCGGCGGAGATCGAGGCCCTGTACCGCTGACCCCCGCCACCCCGCGCGGCACTTCTAGGCCAGCACCTCGGAGAGGTCG
Organism: Streptomyces sp. NPDC047971; assembly: GCF_040653355.1. Lineage (NCBI taxonomy): Bacteria > Bacillati > Actinomycetota > Actinomycetes > Kitasatosporales > Streptomycetaceae > Streptomyces > Streptomyces sp. NPDC047971. The sequence continues at coordinate 476,619 of NZ_JBEZNW010000001.1, read as the reverse complement.
TAGGAGACCGGCTCCTCCAGCTGCGTGTACCCGCAGGACTCCGGCAGGCGGTCCGGACGCCACCGCTTGAACTGGGCCGTGTGCCGGAACCGGTCGCCCTCCATGTGGTCGTATCCCACCTCGCAGACCCGCTCAGGACGCAGCGCCACCCAGGACAGGTCCTTCTTGCCCGACCAGCGGCTCGGCGCGCCCGGCAGCCGCGCCCCCGCGTGGGCCGCCTCCTCCGCCCAGGCCGCCCACGGGTGCCCGTCGGGCGGGTCCATCCGCAGCGGCTCCAGCTCGGCCACCAGCTCCTCGCGCCGTTGGGCGGTGAAGGCGGCGCAGACGCCGACGTGCTGGAGCGTGCCGCCGTCGTCGTACAGCCCGAGCAGGAGGGAGCCGACGACGGGACCGCTCTTGTGGAAGCGGTACCCGGCCACGACCACATCGGCGGTCCGCTCGTGCTTGATCTTGTACATGAGGCGGGCGTCCGGCCGGTACGGGAGATCGAGCGGCTTGGCGATCACGCCGTCCAGACCCGCGCCCTCGTACTGGTCGAACCAGCGTGCCGCGACCTCCGGATCGGTCGTCGCCGGCGCCAGATGGACCGGGGCGTCGACCCCGCGCAGGGCCTCCTCCAGGGCGGCCCTGCGGTCGGTGAGCGGGGTGTCGAGGAGGGAGTCGTCGCCGAGGGCGAGCAGGTCGAAGGCGATGAACCGGGCCGGGGTCTTCTCGGCCAGCATCCGCACCCGCGAGTCGGCGGGGTGGATGCGCTCGGTGAGCCGGTCGAAGTCGAGCCGCCCGCCGTGCTCGATCACGATCTCGCCGTCGACCACGCAGCGCTGCGGGAGCCGGGGCAGCAGCGCCGCGACCAGTTCGGGGAAGTAGCGGGTCAGCGGCTTGCCCGTCCGGCTGCCGATGACGAGGTCCGGACCGTCGCGGTGCACGATGGCGCGGAAGCCGTCCCATTTGGCCTCGTACTGCATCCCCGGGGGGATCTTCTTGACGGCCTTGGCCAGCATCGGCTTCACGGGCGGCATCACCGGCAGATCCATGGCCCGATTGTCCGGTATGCGGGGAATGTCGGCGAGCTCTACGCTGGCTCGCATGGCGAGCAAGGCGGCAGCGGTGGAACTGGAAGTCGGCGAGCGGACCGTACGCGTGTCCAACCCGGACAAGGTGTACTTCCCCGAACCCGGCTACACCAAGCTCGACATGGTCACCTACTACCTGGCCGTCGGGGACGGCGTCACCCGTGCGCTGCGCGACCGCCCCACGACCCTGGAGCGCTACCCCGACGGAGTGACGGGCGAGTCCTTCTTCCAGAAGCGGGCGCCCAAGTACCTCCCGGAGTGGATCCCCACCGCCCACATCACCTTCCCGAGCGGCCGGTCCGCCGACGAGATGTGCCCGACCGAGCCCGCGGCCGTGCTGTGGGCCGCCAACCTCGGCGCGGTCACCTTCCACCCCTGGCCGGTGCGGCGCGAGGACACCGACCACCCCGACGAGCTGCGTATCGACCTCGACCCGCAGCCGGGCACGGACTACACCGACGCGGTCCGCGCCGCGCACGAGCTGCGCGCCGTCCTCGACGAGCACGGGCTGCGCGGCTGGCCCAAGACCTCGGGCGGCCGCGGTCTGCACGTCTTCGTGCCGATCGAACCGAACTGGACCTTCACCCAGGTCCGTCGCGCGGCGATCGCCTGCGGGCGCGAGCTGGAACGGCGCATGCCGGACCGCGTGACGATCAAGTGGTGGAAGGAGGAGCGGGGCGAGAAGATCTTCGTCGACTACAACCAGACGGCCCGCGACCGCACCATCGCCTCCGCCTACTCCGTACGGCCCCGTCCCCACGCCCCGGTCTCGGCGCCCCTGCGCTGGGACGAGATCGACGACGCGACGCCCCGGGACTTCGACATCAGGACGATGCCGGCCCGCTACGCCGAACTGGGCGACGTCCACGCCGACATGGACGACGAACGCTTCAGCCTGGAGAGCCTCCTGGAACTGGCCCGCCGTGACGAGGCGGACCACGGCCTCGGCGACCTGCCGTACCCGCCCGAGTACCCGAAGATGCCGGGCGAGCCCAAGCGGGTGCAGCCGAGCCGGGCGAAGAAGGAGGACGGCTGACGGGGTGCCGCGCGAGGAGCCCGCCGGCCGCTCGGCGCGCCGCATTGATCGAACGTTGATGGCGCGTTTACGGCCCCGGGGCAACGTGTCGGCCATGCAGACCGACACCACCGCCGTACTGAACTCCCAGGCCCCCGACATGTCCTGGCAGGAGAACGCCCTGTGCGCGCAGGCGGGCCCCGAATTCTTCTTCCCGGCCCCCGGCTCCTCCACCCGTGAGGCGAAACTGCTGTGCGGGGCATGCGAAGGGCGGGTGCAGTGCCTGGAGTACGCACTGGACCACGACGAGCGGTTCGGGGTGTGGGGCGGACTCTCGGAGAAGGAGCGGGTCCGGCTCAAGCGCCGGGGGTGACGGTCCGTCATCGCCCGCGGGTGAGCGGATAACGGGATGCCGATCCCGGATCACGCTCACTACGATCAAGGACCCATGGACCAGGAACTCGCCGCCTTCGAGCGCACCATCGCCAGGCTGCGCAGCCTGCCCCTCGGCGACCCCGACCGGATACGCGGCGAGATACTCGCCGCCACCTTCGTGCGCGGGAGCCGCAACCAGCGGCGCCGGGCCCGCCGCGCCACCGAGGCAGCCGCCGACGCCGCGCTGACGGCCCGCACGGCGACCGGGGCTCTCGACCGGCGCGAGGACGCTCCGCTGGCGGTCGCGGGCGGCGAGTCGCCCGGAGAGTTCGTCAGAAACCGCTACTGCTACGTCTGCAAGTCGCCCTATCGACAGGCGGACGCCTTCTACCACCGGCTCTGTCCGGCCTGCGCCGCGGACAACACCGCCCGCCGGGCCCTCACCACCGACCTCACCGGGCGCCGGGTCCTGCTCACCGGCGGCCGCGTCAAGATCGGCTTCCAGCTGGCGCTGATGATGCTCCGCGACGGGGCCGAGCTCCTGGTCACCAGCCGTTTCCCGCACGACACCCTGCGCCGCTTCCGCGCCGCCGAGGGCAGCGAGACGTGGTTGCGGCGACTCACCGTCGTCGCCATCGACCTGCGCGACCCCCGTCAGGTCCTCGGCCTCTGCGAGCGACTGCACGCGGAGGGCCGACCGCTGGACATACTCGTCAACAACGCCGCCCAGACGATCCGCAGGCCCCCGGAGTCGTACGCGCTGCTCGCGGCGGGCGAGCGCGCCGCGCTGCCCGAGGGCGTCATCCCCGCGCCGGGGTACGAGACCGCCGAGACCGTGCCGGTCCTCGCGGCGCTGGAGCGCGACCGGCTCGTCCGGCCGGACGAGCAGCCCGACGAGGCGGGGCTGCTCCCCGACCCCTCGGCGCGGAACTCCTGGTCCGTACGGCTCGGCGAGCTCGACGCCGCCGAGCTCCTGGAGGCCCAGCTGGTCAACGCCGTCGCGCCGACCCTGCTCTGCGACCGGCTGCTGCCGCTGCTGCTCGCCTCCCCGCGGCCGCGCCGCTACATCGTGAACGTGTCGGCGGTGGAGGGACGCTTCGCCGTGCGGAACAAGACGGGCGGCCATCCCCACACGAACATGGCGAAGGCCGCCCTCAACATGCTCACGCGCACCAGCGCCGGCGAGCTGGCGGAGCAGGGCGTGCACATGTGCAGCGTGGACACCGGCTGGATCACGGACGAGAACCCGGCGCCCCGCAAGGCCAGGGTCGCGGCGGCCGGCATCCGGACGCCGCTCGACGTCGTCGACGGCGCGGCCCGGATCTACGACCCGATCGTGCGCGGTGAGGCGGGGGAGCCCGTCACGGGCGCCTTCCTCAAGGACTACCGGGAAGCCGCCTGGTGAGAGGGCGGCCCGTCCGTGCCGGGTGAGCGGCCCCGCCCACCCGGACTCCCGACCGGTCAGCCGGCCTTGCGGGCCTCCATCCGCGCCTTGCGGGCGGCGAGCTTCTCGTCGAACTTGAGGGCCTCGCTGTCCAGGCCGTTCATGTACAGCCCGAGCTCCTCCTGGGCCTTCAGGCCCTCCGGGCCCAGGCCGTCGATCTGGAGGACCTTGAGGAAGCGGAGGACCGGCTGGAGGACGTCGTCGTGGTGGATGCGCATGTTGTAGATCTCGCCGATCGCCATCTGCGCCGCCGCCCGCTCGAAGCCGGGCATGCCGTGTCCGGGCATCCGGAAGTTCACGACGACGTCCCGCACGGCCTGCATGGTCAGGTCGGGGGCGATCTCGAAGGCCGCACCCAGCAGGTTGCGGTAGAAGACCATGTGCAGGTTCTCGTCGGTGGCGATGCGGGCCAGCATCCGGTCGCAGACGGGGTCGCCCGACTGGTGGCCGGTGTTCCGGTGCGAGATGCGGGTGGCGAGCTCCTGGAAGGCGACGTACGCGACCGAGTGCAGCATCGAGTGCCGGTTGTCGGACTCGAAGCCCTCGCTCATGTGCGCCATCCGGAACTGCTCCAGCTTGTCCGGGTCGACCGCGCGCGAGGCCAGCAGGTAGTCGCGCATCACGATGCCGTGGCGGCCCTCCTCGGCGGTCCAGCGGTGCACCCAGGTGCCCCAGGCGCCGTCGCGACCGAAGAGGCTGGCGATCTCGTGGTGGTAGCTGGGAAGGTTGTCCTCGGTCAGCAGGTTCACCACGAGAGCGATCTTGCCGATCTCGGTGACCTTGGACTGGGACGGCTCCCACGCCTCGCCGTCCTCGAAGAAGCCCGGGAAGTTCCGGCCGTCGGACCAGGGCACGTACTCGTGCGGCATCCAGTCCTTGGTGACCTTGAGGTGCCGGTTGAGCTCCTTCTCCACCACCTCTTCCAGCGCGTAGAGCAGCCGCGCGTCGGTCCACCCTGCCGAGCTGCCGAGGTGGGGAGAGGTGAGCGTCACTGGAACTCCTGGGGACGGAGAAGGGCATACGGAACTACCTACGGATTCGTAGGTTACGAGACCGTAGGTTAAGGCTCCGTAAGGCGTCGACCAAGCCCGTCTCGGCGATGTCCGGTTACGTTCCGTTATGTACGCTGCTGAGGGGCGCCGACGGAGAGGCAGGTCACGCGCATGGCGTGCCCGGCCTCTCCGCGATCGTGGCTACTCAGCGCAGACGGGCGGTCCCGCTAGCCCGGCACCCCCTCCCGTACCGCCTCCGGCGTCGTCGGCCGCAGCTCGCCGTCGAGCAGCAGCCAGCGGGTGATCCCCAGCGACTCCAGGAACGGCACGTCGTGGCTCGCCACGATCAGCGCCCCCTCGTACGCCTCCAGCGCCGCCGTCAGCTTCCGGACGGAGGCGATGTCCAGGTTGTTGGTCGGCTCGTCCAGCATCAGCAGCTGCGGGGCGGGCTCGGCGAGCAGCAGCGCCGCCAGGGTCGCCCGGAACCGCTCCCCGCCCGACAGCGTCCCGGCCGCCTGGTCCGCCCGGCCGCCGCGGAAGAGGAAGCGCGCGAGCCGCGCCCGGATCGCGTTCGCCGTCGCCGAGGGGGCGAACCGGGCGACGTTCTCGACCAGGCTGAGCTCCTCGTCGAGAACGTCGAGGCGCTGCGGCAGGAAGCGCAGCGGCACGTGCGTCTCCACCTCGCCCGACAGCGGCTCCAGCTCACCGGCGATCGTCCGCAGCAGCGTCGACTTGCCGGCCCCGTTCCGGCCCACGAGCGCGATCCGCTCCGGTCCGCGCAGATCGAACTCGCCGCCCACGCGGGCTCCGTAGCGCAGCTCCACCTCGCGCAGCGTCAGCACGCCCCGGCCCGGATGGACCGTGGTGCGCGGCAGCTCGATGCGGATCTCGTCGTCGTCCCGCACCGCCTCCACCGCCGCGTCCAGCCGCTCCCTCGCCTCGGCGAGCCGCTCGGAGTGCAGGGCGCGGTGCTTGCCCGCCGACACCTGGGCCTCGCTCTTGCGGTTGTTGGCCACGATCTTCGGGACCACCTTGTTCGCGGCGCTCTTCTGGGCGTACCGCTTGCGTCGGGCCAACTTCTGGTGCGCGTCGGAGAGTTCGCGCTTCTGGCGCTGGACGTCGGCCTCGGCGACCCGCACCATCCGTTCGGCCGCCTCCTGTTCGGCGGCGAGCGCCTCCTCGTACGCCGAGTAGGCCCCGCCGTACCAGGCGACCTCACCGTCCCGCAGGTCGGCGATCTGGTCGACCCGCTCCAGGAGTTCACGGTCGTGGCTGACCACGACGAGCACCCCCGACCAGGCGTCGACCGCCTCGTAGAGCCGGTGACGGGCGTACAGGTCGAGGTTGTTGGTCGGCTCGTCGAGCAGCAGGATGTCGGGCCGGGCGAGCAGCAGCGCGGCGAGCCGCAACAGGACGGACTCGCCACCGGAGACCTCGCCGATGGTCCGGTCGAGCCCGACATGGCCGAGACCGAGCTGGTCGAGCGTGGCGCGGGCCCGCTCCTCCACGTCCCAGTCGTCGCCGACGGCCGTGAAGTTCTCCTCGGAGGGATCACCGGCCTCGATGGCGTGCAGCGCGGCGCGGGCGGTGGCGATCCCCAGTGCCTCGTCGACCCGGAGCGTGGTGTCGAGGGAGATGTTCTGCGGGAGGTAGCCGACCTCGCCGACCGTGCGGACCGTGCCGTCGGTGGGCGTCAGCTCGCCCGCGAGGAGCCTCAGGAGCGTGGACTTGCCCGATCCGTTGAGGCCGATCAGGCCCGTTCTGCCGGGTCCGACCGCGAGCCGGAAGTCGTCGAGGACCTCGGTCCCGTCGGGCCAGGAGAAGGAGAGAGAGGAGCAGGTGAGGAACGTGGGATGGGTCGCCATGGGGGCCTCCCGGTTGCAAGAGCGTGGGCTGGGGCAACGGGTGAGACACCGGGGGCGCGGGCAGGCACAAGAGCTCGTACGCCGAGGTCGAAGACGGCACACGCGGCGGCAGGGGGCACGCGCGGCACGGTGTCTCGAAACCTCAGACGAGCAACGGCCTTCTCCGATCGGGCGACAACAGGGCCAGGTCAGGACGGTACGCCGGGCGCCGGAGGGGAGGCAATCGATTTAACGGGCGGTGCCCGGGGGAACGGGGACGGGCGCCCTCAGGCGTAGTCGTCGAGCAGCTCGGCCAGGTCCTGGTCCCAGTCCAGGTAGTGGTGTTCGCGGCCCGTGGGCACCAGGTGCTGCGACCGCTTGAGGAACTGCCGCAGTTCGGCCGTGCGGATGTGCACCACGGCGACGCCCTCGGGCGCGTGGAACTCGACGACGGTGCGGTCGTAGCCGTACGGGCGGACCCGGACGTCGCCCAGCCCGGCCGGGCCGTCCACCCCCTCCGCCAACAGCTCGCGCGAGAACGCCCACGACACCTCGACGCCCTCCAGCGTGGCGGGCGGCGGGAACGCCATGCTCACCGCGTACGGATCCGCGCGGTCGTACCGCAGTGTGGCGGGGACGGTTTCCATCCGGGGAGCGGATGCGACCAGACGGGCCTGAACGGCCTGCTCGATGACGGTGGACAAGGCCAGCTCCTGTCGCGCGGCTTCGGTTCCTGACGTCTCCCTGACACCAGGAAAGACGAACGATCGGGCCCGAACGTGCACTGGTGGTGGACGTGAGCTGTGTCACCGTCGTTCACCTGGGGGTTTCACCGCGACTCGGCGGGGCGGTCCACCGGGTCGTCCGTCGGCGGCGCCGCACACGATCCCGAGCGGTCGCAGTACGGCTGGTTCCCGGACGCCCCGCAGCCGCAGAGCATGACGCGCGTCTCGTGCCGTACGCCCAGCTCGCCCTCGACCGAGAGATCGCCGCGGACCACGAGCTGCCCGGCCGGATTCCGGCGCACGGTGGTGGGGGTGTCCGGCGGCTCGGCGGAGCCGTCGGCGGGGTGGTACTGGAGCGCGCCCGAGGGGCAGCGGCGGACGACCTCGGCGACCAGCGCGGCATCGGCGCCGTCGGGCCGGACCCAGGGACGCCTCCCCACGTCGAAGACCGCCGGCAGACCGCGCACGCACTCGGCGGCATGCAGACAGCGGCGCGGTTCGAAGGTGACGGTGATGCCTTCGCCCGCGTACTCCTTGAGCTTCGGCTGCTCGTCGGTCATGCCGTCCAGCCTAGGAAGTGGGGAGGGGCGACGCACTCTGGACGGGATCAGCGGGGTGGACTAGCTTCCGGCGCCATGACGTCCATGGGGAAGACGAGACGAGTGTTATCGGTGGGCCTGTGCGGTGCGGTGCTGGCCCTGGCGGCCTCGGCGCTGCCGACGGGAGCGGCGCAGGGCGCGTCGCACCGGGTGTCCTGGCAGCTCACCGAGACCGGAACGGACGCCCGCTTCCGCGGGCTCGCCGCGGTCGACCGGAGGACGGCCTGGGCCGCGGGCTCCCAGGGGACGGTGCTGCGGACCACGGACGGCGGCCGGAGCTGGCGGAACGTCTCGCCGCCCGGCGCGGCGGAACTGGAGCTGCGCGACGTGGAGGCCTTCGACGCCCGGCGCGCGGTGGTCCTCGCCATCGGCGAGGGCGAGGCGTCGCGGGTGCTGCGCACCGACGACGGCGGGGCGACCTGGACCGAGTCCTTCCGCAACACCGATCCGCGGGCGTTCTACGACTGCATGACCTTCTTCGACCACCGGCACGGTCTGGCCATGAGCGATCCGGTCGACGGGAGGTTCCGGATCCTGTCCACCCGGGACGGCGGCCGTACCTGGGCGGTGCTGCCGAACACCGGGATGCCGGCCGCGCTGCCCGGCGAGGCGGGGTTCGCGGCGAGCGGTCAGTGCCTGGTCTCCTCGGGACCGAAGGACGTCTGGCTGGCGACCGGCGGCGGGGCCACGGCACGCGTGCTGCACTCCCGGGACAGGGGGCTGACCTGGACCGCCGCGGAATCCACGATTCCGGCGGGCGATCCCGCCCGCGGCGTGTTCGGGCTGGCGTTCCGGGACCCTACGCACGGGATCGCCGTGGGCGGCGACTACCGCAAGGACCAGCCGTCCCCGCGGGCGGCCGCGGTCACCTCGGACGGAGGGCGCGGCTGGCGCGCCGCCTCCGCCCCGCCGCCCGCGTACCGCTCGGGCGTCGCCTGGCTCCCGCACAGCCGGACGGCCGCGCTCGCCGTCGGCCCCACGGGCACGGACCTGACGACCGACGGCGGACGCACCTGGCGGACCGTCGACTCCGGCTCGTACGACACCGTCGACTGCACGGGGGACGGGGCGTGCTGGGCCTCCGGCGAGCAGGGCAGGATCGCCCGCCTCGGCCGGGGCGCGCCCACGCCCTAGGAAGGAAGCTGCTCCCGGTACGGGGCGAGCTCCTCGGCCGTCTTGGTCGCGTAGAACTCGGTGATCCGGTACGCGCAGACACCTGCGGCGCTGAAGGGGTCGGCCGCGGCGATCTTCTCGATCGCCTGGCGGTCGACCCCGGCCGCCAGGATCACGCCGCCGTCGCGCGGGTTCTTCCGACCCGAGGCGATGAAGACGCCGGCGGCGTACTGCGCGTCGAGCCACGCGACGTGGGCGTCGAGCAGCGTGTCGACCAGCTCGACGGGAGCGGTGTAGGTCAATTCCAGTACGAACATGATCGGCAGGCTACCGGGGAGCGGGGACCCGGCGGGAAAAGCGTTCGACTGGCGGACGGAGCCGCGCCGTAGGGTGGCCGTCACCATGAGGATCATCGACATTCCCGCGGGCTGGCCCGCCGACGAGACCGCAGCCCGAGCCGCGCAGGGCGAGCTGAGCGGACGCCTCGTGCTCGACGAGCCGGGCCCGGAGCCCGGCACGGGCCATGTCACGGGTCTGGACGTGGCGTACGACGACGAGCGCGATCTCGTCGCCGCGGCGGCCGTCGTGCTCGACGCCCGGACGCTCGCCGTGGTGGAGGAGGCCACGGCGGTCGGCCGGGTCTCGTTCCCCTATGTGCCGGGGCTGCTCGCCTTCCGCGAGATCCCGACGGTGCTGGCCGCACTCGCCTCGCTGGAGAACGACCCCGGTCTTCTGGTCTGCGACGGCTACGGCCTCGCCCACCCGCGCCGCTTCGGTCTCGCCAGCCATCTCGGCGTGCTGACCGGCCGCCCGTCGATCGGCGTCGCGAAGAACCCCTTCACCTTCTCGTACGACCCGCCCGGAGCGGCGCGGGGAGAGGTCAGCCCGCTGGTGGCCGGTGACGAGGAGGTCGGCCGCGCGCTGCGCACCCAGGCCGGGGTGAAGCCCGTCTTCGTCTCCGTCGGCCACCGCGTCTCCCTGGACAACGCCTGCGCCCACACCTTGCTCCTCTCCCCGCGCTACCGCGTCCCCGAGACCACACGGCACGCGGACTCCCTGTGCCGTCGCGCGCTGAAGGAAGCGCTCGGGGGAGCGCCGTGACCGAGTTGATCATCGAGGTGAGGGACCGGGCGCGGCCCGGGCTGTGTCTCCGGACGGCCGGCGACCGGCTGGTCCTCACCCAGGGGGACGATCCGCTGCTGCTCGCGGTCGTGGATCCGCACCTCCACGGTGTCGACTTCTACCGCACGGCCACGCCCCGCCCCCTCCTCCCGCCCCTGCGGGCGGCCGACGCCCGCGCGTACGCCGACCGGCCCGAACGCTGGGCCCACCGCCTCGCCCGCGAGCTGACCGCCGACCCGGACGGGCCGCTGCACGACGGCCGTTGGGTGCTCACGACCGAGACGCAGCCGCAGTGGAACCGGCACGGCGCGGGCCCCGCCGCGTACTGGGAGGAGCTCGTCGTCCCCGGGCATCCCGACGGACACATCGACTGGTTCGTCCACTCCGGTTCCTGGGAGGTGCTGCCCCTGCGCCCGCTCCCCGACGCCGACGACGGCCGCGTCCACGCCTACCGCAAGCAGGCCCGCGCCGGGATCCTGCCCCCGGTCCTGCTCTGGTGGGTGAGCGGGTTCGACTGCTACCTGCTGCTCGACGGGCACGCCCGGCTCGCCGCCGCGATCGCCGAGGACGTCGAACCACCCGTTCTCGTGCTCCGGCGGACCGTCCCGCACGACGAGCGCGAGCGGGGAGAGGCCGAGGCGGCCCTCGCGTACGAGGCCGAACTCGCCCGCTTCCACGCCCTCAGGGCCCGGCACCCCGCCGTCCCCGACGGCGCCGAGACCGCGGGCGGCGTCCTCGTCCGCCGCCTCGAAGAGCTGCGCACCGGCGGCCGTCCCACCTGGGCCTGGCCCCTGGCCGGGGGTGAGCACGAGTGGCAGCGGATCGTGGAGCACCTGAGTACGAGTACGGATGGCGGGCCGCGATCATGGGCGGCACAGTGGGCCTCATGAGAACCCCCGTACGCACCCCGTCGCGTCCCGTCGGACGCGGCACGACCGTGACCCTCGCCGTGGCCGGGCTCGCCGCCCCGGCGTGGGTCGGCGCCATGACCCATGTGCTCGCGGGCCGGGTGATCGCGTGATCGGCACGCTGCAGTGCGTCGTGCTCGACTGTACGGACGTACTCGAACTGGCAAGTTTCTACCAGCAGTTGCTGGGGGGCGAGATCAACCGCCCGGACCCGCAGTGGGCCGTCGGCGACGGTTGGGCCACCCTGCACGACGCCTCGGGCGCGCCGGTGCTCGCCTTCCAGGCGGTGGCCGACCATCGGCCGCCGGTCTGGGGCGCGCCCGAGCAGCAGTTCCATCTGGACGTCCGGGTCGCCGACCTGGAGGTCGCCCACCACGCGGTCCTGGCGCTCGGCGCGTGGCAGCTCGACGTCGGGGACGGCGACCGGGGGTGGCGGATCTACGCCGACCCGGCCGGGCACCCCTTCTGTCTCGTACGCCACTGAGTCCGGTGCCGTACGGCGGCGTGTTCCGCTCCCGTACGGCACCGGGCCCGGGCGTCAGCCCTCGTACGCGACCCGGAAACGGATGCCCGCGGCCCGCAGCCGGTCGAGGAGCGCGTCGCCCATCGCGACCGCCGTCGTGACCTGCCCCGCTGTCTTCGGCAGGTCGTCGAAGGCGAGGCTGAGAGCCGATTCCGCGAGCATCTTCGCCGTCTCGTCGTACCCGGGGTCACCGCCCGACACCTCGGTGAACACGCGCCGTCCGCCGCCCTCGCCGACGAAGCGCACGGAGAACCAGCTGCGTGCGCGGCGCTCCGCGCTGGGGCCGTCGCCCGGCGCGTAACGGTCCATCAGCCAGCTTCGCACGGGCGCGAGTTGGGCGGCGACGACGCCCGTTCCGATCGCGGCGGTGCCGCCGAGCGCCATCGGCAGCGTCTTCACCGACGCGTAGTGCCGGTAGCGGAAGTCCGGGCCGTAGGACTCCAGCGCGCGCGCCGAACGGGCGACCACCTGCGGATCCACCGTCGGAAGGGGCAGCGCCCAGGTGCCGGTCTCCCGGCTGAACCGCGGTGCTCCGAGCGGTGCGCGGGCCCGCCGGCCGACCAGCCGCGGTTCGTGCAGGCGGCGTTCGTGCGAGGCGCGCTGGATCTCCCGGCCGCGTCCCATCGCGGTCAGCGCCGAGGCGAAGGTCCCGCCCGAGAAGACCGCTCCCACGCGGACGAATCCGTCGACCCGCAGCGGCACGTCCCTCGGCAGCCGCTGGACCGTGAAGTAGGCGCCCAGGTCGTGCGGTACGGAGTCGAAGCCGCAGGCGTGGACGATCCGGGCACCCGTCTCCCGGGCCCGCGCGTCGTGCCGCACGTACATCAGGTCGATGAACTCGGACTCGCCGGTCAGGTCCACATAGTCCGTGCCGGCCTCCGCGCAGGCGGCCACCAGGCCCTCGCCGTACCAGACGTAGGGGCCGACCGTGGTGGCCACCACCCGGGTGGACCCGGCCAGTTCGCGGACGGCGTCCGTGTCGCCGGAGTCCGCGACCACCAGCGGCAGCTCCGCGCACCGCGGCCACCGGGCGGCGAGCCGCTCCCGCAGTCCCTCCAGCTTGGCGCGGCTGCGCCCGGCGAGCGCCCACCGGCAGTCGGCCGGCGCGTGTTCGGCCAGATACTCCGCGGTGAGCTCGCCCACGAACCCCGTCGCCCCGAACAGGACCACGTCGTACGTCCGCTCGGCCGTGCCCCGTCCCGTGCCGTTCCCGGTCTCCATCCGGTCCCTCGCCTTCGCCTTCGGCTTCCCCTGAGAGCGCGGAGCCTAGCGCCACGCTCCGCGGGCTCCGTCACCGGTAGTCGTCGGGGTGACCCTGCATCCAGGTGTTGATCCGGTCCCGCGTGCCGATCAGCCGGGTCTGGTGTTTCTTCAGGTTCGCATACGAGCGGTCGCCGGCCAGGGTGGTCCGCAGCTCCTCGGTCCAGGCGATCGGCTCGCGGAAGTGTCCGGGCCCCTTCGGGTCGGCCTTCATCGCGGCGTCGAGCTCCTGGAGCTCGTCGTGGACGCGGCCGAGGAAGTAGGCGCAGTCGGATGCGCAGCTGCCGTTGTAGGTCGCCTGCAGGCCGGCGAAGGCGTCGCGGACCAGGACGGGCGCGGCGGACGGGCTCCCGTCGTCCTCGGCCGGGCCGCCCTCGGCCTGCGTGCCGTCGTCCCCGGCGGCGGTGAGCGGGGTCGAGGTCGCGCCGGGTGTCGCGGCGGCCTGGTCGGGCGACTGCTCCGAGGCGGAGGAGCAGGAGATCAGCAGGGTCGCCGCGAGTGGCGCCGCGATCAGGGCGACCAGAGCCCGTTTCGTTATGGACATGGCAGGACCCTACCGGGACAAGATCCGGATCACCCGCTGCCGTCAGTCGAAATTTCCAAGCGCTTGCTCGGCCGGGGGGCTTGTGCGGAGTGGAACACGTTCCTAGCATCACCGGTGTTACATCATTGGTGTCACACACGGTCCTGGGGGCTCGATGGCAGCACAGGCGAACGGTGGGAACGGCCCGCTCTCCGGGGTGCGCGTGGTCGAGCTGGCGGGGATCGGGCCCGGCCCGTTCGCCGCCATGCTCCTCGCCGACCTCGGCGCCGACGTCGTACGGATCGACCGGCCCGGCGGCCCCGGACTCGGCATCGACCCCGCGTACGACCTCACCAACCGCAACAAGCGTTCCGTCCTGGTCGACCTCAAGGCCGACGGGGGCCCCGCCACCGTCCTGGACCTGGTCGAACGCGCCGACATCCTCGTCGAGGGGTACCGGCCCGGCGTCGCCGAACGCCTCGGCGTCGGTCCGGACGCCTGCCTCGCCCGGAACCCGAGGCTCGTCTACGGCCGGATGACCGGCTGGGGCCAGGACGGACCGCTCGCGGCCAGCGCCGGACACGACATCGCGTACATCGCGATCACCGGCACCCTCGGCATGATCGGCCCCGCCCCGGACGGCCCGCCCACCGTCCCCGCCAACCTCGTCGGCGACTACGCGGGCGGCTCCCTCTACCTCGTCGTCGGCGTCCTCGCCGCGCTCCAGCACGCGCGCACGCACGGCGAGGGCCAGGTCGTCGACGCCGCCATCGTCGACGGCGCCGCCCACCTCGCCACCATGATCCACGGAATGGTGGCGGCCGGTGGCTGGCAGGACCGCCGGGGAGTCAACCTGCTCGACGGCGGCTGCCCCTTCTACGGCACCTACGAGACCTCCGACGGGGGGTACATGGCCGTCGGCGCCCTGGAGCAGCAGTTCTACGAGGAGTTCACGCGCCTGCTCGGCATCGAGGACGTCGCCCCCGCCCGCAAGGACTTCGGCCGCTGGGACGAGCTGCGCGCCGCCGTGGCCGACCGCTTCCGCACCCGTACCCGCGAGGAGTGGACGGCCGTCTTCGAGGGGACGGACGCCTGTGTCGCGCCGGTCCTCTCGATGCGCGAGGCGCCCGCCCACCCGCACCTCGCCGCCCGGGGCACCTTCGTCGAGCACGCCGGCTTCACCCAGCCCGCGCCCGCGCCCCGGTTCTCCGCCACCCCCGGAGCCGTCCGCTCCGCACCCGCCCGGCCGGGCGCCGACACGGAGGCGGTCGCCCGCGACTGGGCCGTCCCCTCGCTGAACGGCCGGGAAGCCACCGTCGACGTCCGCACGGAAGCCCGCGACGCATCACCCCAGGAGCCCGAAGCATGAAGCGCCAGCTCTACACCGACGACCACGAAGCGTTCCGCGGGACCGTCCGCACCTTCCTCGCCAAGGAGGTGCTGCCCCACTACGAGCAGTGGGAGAAGGACGGCATCGTCTCCCGCGAGGCATGGCTGGCGGCCGGCCGCCAGGGGCTGCTCGGTCTCGCCGTCGACGAGGAGTACGGCGGCGGTGGCAATCCCGACTTCCGCTACAGCGCCGTCCTCGCCGAGGAGTTCACCCGGGCCGGCGCGCCCGGCATAGCGCTCGGCCTGCACAACGACATCATCGGGCCGTACCTCACCTCGCTGGCGACCGAGGAGCAGAAGCGCCGCTGGCTGCCCGGGTTCTGTTCGGGCGAGCTGATCACCGCGATCGCGATGACCGAGCCCGGCGCCGGGTCCGACCTCCAGGGGATCAGGACCAGCGCCGAGGACCGGGGCGACCACTGGATCCTCAACGGCTCCAAGACCTTCATCTCCAACGGCATCCTCGCCGACCTCGTGATCGTCGTCGCGCGCACCACCCCCGAGGGCGGCGCCCACGGACTGTCGCTGCTCGTCGTCGAGCGGGGGGCGGAGGGCTTCGAGCGCGGCCGGAACCTCGACAAGATCGGCCAGAAGTCGCAGGACACGGCCGAACTCTTCTTCCGCGACGTGCGCGTGCCCAAGGAGAACCTCCTCGGCGAACTCAACGGCGCCTTCGTCCACCTCATGACCAACCTCGCCCAGGAGCGGATGGCCATCGCCGTGGCCGGCATCGCCGCCGCCGAACACCTCCTGGAGATCACCACCACCTACGTCAAGGAGCGCGAGGCGTTCGGGCGGCCCCTGGCCAGACTGCAGCACATCCGCTTCGAGATCGCCGAGATGGCCACCGAGTGCGCCGTCACCCGCACCTTCCTCGACCGCTGCATCGTCGACCACGCGAACGGCGAACTCGACGCCGTCCACGCCTCGATGGCCAAGTGGTGGGCCACCGAGCTGCAGAAGCGCGTCGCCGACCGCTGTCTGCAACTGCACGGGGGATACGGCTACATGGCCGAATTCCCGGTGGCCAGGGCCTTCACCGACGGCCGCATCCAGACCATCTACGGCGGGACGACCGAGATCATGAAGGAGATCATCGGCCGCTCCCTGCTCGGCTGACCTCCCGCTTCCCCACCCTCCTGAAAGGCTTCTCGTGAGCACCGAAGCGTACGTGTACGACGCGATCCGCACCCCGCGCGGACGCGGCAAGGCCAACGGCGCCCTGCACGGCACCAAGCCCATCGACCTGGTCGTCGGCCTCATCCACGAGATCCGGGCCCGCTTCCCCGGACTCGACCCGGCCGCGATCGACGACATCGTCCTCGGCGTCGTCGGCCCCGTCGGTGACCAGGGCTCCGACATCGCCCGGGTCGCCGCGATCGCGGCGGGACTGCCCGACACGGTCGCCGGTGTCCAGGAGAACCGCTTCTGTGCCTCGGGCCTCGAAGCGGTCAACATGGCCGCGATGAAGGTCCGGTCGGGCTGGGAGGACCTCGTCCTCGCCGGCGGCGTCGAGTCCATGTCGCGCGTCCCCATGGCCTCGGACGGCGGTGCCTGGTTCGCCGACCCGATGACCAACTACGAGACGGGCTTCGTCCCCCAGGGCATCGGCGCCGACCTCATCGCCACCATCGAGGGCTTCACCCGCCGCGACGTCGACGAGTACGCGGCGCTCTCCCAGGAGCGCGCCGCGGCCGCCTGGAAGGACGGCCGCTTCGACCGCTCCGTCGTCCCGGTCACGGACCGCAACGGCCTGGTCGTCCTCGACCACGACGAGCACATGCGCCCCGGCACCACCGCCGACTCGCTCGCCGCCCTCAAGCCCTCCTTCGCCGCCATCGGCGACATGGGCGGCTTCGACGCCGTCGCGCTGCAGAAGTACCACTGGGTCGAGAAGATCGACCACGTCCACCACGCCGGCAACTCCTCCGGCATCGTCGACGGCGCCTCCCTCGTCGCCATCGGCTCCAAGGCGGTCGGCGAGCGCCACGGACTCACCCCGCGCGCCCGGATCGTGGCCGCGGCGGTCTCCGGCTCCGAGCCGACCATCATGCTCACCGGGCCCGCGCCCGCGACCCGCAAGGCGCTCGCCAAGGCCGGCCTGACCATCGACGACATCGACCTCGTGGAGATCAACGAGGCGTTCGCCGGAGTCGTGCTCCGCTTCGTCAAGGACATGGGCATCAGCCTGGACAAGGTCAACGTCAACGGCGGCGCGATCGCGCTCGGCCACCCGCTCGGCGCCACCGGGGCGATGATCCTCGGCACCCTCGTCGACGAGCTGGAGCGCCAGGACAAGCGCTACGGCCTGGCCACGCTGTGCGTCGGCGGCGGCATGGGCATCGCCACCATCGTCGAGCGCGTCTGACCGTCCGTCCCACCAGCCTTACGGAGAAGCAGCAATGAGCCAGAGCACCACCATCCGCTGGGAGCAGGACGAGACCGGCATCGTCACCCTCGTCCTCGACGACCCGAACCAGTCCGCGAACACCATGAACCAGGCGTTCAAGGACTCCATCGCGGCGATCGCCGACCGGGCGGAGGCCGAGAAGGACTCCATCCGCGGCATCATCTACGCCTCCGCCAAGAAGACCTTCTTCGCGGGCGGCGACCTCAAGGACATGATCCGGCTGCGCCCGGAGGACGCGAAGATCGCCTTCGACACCGGCACCGAGATCAAGCGCTCGCTGCGCCGCATCGAGACCCTCGGCAAGCCGGTCGTCGCCGCCATCAACGGCGCGGCCCTCGGCGGCGGCTACGAGATCGCCCTCGCCTCCCACCACCGCGTGGCGCTCGACGCGCCCGGATCCAAGATCGGCCTGCCCGAGGTCACCCTCGGACTCCTCCCCGCGGGCGGCGGCGTCACCCGCACCGTCCGGCTCATGGGGATCGCCGACGCCCTCCTCAAGGTGCTCCTCCAGGGCACCCAGTACTCCCCGCGACGCGCGCTGGAGAACGGCCTCGTCCACGAGGTCGCCACCACGCCCGAGGAGATGCTCGCCAAGGCACGCGCCTTCATCGACGCGAACCCCGAGTCGTGGCAGCCCTGGGACGTCAAGGGGTACAAGATCCCCGGCGGAACCCCGTCGAACCCGCGGTTCGCCGCCAACCTCCCGGCCTTCCCGGCCAACCTGAAGAAGCAGCTGAACGGCGCGCCCTACCCGGCGCCGCGCAACATCCTCGCGTGCGCCGTCGAGGGCTCCCAGGTCGACTTCGAGACCGCGCTGACCATCGAGGCCCGCTACTTCACCGAGCTGGTCACCGGCCAGACCGCGAAGAACATGATCCAGGCGTTCTTCTTCGACCTCCAGGCCGTCAACTCCGGCGCCAACCGCCCCCAGGGCTTCGAGCAGCGCCCGGTCCGCAAGGTCGCCGTCCTCGGCGCGGGCATGATGGGCGCCGGAATCGCCTACTCCTGCGCCCGCGCGGGCATCGAGGTCGTCCTCAAGGACGTCACCGCGGAGGCGGCGCAGCGCGGCAAGGAGTACTCGGAGAAGCTGCTCGCCAAGGCGCTCTCGCGGGGCCGCACGACCGAGGCGAAGCGCGACGAACTGCTCGCCCGGATCACCCCGACGGGCGACGCGGCCGACCTGGCGGGCTGCGACGCCGTGATCGAGGCCGTCTTCGAGGACACCGCGCTCAAGCACAAGGTGTTCGAGGAGATCCAGGACGTCGTCGAGCCGGACGCGCTGCTCTGCTCCAACACCTCGACCCTGCCCATCACGGTGCTCGCCGAGGGGGTGGAGCGCCAGGAGGACTTCATCGGCCTGCACTTCTTCTCGCCGGTGGACAAGATGCCGCTGGTCGAGATCATCAAGGGCGAGCGGACCGGGGACGAGGCGCTGGCGCGCGCCTTCGACCTGGTGCGGCAGATCAACAAGACGCCCATCGTCGTCAACGACTCGCGGGGCTTCTTCACCTCCCGCGTGATCGGGCAGTTCATCAACGAGGGCGTCGCGATGGTCGGCGAGGGGGCCGACCCGGTCTCCGTCGAGCAGGCCGCCGCCCAGGCCGGCTACCCGGCCAAGGTCCTGTCCCTGATGGACGAGCTGACCCTGACCCTGCCCCGCAAGATCCGCAACGAGACCCGGCGCGCGATCGAGGAGGCCGGCGGCACCTGGGCCGGGCACCCCTCGGACGCGGTGATCGACCGGATGGTCGACGAGTTCGGTCGTACGGGACGCAGCGGCGGAGCCGGCTTCTACGAGTACGGCGAGGACGGCAAGCGGGCCGGGCTGTGGTCCGGCCTCCGCGAGCACTTCACCCGGACCGATGTGGACATCCCCTTCGAGGACATGAAGGAGCGCATGCTCTTCTCGGAGGCGCTGGACTCCGTGCGCTGCCTGGAGGAGAACGTCCTCACCTCGGTCGCCGACGCCAACATCGGCTCCATCATGGGCATCGGCTTCCCCGCGTGGACCGGTGGCGTGCTCCAGTACATCAACGGGTACGAGGGCGGGCTGCCCGGTTTCGTGGCGCGCGCCCGCGAGCTGGCGGAGAAGTACGGGGACCGCTTCCAGCCGCCCGCGCTGCTGGTGGCGAAGGCGGAGCGGGGAGAGGTGTTCACCGACCAGCCCGGCCAGGGCTGAGGGCCGGCGGACTAGGGCGTCCTGAAGGCCGTTCGCAGCTCCTCGCTCAGGGAGCGCTGGAACGCGGTGACGAGGGCCTGGATCACCATCGGCTGCATGTGCGCGGAGAGCGATTTCATGGCGGCGACGTGGTCCGGGTCCTCGGCGCTCTCCCGGTACGGGTTCCACACCTCGTCCTGGAAGAGCCGGGAGAGCTCCTGCGCCGCGGCGCGGGCGTGCTCCAGGAGGACCGTGCGGGAGGCGAGGATCGTCTCGTGCGCGATGGGCACGTCGAGGAGCTCCACCCCGAGGCGCAGCAGCGTCGCGTCGAGCCGGAAGACGTCCGGGTCCGCGGTCCTGTCGAGGACGCCCATGGCGGCGAGCCGGTCGACGTCGGGGTCGGCGAGGGCGCGCCCCGCGCGCCGTTCCAGCTCGCGCCGGGTGATCTCCTCGGCGGACTCCGGGGCCCAGGAGGCGACCAGGGCCCGGTGGACGGCGAGGTCCCGCGCGCTGAGGTCGGGCGGCAGCTGGTGGAGGTAGCGCTCGATCGCGGCGAGCGTCATGCCCTGCCGCTGGAGCTCCTCGATCAGCGCCAGCCGGGAGAGGTGGTCGGGTCCGTAGTGTCCGACCCGCCGCGGCCCGATGGCCGGCGGCGGGAGCAGCCCCTTGGTGCTGTAGAAGCGGACGGTCCGCACGGTGACGCCCGCCCGCGCGGCCAGCTCGTCGACGGTGAACGTCGGCGGCTGCTCCTCGGTCTCGGTGCCCATCTGAGCTGCCTCGCTTCCGGTGCCGTGCCCGTTCCCCATCGGTGCAACAGTATTGCTGTCTCACCAGCGTTGTAAAAGTGTTCGCGCGGTGTCAGTGGTGCCTCGTACGGTGGAGAGATGTCGGGGATCACGTACGTACGGGGGGACGCCACCGCCCCCGGGGGCAAGGGCGTCAAGATCATCGCGCATGTCTGCAACGACCTGGGCGGCTGGGGCAAGGGATTCGTCCTCGCGCTGTCGCGGCGCTGGCCGGAGCCGGAGGCGGCCTACCGCCGCTGGCACCGGGAGCGCGCGCGGAACGACTTCGGGCTCGGCGCGGCCCAGTTCGTGCCGGTCGGGCCGTATGTCTGGGTGGCCAACCTGGTGGGCCAGCGCGGCATCAGGACCGGCCGGAGCACCGGTGTGCCCGTGCGGTACGAGGCGATCGACGCGGCGCTCGGGCTGCTCGCCGACAAGGCGGAGGAGCTGGGGGCGTCCGTGCACATGCCGCGAATCGGGTGCGGTCTCGCCGGCGGGAAGTGGGCGCGGGTGGAGCCGCTGGTCGCCGAGCGGCTCACGGCCAGGGGGATACCGGTCACGGTCTACGACTTCGAGCCCTGACGGGGCCCGGGGCTCCGCCCCACCCGCGCGTCGCCTGGCGTGTACCTGCCGCTAGAGTCACGTGCTTGTTCGAATTTGGGGATCGGTGACTGGGGAGGGTCATGTACACGGAACTCAGGGAGACGGCCACGGAGTTGGCCGCGGTCCTGTGGCGGGAGCACACCGTGTACCGGGAGCGGGGCGGCGGCGTGGTGATCCGCGGCGAGCACGTGGGGCGCTGGATCAGCCTGGCCCCGACCGGTGGCAAGGATCAGGCGCGGCTGCGGGCCGGACGCCTCCTCGACGGCGGCACCACGGCGCCCGCCCGCGCGGAGATCGTCGTCGACCTCACGGCGGGGACGACGGAACTGGCCGCGGTCTGCCGCCGCCTGCTCGCCGCCGTCGCCGAGACGGAGCCGGCGCGGGCCCGCACGGAGCGTCCCGGTCGAGCCGGGCGCGTCGCGCGCGAGGAGCGCCCGGCCAAGCCCGCCCGCCCGCGCAGGAGCCGCCACACGAGCTTCGGCTCCTGGATGGTCCTCATCTGTGTGGCGGGGGTCGTGGGCCTCTGGGTGTACACCCAGTTCGGGAGGTACGGGTACTAGGTGGAGGGATCACGAGCGTTGTCGACGCGGGTGATGGGCGGGCACTCGTCGGACACGGCCCGGCAGCCGGCTCAGGTTCCGGGGAGGATGCGGCGCGTCTCGTAGGCCCACATCGCGATCTCGACCCGGTTCCGGGCGCCGAGTTTGGCCATCAGGCTGGCCAGATGCGTCTTCACCGTGCTGAGGCTGATGTGCAGTGAGTCGGCGATCTCGGTGTTGGTCAGGCCGCGAGCGACGGCGAGGAGCACCTGCTCCTCGCGGGCGGTGACGGGGGAGACCGGCTGGGCCACGGGCCGGCCCGCGGGGAGGTCCGCGAACGCCCTGAGCAGACGGACGGTGACGCTGGGCGCGATGAGCGCCTCACCTTCCGACGCCGACCGCACGGCCTGCGCCAGAAGGTCCGGTCCCGTGTCCTTGAGGAGGAATCCGCGGGCGCCGGCACGCAGCGCGCCGTAGACGTACTCGTCGAGGTCGAACGTGGTGATGACGACCACGGCTGGCGGGTCGGCGACGCCCGGGCCGGCCACCAGCCGGGTGGCCTCCAGCCCGTCGAGCACCGGCATGCGGATGTCGAACAGGCAGACGTCGGGGCGCAGTTCGCGGGCCAGACGTACCGCCTCCCGTCCGTCGGCGGCCTCGCCGACCACCTCGATGCCGGGCTGGGCGTTCAGCATGATCCGCAACCCGGTGCGGATGATCGTCTGGTCGTCAGCGACGAGGACGCGAATGGACACCGCTCTCGCTCCTCGCTCTCGGCAGTTCGGCGTCGACATGCCAGCCCCGGTCGGTACCCGGGCCGGCTCGTAGTGTGCCGCCGAGCAGCGTCGCGCGCTCGCGTAGTCCGGTAAGTCCGTATCCGTCGCGACCCCGGCCGGTGCGCCGGCCGTTGTCGCGCACGCTCACCCGCACCAGGTGCCGTTCCGCGGCGACCCGGACGACGACCTCGGTCGCGTCGACCGCATGGCGCAGCGCGTTGGTCACCGACTCCTGCACGATCCGGTAGACGGCCGCGTCCACGGCAGGCTGCAGCGCGTCCAGTTCGCCGTCGAGTCCCAGGTCGACCCTGAGGCGGCCACCCGGGGTGCGCACCAGGCGCTCCAGATCCGCGACACCTGCGGGCGGCGCCAGCTCGGCGCCGACCCCGCGGTCACGCAACGCGGCCACCATGGCGCGCATCTCCTCCAGCGTGCGCGCCCCTTCCTCCTCGACCCCCTCCAGCGCCTCGACGGCGGCGGACGGGTCCGTGCCCGCGAGCACCCGGCCGGCCTGGGCGATGATCACCATGGCCGACACGTGGTGGGCCACCGTGTCGTGCAGTTCCCGGGCGAGCTGCTCGCGCTCGCGGGAGCGCACCTGCTCCGTCTGTCGCTCGCGAGCGGTCACCCGGAACCGCACGGCGGCTCCGACCGCACCGGGCACCAGCAGGAAGGCGAGGCCCACGACGTTTTCGACGACCGGGGTCTCGTCCGTGACGGAACACAGCGCGCCGGCCGCCAGGATCACCGCGCCGCCCAGCACGACCTCGCGTCCCGATCCCCACCGGGGCAGCGCGTACACCAGCACGAGCACGACCGCGCCGGTGTACAGGCCGACGGGCTCGCGCGGTGCGGCGACGAGCGAGGCCGCCTGAAGCAGGATCACCGAGCCGAACGCCAGCGTCACCATCGCCAGCGGACGGGTCCGGCGCCACAGGGGCAGCAGGCACAGCCATACGGCGAACACCACCGCCACCGGCCGCCACACGACGTTCTCGCGCAGGCCGGCCTCCAGCACCACACCGCCCAGGCTCACGGCGAGCAGCGCCCGGTCCCGCCACACCCGGGCGGGCGCGTCGGGCGGCCGGGGTTCGGTCCACAGGGTTCGCAGGTCGTCTCGGAGCACGGTTCTCAGCCTAGGGACCGCGGCGCGGCGCGCATCGGCCGAAAGGACGGGTCGTCACTCCGCCCCGGGGCCGACGGATCCGCGGCCCGCGGGCCGATGTCGCGGAGCGCCGTGGCAAGGAGCCTCGGCATCGGCGGCCGCACAAGGACGGCCGACGAGGTGGTTGGAGGACCCGATGCTCTCGAAAGCCCTGTTGCGCCTGGGCGCAGGCGCCGCCCGCCATCCCTGGCGGGTGATCGCGGCATGGCTGGTCGCGGCCACGCTCGCCGTCCTCGCCGCGGTGGCCTTCGGCGGGCGGACCGCGGACTCGATGACCGCTCCGGGACTGGACTCCCAGCGGGCCGCGGAACTGATCGAGC
Organism: Streptomyces sp. NPDC047971; assembly: GCF_040653355.1. Classification (NCBI taxonomy): domain Bacteria; kingdom Bacillati; phylum Actinomycetota; class Actinomycetes; order Kitasatosporales; family Streptomycetaceae; genus Streptomyces; species Streptomyces sp. NPDC047971. Next base: position 452,958 of record NZ_JBEZNW010000001.1, on the reverse strand, counting down.
GGGCCGGCACCGGCCAGGAGGGTATGACGGCCCACATGGTCGTCACCCCCCTCGACGACGGTGCGACGTTCCTCGACGACGACGGCGCGCGCACCGCTCTCACGCGGCTGCGTGCCGAGGTGCAGCGGCTGCCGCACGTGCTCGGCACGAGCGACCCGGCGGGGGCGCTCACGGCGGGCGGGGACACCGCCGTGCGCGGCGGCCTCGTCTCGGCCGACGGGCGGATCGCGGTCGTCCGGGTGCAGTACCCCGACCAGAGCCGGCTCTCGGCCGAAGACCTCGACGCCCTCGTCGCCCTCGGCGACCGGCTGCGCGCCGAACTGCCGCTGCGCATCGAGATGGGCGGGCACCTCTTCTACGCCTTCTCCGACCCCGACGGCGGCGTGAGCGAGCTGATCGGCCTCCTCGCCGCGGCGGCGATCCTGTTCCTCGCGTTCGGTTCGCTCGTCGCCGCCGCGCTGCCGATCGGCATGGCGGTCTTCGGGCTGACCGTCGGGATCGCCACGATGACGGTACTGGCGGGGATGACGGAGGTCCCCGCCTTCGCACCGGTCCTGGGCAGCATGGTCGGGCTCGGAGTGGGCATCGACTACGCGCTGTTCGTGCTCGCCAGGCACCGGGAGTACCTCGCGTGCGGGCTCGATCCGCAGGCGGCAGCCGGACGAGCGGTGGCGACGGCGGGGCGGCCGGTGGTCTTCGCCGGCGGCACCGTCGTCGTGTCGATCCTCGGCCTGGCCGTCGCGAACGTGCCGTTCATGACGGTGGGCGGGCTCGCCGTCTCGATGGTCGTCCTGACGATGGTGCTCGCGTCGGTGACGCTGCTGCCGGCCTTCCTCGGCGCGGCGGGCCCGCGGCTGGGCCGGCCCGGCCGGATCGGCCGTGCCCTTCGGGCCGGGCGGTCGGGCCGCCTCGGCCGACGGCGGGACACGGCGGCCGGGCCCGTCCCCGCCGCCGGGTGGCGGCGCTGGCTCGGGCACGTCGGCCGGCACCCGGTGCCGTACGCGGCCGGCGCCGCGGCGCTGCTGCTGACGGCGACGCTGCCCGTGCTCGGCCTGCGCGTCGGCCTGCCCGACGACGGCTCGCTTCCGCAGAGCCGTACCGAGCGCCGGGCCTACGACCTCGTCGCCGAGGGATTCGGCCCGGGCACCAACGGTCCCCTCGTCATCGCCGCGGACCCCGCCGGTGATCCGGGTGCGCTGGACCGTCTCGTCTCGACGGTCGCGGCGGATCCGGGCATCGCGTCCGTCGCGCCGACGCACATCGATCGGGCCACCGGCATCGCGACCCTCGTGGTGTTCCCGACGACCGGCCCTCAGGACAGGGCCACGGCCGACACCCTCGCCCGGCTGCGCGCCGAGGTGCTGCCCGCGGCGATCGGGCACGGTCCGGCCAGGGCGCACGTCGGCGGCGCCGCCGCGAGCCTGTCCGATGTGGGCCGACGCACCAGCGAACGCCTGCCGGTGTTCGTCGCCGCCGTGCTGGCGATGTCGTTCCTGCTGCTGATGCTGGTCTTCCGCTCGGTCGTCGTGCCGCTCAAGGCGGTACTGCTGAACCTGCTGAGCATCGGTGCGGCCTACGGCATCATGGTCGCGGTCTTCCAGTGGGGCTGGGGAGGCGCGTTCATCGGGCTGGAAGCGACGGTTCCGATCGTGTCGTTCATCCCGATGTTCCTCTTCGCCATCCTGTTCGGCCTGTCGATGGACTACGAGGTGTTCCTCCTCTCCCGCGTGCGGGAGGAGTACGTGCGCACCGGCGACAACGCCGCGGCGGTCGTGGAGGGCATCTCGGGCACCGCCCGGATCATCACCTCGGCGGCCCTCATCATGGTGGCGGTCTTCCTGTCCTTCTCCGTCGCCGACGACCCCTCCGCCAAGATGTTCGGGCTCGGCCTGGCCACCGCGATCTTCATCGACGCCACGGTCGTACGCATGGTGCTGGTACCGGCGACTATGACACTCCTCGGCCGGACCAACTGGTGGCTGCCGAAGTGGCTGGACCGGATGCTGCCCCGCGGCCCGGTCGGCACCGACGACGCCGACGCGCCATCCACGGGTGGGGCCCCGCGTCCACGCCTGGTCGACCGGTGACGCGACTCCTGCCCGCCCCGGGCGTCAGCCACCTCGGCGCGGCAGGGCGCCGGCGCCCCGCCATGACCGGCCGGTCATGGCGGGGCGGTGCGCTCAGTAGGCCGTCACAGGGTAGTGGTCGGAGAGGTTGGTGTACGTGTACTTCGTGCCCCAGCTGGAGACCGTCCAGGGCGCCGTCGACTCCAGGACCACGTTGTTCGTCCAGTTCGCCGGCCGGGCGTTGCCCGAGCGGTACAGGACGTAGTCGAGGTCCTCGCGCGGGTCGTCCGGGTAGCGCTCGGAGGCGATCGAGTTCAGCTCCGTGTCGAAGGAGTACGGGTGGCCGGTGCGGGCGTCCGCGCCGGCGAGGCCGGCGTCGCTCAGCATGGTCGCGTACTCGGGCGTCCGGGAGTCCACGTTGAAGTCGCCCGCCACGATCACCTGCTCGTTCGCCGGGATGTTCTTGGCGTCGAGGAAGGCGTCCATCGCCTTGAACTGGCGGCTGCGCATCTGCGCCGCCTCGCCGGCCGAGCAGCCCGGGTCGGTGGACTGGGCGTGCGTGCCGACGACGTGGACCCGGGCGCCGTTGACGTCCAGGACGGTGTAGACGAAGCCCTTGTTCGAGTACCAGTCCGCGCCGCACGCGTCCTTGTAGACGTACTGCTCCTTGCGGACGATCGGCCACTTGCTGAGGATCGTCACGCCCCCGTCCTCGGGGGTGGTGGCGGAGTAGGCCCCGCTGGTGGCGTCCCAGCCGCTCTTGCTCCGGCCCATGACGGGGGTCTGGTACGGGTACTGGGCGGACGAATTCGCCTTGAGGGCGTCCGAGGAGGAGTTGTCGAACGCCTCCTGGATCACGACGACGTCCTGGCCCTGGTAGAAGCCGGCGGCGGGGATCGCCTTGGCGCGGTGGTCCTGGCCCCAGTTCGGGTAGAGCGTCTTGCTGAAGAGGAAGGTGTTGTAGCTGAGCACCTTCAGGCGCGGCGCCTCGGCGGCCGAGGCCGAGGGGGCTGCCGTGGCCAGGGTCGCGGCGGCGAGCGCCAGGGACAGGGCGGCGCCGGAGGCACGACGGCGGTGAGCGGCGATCGGCACAGAAACTCCCGTGTGTGGGTGGGGGGTTGGTGCGGCGCGGCACATCAAATCAGCCGTAGTTACCTTCCGGTAGACTCTGGGCGGCGGGAATCTTGCGTGGTCGGCACGAACATGCCAACAGTCGGGCACCCGCCGAGATTGTCGCCTTTTCGAGCAGGTATCATGCGCGCATGACCCTCGCGCAGAACTCGACGATCTTCGACATGGACCTCGGTCCGCTCAACCCCGTCACGGCTGAGCTCATCCTCGGCGTGGTGTTGTTCGCCCTCACCTTCCTGATCCTGGCGAAGGGCATCCTGCCGAAGATCAACCGCACCCTCACCGAGCGTGAGGACGCCATCGCCGGCGGCACCGAGCGCGCCGACGACCTGCGCGCCGAGGCCACCCGGATCCGCGAGCAGTACGAGGCCGAGCTCGCCGAGGCCCGCCACGACGCCGCCCGCATCCGCTCCAAGGCCACCGAGGACGGCACGGCCGCCATCGCCGCCGCCCGCGCCGAGGGCCTCGCCGAGCGCGAGGCGATCCTGGCCGCCGGTGCCGCGCGCATCGCCGAGGAGCGCGCCGCCGCCGAGCGCGAGCTCTCCTCCGACGTCGACGCCTGGGCCCGCGCCCTGGCCGGCCGCATCGTCGGCGAGCCCGTCGGCGCCGACCGCGCCTGACCCCCACGCACCACGAGATCGGGGCCGCGCCCCGGGCCGAGGCCCGGGACGCGGCCCCGACCCATGTGTGCCCGTTGCCGCGGATGCCCGGCCGTAGCACGCTGAGAACGTGAGGAGAGTGCCCATGACCGGACCGACCCGGCCCGTGGGGCCCGCCCGGCCCACGACCGACGAGGGCCCGAAGGGGACCGCGCCGGAGCCGCCGCCCGTCGGCGGTGTGCTGTGGAGCGTCGCGGGGGACGTCCGGGGCCTGCTGATGCTGCCCTCCGCGCTCGCCCTCCAGGTCGCCCACCCCGCCGTCGGCGCGGGCGTCGACCAGTACTCCGTCTTCCGCACCGACCCCTGGGGCCGCGGCGAGCGCTCCCTGCGCTCCGCCCTGCTCTGGGTGTACGGGGGAGAGGACGCGGCCGAGGAGGGGCGCCGGCTCCGGAAGCTCCACCGGACCATCCAGGGCACCGACGCCCACGGCCGCCGCTACCACGCCCTCACCCCCTCGAACTACGCCTGGGTGCATGCCACCGGCTTCCCCGTCTACCGCCACGGCCTGCGCCTGCTCCACCGCCCGCTCACCGAGGCCCAGGAGCGCAGGCTCTACGCCGAGTGGCTCCAGGTCGGCCGCATCCTCGGCATCCACGACCGGGACATGCCCCAGACGATCGAGGAGTTCTGGCCGTACTACCGCAAGATGCTCGGTGAGCTGGAGGCAACGGTCGTCCTGCGCGAGCTCGTCGCCACCGACCAGCCGGTACCGCCGCCCGACCGAGGCCCCCTGCCGCTGCGGCTGCTGCTCCGGGCGGCGTGGCCGGTGCTCCTGCCCCGCCTCGCCCGCTTCCGTTCCTTCGTCACCGTCGGCCTCATGCCACCGGACGCCCGCGAGGCCGTCGGCCTGGAGTGGACCGACGAGCAGGAGCGACGGCTGCGCCGGTTCGCCCGGGTCGTACGGGCCGTGGTGCCCGTACTCCCCGAGCGGCTGCGCTACCTGCCGATCGCCCGGGAGGCGCGTCGCGCGGCACGGCTCAGCGGGACAGCCCGCCGCGCCTGATCACCTCCGCGTACCAGCGCGCGCTGTCCTTCGGGGTACGGCGCTGGCTCGCGAAGTCCACGTGCACGATGCCGAACCGCTTGCCGTAGCCGTACGCCCACTCGAAGTTGTCGAGCAACGACCACAGGAAGTACCCGCGCACATCGACGCCGTCGGCGATCGCCCGGTGCACCGCCGCGAGATGCGCGTCGACGTACGCCACCCGCTCCGGGTCGTGGACCTCGCCCTCCGGGTCCGCGTAGTCGTCGTACGCGGCGCCGTTCTCGGTGATCAGCAGCGGGATCTCCGGCAGCTCGTCGCGCAGCCGCACCAGCAGCTCGTGCAGGCCGTCCGCGTCCACCGGCCAGTCCATCGCCGTGCGCGGCCCGGGTACGGACGGGAAGCCGACCCGGTCGGACGCGCCCGGCCAGGGGGACGGCGACTCCGAGGTGCCCGCGGCGACGACGGAGGGCGCGTAGTAGTTGATCCCGAGCGAGTCGATCGGCGTGGAGATCGCCTCCAGGTCGCCGCCCCGGACGAAGGACCAGTCCGTGATCGACCGGGTGTCCTCGACCAGATCGGCCGGCAGCCGGCCGTGGAAGACCGGGTCGAGGAAGATCCGGTTGCCGACCGCGTCGATCCGACGGGCGGCGTCCACGTCCTCGGGGGCGTCCGAACGGGCCCTGATCGCATGGAGGTTGAGGGTCAGGGAGAGTTCCGCCGTGGACGGCACGGACGCGCGGAGCACGCCGGCGGCCAGACCATGGGCCAGATTGAGATGGTGCGCGGCCCGCAGCGCGGCCGCGTCGTCGGTGCGGCCCGGGGCGTGCACCCCCGAGCCGTAGCCCAGAAAGGCCGCGCACCACGGCTCGTTCAGGGTCGTCCAGGTGGTGATCCGGTCGCCGAGCGCCTCCGCGGCGAGACCGGCGTACTCGGCGAACCGCTCGGCGGTCGCCCGCTCCGGCCAGCCGCCCGCGTCCTCCAGCTCCTGGGGGAGGTCCCAGTGGTAGAGGGTCGCGACGGGACGGATCCCGGATTCGAGCAGCTCGTCGGCGAGGGAGCGGTAGAAGTCGAGGCCCTTCTGCACGGCCGGTCCTCGCCCGGTCGGCTGGATCCGGGACCAGGACAGGGAGAAGCGGTAGTCCGTCAGGCCCAGCTCCCGCATCAGGGCGACGTCCTCGCGCATCCGATGGTAGTGGTCGGCGGCGATGTCACCCGTGTCGCCGTTGCGCACCTTGCCCGGCGTGCGACTGAAGGTGTCCCAGATGGAAGGGGTACGGCCGTCCTCGGCCGCCGCGCCCTCGATCTGGTACGCGGCGGTGGCCGCGCCCCAGCGGAATCCTTCAGGGAAGAGAGCGTTCATGAAGGGCGAACTCCTGTGAGAATGAGGGGGGATACGGGTCGGTTCCGTACGGCAGGGGCAGGGGCAGGGGCAGGGGCAGGGGCAGGGGCAGGGGCCGACGGTCGACGGTCGACGGCCGGCCCGGTCGGCTCAGCCCTTGACGGCGCCCTGCATGATGCCGCCCACGATCTGCCGGCCGAGGAGACCGAAGACGAGCAGGACCGGCAGGGTGCCGAGCAGCGTGCCCGCCATGATCACGGACTGGTCGTGGACATAGCCGCCGCCCAGCTGACGCAGCGCGACCTGCACCGTCGGCTCCTGCGAGGACAGCGCGACGATCGGCCAGAAGAAGTCGTTCCAGGCGGCCATGAAGGTCAGCAGTCCGAGCACCGCCATCCCGGGCCGGGCGACGGGCACCACGATCGACCAGAAGATCCGGGCCGAGGACGCCCCGTCGACCCGCGCCGCCTCGATCAGCTCGTCCGGCAGCGACTGGACCAGGTACTGGCGCATGAAGAAGACGCCGAAGGCGGAGACGAGTCCGGGCAGGATCACGGACTGCAGCTGGTTCACCCAGCCCAGCTCGGCGATCAGCATGAAGAGCGGGATCACTCCGAGCTGCGGCGGGATCATCATCGTGCCGACCGTGATCGCGAGCAGCGCGCCCCGGCCGCGGAAGCGCAGCTTGGCGAAGGCGAACCCGGCCAGCGTGCAGCACAGCACGGTGCCGACGGTGATGGAGCCCGAGACCACGAGGGAGTTGAAGAGGGCCTTCCCGATGTCCGCCTCCTCCATCACCGCCTCGAAGTTGCGGAAGAGGTTGGGGCCGGGAAGCAGGGTCGGCGGCACCTGCGCCAGATCGGCGTTGGAACGGCTCGCGGCGACGATCGTCCAGTAGAACGGGAAGGCGGAGACGAGGACGGCGAGGACCAGGATCGCGTACGTGATCCGGCCCCCGTGGCCCGTACGGCCGGCGACACGCGTGGTCATGCCCGGCCCTCCTTCCGTGAACGGCGGCGCACGATCAGGGCGTTGACCCCGACCAGGACGAGAATGAGCAGGAACATCAGCCAGGCGATGGCGGCGGCCCGGCCGAGGTGGAAGAAGCCCCAGCCCTGTTCGTACAGATAGAGCCCGAGCGTCTGGTACTGGTGGGAGATGCCGCCCGAGATCGACCCCTCGAAGAGCAGCGGCTCACCGAAGAGCTGGGTCGCGCCGATGGTGGAGACGACCGTGGTGAAGACGATCGTCGGACGCAGCCCGGGCAGGGTGACGTGGAAGAACTGGCGCCACCGCGAGGCGCCGTCCATCTCCGCCGCCTCGTACAGCTCGGCGGGGATGGACTGCATGCCGGCGAGGTAGATCAGGGCGTTGTAGCCGGTCCAGCGCCAGATCACGATGGAGGAGACGGCGATCTGCGAGGCGAGCGTGCCGTTCTGCCAGTCGACCGGATCGAAACCGAGCAGCGAGAGGGCGTAGTTGACGAGTCCGTAGTCATGCCCGAAGAGCTGGGCGAAGACGAGCGTGGCGGCGGCCACCGACGTGGCGTACGGCAGCAGCATCGCCGTGCGGAAGAAGGTCCGGCCGCGCAGCTTGTAGTTGAGCAGATGGGCCAGGCCGAGCGCCATCGCGAGCTGCGGCACGGTGGACAGTACACCGATCGTGAAGGTGTTGCGCAGCGCGGTCCAGAAGAACTCGTCGGTGAGCAGCGCCGCGTAGTTGCCCAGGCCGCGCCACTCCATCTCGCCGGGGGTCTGCAGCTCGACCCGGTAGAGCGAGACGAAGGCGGTGTAGAGGAGCGGGAAGAGCCCGAACGCCGCGAACAGGGTGAAGAACGGGGCGAGATAGGCGTACGGGACGAGGGCGGCCCACCTGCGGCGGTGCGCCCGGCGGGTGGACCGGGCAGGCGGCGGCGGGACGGGCGCCGTCGCCTGCCCGGAGGCGGTGAGGGTCACGTTGCGGCCCTTCGGGGTGGTCGGGAGAGGTGCGGGTGAGGCCGGCCGGGGCCGGCGGGGCGGAGGCGGCCGGGACGGCGGCCTCCCGGTGCGGAGCGGCGCCCGGGGCGTGCGGCTCCGAACCGGGGCAGGGGGCCGGGGAGGCCCCTGCCCGGCGCTCAGCCGATGGCGTTCTCGACGCCCTTCCGCGCGTTCGACCACGCCTTCTCCGGGCTGGTGCCCTTGCGCTCCACCTCGCTCAGCGCGTTGGTGATCTGGTCGGCGACGTTCTTGTCGTGGATTCCGAGCACCTGCACCGGCGCCGCCTTGGCCGCGTCACCGAAGATCTGGCCGATCGGGGCTCCGGAGAAGTACGGGTCGGTCGCCGACGAGACCTGGGCGATGGCGTCGGTGGAGGAGGGGAAGTTGCCCTGCTTGGTGAAGAGGGTGGCCTGCTGCTCGGGGGCGGTGAGCCACTTGATCAGCTCGTACGCCTCCTTCTTGTGCTTGGCCGCGCGCGGTACGGCGAGGTAGGAGCCGCCCCAGTTCCCGGCGCCGCCGGGCAGCTTGGCGATGTCCCACTTGCCCTTGCCCGCGTCACCGGCCTGGCCCTTGATGTAGCCCAGCATCCAGGCGGGGCAGGGGAGCGTCGCGAAGGAGCCGGTCGAGAACGCCTGGTTCCACTGGGGCGACCACTGGTCGAGCTTGGCGCTCAGACCCTCCTGCGCGGCCTTCGTCGAGGCGTCCCAGGCGGACTTCACGGCGGGGTTGTCGGCGTAGACGAGCTTCCCGGACGCGTCGTAGTACCGCTCCTCCTCCTGGCCGATCATGACCGCGTAGAGACTGCCGACGCTGTCCACCCAGGCGCTCTTGGCGGGGGCCTTGGCCTTGTACTGCCGGCCGAGCTCCAGGTAGCCGTCCCAGGTGGACCACTTCTGGGCGAGCTCGGCCCGGTCCGTCGGGAGTCCGGCCTGCTGGAACAGGTCCGTGCGGTAGCACATCGCCTCGGGGCCGACGTCCGTGCCGAGTCCCAGGACCTTGCCGTCCTTCGTGGTCGCGGCGGACCACTTCGCGGCGGCGAACTCGCCCTTCAGGGCGTCCGCGCCGTACTTCGTCAGGTCCTCGAACTTGTCCGACTGCTGCTGGGTGACCGAGGCGATCCGTCCGACCTCCAGGCCCTGGACGTCGGCGAGTCCGCCCCCGCCGGCCAGCCTGGTCTGGAGCGACTTCCAGTAGTCCTGCTCGTCCTCGGTGTCGGACTGCTTGATGGTGACGTTCGGGTGGAGCTTCTCGTACGCGGCGTACAGCCCGGCCTCCTTGTAGCCGAAGGAGCCGTAGAGGTCGACGGTGATCGTGACCTTTCCGCCCGCGCTGTCGGAGGCGCCGTCGGATCCCCCGGATCCGCAGGCTGCGAGCAGGGCGCCGGTGAGGACGACGGCGCCGAGACGTGCGGCGGTCGAACGGGCGGATCGGGCAGTGGGCATGGGAAGCCTCCGTCTTGAGAGCGCTCTCAGGAATGCGTCAGGAGCGTGCCTCTCCGGTGAGGTTCCCGTCAAGAGTCGAACGCGTAACAGCTCGATGTACCGGCGCCGTTCGCCCCGGAGTTCAAGGCCCTTACACGGACTTCCTGGGCGGCCTCCGTCACGCGGAGGCGCGCAGGACCAGCTCGGTCGGGGTGATCACGGGCTCGACGGCACCCGCGCCGTCCAGGGTGCGCATCAGGAGTCGTACCATCAGCCGGCCCATGCCCTCGATGTCCTGGCGGACGGTCGTGAGCGGGGGATCGGTCGCCTCGGCCACCTGCAGCATGTCGTCGAAGCCGACGAGCGCCACGTCCTCGGGGACCCGGCGGCCCTGCTCGCGCAGGACCTGCAGCGCGCCCGAGGCCATCAGGTCGTTCGCCGCGAAGACGGCGTCCAGGTCGGGGCGGCGGGCCAGGAGTTCGCTCATCGCCCGGGCCCCGCTCTCCTCCGTGAAGGCGCCCTCGGCGACCAGGTCGGGCCCGCCGTCGGGGAGTTCGTCCCGGTATCCGTCGAGACGGTCGAGCGCGGACGTCTGGTCGCGCGGTCCGGTGATGTGCGCGATGTTCCGGCGGCCGAGCGAGCGGAGGTGGCGCACGGCGGTGCGGGCCCCGCCGCGGTTGTCGCAGTCGACGTACGGGACCTGTGGCTCGTCCTCGGGGCCGGTCCAGCCGGGGCGCCCGCCGAAGACCGTGGGCACCTGGACCCGTCGGACGATCTCGGGGAGTTCGTCGTCGTTGTGGAGCGAGAACGCCAGCGCGCCGTCGACGTGGCCGCCTCCGAGATAGCGGGCGATCCGCTCGTGATCGCCCGGTCCCTCCACCCAGAGCAGCACCAACTGGGCGTCATGCAGGGTGAGTTCCCGACTGATGCCGCGCACCTGCTGCTCGAAGAACGGGTCCGAGAAGATCCGGAACTCGGGTTCGGCGATGATCACGGCGACGGCGCCGTTGCGCCGGGTCACCAGGGTCCGCGCCGCGTGGTTGGGGATGTACCCGAGCTCCTCGACGGCCCGGCGCACCTTCTCGGCCAGGGCCTCGCGGACGCCGGCCCCGCCGTTGACGACGCGGGACACCGTGGCCCGGGACACCCCGGCGCGCGCGGCGACGGCTTCCAGGGTCGGACGCGTCCCGGACGTCGGCTCGCTCAAGGTGGCTCCTCACGGACACGGTGGGTGACGGCGCTACAGCGTCGAGGGTATCCGGTGACGGGCGGGTGGTTCCGTCCCGGGGAAAGCGCTCTCGGTTCGACGGCGGGCCCGACCGGCCCGGCCCTCAGCGCTCCCGTCGCAGCACATCCACCTGCGAGAGGCCCCGATGACGGTGGTGGGCCGCGGCCGTCGTCGCCAGGGCCGGACGGCCGAGCTCCCGGTAGGCGACGGCCAGGAGCTCGTGCGCGTACTCCTCGCGGTCGGGTTCGCCGTACGAGGCCCAGTGCAGATCCCGTCCGAGGACAAGGGCCTCCGCTGGATCACCGGCGGCCGCCCGCCGCAGCGCCTCGTCGCGGGCGGCGCGGAGCGCCCCCGCGTCCTGGAACAGCTCCTCCATGAAGGTGCCGAAGCGGTACTCGTCGGCCCCGATGTGCGGTGGACGTCCGAGCGCGGTCGCCCCGGACACCAGCGCTCCGGCCTCGTCCAGGGTGGTGACCCGGTCGGGATCGACGGGCAGCCGACGGGAGTCGTACGCCTCGGAGTACGCGAGGCCCGTCTCGGTGCGTTCCCCGGTCTCGAAGCCCGTCAGGGCCGTCCGCAGCCGCCCGAGGTCGGCGAGTCGCTCGCCCACGTCCTCGCCGTCGGCGGCGTGGTCCGCCAGGTCCCGCCGCGCCCGCTCGATCCGTGCCCGCACCGCCTCCAGCGGGGTCCCGTGGCGCCGCGTGATGCCGTCGCCGTCGTTGGTCCAGTACGAGGCGACCGCGTCGCACGTGCGCCCGTCGTCGGACCAGAGCCCGTAGTGGAGCCCGTCCGAACCGCCGTGCAGGAACGTGAGGAACTCCGGAGGGTCGCGGTAGTACCGGCCGTGCACCCGGATGTCGAGACCCTCGCGGGGGAGCGCCGACGGATCGGCGAACAGGTCCAGGACGCCGTACGGCGCGAGCTCCACGTCTCGCAGCGCCCGCTCCTCGGCGGGCCCGAGGACGGCCAGGAAGTCGAGGAACCGGAAGAAGGAATCCGGCAGTTCGAGCCCCCACTCCGCGGCGATCCGCCCCGCCACGGACTCCCGTACCGCCGGATCGCCGTACCGCTCCGACTCGGACACGCTGTGCTCCCACCCTCCGGCCGCCTGTTCGTGCCGAGCCTACCGACGGGTGCGGGCGCGCCCCGCCCCGCCCCGGGAGGCGGGAGCGGGGCGCGCCGCCGAGCTCAGTGCTCGTCGTGCTCGTGGATCGTGTTCGTCTCCGCGATCTTCTTCCACGACTTCGGCTGCGCGGGCTTCACCGGCTTCACCACCGCGGGACCGGCGGCGGCCGACCGCGCCGTGACCCCGACGCCGGCCCCGGCCGCCGTCGGCGCGGCCGGCTTCACCGGCTGGTACAGCCAGGTGTCGAAGAGCGAGGCCAGCGGCTTGCCCGAGATCCGCTCGGCGTACGCCACGAAGTCCCCGACCCTGGCGTTGCCGTACGCGAACTCCGTCGGCCAGCCCTTGAGAACGGCGAAGAAGTCCTCGTCGCCGATCTCGTTGCGGAGCGCCTGGAGGGCCAGCGCGCCCCGGTCGTACACGGCGATGTGGAACTGGTTGTCCGGGCCCGGGTCGCCCGGCTTCACCGTCCAGAACGGGTCCTCGGCCGCGCGGGTCGCGTAGACATAGTCCGCCAGCTCCTGGGCCGTGCCCTCGCCCTCCTTCTCCGACCAGAGCCACTGGCTGTAGCGGGCGAAGCCCTCGTTGACCCAGATGTCCTTCCACCCGTCGACGGAGACGCTGTCGCCGTACCACTGGTGCGCCAGCTCGTGGACGACCACCGACACGTTCGCCCCGTTCGCGAACTGCCGGGGGCTGTAGAACGGCCGGGTCTGCGTCTCCAGGGCGTAGCCGCTGGTCACGTTGGGGACGTAGCCCCCGAGCGCGTTGAAGGGGTACGGCCCGAAGACCCCCTCCAGCCACTCCGCGACCTCGGCCGTCCGCTCGATCGAGGCCCGGGCCGCGCCCGCGTTGTCGCCGAGGTCCCTGCTGTACGCGTTGAGGACCGGAAGCCCCGCGGCGGTCTTGTCGGTGGTGATGTCGAACCTGCCCACCGCGAGCGTGGCCAGATAGGTCGCCTGCGGCTTGTTGGAGCGCCAGTTGTAGCGGGTCCAGCCCAGCCGGGAGGACTGCGACTGGAGCACGCCGTTGCTGATCGCCTGCGTGCCGTCCGGCACGGCGACGGAGACGTCGAACGTGGCCTTGTCCAGGGGGTGGTCGTTGGACGGGAACCACCACGCGGCCGAGTCCGGCTCCTGGGCCGCGACACCGCCGTCGGGGGTGCGGTGCCAGGCGGTCCAGCCGCCGATCTTCACCTCCGAGGGCTTGCCCGCGTAGCGCACGACGATCGAGACCGCCCTGTTCTTCTCCAGCGGGGTCGCCGGGGTGATCTCCAGCTCCTGCTCCCCGGTGGCGGCGAACGTCGCCTTCCTGCCGTTCACCCGCACCTCGCCGACCTTCAGTCCGAGGTCGAGGTTGAAGCGGGAGAGGTTCTGCTTCGTGGTGGCGAGGATCGTCGCCGTGCCCTCCAGGAGGTCGGTGGCCGGCTGGTACGTCAGCCGCAGGTCGTAGTGGGAGACGTCGTAACCGCCGTTGCCACTGGCCGGGTAGTAGGGATCGCCGATGCCCGATGCGCCCGGAACGTAGTCGGCGGCCGATGCCGGGATCGCCAGCAGGAGAGAGGCCGCGAGCGCGCTCGGAACGACAAGTCTGCGGTGCACGAGAGCTCCAAGTCTGTAAGAAGCACGAATGGTCTTCGGTCCTTATCGACACTATTCAGGGCCACGACGCCCCGTCATGTCCATGGCCCCACGCGCCACACGATCGCCATTCGGCCGAAACGAACGCTCCGGCCCCGGGCGGCGTGTTCCCGCTCACGACTGCACTCTTTTGCTCGGGAGTTGACCGGGGTACGTTCCGCCCCATGCCGATACCTGTGCGGAGAACCCGCAGAGCCCGTCTGTCGTGCAGAACCCTGGTGGCGGCCGCCTCGGCCGCCCTGATGGCCGCGCTGGTGTCCCCGACCGGGGCTCAGGCGCAGGCCCCCGTAAGGGAGTCGAAGCCCGTCCACTCGTACGCCGACGCGATCCGGGAGTCCGTCTGGGTGGACACCGGACTCGACGGGGACGGCGACGGCCGCACCGACCGGGTCGCGGCGGACATCATCCGGCCCCGTGAGCCCGCCGCGGCCGGCCGGAAGATCCCGGTCATCATGGACGCCAGCCCGTACTACTCCTGCTGCGGACGCGGCAACGAGGGCCAGAAGAAGACGTACGACGCGGCAGGGAACCCCGTCCAGTTCCCGCTCTTCTACGACAACTACTTCGTCCCCCGCGGGTACGCCTTCGTCGCCGTCGATCTCGCCGGCACCAACCGCTCCGACGGCTGCGACGACGTCGGCGGCCGCTCCGACGTCCAGTCCGCCAAGGCGGTCGTCGACTGGCTGAACGGCCGGGCCCGCGGATACACCACCCGTACCGGCCCCGACCGCGCCCGGGCCACGACCTGGTCCACCGGCAAGGTCGGCATGATCGGCAAGAGCTGGGACGGAACCATCGCCAACGGCGTCGCCGCGACGGGCGTCGAGGGCCTGGAGACCATCGTGCCGATCGGCGCGATCTCCTCCTGGTACGACTACTTCCACTCCCAGGGCGCCCCGCTCTACAACGCCAACCCGAGCTGGCTCTCGGAGTACGTCAACAGTCCCGAAGCGAACGCGCGTTGTGGCGCGGTGCAGGAGCGCATCACCGCCGCCACGCCGTACAGCGGCGACTGGACCCCGGCCTGGAGCGAGCGCGACCACGTTCCGGACGCCCGGAAGGTGAGGGCCAGCGTCTTCGTCGTGCACGGGCAGCAGGACCTCAACGTCCGCGCCAACCACTTCGGCCAGTGGTGGGACGCCCTCGCCGCCCGTGGTGTCGAGCGCAAGATCTGGCTCTCCCAGACCGGTCACGTCGACCCCTTCGACTTCCGGCGCGCGGACTGGGTCCGCACCCTGCACCGCTGGTTCGACCACTACCTCCTCGGTCACGACAACGGCATCGACCGGGAGCCCATGGCCGACGTCGAACGTGCCCCGGACCGCTGGACCACCGACCGGGTCTGGCCGCCGCGCGCCACCGGGCCCACCACGCTGCGCCCCGGCACGGGCACCGCGCCCGGTGTCGGGACCCTCGGCCGTACCGCCGCGGCACCCGGCGCCACGGAGACCTTCACCGACGACCCGGCCCTGGGCGAGACGGACTGGGCCGCGCGGATCGACGAGCCGACCGCCGCCAAGGCCGGCTTCGTCACCCGGCCGCTCGGACGCGACCTGCGGCTCTCGGGCCCCTCCACGGTCACCGTCACCGCCACCCCGTCGACCCCGACCGCCCATCTGACGGCCGTTCTCGTCGACATCGGCCCCGACACCATCCGGGACTACGCGGCGCCGGGTGAGGGCATCACCACGCTCACCCAGCGGTCCTGCTGGGGCGCGAGCACGAGCGGCGACAGCGCCTGCTTCAAGGACACCGAGGCCCGCACGGCCGACGTGGACTTCACGGTCGTCAGCCGAGGCTGGGCTGACCTGGGCACCTGGGCCAACCCCGGCAGGGGCCGGCCGCTGACCCCGGGCACGGCGTACACGATGACCCTGAAGCTGGCGGCCACCGACCACGTCGTCCCGGCCGGGCACCGGCTCGCCCTGATCATCGGCGGCACCGACAAGGACCTCCTCGATCCGCCGTCCACCACGCCGACGATCACCCTCGATCTGGCCCGCACCTCTGCCAAACTGCCCCTGGTCGGCGGCCCGGACGCCTTCACCCGGGCGACGGCCGGCACGGACGGCGCCCGCCTCGCACCCGGCGGACGCGTGCTGGACGGCGTCGGACACCCGCGCTCGAACCACCCGCTTCCCGGAGAGGCCCGATGACGCACACCCCGCACCGCCGCTCCCGGCGGACGCTCGCCCTCGTGGCGGGCGTCGCCGCCCTCGGTCTCCCGCTCGTCGCGGTCCCCGCGGAGGCCGCGGGCACCGCGGCCGCCACCCCGCCCCCGAGAACGGGCTTCGAGGGGAGCGGGGGCGCCCGGTGGACCGGCGAGCAGGAGGAGACGGCGTTCCTCGCCGCCGTCGACCGGGGCAGCGACCGCGTGTCGGTGCGCACCCTCGGCACGACGCAGCAGGGCCGCCCGATCCGGCTCGCCACCGTCGGCTCGCCCCATGCCGGCACCACCGTGCTGCTGGTCTGCAGCCAGCACGGTGACGAGCCGTCGGGCCGGGAGGCATGTCTCACCACCGTGCGGGACCTGGCGTACGCGCGGGACCCGGAGACCCGCCGCTTCCTCGCGCGCACCACCGTTCTCGTCGTGCCCTCCGCCAACCCGGACGGGCGCGAGGCCGACACCCGGGGCAACGCCGACGGCGTCGACGTCAACCGCGACCACATCGCCCTGAAGACCGCCGAGGGCCGGGCGATGGCCGCGCTCATCAGGGACCGGCGCCCGGAGGTGATCTACGACCTCCACGAGTACGGCGGGACCTCGCCCTACTACGACAAGGACCTGCTGGCGCTCTGGCCGCGCAACCCGAACGCCGCCGCGCACGTGCACGACGAGTCCCACACCCTCTCGGAGTCCTACGTCCGGCCGGCGGCCGGTGCCGCCGGCTTCGGCAGCGGCATCTACGGGATCTGGACCGACCCCCTGACCGGAAAGCCCGTCAAGCAGGTCGCGGGCGACGGCCAGGAGCGGATCCTGCGCAACACGGCCGGGGTCAAGCACTCCGTCGGGCTGCTCGTGGAGACTCGGGTCGAGGCCCTGACCGAGGCCGAGAAGGACGACACGGCGCGCAATCAGCTGCGCCGGGTGCGCACGCAACTCGCCGCTCTGAAGGGTGCCTTCAGCTATGTCGACGAGCGGCGCGGGCGGCTCGGCGCGGCCACGGCGGCGGCCCGGGTGGCCGGGTTCGCCGACCGGGGGCCGGTGATGCTCGGGGGTGCGGACAACGACCCGCCCGAGCCCGCCGAGACGATCCAGGACCCGCCCTGCGGCTATCGGCTGGACCGCGCGCAGTACGCCGAGTTCGGCGACGAACTCGCCCTGCACGGGATCACCGTCCGGCGGGACGGCGACGGCGTCCTCGTCCCCCTGCGGCAGTCGCAGCGCGCGCTCGTCCCGCTGCTGCTCGACGGCCGGGCGGCGTACCGGCTCACCACCGGACAGCCGGTGGAGGTCTGTTGATGGGCTGAGTTGGTCCCGGATGTAGCGCGTCACGTGTGGTACTGCCTTACGGAGCGAGTTCAGTCTGTCCCGTAATGCCGTGAAAGGTGCCACCTTGTCGCAGGAAGAACAGAGAGCGGGCGAGCCCGGGGGCGGCGGAGGGCGAGGAGGAGGCCGGGAAGGGCTGCCGGTGACGGTGGCCCTCCCGCGTGGCCCCGGCCACCAGTCCAAGGCCCGGACCGACTGGATCGTGTTCGGCGTCACCGCCGTTCTCACCGTCGCGTTCGTGGTCTGGGGCGCCACGGCCACGGGCAGCCTGGAGAGCGTCTCCAGCGACCTCCTCGACGGCCTGATCCGCAACGGGGGCTGGGCGTTCATGCTCGCCGCCTCCGGCTTCGTCGTCTTCGCGCTGTGGCTCGCCATCAGCCGGTACGGGCGGATCACCCTCGGCCACGAGACCGAGGGCCCCGAGTTCCGGACCGTGTCGTGGATCGCGATGATGTTCAGCGCCGGCATGGGCATCGGCCTGATGTTCTACGGAGTGAGCGAACCGCTCGCCCACTACGGCACCCCGCCGCCCGGCACCAGCCCGGCCGACTCGGCCGAGCGGATGCAGGTCTCGATGGCCACGACCCTCTTCCACTGGACGCTGCACCCGTGGGCGATCTACGCCGTGGTGGGGCTCGCGATCGCGTACTCCACCTTCCGGCGCCGCCGGCGGCAGACCATCAGCGCCGTCTTCGTCCCGCTGATCGGCAAGAAGGCGGCCAACGGCGGCCCGGGCCGGGTCATCGACATCCTGGCCATCTTCGCCACCCTCTTCGGGTCGGCCGCCTCGCTGGGGCTCGGCGCGCTCCAGATCGGCAGCGGGATCGAGGAGCTGGGATGGCTGAGGACGACCGGGACCGCGCTGCTCGTCGGCATCATCGCCGTCCTGACCGTGGCGTTCGTGCTGTCCGCGATCTCGGGCGTCGAGAAGGGCATCCAGTGGCTGTCCAACATCAACATGGTGCTCGCCGTGGTGCTCGCCCTGTTCGTCTTCGTGGCCGGCCCCACCATCGTCGTCCTGGATCTGCTGCCCACCTCGATCGCCGCCTACATCGGTGACCTGCCGCAGCTGATCGGACGCACCGAGGTGACCGCGGGAGAGAACGTCCATGACTGGCTGGGGAGCTGGACGGTCTTCTACTGGGCCTGGTGGATCTCCTGGACGCCCTTCGTCGGCATGTTCATCGCCCGCATCAGCAGGGGCCGGACGATCCGTCAGTTCGTCGGCGGGGTCATCCTCGTGCCGAGCACCGTGAGCCTCGTCTGGTTCGCCGTCTTCGGCGGCACGGCGATGAAGCTCAGCGAACGCGGCGAGCTCTCCGAGGAGACGACCCCGGAGGGGCAACTCTTCGGTCTGCTCCAGGAGTTCCCGATCACCGGCGTCATGAGCCTGCTGGTGATGATCCTCGTGGGCATCTTCTTCGTCTCGGGCGCGGACGCCGCCTCGATCGTCATGGGGACGCTCTCGCAGCGCGGCTCCTTCGAACCGACCCGTCCCGTGGTCGTGTTCTGGGGTGTGGTGACCGGCGCCGTCGCCGCCATCATGCTCCTCATCGGGGACGGCCAGGGTGACGCGCTCGCCGGCCTGCAGAACCTCACGATCCTGGTGGCCGCGCCGTTCGTCCTCGTGATGATCGGCATGTGTGTGGCGCTCATGCGGGACCTGCGCCACGACCCGCTCATCGTCCGGGGCGAGGTGGGCGAGGAGGTGATCGAACTGGCCGTGATCGCGGGTCACGAGAAGTACGACGGCGACTTCGAACTGCGCATCGGACCGGGTACGGGGGCACCGGGTGACGGGAGTTGATCGGGCGTCAGCTATTGTTACCGGCCGGTATCGACCGTACCTGGTGGGGGCCTCTCCGGCCGACGGCCGCAGCGGGGTCCCCACGGCCCGAAAGGTGAACCACATGAACCACGCGACGCCGCTGCGCCGCACCCTGACCGCCCTGACCGCGACGACGCTGCTGGCCGGGGGCCTGCTGCTCGGTCAGACGGTGACCGCCGAGCCCGCGCACGCGGCCGGCAAGAAGATCGTCTGCGACGTCCCCAAGCTGCGGCAGCAGGCGGCCGAACTCCGTTCCAAGGCCGCCAAGCTCCAGCGCCTCGGATCCACGGCGGAGGCCCGCAAGGTCCGCGCCTATGCCGACGCCCTGGAGCGCCAGGCCCAGGCGTGTGTCGACGCGGACAACAACGCCGGCAAGCCCTGGCAGTAACCCTCCGCGGGCCCGACCCCGGCCCGGTCTCGCGACCGGGCCGGGGTCGCGCCTTCCCCGGTCGTTCAGCCGGTCGCCAGATCGGCAGCGCTGCGGGCGCAGCCCCAGGCGACCGTCACCCCCGCTCCTCCGTGCCCGTAGTTGTGGACCAGCCGTCCGCCGCCCGGCAGCCGCTCCGCCTCGATCCGCACCCCACCCGACCGGGCCGGCCGCAGCCCCACCCGGTGCCCCAGCACCCGGGCGCCCGCGATCTCGGGCCGCACGCGCGCGCACCGCGCCACGATCGCCGCCGCCGTCGCCGGATCCGCCCCGAGCCGCTCGTCACCCTCCTGTGCCGTCCCGCCCAGGATCAGCCGCCCGGGCTGCGGGAAGAAGTACGTCGTGTCACTCGACGCCGCGTCGGCGGCCGTGAACCACTCCTCGATCCCCGGATTCTCCACCAGCACCAACTGCCCCCGCACCGGACGCAGCCCAGCGTCCGGCACGAGCTCCCGGGCACCGAGTCCCGCGCAGTCGACCACCACCCGCGCCCGTTCGGCCGCCTCCCCGAAGCCGGTCACCGCCCGCCGCTCCACCACCCCGCCCGCCGCCTCGAACCGGGCCCGCAGCCACTCCAGATGGACCGGCATGTCGATCAGCGGCAGCCGGGCCGCCAGCCCCACCCGGTACGGACCCGGCACCTCCCCGGCCGCCAACTGCCGCAGGCCGGAGACCTCCCGCGCCCAGTCCCCGAGATTCCCGAGGACCGTGTCCGCGTGGACACCCGGCACCATCCGGACCCCCGTGCCCAGGGGATCGTCCGCCAGCCTCTCGTACACCCGCAGCGATGCCAGCGCCCAGGCGCCGGCCTCCGCCTCCGGCTCGATCCGATACGGCCACCACAGCGCCCCCGCCACCGCGGAGGTCGTCTCCGTCACCGCCTCCCGCGACCACACCCGCACCCGCAGCCCGCGCTCCGCCAGGGTCAGGGCCGTCGTCAGACCGATGACGCCGCCGCCGACCACGATCACCTGTTCGCTCATGAGCGGAACGTACCCGGACCACGCCCGGCCGGACCACGTCGCGACCGGTCATGCCCGCACGGACCATGCACGGATCGCCCGCCGCCGGGGAATACTTCCGAACATGTCTGCCGAGTACGCGTCCTTCGCCCTCGCCCCCGCGATA
This sequence comes from Streptomyces sp. NPDC047971, assembly GCF_040653355.1. Lineage (NCBI taxonomy): Bacteria > Bacillati > Actinomycetota > Actinomycetes > Kitasatosporales > Streptomycetaceae > Streptomyces > Streptomyces sp. NPDC047971. The sequence goes on along the minus strand of NZ_JBEZNW010000001.1, from coordinate 432,517 downwards.
CGCACCGGCGCCGTCTCCCCGGGCGGCAGCCGTCGCATGCACCGGGACTTCCTCGACTTCGTCGTCGACGGCCGGCCACTCCTCTTCCGCCTCGCCGACCTCGACGCCGTCTCGCCCCTCGCCTCCGACATCCCGCCCGCGATCCTCACCGACAGCGTGCGCGGGCTCCTGCTGGAGGCCGAGGCGCCACTGGCGGGCGGCCGCCATGTGATCTACGGCTGTCCCGAGTGCGACGACCTCGGCTGCGGGGCGGTCACCGCCGTCATCGAGCGCGACGGCGACGACATCGTCTGGCGCGACTTCGCCTGGCAGACCGACGACAGCGCCGACCTCGACTTCAACGGCTACCGGGGGATCGGCCCGTACCGCTTCCGCGGCGACCGGTACCGCGCCGAGCTGGAGCGGCTCCTCCCGGACGGAGAGGACGGGACGGCCACGCCCTCCCACCGCCGTGTCCTGCTCATCGGAGCCCGCGCGGCCGTCCTCGGCAAGCTCGCCGCGGCCCTGCGCACCATCGGCATCGGCGCCGACATCGTCCAGGACACCGACGGGGTCACCGACGACGAGCTGCGCGGCTACGGCGCCGTCGCCTTCGGCCGGGCCGTCGGCGACGAGGTGCGGGCCGGGGTCCGCGACTCCTTCGCGCGCGCCGGCGCCGACATCGCGTACGTCGACGGGCTGGCCCCGGTCATCCCCGTGCTCGTCGCCCAGATCGTCACCGCCCTCGACCCGACCCCGCCGGAGCGGCGCCGCGTCACCGCGCTGGCCGCCACGGCGGCCGAGGCCACCATCCAGGTCAGCTCCGCGGTCGGCGTCCAGCTCGTCGCCTACCGACTCGACCGGCTCTACCGCACCCACGAGAAGCTGCTCCTCGACGACGTGCTGGAGCCCGGCGTCCACCGGATCCCGCTGGACGCCAAGGCGGTCAAGGGACAGTCCTTCGTCGTGGCCCGCACCACCGGCAGCGAGCTGGTGGTCCCGGTCGTCCGCTGACGGCGGGAGCACCGGCCGCATACGGGTCCACCCGCGGGCCTGACCTAGGATTCATCTCCTGATGACTGCAACCCTCGTCGCCAAGGACCTCGCCGCCGGCCACGGCGAACGCTCCCTCTTCGCCGGCCTCGACCTCGTCGTCGCCCCGGGCGACGTCATCGGCCTCGTCGGCGTCAACGGCGCCGGCAAGTCGACCCTGCTGCGGCTGCTCGCCGGGCTCGACACCCCCGAGGACGGCGAGCTGAGGCTCTCCCCGCCCACCGCCACCGTCGGCCACCTGCCCCAGGAGCCGGAGCGGCGCGAGGGCGAGACTGTACGGGAGTTCCTGGCCCGCCGCACGGGCGTGGCCGCGGCGCAGGCCGCCATGGACGAGGCCACCCAGGGCCTGGTCGACGGGACGCCCGGCGCCGACGACGCGTACGCCCTGAGCCTGGAACGCTGGCTCGACCTCGGCGGCGCCGACCTGGACGAGCGCGCCGGGGAGGTCACCGACTCCCTCGGCCTGACCGTCGGCCTCGACCAGCCGATGACCTCCCTCTCCGGCGGCCAGGCCGCCCGCGCGGGCCTCGCCTCCCTGCTCCTCTCCCGCTACGACGTCTTCCTCCTCGACGAGCCCACCAACGACCTCGACCTCGACGGCCTGGAGCGGCTCGAAGCCTTCGTACGGGGGCTGCGCGCCGGCACGGTCGTCATCAGCCACGACCGCGAGTTCCTCACCCGCACGGTGACCAAGGTCCTCGAACTCGACCTCGCCCAGCAGCAGATCACCCTCTACGGCGGCGGCTACGAGGCGTACCTGGAGGAGCGGGACACCGCCCGGAGGCACGCCCGCGAGGACTACGAGGAGTACGCGGGCAGGAAGGCGGCCCTCGAAGCGCGCGGCCACATGCAGCGGTCCTGGATGGACAAGGGCGTCAAGAACGCCCGCCGCAAGGCCACCGACGGCGACAAGCTCGGCCGCAACGCCCGCAGCGAGGCCAGCGAGAAGCAGGCCGCCAAGGCCCGGCAGACGCAGCGGATGATCGAACGGCTCGACGTCGTCGAGGAGCCCCGCAAGGAGTGGGAGCTGCGGATGGAGATCGCCGCCGCCCCGCGCTCGGGCTCGGTCGTGGCCACCCTGCGCGAGGCGGAGGTCCGGCGCGGCGACTTCCGCTTCGGGCCCGCCACGCTCCAGATCGACTGGGCCGATCGCGTCGCCATCACCGGCGCGAACGGCGCCGGCAAGTCGACCCTGCTCGCCGCGCTCCTCGGCCGGCTCCCGCTCGACGCGGGCGACGCGGTGCTCGGCTCGGGGGTCGTCGTCGGCGAGGTCGACCAGGCGCGGAAGCTCTTCCACGGCTCCGAGTCGCTGCTCGACGCCTTCTGCGCGGCGGTGCCGGAGACCGAGCCGGCCGACGTGCGGACGCTGCTCGCGAAGTTCGGACTCAAGGCCGACCACGTCCTGCGCCCGGCCACCACGCTCTCCCCGGGCGAGCGCACCCGCGCCGCGCTGGCCCTGCTCCAGGGGCGCGGGGTGAACCTGCTGGTGCTCGACGAGCCGACCAACCACCTGGACCTGGCGGCCATCGAACAGCTGGAGTCCGCCCTCGACTCCTACACCGGCACGCTGCTCCTGGTCACCCACGACCGGCGGATGCTCGACGCGGTGCGCACCACCCGTCGCGTCGAGGTCGCGGCCGGCAAGGTGACCGAACTCTGATGGGTGCCGTCTTCGGCTGGGGCCCGACGGAGGCGGCCCTGCTGGCCGGGGACGCCGCATGCCTGGTCGTCGTCGACGTCCTCTCCTTCACCACGTCGGTGGGCGTGGCGGTCGAGGCCGGGACCTCCGTCATCCCGTACCGCTGGAGGGACGGGACGGCGGCGGCGTACGCGGCGGATCGGGACGCGGTCCTCGCCGTCGGCCGGAGCGAGGCGTCGCCCGAGACCCCGTGGACCCTCTCCCCGGCCGCGCTGCGGGCAGCCCCGCCCGTCCCGCGGCTGGTCCTGCCGTCCCCGAACGGCTCCACGATCGCGGCGGGGGCGGGCCGGGCGACCGTGGTCGCCGCCTCGCTCCGCAACCGCACGGCGGTCGCCCACTGGCTGGCCCGGCACGGCTACGGCTCCGACGCCCGCCCGCTCGCCGTCGTCGCCGCGGGCGAACGGTGGCCGGACGGCTCCCTGCGCCCCGCCCTGGAGGACCTGCTGGGCGCGGGCGCCGTGCTGGCTGCTCTGCGTGCCCTGGTCGCCTGCGACCTGACGCCCGAGGCGCGGGCGGCGGCCACGCTGTGGGAGGCGACGGAGGACCCCGCGGCGGAGCTGCGCCGCTGCGATTCGGGGCGTGAACTGTACGAGTACGGCTATCCGCAGGACGTGGCGGTGGCCGCCGAGGTCGACACCTCGGAGACCGTCCCCGTCCTGACGGACGGCGCATTCCTGGAGGCACCATGACCGACCTGCTGACCCGGCTCACCGAGATGCTGGACGACCTCGACGCCGACGTCGACGAGACCATCGACCTCGCGGACGAGATCGCCGCCTCGGGCGACGCCGCGCTCCTGCCGCGTCTCCAGTCCGAATTGGACCGCGCCCTCGTCGAGCGCAACGCCTACGCCCGCGAGCTGCTCGGCGGCGTCCTCGCCGCGATCGGCGGACCGGACGCCCTGCCCGCCCTGCTGCGGGCCTCTTCCGTCGACCTCGGCGACGACCAGGACGCCCTGGCGACCGAGATCGTCGAACTGGTCCAGGCCGACCCCACCCGCTCCCGGGCCCTGCTCCTGCCCTTGACGGAGGACGACGACCTCACCGTGGCCAACCGCGCCGAATGGGCCCTCCGCTTCCTCCCGAACGCGTAGGGGGTTCCCGCTCGGGCCGACGCCGGGGCTGCGATGCTGCCCGCATGACCGACATCGACGAGTCGACGAGCCCGGCCCGCTCCCCGAAGATCATCCGCCTCGACTGGGGCCTGATGGAAGCCGAAGGCATCGCCCCGGGCAAGGACTTCGTCCTGTACCCGGGCGGCGGCCACGCGTGGGACTGGGCCGAGCACGGCACCCGGCACAGCCCCGGGATACAACCGGGGGACGTACGCGTGCTCCTCGACAGGGGCGCCGAGGTCGTCGTCCTCGGCCTCGGCATGCACGGGCGGCTGGGGGTCGCCCCGCCGACCCTGGAGCTGCTGCGAGAGGCCGGAGTGGACGTCCATGTGGACGAGACCCCCGCAGCCGTCGAGCGCTACAACGCGCTGATCGCCGGCTCCCGGCCCGTGGGCGGGCTCTTCCACTCGACCTGCTGAGCGACCGCCCGCGCCGAAGGGCGGCGGGAGACCCCGGCACGGTGCCCCCGGTGGGACACGAGGGGCCCGGCTTCCGGCCGGGCCCCTCGTCGGTGTCAGCGGCCGCGCCGCTTCCCGCCGCCGTCCTCGTTCAGCAGGCCCGCCTTGCGGAGCGCGTCCGCCATCGCGCTGTTCGCCGGAGCGGCCGGGGCCGCGCCCTGGGACTGGCCCCGGCGCTGCTGCGGCGGGCGGCCACCGCGCTCACCACGGCCCTCGCGCTCACCACGGCCGCCACGCTCACCGCGCCCGCCACGGTCGCCGCGCTCGCGACGCTCCCGCTGCCCGGACCCCGCCTCCGCCGTCGCCTCGTCGTCGAGGCGCAGCGTCAGCGAGATCCGCTTGCGCGGGATGTCGACGTCCAGGACCTTCACCCGGACCACGTCGCCCGGCTTCACCACGTCGCGCGGGTCCTTGACGAAGGTCTTGGACATCGCGGACACGTGCACCAGGCCGTCCTGGTGCACACCGATGTCCACGAACGCCCCGAACGCCGCCACGTTCGTGACCACGCCCTCCAGGACCATGCCCGAGGCCAGGTCGCCGATCTTCTCGACGCCCTCCTTGAAGGTCGCCGTCCTGAACGCCGGCCGCGGGTCCCGCCCCGGCTTCTCCAGCTCGCGCAGGATGTCCGTGACCGTCGGCAGACCGAAGGTCTCGTCGACGAACTCGTCCGCCCGCAGCGACCGCAGCACACCCGTGTTGCCGATCAGCGACGCGACCTCGCCGCCCGTCGTCTTCACCATCCGCCGCACCACCGGGTACGCCTCCGGGTGCACCGACGACCCGTCCAGCGGGTCGTCGCCGCCCCGGATCCGCAGGAAGCCCGCGCACTGCTCGTACGCCTTCGGCCCGAGCCGCGCCACGTCCTTCAGCGCCTTGCGCGACCGGAAGGGACCGTTGGCGTCACGGTGCGCCACGATGTTCTCGGCCAGACCGGCGCCGATCCCCGACACCCGCGAAAGCAGCGGCGCGGACGCGGTGTTGACGTCGACGCCGACGCCGTTCACGCAGTCCTCCACCACGGCGTCCAGCGAACGCGAGAGCTTCACCTCGGACAGGTCGTGCTGGTACTGCCCGACCCCGATCGACTTGGGGTCGATCTTCACCAGCTCGGCCAGCGGGTCCTGCAGCCGCCGCGCGATCGAGACGGCGCCGCGCAACGACACGTCCAGTCCCGGCAGTTCCTGCGAGGCGAACGCGGACGCGGAGTACACCGAGGCGCCGGCCTCGGAGACCATCACCTTGGTGAGCTGCAACTCCGGGTGCCTGGCGATGAGTTCGGCCGCGAGCTTGTCCGTCTCGCGGGAGGCCGTGCCGTTGCCGATGGCGACCAGCTCGACCGCGTGCTCCTTCGCGAGCCGCGCCAGCTTCGCCAGCGACTCGTCCCACTTGTTCGCCGGCACGTGCGGGTAGATCGTGTCGGTGGCCACGACCTTGCCCGTCGCGTCGACCACGGCGACCTTCACGCCCGTACGGAAACCGGGGTCCAGGCCCAGGGTGGCCCGCGTGCCGGCCGGCGCCGCGAGCAGCAGGTCCCGCAGGTTCGCCGCGAAGACCCGTACCGCCTCGTCCTCCGCCGCCGTCCGCAGCCGCAGTCGCAGATCGATCCCGAGATGGACCAGGATCCGGGTCCGCCAGGCCCAACGGACCGTGTCCAGCAGCCACTTGTCGCCCGGACGTCCTCGCTCGGCGACGCCGAAGCGATGGGCGACCATGCCCTCGTACGCGGACGGGCCGGGCGCCTCGGACGGCTCCTCCGGCTCCAGCTCCAGCGCGAGGACGTCCTCCTTCTCGCCGCGCAGCATCGCGAGGACCCGGTGCGAGGGGAGCGCCGTGAAGGGCTCGGCGAAGTCGAAGTAGTCGGCGAACTTCGCGCCCGCCTCCTCCTTGCCCTCGCGGACCTTGGCGGCCAGCCGTCCCCGGCCCCACATGCGCTCGCGCAGCTCGCCGATGAGGTCGGCGTCCTCGGAGAACCTCTCGGTGAGGATCGCGCGGGCGCCCTCCAGCGCCGCGGCCGGGTCGGCGACGCCCTTGTCGGCGTCGACGAAGGCCGCCGCGGCGGCCGCGGGCTCCACCGACGGGTCGGCGAGCAGCCCCTCCGCCAGCGGCTCCAGGCCGGCCTCGCGGGCGATCTGCGCCTTCGTGCGCCGCTTGGGCTTGAAGGGCAGGTAGATGTCCTCGAGGCGGGCCTTGGTGTCGGCGGCCCGGATCTGCGCCTCCACCTCGGCCGTCAGCTTGCCCTGCTCCCGTACGGAATCGAGGATGGCGGTCCGCCGGTCCTCCAGCTCCCGCAGATAGCGCAGCCGCTCCTCGAGCGTGCGCAGCTGCGCGTCGTCGAGCATCTCGGTCGCTTCCTTGCGGTAGCGCGCGATGAACGGCACGGTCGATCCGCCGTCGAGCAGCTCGACGGCCGCCCTCACCTGTCGCTCGCGTACGCCGAGTTCCTCGGCGATCCTGCCTTCGATGGACGTCGTCACGGTGTCCGACTCGCCTTCTCGTGCCTCAAGCTTGCGACAGCATTCTGCCGGGTCGCCGACTGTATCGCCGCACCCGCCCCGCCCGCGCGGCGGCCGACGTCAGCCCTTGTCGCCGAGGTCCGCGGGGAAGGCCCCCGCCAGGAAGGCCGCGTTGCGGAAGCCCTTGCCCAGCTCCGTCAGGCGCTCCACGCCCGCCGCGCCCAGGTGCTCGTACGGCGCGGAGTCCATGCGGTCGGTGTGCTCCTCCACCGCGTCACGCAGGGCGACCCCCTCGACGGTGAGCTCGCCGTCCGCGTCCAGCAGCCCGCGCTCGCGCAGCCGTGAGGCGGCGGCGTCCCAGTCGGCGCGGCGCCAGCCGCGGGCACCCAGCGCCCAGCGCGGGTTCATGCCGGTGCCGGTGGCGGTGTGGCTGACCATCGCCTCCAGCGGGTCGAGGCCCGCGCTCAGGAGGGCCGCCAGGTGGCCGTCGCCCCGGTGCTCGCGGAGCAGCGTCGCGGCATGCCAGTAGCGCAGGTGCGCCTCCTCGGGGACCGGCAGGTCGGCGTGGGCCGAGTAGAGCGGCCGGGCGTGCCGGGTGCAGCCCTCGGTGGCGCGCAGGGCGAGCTCGGCGGCCTCCGCCATCTCGGCCGAGGCGATCGCCTCCTCGCCGAGGAGACGGCGCATCGTGGCGTCCACGGCCCGCAGCCGCGCGGCCAGCACGTCGCCCGGCGAGGCGATGTCCCAGACGGCCGGCAGGTGCCGGGCCAGCAGCTCGACGTTGTAGTTGGAGAAGGCCGCGGCGACGGTGCCGGCGCCCACGGCGCCCATCGCGGCGCTCCGCGAGGCGAGCCGCATGGCCGAGGTGTCATCGAATCCGAGGGCCCGGAACTCGGTGTCCAGGTCCGGTGAGAAGTACACCGTGGAGTGCATCGGGTTGAGCATGTGGTGGCAGCGGCGGCCCGCGCGGGGCGGCAGAGAGGTCATGGACGGCACGTTACCGACTGGTCGGTACGACCGGAAGCCCGGGGCGGCCCCGGCCGCGGCCGCCGCCGGCCGATGGCAGGAAAGGTGGGGCCTTCGTCATTGCGGACATCCCGGACCACGCCAAGGATGGAACACATGACGAAGCGACCCGTGCTCGTCGTCCTCTTCGACGACGTGCAGAGCCTGGATGTCACCGGACCGGTGGAGGTGTTCGCCGGGGCCGGCCGCGCCTCCGGCGGCGACGCCGCCTACCCGATCCTGACCGCCTCGCTCGACGGGGGGCCGGTCCGCACCCAGAGCGGCCTGCGGATCCTCCCGGACACGACGCTCGCCGACGCGGAGCGCCCGCACACCCTCCTCGTCCCCGGCGGCGAGGGCACCCGCCACCCCGACCCCCGGCTGGTCGACTGGCTGCGCGAGAACGCCCCGCAGGCCGAGCGTCTGGTCTCCGTCTGCACCGGTGCGCTGCTGCTCGCCGAGGCCGGGCTCCTCGACGGTCACCGGGCCACCACCCACTGGGTCGCCTGCGACCATCTCGCCCGCTGCTACCCCGAGGTCGAGGTGGAGCCTGAGCCGATCTTCGTCCGCGACGGAAGGATCTCCACCTCGGCCGGCGTGACCGCGGGCATCGACCTCGCCCTCGCGCTGGTCGAGGAGGACCTGGGCCGCGACACCGCGCTGACCGTCGCCCGTCATCTGGTCGTCTTCCTCCGCCGCCCGGGCAACCAGGCGCAGTTCAGCGCCCAGCTGGCCGCGCAGACCGCCCGGCGGGCACCCCTGCGCGACCTCCAGCAGTGGATCACCGAGCACCCCGAGGGGGACCTCTCCGTCGAGGCGCTGGCGGCCCGTGCCCGGCTGTCGCCCCGCCACTTCGCCCGCGCGTTCCAGGCGGAGACCGGCACGACTCCGGGCCGGTACGTGGACCGGGTCCGGCTGGAGCACGCGCGCAGGCTCCTGGAGGAGACGGCCGTGGGGGTCCAGGAGGTCGCCCGGGCGGCCGGCTACGGCACCCCCGAGGCCATGCGCCGGGCCTTCGTCAAGGCGCTCGACACGGCCCCGGCCGAGTACCGACGCCGCTTCCACGCACCCGTGTCGCCGACCCGCTGACCGATGCCACCGATCCGACCACCGCACGGGCACGCCCGCCGACCACCCGTCACGGGCTCGCCGACACCGATCACCATCACCGACCACCGAGGGGAACACCATGCAGATCGCCGTCCTGCTCTACGACCGCTTCACCACGCTCGACGCCGTCGGCCCGTACGAGCTCCTGTCCCGGCTCCCCGGGGCCGAGACCGTCTTCGTCGCCAAGGAGGCGGGCCAGGTCCGGGGCGACCAGGGGAGTCTCGCCCTGGTCGCCGACAAGTCCCTCGCCGACGTCCCGGCCCCGGACATCCTCCTGATCCCCGGCGGGCCGGGCTCGCGCGAGGCGATGCTCGACCCCGAGATCCTCGCCTGGGTCCGTACGGCCGACGCCACCAGCACCTGGACCACGTCCGTGTGCACCGGCTCGCTGATCCTCGCCGGCGCCGGCCTGCTCGCGGGCCGCCGTGCCACGGCCCACTGGCTCGCGCTCGACGAGCTGAAGCCCTTCGGCGCCGAACCCACGGGCGAGCGGGTCGTCTTCGACGGCAAATACGTCACCGCCGCCGGAGTGTCCTCGGGCATCGACATGGCGCTCCACCTGCTCGGACGGATCGCCGGCGACGAGGTCGCGCAGACCGTCCAGCTCCTGACGGAGTACGACCCGCAGCCTCCTTACGAGGCGGGGTCGCCGGAGAAGGCGCCGGCCGCGATCGTCGCACGCTGGCGGGGGCAGGCGGAGACGGTCCTCGCCCAGGAGGACTGACGGCGGCCGGAACGGATCAGATCCCGTAGCCGAAGCGGGGCGCGCGGCGCTCCAGGAAGGCGGCGACCCCCTCCGCGGTGTCGCCGCTGCCGCGCGCCTCCTCCGCCCAGTACGCGTCACGGTCGACCCGGCCGTCGGCGAACTCCTTCGCCGCCGCCTGCGTCAGCAGCGACCGGGACGTCAGGACGCGGGTGAACTCGCCCACCCGCTTGTCCAGTTCGCCCGACGGCAGCACCTCGTCCACGAGGCCGGTGCGCAGCGCCCGCGCCGAGTCGATCAACTCGCCGGAGAAGAGCAGGTACTTGGCGGCCGAGGGCCCCACGAGCGAGGACAGCCGCCGGGTGGAGGACGACGGATAGACGATGCCGAGCTTCGAGGGGGTGACTCCGAAACGCGCGCCCTCCTCGGCGAACCGCAGGTCGCATGCGGCGGCGAGCTGGCTGCCGCCGCCCACGCAGTAGCCGCGGACGGCGGCGAGCGTCGGCTTCGGGAAGGCGGCGAGCGCCTCCTCGGCCCGAACCGCGAGCGCCTGCTGTTCGTCGCCCGGTTCCCGCAGCGTGGAGATGTCCGCGCCGGCGCAGAAGGTCTCGCCCTGACCGGTGAGGACCAGGACGCGGACCTCGGCGTCGGTCGCGAGCGGGGCGAGCAGCCCCGGCAGGGACCGCCACATCGCGGCCGTCATCGCGTTGCGCTTCGCGGGGTTCGAGATGACGACGGTGGCGATCCCGTCGACGACGCTGACACTCAGCTGCGGCTCCATGCGCCGGATGCTATCCGGGCACCCCGACCGTACGATCAGGAAGGGGGTCGTGCCAGGAGGAGGCGCCCCATGGCCCAGGGTTCCCACGACGCCGTACGCGAGGGCAGGAAGCTGCGCCGCAGTTTCGGCTGGCTCACCTTCCTCGGTGTCCTGCTCGTGATCGCCGGGATCATCGGGCTCTTCTACACCGGCCTCGCCACCCTCACCTCGATGCTCCTCTTCGGCTGGCTCCTGCTCATCGGGGGCCTCGTGGGTCTGCTGCACGCCATCGAGTCCCGCGGCACCAGCTACTTCTGGCTCGCCGTGGTGGTCGCGGCCCTGAACATCGCGGCCGGTGTCGTCGTGATCCGTCACCCCGAGGGGTCGGCCGAGGCGCTGACCATGTTCGCGGCGCTGCTCTTCCTGACCGGCGGGGTGTTCCGGTTGGTGGGGAGCGTGGTGGTGCGCGGGCCGCAGATGGGCTGGACGCTGCTCCAGGGGGCCTTCGGGCTCCTGCTCGGGCTGCTGGTGCTCTTCGACTGGCCCGACAGCAGCCGCTACGTCCTCGGGGTCTTCTTCTCGCTCGCCCTGCTCTTCGACGGTCTCGGACTGATCGCCATCGGTGTCGGAGGCCGACGGATCGTCGGTATGGTCACCCCTGAGGCGGCCTCCGCGCGGGCCCCGTCGGACGTCGCTCCGCGGACGCCTCCGCCGGGTACGGAGCAGACGCCTCCGAAGCCGTCAGAAGAAGATCAGGAACGGTCGAACAACTGACCTTGGCATACTCACCCGATCAGAAGTCGGTCGATAAGTGTCGACTTCTGGTCAGTAGGCCGGTCCGGACCTACGGATTACCAAGACTCGATCCCGTGGCGACAATCGAGCACGAGGGTGGGAGCCGGACTATGGAGAGCCGGGGGAGCGTCCCCGCACGGCCACCGTCCTACGAAGGGGTCTGGCGCTTCACCGCTCCCGCGGTCGACGTCTCCGTTCCGCAGGCCCGGCATGCCGTTCGGGACCTGCTGATCCGTCAAGGGGTGCCGGTCCACGACGACACGGTCCAGGGCCTGCTCCTGATCGTCTCGGAGCTGGTCACCAACGCCGTCAAGCATGCGGCGCTGCTGTCCCCCGAGGTGGCGGTGGAGGTGGCGATCGGCGCGGAGTGGATCAGGGTGTCCGTCGAGGACAACCATCCGTACCGCCCCAAGGCGCTGGAGGCGGACTACGGGCAGACGGGCGGCCGCGGGCTGCTCCTGGTGCGGGAGATCGCGCTGGAGTCCGGCGGGGCATGCGACGTGGAGCACACCGCGAGCGGCGGCAAGATCATCTGGGCCGCCCTGCCCCTCGCACCGCAGGCACCGGGGCCCGCGGCGGCGCCGGGGATCGGGTCCCGGGCACCCGCGACGGCGCCCGGCACCCCGCTCCTGCCCGGGATCACCAGCCCCCGGACGGACCCGTCAGCTCCCTGACGGCCGGACGCGCCGCGTCCAGGACGGTCATGAACCAGGCGGAGAACGGCGCGGCCGCATGCCGCTCGGTGAGCTCCTCCGCCGTCACGAAGGCGGTCTCCTCGACCTCCTCCGGGTCCGGGCGCAGATCGGCCTGCACCATGCCGACGAAGAGGTGGTTGTACTCCTGCTCCACCAGGCCCGACGCGGGATCCGGGTGGTTGTAGCGGACGGTGCCGGCCTCGGCGAGCAGCGAGGGCGAGATTCCCAGCTCCTCGTAGGTGCGCCGGGCGGCCGCCGCGAACGGCGCCTCGCCCGGGTACGGGTGGCCGCAGCAGGTGTTCGACCAGACACCGGGGGAGTGGTACTTGCCCAGCGCCCGGCGCTGGAGCAGCAGGCGGCCGGACTCGTCGAACAGGAAGACGGAGAAGGCGCGGTGCAGCTGCCCCGGCGCCTGGTGTGCCGCGAGCTTCTCGGCCGTACCGATGGTGGTGCCGTCCTCGTCGACCAGCTCCAGCATGATCGACGCCGGGGCCGCGCCCGAAGAGACGCCGTTCGGCGAGCTGTGTGCCGCAGTGGCTGATGTGGTCGGCATACCCATCCTTCGCTTCGATCCTCGGCCCGTTGGGGCCCCCTCAGTCTGCCGCACAAAAGCGGCTTGTCCGTACTTCGGAGGCCGGACATGGCCCGCTCCCACCGCACCGGAGTACACCTCGTGCGGCGGGAGCGGGCGACACGTCAGACGCCGAAGGCCGTCGGATAATGGATCATGCCCGGGGTGACCTGGGCGGAACCGTCGAGAACCAGCGCCATCATCGCCTCGTCCGGAACCTCGAAACCTGGCTTGATCCCGTATTCAGACGCCCGTGCGAAGCCGAATCGTGGGTAGTACTCGGGGTGGCCGAGCACCAGCACCAGCCGCTCCCCGCGCAGCCGCGCCGCGTCGAGCACGGCCCGGACCACGGCCTCGCCGGCACCCTGCCGCTGGTACGCCGGATCGACGGCGACCGGGGCGAGGGCCGCCGCCGGGGCGCCGTCGACGTGGCAGCGGGTGAGCAGCGCGTACGCCGCCACCGTGCCGTCCGGCGCCTCGGCGACGTACGAGAGACCGGGCAGCCAGGCGCCGGGGTCCTCCCGCAGGGCGTCGACCAGCGCGGCCTCGTCCTCGGTGGCGAAGGCGCTCGCGTTGATCCGCCGTACGCGCGGAACGTCCGCGGCCGTCTCCTCCCGCGTACGCCATCGGGGGTCCGAGGGCCGCAGGACGTAGCCGGTGTAGCCGTACTCGCCGCCGTGGTCACGGCGCATCGCGAGCTCCGCGCGCGTCGCGGCGAGGGCCCCGGCCATGCCGGGAGCCGTCGGATCGGCGGCGTCGGCCCGCGCCGAGAGCGGGCCGTAGTACTCGTCCCAGTCGCTCTCGGGCTGGGGGACGACACCGAGGACGTGATAGCCGGCGTCGGTCGCCGCCGCCGTGTTCGCGGCGGTGGTACGGAGCGGGTAGTGAAGGTCCCAGAAGGCGCGGGCCTCCCGGCTCGGCGCCTCCACCGTCCACTCGCACTCGGTCAGGACGAGGGCCCCGCCCGGCGCGAGGAGGCGGCGCCACTCGCGCAGCGCGGTGTCGAAGCCGATGGCGTAGGCCGAGCTCTCGGCCCAGACGAGATCGAAGGATCCGTCGGGGAACGGGAGTGCGCCCATGTCGGCGGCGAGCGTACGGACGGAATCGCCGAGCCCGCGGGCCTCGGCGGCCTGACGCAGCTCGTCGAGGAAGGGCTCGTGCAGGTCCACGGCCGTCACCTCGGCGCCGGCCTCGGCGGCCAGGAGCAGGGCGGAGCGGCCGGGGCCGCAACCGAGATCGAGCACGCGGGGCCGCTCGGGAAGCGGACCGGCACTCCCGTCACGCCCCTCGGGGGCGCAGGGGGTCAGCGCGAGCAGGCGACGGGTGGTGGAGTCGGAGCCGGGGCCCTGCCGCGGAAGGCCGTGGTGCAGGGCGAAGAAGGCGGTACGCAGATCGTTGTCGGACAACGTGGGAAACCCTTGTGTGAGAGGGTCCCGGCCGACGACGTGACGAACCGGTTCGCAGGAACCGGGAGATCAGGTCAGCCGGAGACCCGGAAGCTGAGGTCGGACCGGGCGCTGCCGCACTGGGCAGCCTTCATCGCGACGGTCATCAACCTCAGCTCCTCTCCACGCATGTCTGTCGATCAACGGTAGCAGGCGCCCGGGGTCACAGACACAGCTTGGCCTCGTGCTCGGCGTGACCCACCGGCTCCAGCTGGAAGGTGCAGTGCTCCACGTCGAAGTGCGAGCCGAGGCAGCCCTGAAGGTCGTGCAGCATCTTCTCGTGGCCCACCGAGTCCAGCGCGCCCTGGTCCACCACCACGTGCGCGGAGAGCACCGGCATCCCCGAGGTGATCGTCCAGGCATGCAGATCGTGGACGTCCTCGACGCCCGGCAGCGCCAGGATGTGCGCGCGGACCTCCGCCATGTCGACGCCCTTGGGGGCGGACTCCAGAAGGACGTCGAGGGTCTCGCGCAGCAGCTTGACCGTGCGCGGCACGATCATCAGACCGATCAGGATCGAGGCGATCGGGTCGGCGTACTGCCAGCCGGTCGCGAGGATGATGCCCGCCGAGACGAGCACCGTCACCGATCCGAGGGCGTCGGCGAGCACCTCCAGATACGCGCCGCGCACGTTCAGGCTCTCCCGCTGGCCCCGGACGAGCAGCGAGAGCGAGATCATGTTGGCGACCAGGCCGATCAGCGCGAAGGCGATGGCCATGCCGCCCCTGGTCTCGGCCGGCTCGATGAACCGCTGGATCGCCTCGTAGAGCACATAACCGCCGACCCCGAGCAGCAGCAGACAGTTGGCCAGCGCCGCCAGGATCTCGGCCCGGGCGAAGCCGAAGGTGCGCCGCTCCGTCGGTGGCCGGTTGGCGAAGTGGATCGCGAGCAGCGCCATGGCCAGTCCGACCGCGTCCGTCGCCATGTGGGCGGCGTCGGCGATCAGCGCCAGTGAGTTCGAGGCGATGCCGCCGATGATCTCGATCACCATCACGGACAGTGTGATCGCCAGCGCGATCCGCAGCCGGCCCCGGTACGCCGCAGCCGCGGTCCCCGTGGGCGGCGGTCCGCCGTGGCTGTGCCCGTGGTCGTGTCCAGCCCCCATGACAAGGCCTCCCGGTCGTGTCGTCGTGTTGCCCCGAGTCGCAAGTGAACTACGGGTGGGGGGTATGTGCAACACGGTACTGAACACCGTTGTCATATCGTCTGACCTGCGGTTATGTGCGCAGCTCGGGGTGGGGTCGGACGGTCGCTCAGGGTGGTCGCGCAGCGTGGTTTGTGAGGCGGGGCGCCGATCGCCCATGATGATCTCCGCAGGACGGGGCGCTCTCGCGAGGATGCGAGGGGGCCCGGGGGAGTCCGCACCGCAAAGCCTCGATGAACTCCCGCTTTCGTTCATCCGATAGCCTCAGCCGACGTGCTGCCGCCCGATGCCGGGCCGTGCCGCTGTGCCCGGGGCCGTGTCATGGGCCCCGCCGGCCCGCCCGTCAGCTCCAAGGAGTGAGTTCGTCCTGTCGACCGCCATCCTCACCGGTCCGCCGGTACCCGGATCGTCGCTCGACGGCGATCTGCGGTCGCTGGGCTTCGACGTCAAGGTAGCGACCGACCCGCGCGACGCGGGCGCGCTGCTCGCCGCCGTGCCGGCCGGCGAGCGGGTCGCCGTCGTCGATCCCCGCTTCGTCGGGCACCTCCACGCGCTGCGGCTGGGTCTCACCGACCCCCGCTTCCCCGCCTCCGCCGTGCCCGGCGCGCTCACCGCGCAGAGCGAGGCCCGGGGGGCCCTCGCCCGCGCCCTCACCGACGTGTCCGCGCCGGTGCCGGGCGCCGACCACGGACCCGTCCTCGCCGAGGGCGAGGCGCTGCCCGACACCCTCGCCGCCGCGCTCGACGCCGGCGGCGTCGCCGTGCACCGCCCCGCGCTCGGCTCGCTCGTCGCCGCCGTACCGTCCGACGCGCAGGGCCGGCACGCGGCCCGCGACGCCGTCGCCGACGTCGACGAGGAGGCCGTCCGGCTCCGCTCCGCGGTGAAGGCCCACGACGGCTTCTTCACCACCTTCTTCATCAGCCCGTACTCGCGCTACATCGCCCGCTGGTGCGCGCGGCGCGGACTGACGCCCAACCAGGTCACCACCGCCTCGCTGCTCACGGCCCTGATCGCGGCCGGCTGCGCCGCCACCGGCGAGCGCGGCGGCTACATCGCCGCCGGCGTCCTGCTCCTGGTCTCCTTCGTCCTGGACTGCACCGACGGGCAGCTCGCCCGCTACTCCCTGCAGTACTCGACGATGGGCGCCTGGCTGGACGCCACCTTCGACCGCGCCAAGGAGTACGCCTTCTACGCGGGCCTCGCCCTCGGGGCCGCGCGCAACGGTGACGACGTGTGGGCGCTCGCGCTGGGCGCGATGGTCCTGATGACCTGCCGCCACGTCGTGGACTTCTCGTTCAACGAGGCGAACCACGACGCCACGGCCAACACGAGCCCCACCGCGGCCCTCTCCAGTCGCCTGGACAGCGTCGGCTGGACCGTCTGGGTCCGCCGGATGATCATCCTGCCGATCGGCGAGCGCTGGGCCATGATCGCGGTCCTGACCGCCGTCACCACCCCGCGGATCGTCTTCTGGGCCCTGATCATCGGCTGCGCGTTCGGCGCCTGCTACACCACCGCCGGCCGCGTGCTGCGGTCGCTGACCCGCAAGGCCAAGCGCACCGACCGGGCCGCCCAGGCCCTGGCCGACCTGGCCGACAGCGGCCCGATCGCGCAGTTCATCGCGGGTTCGCCGGGCGGCGGCCGGGGTCGCTGGACGGCCCCGCTGGCCGCGGCCGTCGGTGCGGCGATCCTGCTGGTGGAGGCGGCCGACAAGAGCGTCGGCAGTTACTGGGTCGTCCTGGCCGCCGTGGTCTACGTCGCGGCCGCGGGCATCGCCGTCGGGGGCCCCCTCAAGGGCCCCCTCGACTGGCTGCTCCCGCCGCTCTTCCGGGCCGCGGAGTACGGCACGATCCTGATCCTCGCCGCCCGCTCCGAGGTGAACGGGGCCTTGCCCGCGGCCTACGGACTGGTGGCGGCCGTCGCCTACCATCACTACGACACGGTGTACCGCATCCGCGGCGGCACCGGCGCGCCGCCCTCGTGGCTGGTGCGCGCGATCGGCGGTCACGAGGGCCGCACGTTGCTGGTGACCGTCCTCGCCGCCCTGCTGGCGAGCCGTGGCAACGACTTCACCCTGGCGCTCACCGCCCTGGCGGTCACCATCGCGCTCGTGGTGCTCGTGGAGTCCATCCGCTTCTGGGTGTCCTCCGGAGCACCCGCCGTACATGACGAAGGAGAAACAGCATGATTGGCCTCGTACTGGCAGCCGGTGCCGGAAGGCGTCTGCGCCCCTACACCGACACGCTTCCGAAGGCCCTCGTGCCTGTCGACGGTGACACCACCGTCCTGGACCTCACGCTGAAGAACTTCGCGGAGGTCGGCCTCACCGAGGTCGCCATCGTCGTCGGCTACCGCAAGGAGGCCGTGTACGCGCGCAAGGAGGCCCTGGAGGCCACGTACGGCCTGTCGATCACGCTGATCGACAACGACAAGGCCGAGGAGTGGAACAACGCCTACTCCCTGTGGTGCGCCCGTGAGGTCCTCAAGCGCGGTGTGATCCTCGCCAACGGCGACACCGTCCACCCGGTCTCCGTCGAGAAGACCCTGCTCGCCGCCCGCGGCGACGGCCAGAAGATCATCCTCGCCCTCGACACGGTCAAGAACCTGGCCGACGAGGAGATGAAGGTCATCACCGCCGAGGGCAAGGGCGTCCAGAAGATCACCAAGCTGATGGACCCGGCCGGCGCCACCGGCGAGTACATCGGTGTCACCCTCATCGAGCCCGAGGCCGCCGAGGCGCTCGCCGACGCGCTGAAGGCCACCTTCGAGCGCGACCCCGACCTCTACTACGAGGACGGCTACCAGAAGCTCGTCGACGACGGCTTCACGATCGACGTGGCTCCCATCGGCGACGTCAAGTGGGTCGAGATCGACAACCACGACGACCTCGCGAAGGGCCGTGAGATCGCGTGCCAGTACTGACCCGGCTGATTCCCTCGCCGGTCGTCGTCGACATCCGCCGGGGAGCGCTGGACGATCTCGCCGGCCTCCTGGCGGACCAGCGGATCTCCAGCAACGGCCGGATCGCCGTGGCGATCAGCGGCGGCTCGGGGCTCAAGCTGCGCGAGCAGTTCGCCCCCGAGCTGCCCGGCGCCGACTGGTACCCGGTCGAGGGCGGCACCATCGATGCCGCGGTCACGCTCGCCGACGCCATGCGCGGCAAGCGGTACGACGCGGTGGTGGCCCTCGGCGGCGGCAAGATCATCGATGTGACCAAGTACGCGGCGGCCCGGGTCGGCCTGCCGCTGGTCGCCATCGCCACGAACCTGTCGCACGACGGCATCTGCTCGCCGATCTCCACCCTGGACAACGACAACGGGCGCGGCTCCTACGGTGTGCCGACCCCGATCGCCCTCGTCATCGACCTCGATGTGATCCGGGACGCCCCGGTGCGCTTCGTCCGCTCCGGCATCGGCGACGCGATCTCCAACCTCTCCGCGATCGCGGACTGGGAGCTCTCGCACCGGGAGACCGGCGAGCCCGTCGACGGCCTGGCCGCGGCGATGGCCCGCAGCGCCGGCGAGGCGGTGCTCCGGCACCCCGGCGGCGTCGGTGACGACGACTTCCTCGTCACCCTCTCCGAGGGCCTGGTGATGTCCGGGATCGCCATGTCGATCAGCGGCGACAGCCGGCCCTCCTCGGGCGCCTGCCACGAGATCAGCCACGCCTTCGACCTGCTCTTCCCCGAGCGCGCCGCCAGCCACGGCGAGCAGTGCGGACTGGGCGCGGCCTTCGCGATGCACCTGCGCGGCGCCGCGGAGGGCTCGCTGGGCATGGTCGAGACGCTGCGCCGGCACGGCCTGCCCGTGACCCCTCAGGAGATGGGCTTCAGCGTGGACGAGTTCGTCCGCGCCGTGTCCTTCGCCCCGCAGACGCGTCCCGGCCGCTTCACCATCCTCGAACACCTCGAACTCTCCGACGACCAGATCAGGGACGCGTACGCGGACTATGCCAAAGCCATCGGTAGCTGAGCTTCGCCCGGTCGTGCACCCGGCGGGGGTGAAGGACCGCCGCAGCGGCGAGCACTGGGGCGGCCGCCTGTACATGCGCGAGATCTCGCTGCGCATCACCCGCCACCTGGTCACCACCAAGGTCACGCCGAACCAGCTGACCTACGTGATGACCCTCTGCGGCGTCCTCGCGGCCCCCGCGCTGCTCGTGCCGGGCATCTGGGGCGCCGTCCTCGGTGTCGTCGCCGTCCAGCTCTACCTGCTGCTCGACTGCGTCGACGGCGAGGTCGCCCGCTGGAAGAAGCAGTACTCGCTCTCCGGCGTCTACCTGGACCGCGTCGGCGCCTACCTGTGCGACGCCGCCGTCCTCGTCGGCCTCGGGCTGCGCGCGGCCGACCTCTGGGGCGGCGGCAGGATCGACTGGCTGTGGGCCTTCCTCGGCACCCTCGCCGCGCTCGGGGCCATCCTCATCAAGGCCGAGACCGACCTCGTCGGCGTCGCCCGCCACCAGGGCGGGATGCCTCCGGTGAAGGAGGCGGCGAGCGAGCCCCGGTCCTCCGGCATGGCCCTCGCCCGCCGGGCGGCCGCGGCGCTCAAGTTCCACCGCCTGGTCCTCGGCATCGAGGCGTCCCTGCTCATCCTGGTCCTCGCGCTGCTCGACGCGGCACGCGGCGACCTCTTCTACACCCGCCTCGGCGTCGCGGTCCTCGCGGCCATCGCGATGCTGCAGACGGTGCTCCACCTGGTGTCGATCCTGGCGTCGAGCCGGCTGAAGTGAGGACACGCGTGAGTACGCCGATGAAGCTGGGCGCCGTCATCATCACCATGGGCAACCGCCCCGACGACCTGCGCGCGCTCCTCGACTCGGTCGCCAAGCAGGAGGGCGACCCGGTCGAGGTCGTCGTCGTCGGCAACGGCGCCCCCGTGACGGGCGTGCCCGACGGCGTCCACACCATCGACCTGCCCGAGAACCTGGGCATCCCCGGCGGACGCAACGTCGGCATCGCGGCCTTCGGCCCCGGCGGCCCCTGCGGCCCCGTCGACGCGCTGCTCTTCCTGGACGACGACGGTCTGCTCGCCCACGAGGACACCGCCGAACTGGTCCGCCAGGCGTTCACCGCCGACCCCCGGCTGGGCATCATCAGCTTCCGGATCGCGGACCCCGAGACGGGCCTCACCCAGCGCCGGCACGTCCCGCGGCTGCGCGCGTCCGACCCGATGCGGTCCTCGCGCGTGACCACCTTCCTCGGCGGTGCCAACGCGGTCCGTACGAAGGTCCTCACCGAAGTCGGCGATCTGCCGGGCGAGTTCTTCTACGCCCACGAGGAGACCGATCTCGCATGGCGGGCGCTCGACGCCGAGTGGATGATCGACTACCGTTCCGACATGGTGCTGCTGCACCCCACCACACCGCCCTCCCGGCACGCGTCGTACCACTTCAACGTGGCCCGCAACCGGGTGTGGCTGGCTCGGCGCAATCTCCCCGCACCCCTCGTTCCGGTCTATCTCGGTGTCTGGCTGCTGCTGACTCTGGCGCGGCGCCCGTCCCTCCCCGCGCTCAAGGCGTGGGTCGGCGGATTCCGGGAAGGCTGGCGCGTTCCCTGCGGACCGCGACGGCCCATGAAATGGCGTACGGTGTGGCGGCTGACCCGACTGGGACGCCCGCCCGTCGTGTGACACCGTGGTACCCGACTTGCCGCGCTTCTGGATACGAAAGTTTCGACTTGTGAGTGACACAACCCACGACGGTGCGGTCGCGACGAGCGCCCCGCCCTCTGCCGACGACGGCCTGACCCCGGCCGAACTGGCGGCCAAGTACGGTCTCGCGGTCAGCGGCGCCCGGCCCGGCATCCTGGAGTACGTCCGTCAGCTGTGGGGGCGGCGCCACTTCATCCTGGCCTTCTCCCAGGCCAAGCTGACGGCGCAGTACAGCCAGGCGAAGCTCGGCCAGTTGTGGCAGGTGGCGACCCCGCTGCTCAACGCGATGGTCTACTACCTGATCTTCGGGCTGATCCTGGACGCCGGCCAGGGCATGACGACCTCGGTCTACATCCCCTTCCTGGTCACCGGGATCTTCGTGTTCACCTTCACGCAGAGCTCGGTCATGGCGGGCGTGCGGGCGATCTCGGGCAACCTCGGACTCGTCCGGGCCCTGCACTTCCCGCGGGCCACGCTGCCCATCTCCTTCGCGCTCCAGCAGCTCCAGCAGCTGCTCTTCTCCATGATCGTGCTGGCGGCCGTCGCGATCGCCTTCGGCAGCTACCCGTCGCTGAGCTGGCTCCTGCTGGTCCCGGCCCTGACGCTGCAGTTCGTGTTCAACGTCGGGCTCGCCATGATCATGGCCAGGATGGGCGCCAAGACGCCCGACCTGGCCCAGCTCATGCCGTTCATCATGCGCACCTGGATGTACGCCTCCGGCGTGATGTTCTCGATCCCGGTGATGCTCGCGGACAAGCCGGCCTGGATCGCCGACGTCCTCATGTACAACCCGGCGGCGATCTACATGGACCTCATCCGGTTCGCCCTGATCGACGGCTACGGCGCCGGCAACCTCCCGTCGCACGTCTGGATGGCCGCGCTGGGCTGGGCCCTGGCGCTGGGTCTCGGCGGCTTCGTCTACTTCTGGAAGGCCGAGGAGAGGTACGGCCGTGGCTGACATCGACCAGGGACGCGTTCCCACCGTCATCGCCGACGAGGTCCACATCGTCTACCGGGTGAACACCGGTGGCGGCGGCAAGGGGAGCGCCACGGCGGCGCTCAGCAGGATCCTCGGCCGCGGCAAGGCCGAGGTCTCCCGGGGTGTGCGCAAGGTGCACGCCGTACGAGGTGTCTCCTTCACCGCCTACCGCGGCGAGGCCATCGGCCTCATCGGCAGCAACGGCTCCGGCAAGTCCACCCTGCTGCGCGCCATCGCGGGCCTGCTCCCCACGGAGAGCGGCAAGGTCTACACCGACGGCCAGCCCTCGCTCCTCGGCGTCAACGCGGCGCTGATGAACGACCTCACCGGCGAGCGCAACGTGATACTCGGCGGCCTTGCCATGGGAATGAGCAAGGAAGAGATCCGCGAGCGCTACCAGGGGATCGTCGACTTCTCGGGCATCAACGAGAAGGGCGACTTCATCAGCCTCCCGATGCGCACGTACTCCTCCGGCATGGGTGCCCGGCTCCGGTTCGCCATCGCGGCGGCCAAGAACCACGACGTACTCATGATCGACGAGGCGCTCGCGACCGGTGACCGCCGCTTCCAGATCCGCTCCGAGGAGCGCATCCGTGAGCTCCGCAAGGAGGCCGGCACCGTCTTCCTGGTCAGTCACAGCAACAAGTCGATCAGGGACACCTGCGACCGGGTGCTGTGGCTGGAGAAGGGCGAGCTGCTGATGGACGGACCCACGGACGAGGTCATCAAGGCGTACGAGCGCGAGACCGGGAAGTAGTCCCGGCGGCGCGTCGCGGGGCCCCTGCCGCAACGGCGGGGGCCTTCGCGTGGTGCGCGGCGGGTCGTGCCCCCCCCGCCTGGAATGTTCATGCGGTCAACATCGGGCAGGATGAGCGCCATGGCAGCGATCTCGGGGGGAAAGTCCTACCACCACGGCGACCTGCGCAACGCGCTGATCTGCGCCGCCGTCGACCTGGCCACCGAAGGCGGACCCGACCGCGTCGTCCTGCGGGAGGCGGCGCGCCGGGTGGGCGTGTCGCCCACCGCCGCCTACCGGCACTTCGAGGGCCGAGGCGAGCTCCTCAGGGCCGTCAAGACCCACGCCCAGCGCGCGCTCGCGGAGTCCATGGAGCGCGCGGCCGCCCGGGCCCCCGGCGCCGACGACGCCACCGTCGCGGCGGAGCTGCGTCTCGCCGCACTGGGCCGGGGCTATGTGAGCTTCGCGCTCGACCAGCCCGGCCTCTACCGCGCCGCGTTCTGCACCCCTCGGCCGCCCTGCGGCGAGGAGTGGCTGCCCGCCGGCCGGACACCGGAGCCCGAGCCCGAGATCCGGGCGTTCACGCTGCTCACGGACGCCCTGCGGGCCCTCACCGGGGTCGGCCGCGTCCCGAAACAGGCACGACCCGCCGCCGAGGCCGCCGCGTGGTCGGCCGTGCACGGACTGTCACTCCTGCTGCTCGACGGCCCGCTGGGCAACCTCCCGGAGCGGCGCCGCGCGGACGTCGTGGAGTCCACCCTCGCCATGGTCGTCTCGGGCACCCGCGCGGAGTGACCGTCACCGATCAGTGAACTGCCGCGTCCCGCTGGAGGGTTGGCGCACCCGGTGATGTTTTCGCAAAGCGGCGCGCACCCCGACGAGGCGGTGGGCGTTGTACAACGTAAGCTGTACCGGTGCTGATTCGTGGCAAGTGGGGCGATACCCCCTAGGTGTCCCGGCCGTCGGGCGGCGACCCCTCTCGGGAGGCCCGGTGGCGTGTCCGAAATAGGATGGATTGGATCGGCAGTGTAGAACAGGAGATGTGACGGCCATGACGCAGAATCTCCAGCTCCACGAGGGTGTCGCCGTCCCCGCGTCGGGCAGCCCCCAGTGACGGGAACCCGGCAGGTGCGCCACGACGCCTCCTCACGCACCACACTCGACAAGGCCGCGGACGAGAACTTCCCCGTGGCCCCCTTCTTCCTGCCGCGCGCCTGGCGCGACGACCTCATGGCCGTCTACGGCTACGCCCGACTCGTCGACGACATCGGCGACGGCGACCTCGCGCCCGGCGGAGCCGACGCCCGCCACCTCGGCGTCTCCCCCGAGCGGGCCGGGGACCCGCCGGCGATGCTGGACGCCTTCGAGGCCGATCTGCTGCGGGTCTTCGACTCGGTCCCGCGCCACCCCCTGCTGCTGGCCCTCCAGCCGACCGTGCTCCGCCGCGGCCTCACCCCGGAGCCCTTCCTGGGCCTGATCCAGGCCAACCGCCAGGACCAGCTGGTGCGCCGCTACGAGACGTACGACGACCTCCTCGCGTACTGCGAGCTCTCGGCCAACCCCGTCGGCCGGCTCGTCCTCGGGATCACCGGCACCGCCACCCCCGAGCGGATCCGTCGCTCCGACGCCATCTGCACCGCGCTGCAGATCGTCGAGCACCTCCAGGACGTCGCCGAGGACCTGGGACGCGACCGGATCTACCTGCCCGCCGAGGACATGAAGACCTTCCACGTCACCGAGGCGGACCTCGCCAGGCCCACCGCCGGCGCGTCGGTCCGCGCGCTGATCGCCTTCGAGGCGCAGCGCGCCCGCGAGCTGCTGAACGACGGCATTCCGCTGGTGGCCAGCGTCCACGGCAGGCTGCGCCTGCTGCTCGCCGGCTTCACGGCCGGCGGACTCGCCGCGCTCGACGCGATCGCCGCCGCCGGAGGCGGTTACGACGTACTGCCGGAGCCGCCCAAGCCCACGAAGCCGAGTCTGATGCGTGAAGCGGGATCGATCCTGCTCAGAGCGCGGAGAGAGGGGTGAGCCGGACCGTGGAAGAACAGACGGAGACGTCGGCGCCGGTACAGGCCGCGTACAGCTACTGCGAGGCCGTCACCGGCCGGCAGGCCCGGAACTTCGCCTACGGCATCCGCCTGCTGCCGACGGAGAAGCGGCAGGCCATGTCGGCGCTCTACGCGTTCTCGCGACGCGTCGACGACATCGGCGACGGCACACTCGCCCCCGAGACGAAGCGGGACCGGCTCGAGTCCACCCGCGCGCTGCTGGAGCGGATCCGCAAGGACGAGGTCGACGAGGACGACACCGACCCCGTCGCCGTGGCCCTCGCCGACGCCTCCCGCCGCTTCCCCATCCCGCTGGGCGGCCTCGACGAGCTCATCGACGGCGTCCTGATGGACGTGCGCGGCGAGACCTACGAGACCTGGGACGACCTCAAGGTCTACTGCCGGTGCGTCGCCGGTGCCATCGGGCGGCTCTCCCTCGGCGTCTTCGGCACGCAACCGGGCGCGTACGGAGTGGAACGCGCCTCCGAGTACGCCGACACGCTCGGGCTCGCCCTGCAACTCACCAACATCCTCCGCGACGTCCGCGAGGACGCCGGGAACGGCCGCACGTACCTGCCCGCCGACGACCTGGCCAAGTTCGGCTGCGGTGACGGCTTCGCCGAGGAGACCCCGGCCGAAGGGGCCGACTTCACCGGCCTGGTGCACTTCGAGGTCCGGCGCGCCCGCGCCCTGTTCGCCGAGGGCTACCGGCTCCTGCCCATGCTCGACCGGCGCAGCGGCGCCTGCGTCGCCGCCATGGCCGGGATCTACCGTCGCCTCCTCGACCGGATCGAGCGCGACCCCGAGGCGGTGCTGCGCGGCCGCGTCTCGCTGCCCGGCCGAGAGAAGGCGTACGTCGCGGTGCGCGGCCTCTCCGGCCTGGACACCCGCCACATCTCCCGACGGACCATCAGGAGGCGCGCGTGATGCGGGCCGAGCCGGGGCACCGGTCAACCCGCCGCCGCGAGACGGCGTCCCTGAGGGCGACGGCCGGAAGGGGGAAGGCATGACCAGCGACCAGTCCGTGCCACGGGCACCGCGCGCGGTCGTGGTCGGCGGCGGCCTCGCCGGGATCACCGCCGCCCTCCAGCTCGCCGACGCCGGGCTGCGCGTGACGCTGCTCGAAGGCCGGCCGCGACTGGGCGGCCTCGCCTTCTCCTTCCGCCGCGGCGACCTCACCGTCGACAACGGTCAGCACGTCTATCTGCGCTGCTGCACGGCCTACCGCTGGTTCCTCGACCGCGTCGAGGGCGCCCACCTCGCGCCCCTGCAGGACCGACTGGACGTGCCCGTCCTCGACGTCGCCCACCCCCGTGGCCCCCGCCTCGGCCGGCTGCGCCGCACCGCCCTGCCCGTACCGCTGCACCTCGCCGCGAGCCTGGCGACCTATCCGCACCTCTCCCTCGCCGAGCGGGCGAGCGTCGGACGCGCCGCGCTCGCGCTGAAGGGCCTCGACCCCGCGGACCCGGCCCTCGACGGCATCGACTTCGCCACCTGGCTCGGCCGCCACGGCCAGTCCCGGCGCGCCGTCGAGGCCCTGTGGGACCTGGTCGGCGTCGCCACCCTCAACGCCACGGCACCCGACGCCTCCATGGGCCTGGCCGCGATGGTCTTCAAGACCGGCCTGCTCTCCGAGCCGGGCGCCGCCGACATCGGCTGGGCCCACGTGCCCCTCGGCGAGCTCCACGACACCCTGGCCCGCAAGGCCCTCGACTCCCTCGGCGTACGCACCGAACTGCGGACCAAGGCCGAACGGATCACCCGCGGCGACGACGGCCGGTGGAGCGTCGAGGTGCCGGGGGAGTCCATCGAGGCGGACACCGTCGTGATCGCCGTGCCGCAGCGCGAGACCCGCGAGCTGCTGCCCGAGGGCGCCCTCGACGACCCCGACCGGCTCCTCGACATCGGCACGGCACCCATCCTCAACGTGCACGTCGTCTACGACCGCAAGGTGCTCAGGCAGCCGTTCTTCACCGCGCTCGGCTCTCCCGTGCAGTGGGTCTTCGACCGCACCGACTCGTCCGGCCTGAAGGGCGGGGGACAGTACCTGGCGGTCTCCCAGTCCGCCGCGCAGAGCGAGATCGACGAGCCGGTCTCGGTGCTCCGGGAGCGCTACCTCCCCGAGCTGGAGCGACTGCTGCCCGCCGCCCGCACCGCCGGGGTCAGGGACTTCTTCGTCACCCGGGAGCGGACGGCGACGTTCGCCCCCACCCCGGGCGTCGGCCGGCTCCGTCCGGCCGCCCGCACCCACGCCCCCGGCCTCTACCTGGCCGGCGCGTGGACCGCCACCGGCTGGCCCGCGACCATGGAGGGCGCCGTTCGCAGCGGCTTCAGCGCCGCGGGCGCCGCGCTCTCCGCCCTCGGCCGCCGCCATGAACATCCGCTGCAGGAGGCGGTATGAGTGTGAGTACTGGAACAAGAGGAGAGACCGTGCCGACTGTGCCCCCGGTGAATCCGGCCGTCGACACCGCGGACGTGACCGCTCTGCTGGAGCGTGGGCGGACCCTGGCCACCCCCGTCCTGCGGGCGGCCGTCGACCGGCTCGCACCGCCCATGGACACCGTGGCCGCCTACCACTTCGGCTGGATCGACGCGCAGGGCAACCCCACCGAGGGGGACAGCGGCAAGGCCGTCCGCCCCGCGCTCGCCCTGCTGTCCGCCGAGGCGGCCGGCGTCGCTCCCGAGGTCGGCGTCCCCGGCGCCGTCGCCGTGGAGCTCGTCCACAACTTCTCGCTGCTGCACGACGACCTGATGGACGGCGACGAGCAGCGGCGGCACCGCGACACCGTCTGGAAGGTGCACGGCCCCGCGCAGGCGATCCTCGTCGGCGACGCCCTCTTCGCCCTCGCCAACGAGCTGCTGCTCGAACTCGGGACCGTCGAGGCCGGCCGCGCCACCCGCCGGCTGACCACCGCCAGCCGCAAGCTCATCGACGGGCAGGCCCAGGACATCTCCTACGAGCACCGCGACCGGGTCACCGTCGAGGAGTGCCTGGAGATGGAGGGCAACAAGACCGGCGCCCTGCTCGCCTGCGCCGTCTCCATCGGCGCGGTCCTCGGCGGGGCCGACGACCGCACGGCGGACAAGCTGGAGGAGTACGGCTACCACCTCGGCCTCGCCTTCCAGGCCGTCGACGACCTGCTCGGCATCTGGGGCGACCCCGAGGCGACCGGCAAGCAGACCTGGAGCGACCTGCGCCAGCGCAAGAAGTCCCTGCCCGTCGTCGCCGCCCTCGCGGCCGGCGGACCGGCCTCCGAGCGGCTCGGCGAGCTGCTCGCCGCCGATGCCAAGAGCACCGACTTCGACTCGTTCTCGGAGGAGGAGTTCGCCACCCGCGCGGCGCTGATCGAGGAGGCCGGTGGCCGCAAGTGGACCTCCGAGGAGGCCCGCCGCCAGCACACCATCGCCATCCAGGCCCTCCACGAGGTCGACATGCCCGAGCGCGTCAGGGCGCAGCTCACCGCGCTCGCCGACTTCGTGGTCGTACGGAAGAGATGATCACCATCACCCTGATATGAGTGCGCAGTCGCCGGCCGGTGCCACCGGGCATCGGCCGACGGCAGACCCGAGAAAGCAGAAGTATTCGACTGCACGAAGGGGAAGCCATGACAGCGACGACCGACGGAAGCGCCGGGGCCATGGGCCCCAGGGCAGCCGCGGCCAGCGACACCACCGACACCGCGCTCGCGATCGGCCTCGAGGAGGCCGCCAAACGGGCGGCGGAACGATCCGTCGAGCATCTGCTCGGCCGCCAGGACGCCGCGGGCTGGTGGAAGGGCGACCTGGAGACCAACGTCACCATGGACGCCGAAGACCTCCTGCTGCGCCAGTTCCTCGGCATCCGGGACGCCGGGACCACGAGCGCGGCCGCCCTGTTCATCCGGGGCGAGCAGCGCGAGGACGGCACCTGGGCGACCTTCTACGGCGGGCCGGGTGAACTCTCCGCCACCATCGAGGCGTACGTGGCGCTGCGCCTCGCCGGGGACCTGCCCGAGGACCCGCACATGGCCCGCGCCTCCGCCTGGATCCGGGATCAGGGCGGGATCGCCGCCGCCCGCGTCTTCACCCGGATCTGGCTCGCCCTCTTCGGCTGGTGGAAGTGGGACGACCTGCCCGAGCTGCCACCCGAGCTGATCTTCCTGCCGAAGTGGTTCCCCCTCAACATCTACGACTTCGGCTGCTGGGCCCGGCAGACCATCGTGCCGCTCACCGTCGTCTCGGCGAAGCGGCCCGTACGGCCCGCGCCCTTCCCGCTGGACGAGCTGCACGCCGATCCGGCCCGGCCCGGTCCGGCGAAGCCGTCCGCGCCCATGGCCAGTTGGGACGGCGTCTTCCAGCGGATCGACAAGGCGCTGCACGTCTACCACAAGGTGGCCCCGCGCCGACTGCGCAAGGTGGCCATGAACGTCGCCGCCCGCTGGATCGTCGAACGCCAGGAGAACGACGGCTGCTGGGGCGGCATCCAGCCCCCGGCCGTGTACTCGGTCATCGCCCTGCACCTCCTCGGCTACGACCTGGAGCACCCCGTCATGCGGGCCGGGCTGGAGTCCCTCGACCGCTTCGCCGTCTGGCGCGAGGACGGCGCGCGCATGATCGAAGCCTGTCAGTCGCCCGTCTGGGACACGTGCCTGGCCACCATCGCCCTCGCCGACGCGGGGCTGCCGGCCGACCATCCGGCGCTGGTGAAGGCCGCCGACTGGATGCTGGGGGAGGAGATCGTCAAGCCGGGCGACTGGGCCGTGCGAAGGCCCGGGCTGCCGCCGGGCGGATGGGCCTTCGAGTTCCACAACGACAACTACCCCGACATCGACGACACCGCCGAGGTCATCCTCGCCCTGCGCCGGGTGAAGCACCCCGACCCCGCGGGGGTCGAGGCGGCGATCGCCCGCGGCGCCCGCTGGACCGTCGGGATGCAGTCGAAGAACGGAGCCTGGGCGGCCTTCGACGCGGACAACACCAGCCCCTTCCCCAACCGGCTGCCGTTCTGCGACTTCGGCGAGGTCATCGATCCGCCGTCGGCCGACGTCACCGCCCATGTCGTGGAGATGCTGGCCCACGAGGGCTGGGCCCAGCACCCGCGTACGCGCAGGGGAGTCGAGTGGCTGCTCGCCGAACAGGAGCCCAACGGAGCCTGGTTCGGCCGCTGGGGGGTCAACTACGTGTACGGGACGGGCTCGGTCGTCCCCGCGCTCACCGCGGCCGGACTGCCCCGCTCCCACCCGGCGATCCGCCGCGCCGTCGCCTGGCTGGAGTCCGTGCAGAACGAGGACGGCGGCTGGGGCGAGGACCTGCGCTCGTACAAGGAACAGCCCCGGGTCGTACAGGGCGCCTCGACCGCCTCGCAGACCGCCTGGGCGTTGCTCGCCCTGCTCGCCGCCGGCGGCCGCGAGTCGAAGGCGGTCGAGCGCGGCATCGCCTGGCTCGCCGGGACCCAGCGCACGGACGGGTCCTGGGACGAGCCGTACTTCACCGGCACCGGTTTCCCCTGGGACTTCTCCATCAACTACCACCTCTACCGGCAGGTGTTCCCGCTCACGGCGCTCGGGCGCTATGTGAACGGCGAACCCTCCCTGTCCCGGGAGGGGTGATGGCCGAGCAGCCGGGGCCGTCCGGCGGCTCGCCGCCGCTGCTGATCGCGTGCGCGCTCGGCATCGAGCAGCTCGCCCTGCGCAGCGGTGACCGGGACGGCGCGCCCGGCCCCTTCACGGTGGTGCGCACGGGCATGGGACCCGACCGTGCCCGGCGCGCGGTCTCCCGGGCGCTCGGCCGGGAGCCCTGGCGGGACGCCGTCGTCATCGCCTCGGGCTTCTGCGCCGGACTCGCCCCCGGGATGCACCCCGGGGACCTGATCGTGGCCGACGAGACCCGAGGGGCCGCCGCCACCACCCCCTGCACCGGTACGGAACTGCTGGTCAAGGCCCTGACCCGGGCCCTGCCCGGCAGCACCGTCCACACCGGCCCGCTGACCGGCTCCGGTCACATCGTCCGCGGCCACGAGCGGGCCGAGCTGAGGGCCACCGGAGCCATCGCGGTGGACATGGAGTCCGCCGCCACGCTCGGTGCCGCGCTGGCCGCCGGACCCCGCCCGGTTGCGGCCGTACGGGTGGTCGTGGACGCTCCAGAACATGAACTGGTCCGGATCGGCACGGTACGCGGTGGAATATCGGCTTTCCGTGTTCTTCGTGCCGTCCTTCCCGCATTCTTCGAATGGCACCGTTCTTTGCTGCTCCCCAGGAGGTGAGCGAGTTATGGCCATGCCGCTCCGTCAGTCCATCCGGGTCGGGACCTATCTCTTCGAACAGAAGCTCCGCAAGCGGGACAAGTTCCCTCTCATCGTCGAGCTGGAGCCGCTGTTCGCCTGCAACCTCAAGTGCGAGGGCTGCGGAAAGATCCAGCACCCGGCCGGTGTGCTCAAGCAGCGGATGCCGGTCGCCCAGGCCGTCGGCGCGGTCCTGGAGTCCGGGGCGCCGATGGTGTCCATCGCGGGCGGCGAGCCCTTGATGCACCCTCAGATCGACGAGATCGTGCGCCAGTTGGTGCAGAAGAAGAAGTACGTCTTCCTGTGCACCAACGCGATGCTGATGCGCAAGAAGCTGGAGAACTTCACCCCCTCGCCGTACTTCGCCTTCGCCGTGCACATCGACGGGCTGCGCGAGCGGCACGACGAGTCCGTCGCCAAGGAAGGTGTCTTCGACGAGGCCGTGGCGGCGATCAAGGAGGCCAAGCGGCGCGGCTTCCGGGTCACCACCAACTCGACCTTCTTCAACACCGACACCCCGCAGACCGTCATCGAGGTGCTGAACTACCTCAACGACGACCTCCAGGTCGACGAGATGATGATCTCGCCCGC
Organism: Streptomyces sp. NPDC047971; assembly: GCF_040653355.1. Taxonomy (NCBI): domain Bacteria; kingdom Bacillati; phylum Actinomycetota; class Actinomycetes; order Kitasatosporales; family Streptomycetaceae; genus Streptomyces; species Streptomyces sp. NPDC047971. Next base: position 401,272 of record NZ_JBEZNW010000001.1, on the reverse strand, counting down.
CTACGCCTACGAGAAGGCCCCCGACCAGGAGCACTTCCTCGGCGTCGAGCAGACCCGGGAGCTGTTCAGGAAGGCCTTCGCCGGCGGCAACCGCAGCCGCTGGCGGCTGAACCACTCGCCGCTCTTCCTGGACTTCCTGGAGGGCAAGGCCGACTTCCCCTGCACCGCGTGGGCGATCCCCAACTACTCCCTCTTCGGATGGCAGCGCCCCTGCTACCTGATGAGCGACGGCTACGTCCCCACGTACCGGGAGCTGATCGAGGAGACCGACTGGGACAAGTACGGCCGGGGCAAGGACCCGCGCTGCGCCAACTGCATGGCGCACTGCGGCTACGAGCCGACCGCCGTCCTCGCCACCATGGGCTCGCTCAAGGAGTCCCTGCGGGCTGCCCGCGAGACCGTCTCCGGCAACCGAGGGTGAGAACAGGCGCCCGGGGAGCCCGCTCCAGGACTCCCCGGGCGCTCGCAGGACGCCGGGTCGACAGGTCGAAGGGGGCCGAGCATGACGATTCTGGAGAACATCCGGGGGCCGCGGGACCTCCGGCCGCTCGGCGAGGCCGAGCTCGAAGAGCTGGCCGAGGAGATCAGACGTTTCCTGATCGACGCCGTGGCCAGGACCGGCGGCCACCTCGGCCCCAACCTCGGCGTCGTGGAGCTCACGCTCGCCCTCCACCGGGTCTTCGACTCGCCGGCCGACCGCATCCTGTGGGACACCGGCCACCAGACCTACGTCCACAAACTGATCACCGGCCGCCAGGACTTCTCCAAGCTGCGCGGCAAGGGCGGGCTCTCCGGCTACCCCTCGCGGGAGGAGTCGGTCCACGACGTCATCGAGAACTCGCACGCCTCGACCGTCCTCGGCTGGGCCGACGGCCTGGCCAAGGCCGACGCGCTCGTCGGCCGGCCCGACCACGTCGTCGCCGTCATCGGCGACGGCGCCCTCACCGGCGGGATGGCCTGGGAGGCGCTCAACAACATCGCCGCCGCCAAGGACCGACCCCTGATCATCGTCGTCAACGACAACGAGCGCTCCTACGCGCCCACGATCGGCGGCCTCGCCCACCATCTGGCGGCCCTGCGGACCACCGACGACTACGAGCGCTTCCTCGCCTGGGGCAAGGACGTCCTCCAGCACACCCCCGTCATCGGGCAGCCGCTGTACGGCTCGCTGCACGGCGCCAAGAAGGGGTTCAAGGACACCTTCGCGCCGCAGGGCATGTTCGAGGACCTCGGTCTGAAGTACGTCGGCCCCGTCGACGGCCACGACATCGGAGCCGTGGAGTCCGCGCTGCGCCGCGCCCAGCGGTTCCACGGGCCGGTGCTCGTCCACTGCCTCACCGAGAAGGGACGCGGCTACGGCCCGGCGCTGCGGGACGAGGCCGACCGCTTCCACGCCGTCGGCGCCATGAACCCGCTCACCTGCGAGCCCCTCATCCCGCCCGCGGGCCCGTCCTGGACCTCCGTCTTCGGTGACGCGATCGTCGAGATCGGGGCCGAGCGGCCGGACGTGGTCGCGGTCACCGCCGCCATGCTGCACCCCGTGGGCCTGACGGCGTTCGCGGAGCGGTTCCCCGACCGGGTGTGGGACGTCGGCATCGCCGAGCAGCACGCCGTCGTCTCGGCCGCGGGCCTCGCCGCGGGCGGCCTCCACCCGGTCGTCGCGGTCTACGCGACCTTCCTCAACCGCGCCTTCGACCAGCTGCTCATGGACGTCGCCCTGCACCGGTGCGGAGTCACCTTCGTCCTGGACCGGGCAGGCGTCACGGGCACCGACGGCGCCTCCCACAACGGCATGTGGGACCTGTCGCTGCTGCAGGTCGTGCCGGGGCTGCGGATCGCCGCACCGCGTGACGCCGAGCAGCTGCGCGCCCAGCTGCGCGAGGCCGTCGAGGTCGACGACGCCCCGACCGTCCTGCGGTTCCCGAAGGAGACCGTGGGCGCTCCGGTGCCGGCCGTCGGGCGGATCGGCGGCATGGACGTCCTCCTCGCCCCGCGACCGGAGCCCGCCCTGCCGGATTCCGCCGCCCGGCCGGACGCGGAGGTCCTGCTGGTCGCCGTCGGCGTGATGGCGGAGGTGTGCCTCCAGGCCGCCGAGCTGCTGGCCGGGCGCGGTGTCCGGTGCTCCGTCGTCGACCCGCGCTGGGTCAAGCCCGTCGACGAGGCCCTCGCCCCGCTGGCCGAGCGGCACCGCCTGGTCGCGGTCGTCGAGGACAGCAGCCGTACGGGCGGTGTGGGCGCGGCGGTCGGCCAGGCCCTGCGCGACGCGGGTGTCGACGTGCCCCTGCGCACCTACGGGATCCCGGAGCAGTTCCTCGCGCACGCCAAGCGTGGCGAGGTGCTGGCGGACCTCGGTCTCACCCCGGTGGAGATCGCCGGTGACATCAGCGCGGCACTGACCCGGAAGAAGGGGCGATGACCAAGGAGTTCGACCTCATGGCGCTGCTCGCCGAACGCGGCGCGGAGCGCTACGAGCTGCACACCCGGTACCTCAACCACCAGCTCCCGCGGATGCTGCACACCATCGGCTTCGACAAGGTCTACGTGCGGGCCGAGGGCGCCCACTTCTGGGACGCCGACGGCGGCGACCACCTCGACATGCTCGCCGGCTTCGGCGTCATGGGTCTCGGCCGGCACCACCCCGTCGTCCGCCGGGCCCTCCACGACGTCTTGGACGCCTCCCTCGCCGACCTCACCCGCTTCGACTGCCAGCCCCTGCCCGGACTGCTCGCCGAGAGGCTGCTCGCCCACAGTCCGCACCTCGACCGGGTCTTCTTCGGCAACAGCGGCACGGAAGCGGTCGAGACCGCGTTGAAGTTCGCCCGGTACGCGACCGGGAAGCCCAGGGTCCTCTACTGCTCCCACGCCTTCCACGGCCTGACCACCGGTTCCCTCTCGGTCAACGGCGAGGAGGGCTTCCGGAACGGCTTCGCCCCGCTGCTGCCCGACACGGCGATCGAGCTCGGGGACCTGGAGGCGCTGGAGCGGGAGCTGCGCAAGGGGGACGTGGCCGCCTTCGTGGTCGAGCCGATCCAGGGGAAGGGGGTGCACGAGGCGCCCCCCGGCTTCCTGCGCGCCGCCCAGGAGCTGCTGCACGCACGCGGCGCGCTGCTGATCGCCGACGAGGTCCAGACGGGCCTCGGCAGGACCGGGGACTTCTACGCGTACCAGCACGAGGAAGGTGTCGAACCGGACCTGGTCTGCGTCGCCAAGGCGCTCTCCGGCGGCTATGTGCCGGTCGGCGCGACACTGGGCAAGGACTGGATCTTCAAGAAGGTCTACTCCTCGATGGACCGTGTGCTCGTCCACTCGGCCAGCTTCGGTTCGAACGCGCAGGCCATGGCCGCCGGGCTCGCCGTGCTCTCGGTCATGGAGAGCGAGGGGACGGTGGCCCACGCGCGCCGGATGGGCGAGCTGCTGTCCTCGCGCCTGAGGGAGCTCGTCCCGCGCTACGAGCTGTTGAAGGAGATCCGGGGGCGGGGGCTGATGATCGGGATCGAGTTCGGGCGGCCGTCCTCGCTCGGGCTGCGCAGCCGGTGGACGATGCTGCAGGCGGCACGCAAGGGGCTCTTCGCCCAGATGGTCGTCGTCCCGCTGCTCCAGCGGCACCGGATCCTCACGCAGGTGTCGGGGGACCACCTGGAGGTGATCAAACTGATCCCGCCGCTGGTCATCGACGAGGCGGACGTCGACCGCTTCGTCACCGCGTTCACGGCCGTGATGGACGACGCCCACGGGGGTGGCGGCCTGATGTGGGACTTCGGGAAGACGCTGGTCAAGCAGGCGGTGGCACAGCGCTGACGGTGAGCCGCTCCGGACTTTTGCCTCTGGGGCAAGAAATTTGCCTCAGGGGAAAGTTCCTGGCGGAATGGAGGCATGGAGCACATTCCGGGGGAGCCGTCCCCCGACTCTGCCGCGTCGGGCGCGCCCGACGTCCTGCCGGACGTCGCGCCCCAGCTGCGAGCCCTCCGTCGGCGCCGCGGGCTGACCCTGGAGGCCGCCGCCCAGCGGGCCGCACTCTCCCCGGCCCATCTCTCCCGGCTGGAGACGGGCCGCCGACAGCCCTCGCTGCCCATGCTGCTCGCTCTGGCCCGTATCTACGGTACGACGGTCGCCGAGCTCCTGGGCGAGACTCCGCCCGAGCGTGATCCGGTCGTCCGGGCGGGCCGGTCCGAGCCGGTCGAGGCCGACGGCTGGATCTACCGCCAGGCCGGCGGGCCCGGCCGTGCCATGCAGGCGCTCCGGGTCCATGTGCCGTACGCCACCCGGACCGACATCGTGCGCGTCCATCCCGGAGAGGAGTGGCTCCATGTCCTCGACGGGCAGGTGCGCCTCGCGCTCGGCGACACCGTGCACGTCCTGGACCCCGGAGACAGCGCGCACTTCGACTCGCTCACCCCGCACCGCATCGGCGCCTCCGGCCGCGGCGGTGCCGAGCTGCTCTTCGTCCACACGCTGATGCAGAGCCCCGCCGCCGAGCTGTGTCTCGGCGGCGGAACGCCGCATCCGAGCTGAGCCCTTCGAAAGAGGCAGATATGTCCGAGAAGTCCGCACCTGTCACCGGTGAAGAACGCGGCGAGGGGAAGTTCCCCAAGGGGCTGGTGCTCCGGCTCTTCGCCTATCTCGTGGCGGGGCACCTCTTCGCCGCGTTCCTCTATCTGCTCTTCACGCTCGGCGGGCAGAACCAGTAGGGGGCGGGGTCACGCCTCGACGACGAGCCGCTCGCGCAGGCGCGCCCGGGTCTCGGGGGCGAGTCCGAGGCCGTCCGTGAGGTAGCTCTCGACCGTGCCCCAGGTCTGCTCGATCGTCTCGAACGCGGCCCGCAGGTACTCGACGCGTGCGTCGAAGAGCGGGCTGAGCAGCTCCATCACCTCGGGCGACATGGCGTCCGCGGCGGTGGAGCTGCGGCGCACCTTGTAGCGACGGTGCGGGTCGTTCGACTTCACGTAGTCGGCCTCGATCGCCTCGCGCTCGACGCCCACCGCGAGCAGCGAGATGGCGATCGAGAGGCCCGCGCGGTCCTTGCCGGCCGCGCAGTGCATCAGCGCCGGAACGCTGTCCTCGGCCATCGCATGCAGGATGCGGCTGTGCTCCGCGGTCCGCTCGACAATCATCTTCCGGTACGAATCGGACATTCGGGCGGCCGCCTTGCCGTCGCCCAGGATGGCGCGGAGCTGCTCCAGCTCGCCTGTGCTGACCAGCTTCCAGAACTCCTTGCCGTCGGCCGGGTCGTTGAGCGGTATGTTCACATTTCGCACACCCGGGAGCTCGACGTCCGCGCCCTCGACCTTCCGGTCCGCCTGGTTGCGGAAGTCGAAGATCGTGTGCAGCCCGAGGGTGGAGAGGAAGGTCGCGTCCTCCTCGGTGGCATGCGCGAGGTGTCCGCTGCGGAAGAGGCGTCCGAATCGCACCGACCCGCCGCTCACGGTCGGCAGGCCGCCCACGTCCCGGAAGTTGCGCACCCCGGCGAGCTCGGGTTCGGTCGACGGGACCTGGGGCAGCTGCTGCGTCACGAGTGCTCCTGAAGGTTGGCTGATCGGGATCTGTTCCTGGGGCAATCATCCCGGGTGGGTGCGGCCGCGCACACCCCCGGGGCATGGGAATGGGTATTCTGTCCGAATTGGGGCCTTAGGTATAACGCGCCCTGGTAATAGGGGAGATGGGTTTCGGTGCGTGAGCAGCGTCATAAAGGTGACGGACCGTGCCTGATCGTTCCGGGCAATCTCCGTACCGGAAAAGGGAATCGAGGTTCCACCCTCCACGGAGGGTGACCGGAATTCGGCGCGAATGTCCCGGCCCCGAATGCGGGAGAAAAACGGTGGCTTGTTCGCGCCGACCCCGCTCGTCTACGGTCACGCTCAATCCGGTCGGACCGCCGAATCCTGCCACCGCCCGGATTCCGCACCCATCCACGTACGGCAGGAGCGGGGGACCCAGGTAAGTACGCCGAACCGGTCGAATCCGGACGGCTCGGGGTTAAGTCGCGTGAGAACGCGGCCGGACATCTCCAGTCCGAACCCGACAGCTCACCTCGCAGGCGACGGAGAGGAATTCGCCATGCCCGCAAAGGGTAAGCATCGCCGTCCCAAGGTCAACCCGATCACGCGCGGATTCGTCGCCGCCGGCACCGGTGGCGCCGTCGTCGCCCTTCCGCTCCTCGGAGCGACCGGGGCCCACGCCGCCGACAAGGGCGCCCCGACCGTGACGCCCGAGCAGGCCGTCGCCGCCGTCGCCGCCGCTCCCGCGAAGGCGCCGGCCGCCGACAAGGCCGCCAAGCCGAAGACGTACTCCGTCGTGCGTGGCGACTACCTGTCGAAGATCGCCGCCGAGCACCACCTGGCGGGCGGCTGGAAGAAGCTCTACGAGGACAACCGTCAGGTCGTCGGCGGGAACCCCTCGCTGATCCTGCCCGGCATGAAGCTCACCCTCGGCGCCAAGTCGACGGCCAAGGCCCCCGCGCCCAAGGCCGCCCCGAAGGCGGAGAAGTCCTCGGGCGAGCGCGCCTCGCGCAGCGCCGACCGCGGCACGGCCGAGCCCACCCAGGCCCCGGCGTCCACCCCGGCGGAGTCCGCCCCCGCCAAGGCCGCGTCCTCCGGCTGGGTCGCCCCGGTCAGCGGCGGCATCTCCACCCCGTACCGCGCCTCCGGCGCCATGTGGTCCTCCGGCTACCACACCGGTGTCGACTTCATCGCTTCCTCCGGCACCTCGGTCAAGGCCGTCGGCGCGGGCACCGTCTACTCCGCCGGCAACAGCGGCTCGTACGGCAACGAGGTCGTCATCCAGCACGCCGACGGCACCTTCTCGCAGTACGCCCACCTCTCCTCCCTGGGCGTCTCCGCCGGCCAGACCGTCACCGGCGGCCAGGAGATCGGCCTCTCCGGCTCGACCGGCAACTCCACCGGTCCGCACCTGCACTTCGAGATCCGCACCGGACCGAGCTACGGCTCGGACATCGACCCGCTGGCCTACCTGCGCTCGCACGGCGTCACCCTCTGACGTACCCCCAGCACCCGATCGGGCCCGGCACCTGTGCCGGGCCCTTTCGCGTTCCGGTGTATTCCGGCTTGGCGGAATCTTGACCGGTGGCGTATCTCACCCGGCGTCAACCCCTCCTTACGGTCGCGTAGGTCACACCCATAAGGGAAAGATGAGGTCCCGTGGGAGACGATTCGAGATCAAGAGACATGAACGCATTCGGGTCGTACGCGGCGATCGGCGACAGCTTCACCGAGGGCGTCGGAGACCCCGGACCCGAGGGGACGTACGTCGGCTGGGCGGACCGTTTCGCGGTCCTGCTCGCCGACCAGCTGCCGGAGCACGACGCGTTCCGCTACGCCAACCTGGCCGTGCGCGGCCGCCTCCTCGACCAGATCGTGGAGGAGCAGGTCCCCAGGGCGAAGGAGCTCGCCCCCGACCTGGTGAGCTTCTGCGCGGGGGGCAACGACATCATCCGTCCGGGCACCGACCCGGACGACGTCGCCGAGCGCTTCGAGCGCGCCGTCGCCGATCTGACGTCGGCCGTCGGCACCGTCATGGTGACCACCGGCTTCGACACCCGCGACGTGCCCGTGCTGCGCCATCTGCGGGGCAAGATCGCCACCTACACGGCCCATGTCCGGGCCGTCGCCGACCGCTACGGCTGCCCGGTCCTGGACCTGTGGTCGCTCAAGTCGGTTCAGGACAGGCGGGCTTGGGACGACGACCGGCTGCACCTCTCGCCCGAGGGGCACACCCGGGTCGCGCTGCGCGCCGCCCAGGTCCTCGGCCTCGACGTGCCCGCCGACCCGGACCAGCCGTGGCCGCCGCTGCCGCCGCGCGGCACGCTGGAGGTGCGCCGGGACGACATCAACTGGGCCAGGGAGTACCTCGTGCCGTGGATCGGCAGGCGGCTGCGGGGCGAGAGCTCGGGGGACTACGTGGAGGCCAAGCGCCCGGACCTCATGCCTCTCTGAGCGGGGCGGGGATCCGTTCCAGGACGCCGCCGGCGAACACGTCGTACAGCGGCAGCGTCTCCAGATGGACGTAGCCGATGTGGCAGTCGCAGACGGCGAGGGGGCAGGCGCGGGGCCGCAGGGCCGCGCGGTACGAACCGTCGTAGAGGTTGCCGAGCTCGGCCTTCACGAAGTGGCAGCGGCGCACCGTCCCGTCACCGTCCACCGAGATCACCGACTCGCCGGTCCGGCAGGGGAGACCGGCCGAGGGGTGCGGACGGCGGCTGTACGGGAAGAGGGGGTCGAGGACGGTCCAGTCCCCGGCCTCCTCGTCGGTGTACGTACGGCCCTCGGCGGCGTTCACCCAGAGGTAGACCTCGGACGGGAGCGCGTCCCGCAGCCGTCGGGCGTGCTCCAGGTGCTCGGGCAGGCCGACGATCCCGACGCTGAAACGCGTTCCCCGGCGGGCCAGTTCGTGGCACTTCGCGAGGAAGCGGTCGTACGGCGTCTGTCCCGGGTGGTACGTGCACCAGAGCGCGAGGGTCTCGGGGTCGGCCCCCGCCACCCAGTCCGTGCGGCAGCTCAGGTTCGTCTGGATCGCCACCCGCTCGATGTGCGGCAGGTGCGACAGCTCGGTGAGCGCGCGCCGGTACCAGGAGCGGACCAGGCCCTCGCCCCACGGGGTGAAGAGGATCCTCAGCCGGTCGCCGCTCCGCGCGGCCGCCCAGGCGGAGAAGCGCTCCAGCGCGGCGCGGTCGGCGCGCAGCTGCTCCCGGCTGTCGCGGCGCTTGGCGAAGGGGCAGTAGGGGCAGTCGTAGTCGCACGAGGCGAGCGGGCCCCGGTAGAGGATCGTCAGGTCCATGCCGTCCCCCTGTTCACTTCGGCTCGTAGGCGGCCATCGCCGCCCGGACGGCCGGGGAGAACAGCGCCGGACCGAGCGCGTCCGAGTGGGCCAGCCCCTCGGGCGAGAGCCGCAGCAGCCCGTCCGGCGCCGTGGGATCCAGCCAGCCGAGCGCCTCGAACCGGCCCAGTTCGGCCGGGAAGTCCGCGAACGGCGAAGCGCCGAAACGCTCCTCGTACGAGGCCGTGGACATGCCCCGGGCCTGCAGGAGGGACTGGAGCAGATGGCGGCGCCGCGCCTCGTCCGCGTCGACCCACCGGCCCACCTCCGGGCGGGTGAAGTCCCCGGTCCCGGTGTAGGCGTCGATGATCGAGCGGACCTCTCGCATGTCCACGGCGTAGTCGAAGGAGTAGTGCAGCGAGGAGGTGTACGAACGCGCCCCGCAGCCCAGGCCGATCATGCCGTCGGTCTGGCAGGCGTAGTCGTCGGCGCCCTGCGGCGGGGCGTCGGCGCGCCGGAACATCCGCATCGACTCCTGCGCGTAGCCCCGGGCCAGCAGATGGTCCCGGCCGTGGCGGTACAGCCGCAGCCGCTGCTCGTCCCACTCCAGGTCGGCGCCGGGCGAGAGCCGGCCGAGGCCGGTGAGCGGGCGGACGTAGAGGGGATAGAGGTAGAGCTCCTCGGGCGCCCAGGCGAGCGCGGCGTCGAGGGAGCGGGTCCAGGACTCCTCGGTCTGGCCGTCGATGCCGTAGATCAGGTCGATGTTGAGGACGGGCACGCCGGTGTCCCGGATGCGGCCGAGCGCGGCCTCGACGTCGGCGCGGCGCTGGGGGCGCACGGCGGCGCGGGCCTCCGCCTCGACGAAGCTCTGCACCCCGATGCTCAGACGGGTGGCGCCCCGATCGGCCAGGACCGCCAGCCGGTCCGCCGTCGCCGTCGAGGGCGAGGTCTCCACGGAGAGCGGGACGCTCCGCAGGTCCGCGCCCATGCGCTTCTCCGCGATGTCGCAGAGCCGCTCCAGCTCGCCGGCGGTGAGGAACGTGGGGGTGCCGCCGCCGAACGCGGCCGTGGCGAAGCGGACGGGTCCGGCGTCGCCCAGCGCCTCCCGTACCGCCGTCGCCTGCCGGTCGAGCGCGTCGAGGTAGCGGCCGGTCAGGTCGTCCGGGGCGCCGATCCGGGTGAAGAGGTTGCAGAAGCCGCAGCGGACCTCGCAGAAGGGAATGTGCGCGTAGAGGGAGAGGGCGTCCTTCGGCTCGTCCGCCCACAGAGCGGCGAGCGAGGGCGCGGGGTCGGGGAGCCTCCGGTACGCGGTCTTGTGCGGGTAGGCGTAGACGTAGCTCTCGTACGGACGCGGGCCCCCGGTCACGCGATCGTCTCCCGCTCCGGGCCGGGCAGGAGGAAGTGGGCGTACGGGACGGTCCACACGACCTCGTGGCCGAGGCGGTGACCGGTGAAGCCGTCCTCCCCGTAGGCGGTGCCGTGGTCGGAGCAGACGATCGCGAAGCAGCTCCTGCGGCTGCTCATGGCGGCGAAGAGCCGGCCGATGTGCCGGTCGACGTACTCCAGCGCCGCCGCGTGGGAGGCACGGGTGTCACCGGACTCCCGCGTCGCGCCGGGCAGATGGAACCAGTTGGGCTGGTGCAGGGCGGAGACGTTGACGAAGAGGAAGAGGCGCCGCTCGCGCGGGAGCGCGGCGACGATCTCCTCGGCCCGGGTCACCTGGGATGCGAAGGAGGTGGGGGAGGTCACGCCGAAGCCGGGCTCCCAGTGGCTCTCGTCGAAGAGGCCGGGCAGCACGGAGCCGAGCGGACCCTGGCCGTTGAAGAAGCCGACACCGCCGACGCAGGCGGTGCGGTAGCCCTCCTTCGCCAGACCGGAGACCAGATCGGGGGTGTCGTGGACGAAGGTGCCGTCGGCGGTGCTCTCGCTGCCCGCGAACCGCGCGGCGAAGAGGCGGGGGTGCGGGCCCTGGGTGTCCGGGGTCGGCAGGAAGCCCGCGAAGATCGCCTGGTGGGAGGCGTAGGTGAAGCTGCCGGGGGCGTGTCGGCGCTCCCAGCGGCCGTCGGGGAGATGGCGGGCCAGGTTCGGGATGCGGCCGGCGGCGGCGAGTTCGGCCGCGACGTCGTACCGGAGCGTGTCGAGCGTGACCAGGAGGAGATCGTGGCTGCCCACGATCGCGTTCATGTCGGGTGAGGGGGGCCGGTTCACGCGGTACTCGTTCCTGTGGTGCTCAAGGTGCTCAAGGTGCTCAAGGTGCTGGTAGTGCTCAAAGTGCTGATGGTGGCGGTGGTGTGAGAGGGGTTTCGGCGCAGGAGTGCGGAGACCTGGGCGGCGTAGGTGTCCTGGCCCTCCGCGCCGCTGCCCGGGAGGCCGGTGAGGCCGGGGAGGAGGTCGCCGAAGGCGTTGACCTCGCCGACGGCGAAGCGCCGCCAGCCGACGGCCGGAAGCAGATCGACGCCGACGCACTGCGTCCCGGGGAAGGCCGCCGCGGCCCGCTCGCACACGTCGAGCACGTCCGCCCACCGACCGCCCGCGCCGGCCACCGCAGCACGCACGGCGCCCATGTCGCCCCGGGTGCCGCCCAGATGGAGGTTGGTCATGGGGCAGCGACTGGTCCGGACGACGGCATGGGTGGCCCGGCCGGCGATCACCACCACGCGCAGGTCGGCCACCCGTCCCCCCAGCGCCGCCTTCGGCAGCCAGCGCTCCACATGCAGTCCGTCCGGGGCGAGCGCGTCCACGACCGCGGCGACCTCGCGCTCCGTCGTGTAGCGGCGCACCCGCAGGGAGTTGAAGAGCCTCCCGTCCGATGCGCGTTCCACGGAGGTGGTGGCCTGCACCCGGCCGGCGCCGTTCGTCTCCACGGCCAGCACCCCCGAGGCGGACGAGCCGTGGGCGAGCTTCACGAAGACCCGGCGCAGCCCGCACGCCGTCATCAGGGCGCGGACGTCCGCCCAGTCGCGCACGGCCGCGCCGTCGGCCCCCGACGTCGGCGCGTCGGGTACCGGGACGCCGGCCTCGCGCAGCCGGGCATGGGCGAGCCGCTTGTCGAACAGCACCGCCAGCTCGGTGGGGTCGTCGACGAGGGCCGCCCCGGCGCCGCGCACGGTCCGGGCCAGCTCGGCCGTGGCCGCCGTGAACGACGCGTACCAGCGGGCCGTGCCCTCGACCCGCGTCGGGTCGTCCGTCCCGCGCAGCAGCCGGTCGACCTCCGGCTCCTCGCCGGGTGATTCGAGCCGGACGCTCTCGCCGGGGTGGAACCGTGCCCCGCCCCGCAGGACGTCGAGCCAGGGTTCGACCCGCACCTCGGGCAGCCCGGCGGCCCGCACCGCGTCGCGGAAGAACGCCACCCGGCGGTTGGCCGGATTGCCGACGACGACGAGGCGGGGGTGCGGGAGGGGTGCGGACCGCGTCATTCCGCGACCGCGACGTACCGGTGGACCTCGCCGTCTCCGTGGTCCTCCGGATCCTGCGCGTCCGCGACGTCGACGGTCACGCCGTGCGGGGTGAGGGCGTCGACGATCCGCTCGCCCGTCTTCGCCGACAGGTAGTGGTGGAAGAGGTCCAGGTGGGAGAGATGCGTCAACGGCTGTCCCGCCAGCAGCGCTTCGGCCCCCTCGTCCGTGAGCGTGCCCATCGACAGGTCGAGGCGGTCGAGCCGCGCGACCACCGGGGCGCTTGCCACGGCGGCCGCGATCTCGTCCTGCATGTCGCTGTTGCGCAGACCGAGATGGCGCAGGGCGGGGAGGTGGGTACCGGCGAGCAGCGGCTCCAGGTCGGCGACCGAGGAGTCTCCGCCGTACTGGTCGGTGCCGAGCCACAGGTCCAGCTTCTCCAGCGCGGGCAGATCGCTCCCGGCGATGCCGCGTACCACCTCGGCGCCGAGCCCGCCCGACTCCACCACGAGGGTGCGCAGTCCGGAGTGCCGGATCACCGGGAACGCGAGCTCCGAACCGCCGCGTACCCCGAACTCGCGCAGGGCGGGGTAGGCGGCGAGCAGCGGCGTCACGTCGGACTGCTGGATCCAGGAGATCTCGCAGTCCTCGAAGGTCATGTCGCCGAGGAAGAGCGCCTCGAGAGCGGGCAGCCGGTCCCTGGCCGAGATCAGGGCGGTGACGATCGCCGCGGACGAGGTGTCGTACGCCTCGTCCCAGCCGCCGACGACCAGCGCGCGGACCCGCTCGGTGTCGACGTTCTCGAGGAAGCGGGCGAAGACCTGGTCCCACTGCTCCTCGTCGTCCTCGCAGTAGGTCGCGCCGGAGACGCGCCAGGCCACCGAGGCGGCTTCCGGCAGGTCGACGACGGTGTCGTGATCCGGGAAGTGGAACACGGGCAGGCCGTGGAACTCCTGCAGATATCCCGAAATGGTCATGAGCGCTCCCGGCACCGGACGGCGTGTGATCGGCTGACGCGAGCAGTTGTACCAAGCCGCACCGACAACTCCGCGCGCCGGGGGCGTTCACGGTCCGCCTCCGGTCCCCACGCCGGGCGGCGCCCGTCGCTCGACACGCGGCCGCTCCGTCCGGGAGGGGCGGGCAGGACCGGGCGGGGAGGGTCTCGGGGCGGGAGCCGGGGAGGGGCGTCAGGACGGGGCGGGAGGGCGTCAGGACGGGGGCCGGAGGGGAGTCGGCGGGTCGGGGAGGTCTCGGGACGGGTCGGGGAGGGGCGGTCAGGTAGGGGTGCCGGGGTCCGTGTACCGCAGGAGCGCGCCCACGCCCTCGTGCAGGGGCAGCTCGCTCTCGGGGACGACGACCAGCTCGGCGCCGGTGCCGACGAGCGCACGGACGAGCGCCTCGTCGGCGCGCTCCTCATGCGGAGCCCGCACTCCGAAGGAGGACAGTTCGGCCTCCGTCAGGGCGAGTTGGGTGGGGTCGGGGCCCACCCAGAGCCGTGGTGAGGGCCCGGGCGTCCGGTTCAGGAGCAGCGCGGCGACCTGGCCGCGTTGCAGCGCGGCGACGGTGGCGGCCAGCCCCTCCGTGACGGGCCCGCCACCGGCCCGCCGTCCGATGAAGATCTGCACGAGCTCCCAGTCGTGCGCGGCCATGTGGCCGCGGAGGACGGTGTCGAGCTGCGGCTCCAGCAGGGCGCGTCCGGTCTCGGTGGGGGTCCTGCCGCCCACGCGTACGACCCTCTCCCGCAGCCCGCGGGGCATCCGGCGGATCAGGACGTTGCACGCCCACGCGTCCCCGCCCACGACGACGGCGTCGGCATGGGCGCCGCGCGCCTGTTCGTCCAGCCGGTGGCCGAGCCGGAGGGCGGTGCGGTGCCAGGTCGCCACGGGGACCCTGCGGTGCAGCCGCTCACCCGGGGTGACGGTCGAGGTGGGCCAGGTGCCGGTCTCGGCCTCCAGCGTCACCCAGCCGTGGGCCTCGGCCGTCGGGAGGCCGCGGTAGTGCACGACCACGGCCAGGTAGGGGATCTCCGGAACATGCTGGGCGACCAGGGGCATCGCGTCCGGCAGCGTGCTGTAGCGCGCCGAATCGCGCTCGGGCGGCCTGGGCAGCTCACCGTCGAGGACGAGCGTCCCGTGGGCGGCGAAGACCGCCTGCCCGTGCGCTCCCGGCACCTCCGTGTCGGCGCCGACGGCCCGCTCCAGCACGTCGAGGAGCCGCCCGTCCGCGCCCTGGCGGGACAGGCTCTCGCGCAAGCGGTGCCAGCGCAGCGCGATCGCCCGCTCGGGGTGCTCGGCGTCCCGGGAGGTGTCCAGATACACGGAGGCGTACGGGCCGGGCTCCGCGTAGAGGGGCTCAAGGAAAGACAGCCTCATCGCCGCTCCTCGTCGATGGTCTCCCCACGTTCGATGATGCACCACCGCGAGGTACCGACGGGCCGCCGCGGGCGTCGGTGGCTCCTGCCCCGGGGCGCGGGTCCCACCGGCGGGGCGACGCCCGGCTACGGCCGCCCGGGTGTGGCCTCGGAGCCGTCCAGGGAGGTGAGGCCGAGCTCGCGGGCCAGCGCGGCGTCGGCCCACTCCAGCATGGCCGCACGGGAGAGCGAGCCGGCGTACGAGGTCATCTGCACCGCGAGCCCGTCGAGGAACGCCGTCAGCCGCCAGGCCGCGGCGGCCGGGTCCGGGCAGGGAAACTCGCCCGCCGCCGCGCCCTCGGCGATCACCTGCGTCAGGGCGGACTTCCACTGCTGGTCGAGCGCGCCCGCGACCTCGCGCAGCGCCGGTTCCCGCAGACAGGCCGCCCAGCCCTCGATCCACAGCCGCCAGCCCTTGGCCTGCCCGGTCGGGGCGTACCAGCGCACCGCCGCCCGCAGCCGGCGCAGGGCGCTGGTCCGTCGCCCGAGGAGGCGGCGCAGATGGGCGAGGTCGCCCTCGGCGGCGTAGGCGAAGGCCGCGGCGACGAGCTTCTCCTTGGTCGAGAAGTGGTAGAGCACGAGTGCGTTGCTGACGCCGAGCGCGGAGGCCACATCGGCGATCCTGACGGCCGCCACGCCCCGGACCTCGATCTGCTCGACGGCGGCCCGGAGAAGCTCCTCCTGCCGTTCCGCCACGCTCAGCCGCACTCTCGCCACGTCGGTCAGCCTACACAGCACATGACACGGGCATGATCATCTTCGCGGGGTGGGTGTGTGGCCCCCGCGGCCCGCGCCGTCAGTACCAGCCGTAGCGCTCGGCGATCTCCGGCAGCCGCTCCTCCACCAGCGCGTGAGCCGCCCGGCGCGGCGTGCCGCCGTCCGCCTCCGCCCGGTCGAGCATGTGGCCGACCAGAGCCCTCATCGCCCGCCTGACGTGCCCGAACGCCTCGTCCGCGTCCGCCCCGATGTCGCCGAAGAGCGTCCACCACCACCAGGCGTTCGTGCCCGAATTGACGACGACGTCGGGGAGCACCACGACCCCGCGCGCCGCGAGCAGCTCCTCCGCCTCGGGGAGGACCGGCATGTTGGCCGCCTCGACGATCCACCGGGCCCGGATCGACGCCTGCGTCTCGGCGTCGATCGCGTACGAGACGGCCGCGGGGACGAGGACCTCCGCGTCGACGGACATCCAGGCGTCCCCCGCCTCCTCGCGGTCCCCCGACCGGAGCGCCGCGCGGTCCACGGTCCCGTGCCCGTCGCGGGCGGCGAGGAGCGCCTCGACGTCGAGCCCCTCCGGGTTGACGATCGTGCCCTTCACGTCCGCGACCGCCACCACGACGAGCCCGGCCCGCTCCAGGAAGCGGGCGGTGGCCCCGCCCATCGTTCCGAGCCCCTGGACCGAGACCCGCGTGCCCGGGTACGGCCGTCCGGCCCGGTCGAGTGCCACGAGAACCGACTCGGCGACCCCGCAGCCGCCCACCAGCTCGTCGAGCCCGATCCCGTCCACCTCGACCTCGAAGGCGTCGGCCAGCCGCCGCCGGGCCGCCGCCTCGTCCTCCAAGAGGGGGTACACGGCCTGGATCGAGGAGACGAGCCCCGCCTCCGCGGCGGCCCGGTCGATCAGCTCCTGCGTCAGCCCGAGATCCTCGCCGGTGGTCCAGAAGCGTTCGATGTACGGCCGCATCGCCCGCAGGTAGCGGACCAGCACGCCGTACGCCTCCGGGGAGCGCGGATCGCAGTCGATGCCGCCCTTGGCCCCGCCCAGCGGCACGTACCGACCGGTCGGGTCGTAGTGCAGGGCCTCCTTCATGGTCATGCCCCTGGCGAGCCCGGCGACCTCCTCGGCCGTGCATCCCGCGCGCATCCGCAGCCCGCCGCTGGCCACCCCGCGCACCAGCCGGTCGACGACCAGATGGCCGCGGGCGCCGGTCACATGGTCCGTCCATCCGACGGACAGCAGGGGTGCGGGGGTCATGGGAACACTCCGGGACTCGTCGAGCTCTACTGAACAGCCATTCAGTATCACGCATCGTCCCAGCCGCAAACGGCGAGGGTTGCCCATAATGGAACGACACCGACCATCTGGAGGCCCTGTGACCGGCACCGGCTCCGACCATCCGCTGCGGGCCCGCCTGCGCGCCCTGCGGCCCGAGGCCTTCGGCGCCGACCCGAGCGGGGAGCGCTGGGAGCGGATCAAGCGCTCGCCGAACTTCGCCGACGGGGTCTTCCAGAACCCGGTGGCAGCCCGGACCCGGCCCTCCGGTTCCACGCTCGAGTTCGCGAAGATCTACTTCCAGAAGGAGGCCCGGGCGCGTCGTGGCCCCACCGGCACGATCCCCGTCCACGCCACCACCCTGGCCGACCTCGCCAAGCCGCCGGCCTCGGGACTCCGCCTCACCTGGATGGGGCACTCCAGCGTCCTCGCCGAGATCGACGGCCACCGGGTGCTCTTCGACCCGGTATGGGGCGACCGCTGCTCGCCCTACGGCTTCGCGGGACCGAAGAGGCTGCACCCCGTGCCGCTGCCGCTCGCCGCGCTCGGCCCGGTCGACGTCGTCGTGATCTCCCACGACCACTACGACCACCTCGATCTGCCCACGATCAAGGCCCTGGCCTCCACGGACACGGTCTTCGCCGTCCCGCTGGGCGTCGGCGCCCATCTGGAGCGCTGGGGCGTGTCCCCGTCGCGTCTGCGCGAGCTCGACTGGAACGAGTCCACCGAGATCGGCGAGCTGCGGCTCACCGCGACCCCCGCGCGCCACTTCTGCGGCCGCGGCCTGCGCAACACCCAGCACACCCTCTGGGCGTCCTGGGTCGTCTCGGGGCCGGACCACCGGATCTTCCACAGCGGCGACACGGGCTACTTCCCCGGCTTCGCCGAGATCGGCGCCGCGCACGGTCCCTTCGACGCGACGATGATCCAGATCGGGGCGTACTCCGCCGAGTACTGGCCCGACATCCACATGACGCCCGCCGAGGGCGTGCAGGCCCATCTCGACCTCCAGGGCGGCCGCCCGCACGGCGTGCTGCTGCCGATCCACTGGGGCACCTTCAACCTCGCCCTGCACGCCTGGGCGGAGCCCGGGGAGTGGACGACCGACGCGGGAGCGGAGGCCGGACAGGCCGTCGCGTCCCCCCGTCCGGGAGAGCCCTTCGAGCCTTCCGGAAAGCTCCCCGCCGACCCGTGGTGGCGGGGCATCTCCGCCCCGATCGCCCGCCCCTGGCGCCGGCCCAAGGGCCAGGCTCCGGCCGCCGCGGCGCGCGGAGACCTGGACCTCGCGGGCGAGCGCTGACCCCGGGGCACGTACACACCTGACGAACTCGGGACCCTCGGGCCCGGTCCGGCCGACCTCCGTCGCCGGCCGGGCCCGGCCCGTGTCCGGCCGCCGTCCGTCGACCGGCCGGACGCCCCTGACCAGCCCGGCCGCGCGCGTCCGGCGCGGCCGACGCGCGGTCCGGCCCTCGGGCCCGGCCGTCCGCCGCCCCGAGCGGCTCCGTGCGCCCCCGCCCTCGCCGTCGGTCAGAACCGCACCAACGGACACGAAGCACGGCAAAGGCAGCGCGCCCCGCGACGCCGATTCCCCCTCTTTTCACGGAACTTCGTCAACTCCCCGCGACGCGCGCCCCGCTCGGCCGCGAACCCTCCGTGCCGTCCCGCCTGCGCATTCCGCTTATGTCCGCCGCGCGCGCTCAATGCGTACCGGACCGACCCCTGTTGACGATCGGTCACCTGTTCGTTGCCCGGTGATACGATCATCGCGCTTGCGGGGCGGGGGATGGGCGAAGACGACATCTCCGACCGCGGTCACCATCCGCGCAATGACCGGCGCGGACAGGTCCGCCGGTCCACCCGCATTGACGGAATTCAGCAGCTGGCCGTCAGTCGCCTGAAGAGAGTCTTATGACGCATTACGCACAGAACCCAGTGCTCTGGGTCCTTCTCGTCGCCGTCATCGGCGCAGTCGCCGTCATTGTCCGCCAGCGCAGGGGGGCAAGGGCTCTGCGGGGTGAGATCGAAGAGATCAAGGCCCATTACAACGAGCTGGAGAGCAGCTTCTCGAAATCCGTCGAGATCGAGAAGGAGCGGGCCCAGGACGCGACGAAGTCGGTCCTCAAGTCCGCGATGCGGACGCTGCAGGGCCTCGCCGCCGAGCAGCAGTCGGTCATCTCCGGACTGCAGAGCAAGTACGGCGAGTCCGTGATCCTCCAGGACCTCCTGGAGATCGACCACACGAACTCGCAGTTCGGCCGACGCGCCCAGTCCATCGCGGTGCTGTGCGACGGATGGCTGGGGCGCCAGCGCGATGTCGCCTCGGTCTACGACGTGGTCCGCAGCGCCCAGGGCCGGATCCGGCACTTCCGGCGCGTGGAGATCCTCTCGCAGGTGGACTTCGCGATCACCAGCCGCTCCGTGGAACCGGTGGCGCTGGCTCTCGCCGAGCTCCTCGACAACGCCACCAGCTACTCCAGCCCGGACACCGTGGTCGAGATCAACATCCGCACCGTGCCCAAGGGCATCTGCATCGTCGTCGACGACGCCGGTGTCGGCATGAACGACGAGGAGCGGGCCAAGGCCACGAAGCTGCTCCTGAGCGAGCGCGTCTCCGGCGTCTCGGGCCTCGGCAGCCCCCCGCAGTTCGGCTTCGCGGTGATCGGCGTGCTCTGCGAGCGCTTCGGCTTCGAGGTGTCGGTGGACTCCAGCTCTCCGTACGGAGGCGTCCGCGCCGTACTCCTCCTGCCGCACGAACTGCTCACCAACATGCCGGAGAAGAAGCCGCAGACGCCGGCCGTCCCCGCGATCTCCGCCACGGACCCGCACGGTCCCGAGGCCGCCGTGGCCGGCGGCTCGACCTCCGACGGGCTGCCGAAGCGCCGCCGCAAGCGGCCGATGGCGATCGTCCCCGGCAGCACGACCGCACCCGCGGCGACCCGCTCCGGTGCCGAGACCGCGGCGATCATGGGGGCCTTCCAGCGAGGCACGCAATCCGGCCGGGCGACCCGCCCGGAATCGGCGGATCGAACCAGCAGCGCACGTGATGCGAGCAGCGAAGGGCATGAGATCTCGTGAACGACGATCTGTCATGGATGCTTGACAGCGCCTTGGAGATACCCGGGGCGCTGCATGCCGTCCTGGTTTCCGCGGACGGTCTGCTGATGGCCCGGACCAAGGACTTCGACAAGGACAACGCGGACACCGTCGCCGCCGCCATGAGCGGTGTGCAGTCGCTCAGCCGGTCCCTCGGCTTCTTCGTCGACGGTGGTCACCTGCGGTGGCGCCAGACGCTGGTCGAGTTCGACGGCGGTTGGGTCTTCCTCATCTCCGCGGGGGAGGGCGCCTATCTCGGTGTCTCGGCCTCGCCGGACGTCGACATGCAGGACATCACCTTCCGGATGCAGCAGCTCGTCGGCCAGTTGGGCAAGGCCCTGACGACGCCGCCGCGCGAGAACCTCGGCGTCCGGTCATGAGCGGCTTCGGAGAGCTGGAGCCCGAGGCCGCGGAATTAGTGCGTCCGTACGTCATCACCAAGGGACGCGGCCTGCCCGACGAGGAGCAGCTGTCCCTGATCACCCTGGTCACCGCGGCGGGTGACGAGCAGCAGCGTCCGACGCGGCTCTCCCCCGAGGAACAGGGTCTGCTGGACCTGTGCACCGCCGGCTATCTCTCGGTCGCCGAGATCGCGGGACACACGCGGCTGCCCATGGGTGTGGTGAAGATCCTTCTCTCCGCGCTCACCGAGGGCGGCTACCTCATCACCCGTCCGCCCGTGCAGCGTGCCGCGCTCGCGGACCGAGACATCCTGGAGGAGGTGCTGCATGGACTACGCACCAAGTTTGGGTGAGCAGGCGTACGTCCGCGGCGGGGCGACGCAGATCGCCGTGAAGATCCTCGTCGTCGGTCACTTCGCCGTCGGCAAGACCACCTTCATCGGCGCGATCTCGGAGATCCCTCCGCTGTCCACCGAGGAGACGATGACGCGCGCGGGGGAGTCGTTCGACGACCTCAAGGGCGTCCGGAGCAAGACCACCACCACGGTGGCCATGGACTTCGGCCGACTGACCATCAGCGACCGCGTCGTGCTGTACCTGTTCGGAACCCCGGGCCAGCAGCGCTTCGTGCAGATGTGGGAGGACATGGCGCGCGGCGCGCTCGGAGCGCTGGTGCTGGTCGACCCCGAGCGGCTGGCGGACTCCTTCACCGTGATCGACCTGATCGAGCAGTACGGTCTCGACTACGCGATCGCGGTGAACCGTTTCGACGGCACGGCGGATCGGGAGGAACGGGCACTGCGCGAGGCGCTCGACCTGCTCGACGACACCCCGGTCGTCACCTGCGACGCGCGCGACGAACAGTCGTCCGCCGACGCGCTGATCACCCTTGTCCGGCATCTGCTGGACCGCGCTCACTAGGAAGCAGACATGGACGCTCAACCCACGGACGCCCCCGTTCCCCCGCCCGGGTGCCCCGCGCACAGCGGCGGCCGGGTGCCGCTGCACGGGCCGGAGTTCGCGGCCGATCCGCAGGCGTACTACACCTACCTGCGTCACTTCGGACCGACCGCACCCGTGGAGCTCGCTCCGGGGGTGGAGGCCACGCTCGTCACCGACTACGCGACGGCGTTGCAGCTGCTCCAGGACTCCGGTTCCTTCCGCAAGGACGCGCGCCGGTGGCGGGACCTCGCCGAGGGCCGGATCAGCCCGGACAGCCCGGTCGTCCCGGTGCTCGCGTACCGGCCCAACTGCATGTTCAGCGACGGCGCCGAGCACCTGCGGCTGCGGCAGGCGGTCACGGACAGCATGGCCCGCGTCGACGTGCGCAGGCTGAGCCGGAGCACCGAGCAGGTCTCCAACTACCTCATCTCGCAGTTCGGCGCGCGGGGGTCCGCCGATCTGCTCGGTGACTACGCCAAGCAGCTGCCGCTCTTCGTGTTCAACGAACTCTTCGGCTGCCCCGCCGACATCGGCGACCGCGTGCAGTTCGGCATCACCGGCATGTTCGACGGCGTCAACGCCGAGAAGGCGGTCGAGGTCCTGTTCGGCGCGGTCGGCGAGCTGGTCGCGCTCAAGCGTGCCAGGCCGGGCGAGGACGTCACCTCGTGGCTGATGCAGCATCAGGCAGCCCTCACGGACGAGGAGATGGTCCACCAGCTCGCCCTCCTGCTGGTGGCGGGCAACGAACCCCTGCGCAACCTCATCGGCAACACCCTGCACCGGCTCCTCACCCATGACGCGTACGCCCACAAGGGCGGTCTGATCGACGAGGCGATCGACGACACGCTGTGGGAGAACCCGCCCATGCAGAACCTCGCGCCGCACTATCCGGCGCACGACATGGAGTTCGCCGGGCAGAAGCTGAGCGCGGGCGAACTCGTCCTCGTCAGCTTCGCGGCCGCCAACACCGGCCCGGCGCTCCGGGAGGCGCGTCAGGCCGGCAGCAACCGGGCCCATCTGGCCTGGAGCGCCGGACCGCACGCCTGCCCGTCGAAGGAGCCCGCCCGGCAGATCACGGTGACCGCCATCGAGAACCTGCTGAACCAGCTTCCCGACGTCGAACTCGCCGTCCCCGAGGACAGCTTGGTCTGGCGCCCGGGCCCCTTCAACCGGGGCCTCGCCACGCTGCCCGCCCGCTTCACCCCGGCCGACACCCTTCGTGGGGCGGTCGCCGAGGTGCGTCCCGAGGCGTCCCCGCGTCCGGAAGCGGCGCCCGCGGCGGCCGGGAAGCGCGAACGGGGCGGAAAGTGGAGTCAGTTCCTCAATTGGCTCACCAAGTGACGCACGTGATTCCCGTGGTCTCAGCCGTCACGGCATGAACACTTTGCCTCAGGGGTAGTGAGCTGGCGCTATCCGTCGTTCTCGAGGCAAGGAGAGTCGTGGACCACATACCCGCCGACGCCGATCTGTTGCAGAACCCCACCGAGTGGGGGCCCCTGGATACCCGCCTCGCACGGCGGGTATCTTCTTGGGCGCTCCGGCCCGGGAAGGACGGACCGGTGGCCGTCTCCCCGCCAGGCGGCGTGAACCCGCCCGACGGGGAGACACTCGGCGGCCACGCGGCGAGACAGGTGCTGCGGCTGTGCGAGGCCGCGGGGCTGAACGGCGCCGACTCGGCGGAGTACGCGCGGACGCTGCTCCTGGCCCTGGGACCGGTGGCGGAGCGGCCGCTCGCCCTGCCGGCCCCCGACGACTCCTTCCTCTCCGACGACCACACGCCGGTGGAGTACTCGCTCGCCTTCGTGCCGGACGAGGACCCGACCCTGCGGGTGCTCCTCGAACCGGGGTGCGGCGCCGACGGTCTCGCGGAGAACGGACGCACGGGACTGCGGGTCGTCCGGGAGATGGCGCGGCGCTGGGGGTTCGACACCAAGCGCCTGGACGAGCTGGAGGACCTGTTCTTCCCGCCGAACCCCCAGGGCCCGCTGGCGCTCTGGTGCGCGCTGGAGCTCGTGCCCGGCGGGATCCCCCGGATGAAGGTCTATCTGAACCCCGCGGCGTCCGGGCAGGAACGTTCCGCCGCGACGGTACGGGAAGCCCTGCGGAGGCTGGGCCACCGCAAGGCGTTCAGGGCGCTGCCCGAGGGCGACCGTCACCTGTTCTTCGCCCTGGACCTGGGGGACTGGGAACAGCCCCGGGTGAAGGTCTACCTTGCGCACCACGACATGTCGGCGCCGGAGGCGGCCGGCCTGTCCCGCGTGGACGGCGGCCCCGCACAGTCGGAGATCACGAGCTTCTTCCGCACGGCGGCCGGGCACGACACCGCCGCCGAGGAGGCGGACGGCCGCTTCGCGCGGCTGGACCGCAGACCCGTCCAGTCCTGCCACGCCTTCACCGAGACGGCGACGGGCCGCCCCAGCGGCTTCACCCTCTACATCCCGGTCCGCGACTACACGCGGCACGACGGCGAGGCCCTCGACCGGGCGATGACCGTACTCGACCGCCACGGCATCGACCCCGCCCCGCTCCTGCGTTCCCTCTCCGCCGTGACGTCCCGGCCGCTGAGCGACGGTGTCGGGCTCATCGCCTACCTGGGACTCGCCCACCAGGAAGGCCGCCCGCCACGGGTGACCGCCTACATCTCCTCGGAGGCGTACGCGGTCAGGCCCCCGGCCGCCGCGCCGGAACGGCAGGTCCAGGCCGTCCACTGACCGCTCCGGGAGCCGCCGAGACGGGTGGGTGAGCCTTCCCGGGAGTCCCGGCCCGAGCCCCACCCACCCGCGCACGCGCGGCTCACGCGTCCTGCAGCTCCCGCAGCTCGCGCAGGTAGGGGCCGACGTCCACCTGGATCGACGCGCCCTCGGTCCGTCCGTAGCGCTTCTCCACGCCGGTCAGATAGGCGCTGATCTCCTCGCCCATCGCCTCCGCGCCCGGCAGGGCGACGTCACCGTCGATGATTCGTGCCACCCACCGCGACTGCGCCTCCACGAGGCGGGTGATGGAGCCGACGGGCCGGATCAGGCCGACGAAGTACAGTCCGGACCGGCGGGGGGCGACGACCCGCTTGTAGAGCTCGACGGCCCCCTGCCGCGGCTCCACCGGACATCCGTCCGGCAGGAAGGGGAAGGCCATGCGGAAACCGGTGCAGTAGACGATGGCGTCCGCCTCCACCGTGGTTCCGTCGGTGAAGGTCACCGTGCTGCCCGCCAGGGACGCGATGGCGGGCCTCGGGACGACCCCGCCGTGCCGTATGCGGCTGAGGATCTCGTCCGAGATCGTCACGGCCGAGGAGAAGACCGGGTGGTCGGGCTCGGGCAGGCCGTAGTCCGCCAGCCTGCCCCGCGCCACGAACAGGGCCTGTTCGACGAAGCGGCGGCGCTCGTCGAACGACATGTCGTTGAACCACGGCGCGTCGGCGATCAGGTCCACGGACATGCCGAAGAGCTGCTTGGGCACGATGTGCAGACCCCGGCGGACGGAGAGCACGGTCCGGGCGGCGTGCCGCGAGAGGTCGGCGGCGATGTCCACGCCGGACGCGCCCATCCCGACGACGACCACGCGCTGCCCGGCGAAGTCGCTGCCGTCGCCGTAGTCCATCGAATGGAGAATCGTTCCGGCGAACGAGCCGGAACCAGGAGGGAGCGCATCCGGCAGCGCCGCCTCCGTGTTGTGGCCGGAGGCGACGATCAGCCGCTCGAAGCGCCGCTGCGTCACCTCCCCCCGCGCGTCGCGGCTCTCGACCGTCCAGACGTCGTCGGCCCCCTGTCGTACGGAGAGCACCTCGGTTCGCAGTTCGATCCGGGGCAGCAGCCCGGCCCACTCGGCGAAGGACCGCAGATAGGCGGCGACATCACTGTGGCTCGGATAGAGGGGGAGTTCGGACGACATCGGGTAGTCGGCGTAGCCCGTCAGCTGCTTGGCGCTGTTCAGATGAAGCGACCGATAGGCCGGGCCCCGCTCGCCGGCCCCCGGCTGGCGCCAGATCCCGCCGACGTCGGGCGACTTCTCCAGACAGACGAAGTCGACTCCCCTGACCGAGAGCGCGTGCGCCGCCGCCAGTCCTGACAGACCCGCGCCGATGACGCACACGGTCGCGGCGGTGGCACCGGCACGTGACCCGCCCAAGGAACCCTCCACAGCACACCATCCGTCCATGCTCCGGGTGTTGACCGCGACGGACGTCGCGGCCGTCTCCGTGCGGGAGCCCGGGGCGACACACGATACCGATCACCCTCCGGCCGTCCGTCGCCCCGTCCTCGCAGGTGGGTGACGGGGTTCCGGTCGTACGGACAGTCACCTCGCCGACCGGCCCCCGCTTGCGAACGAAACGAACGCGAAAGCGAATTCGAGAGGCGCGAACATGGCCGAAAAGCGGCCCGCGAGATCCGGCCGGGCGGTGACCGGAAGTCCGCAGGCTCCTCGCGCGAATGACCGTCCGCCGATTCCGGTCAAGTCTCGTTTCCGCCGAGTTCCGTGGCGCACACGCCCCCACAGCCCCTTCCGTTCCGCCGACTCCAGGGGCTCCGTCGGCATCCGGCCATATGTTCTCGGCCGGTCGTGCGAAGGGTGATACCAGAGTGCCGCGCTCTACGGGTAAGTTTGCCAACTGCGCACCGCACATGAACGGTTGACGACTACAGTGAGTGCTTGGTGATCATCGGTAGGCTCATCACACCCACGTCGAACACACCCCCGTAGTGACAGAGAAGTACGCCGACTCCTGGGCACGTACCAAGGACACTCATGTCTCAACTTCGCGCACCCGCCGCGCGGTCCGAACGCCGTGAGGGCGGACGGCACGGCCGGTCAGGCGCCCGTTCCGCTCCCGGCGCGGGGGGTCCCCGCCCCGCGCAGAATTCCGCGCCGCCTCCGCCGGAGGCCCGTATACGCTCGCAACTCCTGCGGACCTCCGTGCTGCCGGCCGTCGCCGTGGCACTCGGCGGCGCCGCGGCCGTCATCTTCACCATCCGCTCCACCGGAGCCGGCCCCACCGCCGGCCTCTGGGCCGCGCTGACGGGCGCCGCCGCCCTCACGGTCGCCTCCGTGACCGCGGCCGCGCTCGGCGCCGACCGGGCCGCCAGGTCCGTGCTCGACCGCTGCAACGCGCTGCGCCGGTCCAGCGCCCGCGGCCAGAGCGAGCTGCGGGCCGTCGTCGAGCAGCTGCGCCGCGGCGACGGCCCCCCGGCCCGCCCGGCCACCCCGCCCACCGTGGCGTCCGGCGACGAGTTCGACCTGCTCGCCCAGGAGCTGACCCGCTCCCACGAGGCCGCCGTCGCCGCCGTGGTGCAGGCGTCCCGGCTCTCCAGCAGCGTGGGCAACGAACAGAAGGTCGAGGTCTTCGTCAACCTCGCCCGGCGACTCCAGTCCCTCGTCCACCGCGAGATCCAGCTCCTCGACGAGCTGGAGAACGAGGTCGAGGACCCCGAGCTGCTCAAGGGCCTGTTCCACGTCGACCACCTGGCGACCCGCATCCGACGCCACGCCGAGAACCTCGCCGTGCTCGGCGGCGCCATCTCCCGCCGTCAGTGGTCGAATCCGGTCACCCTCACCGAGGTGCTGCGCTCCTCCATCGCCGAGGTCGAGCAGTACCCGCGCGTCAAGCTCGTCCCGCCGATCGACGGAACGCTCCGGGGCCACGCCGTGGCCGACGTCATCCACCTGCTCGCCGAACTGGTCGAGAACGCGACGCTGTTCTCCGCACCCCACACCACGGTGCTGCTGCGGGCCCAGTACGTCACGGCCGGCCTCGCCATCGAGGTCGAGGACCGCGGCCTGGGCATGCCGGTCACCGAGCAGACCAAGATGAACGCCCTGCTCGCCGACCCCGACCAGGTCAATGTCGCGCATCTCCTCCAGGACGGCCGCATCGGCCTCTTCGTCGTCTCCGCGCTCGCCCGCCGCCACGGCATCGCGGTGCGCCTCCAGTCCAACATCTACGGGGGGATCCAGGCCGTCCTCGTGCTGCCGCAGGGTCTCCTCGGCGCCGACCCCGAAGGGCTCGCGCGGTCCGAGGGCCAGCCGGGACCCGTGCCCGCGGGCCGGCAGCCGTCGCACGCGCCGCAGATGCCCCCGCCGACCCCGGCCCCGTCGGTCCACGCGGCCCCCGCCGCCCCGGCCCCGGTCGGGACGCACGGCAACGGGACCCCCGTACCGGCCCCCGCGCACCCGCGGCCGCCCGCGCCCGATCCCGTCCCCGTACAGGTGCCGGCCCACGCGCCGGAGCCCGTGGCCGAACCCTCGCACCGGCCGCTGACGTACACCACCTCCGCGCCGGCGATCCCGCTCCGGCAGCCCGAGACGGGCACACCCACCCCGCCGCACGACGGAGCCCCCCTCCCCGTGCGGGGAGAC
This sequence comes from Streptomyces sp. NPDC047971, assembly GCF_040653355.1. Taxonomy (NCBI): domain Bacteria; kingdom Bacillati; phylum Actinomycetota; class Actinomycetes; order Kitasatosporales; family Streptomycetaceae; genus Streptomyces; species Streptomyces sp. NPDC047971. The sequence goes on along the minus strand of NZ_JBEZNW010000001.1, from coordinate 373,918 downwards.
CACGCCGGGCGCCCCAACCCCGGCACCGTCGCCGCCCCGGCCCCACGCGCGGAGGCGCCCGGCCGGCCCCTCCTCCCCAAGCGGCGCGCGCAGGAGCACCTCGTCCCGCAGCTGCGCGACGAGCCCCTCGCCCGCCCCTCCGAGGAGCACGCCGTGCACGACCCGGGTCTGATGGCCGCCTTCCAGCGCGGCATCGGACTCGCCGAATCCCAGCCCCCAGCCCATGAATCGCCGCGTCCCGGTGACGCGCACAAGGAGTAGATGCACCATGGCGAGCAATGTGCCGAACGGCCATTCCTCGGATCTCGACTGGCTGCTGAGCGGTCTGGTCCAGCGGGTCCCCTACACCCGCAACGCGGTACTGCTCTCCTCCGACGGCCTGGTGAAGTCGGTGCACGGCCTCGACGCCGACGCCGCCGACCACATGGCCGCGCTGGCCTCCGGGCTGTACTCGCTCGGCCGCAGCGCCGGCGCCCGGTTCGGCGACGGCGGGGAGGTCCGGCAGGTGGTCGTCGAGCTCGACTCCACCCTGCTGTTCGTCACCACCGCCGGCTCCGGCACGTGCCTGGCGGTGCTCGCCGGGCGCGAGGCGGACGCCGCCGTCCTGGGCTACGAGATGGCGATGCTGGTCAAGAGCGTACGGCCGTACCTCGTCACTCCCGCCAGGCAGGCGGCGGGGGCGGCCCACAGCGCGGGGCAGTGAGCGTGACGTCCTCTCAGGAGGGGCCCTGGCTCGATGACGCGGCAGGCAGGTTGATCCGCCCGTACACCGTGATCGGCGGCAGGACCCAGCCCACGACCGCGCTCGACCTCCTTTCCCTGGTGATGGCGACGGGCACCACACCACAGGCCCACATGGGGCCCGAGCACAGCATGGCCCTCGGGCTCTGCGACGGTCCCACCTCGGTGGCGGAGATCGCGGCGCACTTACGGCTCCCCGCGGTCGTCACCAAGGTTCTCCTCTCCGACCTCGTGGACTGCGGGGCGCTGACCGCCCGGGCGCCCCGCTTCCACGCCAATCCCACCGACCGTTCCTTGCTGGAGGCAGTGCTCGATGGCCTACGACAACGGCTCTGAGCGCCACGAGAGTTTCGCGTCCGACCCGTTCCCCACCGCGCTCAAGATCCTGGTGGCGGGTGGCTTCGGCGTGGGCAAGACCACCTTCGTGGGCGCGGTCAGCGAGATCGAACCGCTGAGCACCGAGGAGCTGCTGACCCAGGTCAGCGCTGCGACCGACAGCCTGGAGGGCGTGGAGTCCAAGACCACGACGACGGTCGCGATGGACTTCGGGCGCATCACGCTCGACAACCGCAACGTGCTGTACCTGTTCGGCACCCCGGGCCAGGAGCGCTTCTGGTTCATGTGGGACGAGCTCTCCGAAGGCGCGCTGGGAGCGGTCGTCCTCGCCGACACCCGCCGCCTGCAGGACTGCTTCTCCGCCGTCGACTTCTTCGAACGCCGCGGCATCGGGTTCGTGGTGGCGGTCAACGAGTTCGACGGCGCGTACCGCTACGAGCCGGAGGAGGTGCGGGCGGCGCTCGACCTCAAGCCCGAGGTGCCCGTCGTGCTCTGCGACGCCCGGATCTCCAGCGCCGGCATCCGCACCCTCCTCACCCTCGTCCAGCATCTGCTCACCACCATCCCGGCCCCCGTGCCGAGCTACGGAGCACCGTCATGACCTACGACCCCACCGGTCATCTGCTGCTGACCCCCGTCGACCGGGAGGCGCCCGCGCGTGTGCGGCGGCTGCGCGAACTGGGCCTGGGGGAGCGGCCGGAGCCGGCGTTCGACGAGTTCGCCCACCGACTGGCGGAAGTGACGGGCGCCCCGTACTCGATGGTCAACTTCATCGACGAGAACCGTCAGTTCTTCGCCGGACTGCACACCCCGGCCGGCACCCACTCGGGCAGCGACCTGGGTGCGGCCGCGGCCGGCGGCGACGTCGGCAGGTACATGGCCCGTGACCACGGCTACTGCCCGCACGTGGTGGTGCGCCGCAAGGCGCTCGTCCTGGAGGACGTCTGCGACTACCCGCGGTTCGCGGGGAACCCGGTGGTGGACGAGATCGGCATCCGCTCCTACATGGGCGCGCCGCTGATCGACCGGACGGGGATCGCGCTGGGCACGATCTGCGTCGTCGACACCGACGTACGACCGTGGGGCCGGGCCGGCTTGGAGACGATCAAGAACCTGGCGGCGGAGCTGGTGGAGCAGATCCACCGCCGCGAGGACGGGCTGATCTGACCCGCCCCCGGAGAAGACACGGGTGCGCCCCGGGACGGTTTCGCCGCCGTGCCGGGGCGCTCTTGTGCGCGGGGGAGGTCAGGCATGCACGGCTTCCAGCCTGACCAGGTCCGAGAGTCGCTCGGACCAACTGCCCTTGTCCTGACCGAGAGCCACCTCGGCCAGCCGCAGGAGCTGGACGTCGGAGGTGCCCGCGGGGGCGAAGATGTGGTGCGCGTCGCGGAGGTAGCGCTCGATCGGGCGGTCCGTGAAGAGACCGGCGGCCGCGTGGATCTCCATCGCGTCCCGTCCGGAGTCGATCGCCGTCTCGACGTTGACCAGCTTCGCGTTCATCAACTCGGCGTCGCAGGACATCCCCTGGTCGAGCAGATGCACCGCGTGGTACGCGGCGAGCCGGGCCGTCATCAGCCGGGACTGCATCTGCCCCAGCTTCAGCTTCACCGTGGGCAGCTGGTGCAGCGGCTGGCCGTAGCGGATGCGCTCCGCGCAGAACCGGGTCGTCTCCTCCAGGATCGCCTGGTGGATGCCGAGGGAGACGGCCGTGAGGTTCGCCCGGCCGTACAGCACGCTCGACGAGTACGCGACGGAGAGGCCGTCGCCCTCGTCGCCGAGCCTCGCGGAGGCCGGGACCCGGCAGTCCTCGAAGACGAGTTCGCCGAAGCTGAACCCGTGCAGCCCCATGGCGGGCCGCTGGGGGCCGAGCCGGAAGCCCGGGCGGTCGGTCTCGACGAGGAAGGCCGTGAGCCCCTTCGATCCGGGGCCGGTGCGGACGACCACCCCGTGCAGATCGCCGACGTGGCTGTTGCCGACGAAGACCTTGCTGCCGTTGAGGACGTAGTCGTCGCCGTCGCGGACGGCGCTCGCGCTCATGCCGAGGACGTGTCCGCCCGACTCGGGCTCGGTGACCGCGATGGTCGGCAGGCACTCGCCCGCCGCGATGGCGGGGAGCCAGGTCTTCCGCTGGTCGTCGCTGCCGAAGTGGAGGATCTTGGCCGTACCCAGCTGGGAGGCCTGAACCATGGCGCCCATCGCGCCGCTGACCCGCGAGAGTTCCTCGATGATGATGGTCTTGGCCAGATGGCCGGCGCCCATTCCGCCGTACTCCTGGCCGATTGTGGCGCCCAGCCAGCCCTGCTCGCAGATCAGCCGGGACAATTCATGGTGGACGGATCGCGAGGCTTCCATCTCGGCTATTCGGGGCCGGACCTCGCGCTCGGCGAAGCGCCGGACCGTTTCCCTGAGCTGATGATGAAGTCGACTGCTGAAGTAGCTGTCCATACGAGTCCTCCCCTGCGAAACGCCTGCTCGCTCGGTTGTTCGAGCAGGTGGTGCATCGGCAGTGGCCCCGTCCCGAACAGGCCGACACTCCATGGTGTTGATCTTTCTTGAGCGGATCAATATCGCCACGGAATTTGTCTGAAACCGGAGTGGTTGACAGTTGAAACTGTCTGCGTTTCGGGGGGACTTGGCCTGTTCGGGCGGCTGTCCGGACGATTCCCTGTGGGCACCTTTCTGCCACGTACCAAAGGCAAGAAATTGACGGGCATATCGCGTCGAGTGGTACTGGGCCGTCTCAAAGGGGACCTCTTCACCACAGTGGCGGAATGCCGGAATCATCCCCTGGCCGGAACGGAAGCGGAACCTCCGCGCGGAGGTGGGCGACCGCTGTGGCGGGGCGCTCTCCGGTCCTGCGGATGTGCGTGGGGGCGTCGGGGCGCGATACGTGGTGTGACCGGCGCACACACCGGCGCGCGCCCCGGGACGCGTCGGCGGGGAGGCCGGTGTCGGTGGCGCGTCGTACGGTCGACCCATGGCCACTGCCGACGACGTACGCAGAGTCGCACTCTCGCTGCCCGGGGCTGTCGAGAAGCTCGCCTGGGGCATGCCCACCTTCCGTGCCGGACCGGGCGGCAGGATCTTCGCCTCGCTGGACGACGACGACCAGGTGATTGGCGTGAAATGCCCCAAGGGGGAGCGCGAGGAACTCATCGCGTCAGAGCCCGCGAAGTTCTTCATCCGGGAGGGCCATGACGACAACTACGCCTGGGTGCGTGTCCGGATCGGTGCCCTCGACGACGAGGAGGAGCTGTACGCGATCCTCGCCGACTCCTGGCGCCAGGCGGCTCCGCGCCGACTCCTGGAGCAGTACCCGGGGGTGGGGGTGGAGCCCGAGGGGAGCTGAAGCCGCCGGGGGGCGCGTCGCGGGCCCGGAGGCGGGTCGGCGGCTCGACGGGAGCTGAGCCGCCGAAGGGAGAGGCCGCGGGCCGTCGGCTCAGCCGCTGAGGAAGGACGTGACGCGGCCGCGCAGTCCGGCCGGGTCGAGCCCCTGGCCCGCCAGGTGTTCGTCGATGCTTCCGTACTTCCGCAGCTCGCGCCGGGAGACCCCGAGGCCGAGGACGCGGTGGGGGACCGCGGCCAGGGCGTCGTTGGCGGCCGCCGTCGACGTGCCGGCGAGGTACGGCTCGACCAGGACGACGTCCGGCCGGGCGCCCTCGACGGCCCGGCGCAGGGCCTCGCCGTCGAAGGGCCGGATCGTGCCGGCGTGCAGGACGGTCACGTCGAGGCCCTCGGTGGCGGCCAGCACGTTGTCCAGCATGGGCCCGACCGAGACGACGACCCCGTCGCGCCCGACGCGGACGGTGTCGAAGCCGTGGGAGACGGGGCGCGGAGAGGCGTTGGACTGGAGCGAGAGCCGGACGTAGACGAGATCGTCCCCCGCGGCGGCCTGCCGCAGCAGCGCCTCCGCCTCGTCGGGATGGCCGGGGACGTGCACCGTCCAGCCGTCGAGTGTGTCGAGGAGCGCCACGTCGCCCGGCGACATGTGCGTGAATCCGCCGGCCGGCCAGTCGTACGACGCACCGGCGCTGACCAGGATCCCGCTCACCCCCTGATGGCCGAAGTCCAGCTTCAGCTGCTCGAAGGGGCGCTCGACCAGGAAGCTCGCGAAGGTGTGCATGATCGGGCGCATCCCGGTGAGGGCGAGCCCGCCACCCGCCCCGATCATCAACTGCTCCCGGATTCCGACGTTGATCACCCGGTCCGGGTGGCGCCTCTCGGCCTGCTGGAATCCGTCCCGGCTGATCTCGGCGAGGACGAGTGCGAGGCGCGGGTCCTCGCCGAGCAGCTGGGTGGTGGTCGAGATGAAGCGGTCGCGCATGGTGTCCATGGGGTTCTCCTCGCAGGGGGTCAGGCGTTCTTGGGCTCGACGCGGGCGACGACGGCGCGCGGGCGGCCCGGATGGGGGGCGGTGAAGGCGGCGTACAGCGCGTCGTGATCGCGTCCGTCGACGGTCTCGGCGGACCATCCGGCGGCCGCGAAGCGGGAGGCGATCCCGCCGGGCCAGCCGTAGGTCGCGGAGCTGTTGTCGATCACCAGCGTGTGCAGCTGTTCGAGGCCGGCGGGCCCGGCGTAGGCGATGGCCTCGTGGTTGCTGCCCTCGTCGAGCTCGGCGTCCCCGATGAGCACCCACACGCGTGGTCCGTCGATCCCCTGCGCGCGCAGTCCGAGCGCGGTCCCGACCGCGATCGGCAGCCCGTGCCCGAGGGACCCGCTGCCGATCTCGGCGCCGGGGACGAGCGTCCGGTCGGGGTGGTGTCCGAGCGGCGAGTCGTACGACCCGAAGCCGGTGAGCAGCTCCTCGGGGAAGAACCCCTTGGCGGCGAGGACGGCGTAGTACGCCATCGGCCCGTGCCCCTTCGACAGCAGGAACCGGTCGCGCCCCGGCTCCGCGGCGGTCTCGGGCGAGACGTGGAGCACCCGGTCGTAGAGCACCCAGAGGGCGTCGAGGGTGGAGGTGGCGGCGGGGGAGTGCTTCTCGTCGCCGGTCATCCGGGCCATGAGGGCGTGGAGCCGGTCGATGTCGGTGATCGTCATGCCACTCACCGTGCAACCTCAAGCGAGGTCGAGGTCAAGCGGGAAAGCGGTTCGTGACCACCCGGGGAAGTGCGGTATTGTTCTCATGCGCGTTCGGCCGGGGGGAAACCCCAGGTCAGACGGGTATCGGGACGTGGCGCAGCTTGGTAGCGCACTTGACTGGGGGTCAAGGGGTCGCAGGTTCAAATCCTGTCGTCCCGACTCGAAAGAGTCGCAGGTCAGAGGCCGTTTCAGTGCAATCTGAAACGGTCTCTGACTCGTTTTTGGGGACCACTTGGGGACCAACTCGCCTTGACCGGTCAGCGGGCGACCACGATGGGGCTCGGTAGGGACCGGGGCGCGCGGAGCACGCTGAGGTGGGCCGAGAGTGCGGCGCCGGCGGCGGTGATCTTGTGCACGTCGGGGTGCAGGTACCGCTGGGTGGTGGTGAGCGATCCATGGCCGGCGATCTTGCGCAGGACGTGCACCTGGACCCCGGCGTCGGCGAACCAGGTGAGTCCGGTGTGCCGGAGGTCGTGGCGGCGCAGGTGCTCGTAGCCGAGCTTCGTGACGACGTCATCCCAGTGGGTGGCGTCGCGCAGGACGGCGGTGGAGATGCGGCCGCCCCGAGGTCCGGTGAACATGCGCGCGTCGGGATCAGGGCCTGCGGCCAGGATGCGCTGCCCGACGAGCGGGCGGATCTCCTCGATGATGGGGACCTGGCGGGCCCGCTTGCCCTTCGTCCCCTTGTCGACGAGGCCGCCGGGAGCGGGGGTGGTCTGGCGCCGGACGGTCCAGATCCAGTTGGTGGTGTCGATGTCACCGACCCGGCAGCCGGAGACCTCGCCGATGCGCGCGGCGGTACACGCGGCGAAGAGGACGACCTCGCCCCAGCCCCGGTACTCGCCGTGGGAGGCGGCCATGAGCGCGTCGGCCAGCTCGGCGAGTGCCTCCCAGCCGGGGAGGGCCAGAGCTCGCGGGTCGAGGAGCTCGTCCTCGGCTTGCTTGTAGAGCTTCTGCCAGCCCGTCACGCGGGCCGGGTTGACCTTGATGATGCCGTCCCGGACCGCCTGCTCCATGACGCGGACCAGGACGGCGATGGTGTTCTTGACGGTCGAGCGACCGTGCTCGTCGGCGATCCAGTTCTGGACGGTTCGGTCGATGGCCCCGTTGGTGATCATCCGGACCGGCAGGTGGCCGAGGGCCGGCACCACGCGTACTCGCCATCCTGAGAGATAGGGGTCACGCGTCTTCAATTCCAGACCGCGTAGGGCGAGTTCCATGTTCGTGTCGCCGTAGTCGGCGAGCTTCATGGTGGCCACGGACGGGGCGAGGCCGGCTTCCGCGGCCTCGATGATGGTCTGGATCCACGCCTGCGCCTCTTCTTCGCTGTCCTTCCCCTCGGACACGGACTTCCGGCGCTTGGTCGTGGGGTCGAACCAGCGGACGCGAGCACGGTACGGGTTCGCTCTATTGGGCCTGTATTCGACGTCCGTGGAGAGGCGTACGCCGACCGGAACGGTTTCTATATGGGCCATCAGGCCGCCTGGCTGGGGGCGATGCGGCGGCTGCGCAGCCATTCCTCGATGTCGGCCGCGTTGTACATGACGACGCGCTCCGAGATGGAGATGAACGGAGGGCCCTGGGGTGGCTGGGTGGTTCGCCATCGGCGCAGGGTCGAGGCGTCGATGCGGAGGCGGGTGGCGAGGTCCTTGGTCGAGTACCAGGCGCTGGCGAGGAGAAGCGGACGGCTGTCGGTCGGGTCACCTTGGCAGTGGAGCGTGGGGTGCGCGGTGGCCTCCATGTCGGCGTGCGGAGCGGCAGGGTTCGTGGCGGATGCTGGCTCGTGGGGCAAGGGCGAATGATCTCCGGGGGACGGAACACTAAACGGATTCGTGCAAGAGTCCAGAGGCGGACGGCATAGTTCGCGAACGGAGAACGGATCGCGGGCAGGTGTGAGCCTGTCGATTCGGATTTCCTTCTCGAACTCATCCGCTAGTGCTCTGTGGATGGACGAGGGGAATCAATCGTCCTGGGAAGCGCCGGTTTCCCTAACCGGGGCTTTGCCGCTATGTATGGCCGTCGAGAGCATTCTCGGGGTCCCGTGGCAGGGGGGGCACGCTCGTTGGCCAGGCAGTGTTTGGGGCAGCCGCCGACTGGCTGTCCGCTCAGGGCGACCGATGAGACGAAGAGGCGTGCCGCTCCCGGGCAGTGGGCCCCATGGCGGGCGCCGAAGGGAGGCGACCCGTGATGACCGCTGTCACGGTCTCAGCGGAGGAGTGCTCCTATTGCGAGCCGGTCTGGAACCTCCACGCGATCGCGTCGATCACCTGCGGTGATTTCGCCACCGCCTGCCCCGCTGCGGCGCTCGGTCCGTCAACAGCAGCTCTATCCGGGCCTATGGGTCGTCCCGTAAATCGGCACAAGTGCTGGCCGACCGCCACTGAATCGATTTGCCCGGTTATGGGTCGACTTATAATTCCATCGGGATCCGAGTATTCGGGTCAAATGGGACGCCAGTGAGAGGTCTTGGGGGCTACGGGGCAACCCTTAGGTGGTCTGCCGGTCAGGCGGTGGCAGACTCTTTCCATGCCTATGCAGCCTTTCGCAGCCGACTGGGACCGCGTGACCGTACAAGAGGCCGAACAGTGGAACTGGCTCGCGGTCGAGATAGCCGAGATCCGGCGATGCGCCGAGGCTGGCGATCAGGCACACAACCGTCTTGCTCTCATCCTCCTGGACCACCTGGTGGAGGTGGTCATCGGCCGCGAGGTCAACGCCCGGCTCGCCTTCCAGGTCGCTGACAGCATCATCGCGGAGATGCGTGAGTTCCGTGACGATGGCGGGGAGCTCACCGAGGAGCTGAGCCAGTTGGTCGACGAGCACGTGGGACCGGAACGTCGCAAGGTTATCGATGACCACCTGCACGAGAAGACCAAATTCCTGAAGCAGAAGGGCGTGCTGACAGCCCAGGAACGTGAAGTGCTCGACCGGCTGCACCAGTACCGCAACGCCGCATACCACCGAGACACACTGGAGCCTGAGCTGATCTCAGATCTGGTACTGGCCTACAGGGTTTTGGCCAATGAACTTATCGGCCGGCATCGCCCGATCATGTGGGCCATGGCGCCATCGGACTCCGATCGCGTCGTAGCGCCGCAGCAGCTTCGGGGTCGACTCGTCGAAGGCGTCGATGTCGATGTCAAAGCGATGGCCCGCCGGTTCCATGGTCACGCGGCAAAGCGGGTGCAGGCCGTTTTTGTGGCCGTGGCCACCGCGCGGCAACTGTTGGGCGTCGACAGCTCCGGGAAACCGGACGCCTCCCTCCCAGATGACGAAATGGCCAGAATGCTGACCGGCCTCAGTGACGTGTCCAAGAACCTGCCGTCCTGGGCAAAGCAGGCAGAGGGGCTGAAATCCAAGACGTCGTCGCTCACCGGGTTGATGATTCCGTTCATCAACCTAGACCGGGCCCTCAACCGCATCGAACCGTCCGTCAGGCGCCTCGAAATGATCCTGGACTACTGGGAACAAGAGCGGATCGATGAACTCCGCGGCAAGTAGCGGTGATCCCCAAACGAAATTACGTGCAGTCAGCCGACACCTAAGAGTTTTCCCATAACCCTGAAGAGGGCGTCGGAGAGCTCGCTGATCTCCGTGATCTACTCCGCCGCTTCCTCGTCAGATCCGATCCGGGACTGGGACTCGTCGAGCCCGCCCTCGGCCGCGATGCGCTGGAGCTCCGCGCTCCAGGGATGCCCCTTCATGAGGTGGTTGAAGGAGTCCATCGCCGACCACATGAGCACAAAGGCGATGTAGGGCGAGCGGTCGGCGGGGTTGGCCGCGCCGTGGCGGAGGGACGGTTCGCCGTGGAGAACCACCTTGTCGTCGGCGGTGTCGTCGAAGAAGCACTGTGCGGCGGTGAGCGTCGGGTGGGCGAGCTGAGTCTCGCCGATCCACGCGGCGAGCAGCGGGGCACCGAGCCGCTTGAGGAGCGGGTTCAGGTTGATGAACTGGTTGGCCGGGTCGGAGGGGATCTCGGCGGCCTGGACGGCGTCGGGGATCGTCGGGTCGTATGAGATGTCGGCGAGGTCCGCGGCGTCCCTGAGCTTTTTCTGACTGACCTTGAGAGCCAGGTTCATGGTGTCTACGGCGTCCGAGCCGTCTTCGGCGAGCCACCGGATCTGTGCCATGTACTCGATGAGCGCGCGGCGGTTGGGGGCGGCCTCGTGACCGAGGCCCTTGCGGTGCAGCATTACGACGGCCGCGGCCTGGCGGTGCATGGCCGCGAGGAGTCCCCAGGCGACGAAGCAGGGGCGGTTGTCCTCGTCGGGGTCGAGCGTGCTTCCCACGTTCTCTATCAGCTCGGCGAGCGCGGTCAGTCCGGCGTACGCGAGCCGGTTGTCTTCTTCGAAGTCCTCGTTCATGCCGGACATGATCTCGGGCGCGGAGAAGACGCGCACCGTGTTTCCGCGGCGAATATCGCGGCCGCGCCGACGCCGGGGAGACTGGGGTGGATCGCACGACTTCCGGGGAGCGCCCCATGCAGTCACGGGATTCCGCGCCGGGCAGCCGGCGGGGCCGGAGATGCGGCACAGCGAAATGCCCGCCGCGCCGCCGCACTACTTCCTCTCGCTCAACACGGTGCCGCCGCGCCCGCTTGGGACGCCGGTGGGGTGGCGGCCGGGCGGGGCGGTCGAGGACGACGAGTTCGCCGCCGCGGTGCGCTGGTCGAAGGGGAGCCGGCGATGACGGGTCGATAAGGGAGCAACGATGGCGAGGTCGCGGCGGACCGTGAGCTGGACCGGCTCGCCGAGCGGCTGCACGGTGTCGGCCACACAGGTCCGTGCGACTTCGTCGAGTCGTCGCCGGTGCCCGACACGGAGATGAACCACCAAGGCGCGGACTATCTGCGGGACCCATTGCGTACGCGTCGACGGTGAGACCGCCGGGGTCCTGGTCGTCGTCGAGCCGGAACGCGTGAGGTCATGGTTAGCCTGCGGCCCAATATCGGGCCTCCAAGTCCTCAAAAAACTGGCGAATGAAGGCAAGGTTCTCACGGGCTTCGAGTATTTCTCTTCCCCCGAAGCGGAAGACCTCGTAGCCCTTGAGTCGTAGCGCGCGGTCCTCTGCGACCATCTCGGAGTAGAGGTCTGCGGCTACCTCCCACTTCCCTGATCCAGGGGGGACCTCCCGGGCGTAGTGGTGCTTGCCGTCGACCTCGATCACGATGCGTACACCGCCGGGCAGCAGCAGCAGGAAGTCCATGCGCTCGCGGGCGAGCCGTCGGGGCTTGTTGAGGGCTCGACGCTGCCGTTCGGTGAGCGGGTCGAAGTGGAGGTACACCTGTGGCAGAAGTGCAGGCTGTGACATGGCATCTGGCCCGGCGTAGCGGCTGCCGAAGGCGTGAAAGACGTACCGCTCAGCGTCCGAGGCCAGGGACGCCTTCAATTGCTCGTACAGCGACCGAGCAACCGTGCGGTCGTCCGCCTCGCTCATGCGATTTCGTTCACGCCACCAGTCAACGAGTTGGCCCCACGTCAGTCCAGCCTCCGTCAGGGGCCGGTCGTAGATCAGACAGGTGTCTTCGTGCTCCACGATTTCGATCGCGCCGTCGAGGACCTGGCTCATCACGATCTCGGGCTTGAGGCCGGTGGAGGCGAAGATGATGTTTCGCGGCTCCCCGTCGACTCCGCGGAATCCGTGCGCCTCGGCGACGTCGAGCTCGTCCAGAGCGAGCCACACCGGCGAGAACAGCGTGTTGAGGTAGCCACGGCGCGCTGCCCAACCGCCTCCTCCACTCATGCCCTGAGCGCTCCAGTAGCCGTGAAACCCTCGGAAGTCCCGGAAGGGCGGGTTAAACGGGATGCCGAGCCGACGAAGCATGGCTTTCAAACAACTGATCGCAGCGGCGATCGCCTCGTCGTCCAGCCTTTGTCCGCTGTCGGTGCCGCAGTGCTCCAGCTCCGAGTGCACCAGCGTGGACAGGCCCTCAGCCGCGTCTCGGTCCGAGGCACCTTCCAAGGGCCCCCTGCGTAGCCGCTCCACGAGTTCGGTCTCGAACTCATAGCCCGTCACGGGCTCGCCCCAGCCGCCAGTGCCGGTGATGACCGTTCGGAAGAAGTCGCTGGCCTTCATGTCCCAAGGCTACTGAGAGGCTCTGACACGTTGGCACAAGTGCGGGGGCGGGCAGAGATGACCGGTTGCCCGATCTCCAGCAGACCGTCAAGCGGGCCGCACAGCGGCCAACCCTGCCCCAAGCGACTCGAAGATCATTTACGGGACAACCCTTACGAGCTCGTGCATGGTTAGCCGTGGAGGAGGAAGTCCACCGCCATCGCGGCGTGGAGGACGATCATGGCGCTGCAGCAGAAGACCAGGATGGCGCCCGCGTAGGTGTTCACCAGGTGCGTGAACGGCGACGCCGGCACCAGCACGTCCGCCGGTTCCTCCGGGGGTGGGTCACGGTGATCGTGGGGCCGGCCTCGCCGTGCAGGAGGCCGCGGTACGTTCCGGTGGCGTCTGGGTAGATGTACGCCCCGCGGGACATCGTGGCCCGGGTGGCGGTCACCATTTCGCCGTCCCGGTACAGCGTCGTGGAGATCCTCGCCGACGCCGGCTACCAGGGCCTGAGCGCCCAGGCCGGCGGTTGTGTCGTGACACCACCACTCCGCAAGTTCAAGAAGAACCCGCCGCAGTGGTATGAGGAGATCTACGAACGCCAGGGCAAAGCCCACTCCTCACATCGCATCCGCGTTGAGCACGGCATCGCGCACCTCAAGAACTGGCGAGCACTCGCCCGCCACCACGGCCGCCGCGAGCGCATGAGCGACACGATCCAGGCCGTCGACGGACTGCTCTCACGCCAGCAGACCGCCACCCTCGGGCTTCGCCAGCCACAGTGACCACCGAGCCGAATTGCACCTTTCGACGTGCCACCACCAACCATGGACGAGCTCGTTAGGGGCCGTCCCGGATCGCGTCTTCGGCCTTTCTAACCGCGAGCCGTCGGACTTCACTGATCGGCGGATACATGGAATCGGTGGTGATCGGCGGGTCTGTCTCTGCCAACAGCTCTCGCAGAGGGCGCTTCCAGCTGGCAGGGATTCGGATGCTCCATCCTGTGGCCGGCCAGTTCTTGCTGAGCTCAGTACTTTGCAGGGGGAAGCTGATGCTTAGGGTGGTGACACTGGCACGGTCGTCTGCCGAGACTCTTTTTCCACCAGGGCGGTTCATCTCCATCCCCGGGTAGCTGGCGATCAGCCCTCCGACCAGGAAGCGTCCACGCTGGGAGGCCGTCGAGATCGGGTTCCTGGGATATGACGCGGTAGGCGACCACGTCGGGTGCTCCGGTCCCGAAGGGGAGGCGCCCCGTGGCGGCGTAGGCGACGAGCGTGCCCCAGGCGAACATGTCGCCCTTGGGTCCGGCGGTACCTGTGCGGTAGTGCTCGGGGCTGATCCAGCCGGGGGTACCGGTCATGACACCGGTCCGGGTCACGGAGGTGCCGTCGGCGGCATGGGCGATCCCGAAGTCCAGGACCCGGGGGCCGGCCGGGGTGAGGATGACGTTCTGCGGCTTCACATCCCGGTGGACGACGCCGGCGGCGTGTATTGCGGCGGGGGCCTGGGCAGTTCCGGTGGCGAAGGCGTACAGGGTGGCGTCGGTGAGAGCTCCGTGGGCGGCGAGATGCTGGTCGAGGGTGAGACCGGGCGCGTAGGCGGTGGCCAGCCAGGGGGTCTCGGCATCCGGGTCTGCTGCGAGGAGCGGGATGAGGCACGGCCCGTGCACACGCGAGGAGAGCTGGACTTCTCGGCGAAAGCGGGCCCGGAACTCAGGGTCCTCGGCCTGCGCGGGGTGGATCACCTTCACAGCGATACGGAGGCCGGCTGGATCGAGACCGGCGTGGACGGTGCCCATGCCGCCCGAGCCGAGACGGCCGATGATCCGGTAGGGACCGACCCGCTTCGGGTCGCCGGAGCGGGCAGGCTGTACCCGCCCGTCTACGCGAGCGATGCTCACAGGGTGTTAGTTCCTCTTCTGCGATGAAGCGCCATGAGGCTGACACACACCCATGAATGGAGTCCCCAGCCCAGGAACGGGATGGTATCGGCAGACTGCCTCGGCGGGCGGGGCAGTCCGCTGCTTCGTTGTCGCTCGGAAGGATCAGGGAGGGGCAGAAGGCTGAGCCCGGACGCGAGTTGGGGACCAGTTGGGGACCACACGGTGTGCGCGACAGCGCACTACGGACCGTCGTGTGCACTATCTGCGCCCGGATTAAGTCTGCTATATCCAGAAAATACCCTTGACCCCCACCTGGGGGTCAAGGGGTCGCAGGTTCAAATCCTGTCGTCCCGACCAGCGTTTACGCAGGTCGGAGGCCGTTCTCTCGCTAACGAGAGGACGGCCTTTCGTGCGTCCGGAGCCATGGTGGTCGCAGTGTGGTCGCACGTCCAGTCTGTGGCCGGTTGGCTGTGGCGCTGAAGGTCGGCGGCGCGGGGGAGCGGAGTCGGCGGACAACCTCGCGGAGCCGGTGGATGTGGTCGCGTGGTGGTCGCAGCCACGTCGCACGGCCCGTTTGGTGGTTGGCCTTCTCGGCTCCGGTGAGCGTGTGGTCGATGGTGTCGACTGCATCGCGGGCTGCCTGCTGGGTGAGGTGGCTGTAGATGTTGGCGGTGGTCGACAGGGTGGAGTGCCGCAGGGTCTTGGAGACGACGGTCAGGGGCACGCCGGCGGTGATGGTGATGGTGGCTGCCAGGTGGCGCAGGTCGTGGACAGTGATCCGCGGGACGCCCGCGTCGGTTGAGAGCTGATGGAGCCGGTCGAGAACCTGGTGTGGTCCGAGCGGTCGGCCGTCGGGTCGGCAGAAGACGAGACCGGTGAACGGGTCGCCAGGATCAGCGTGCGCGCGGGGCGTTGTTCCTGCGTGGTGCCGGAGGGCGGTGGCGACGCGGGGTGAGATGGCGACCCAGCCGCGGCTCGACCGGGTCTTCGGTGTGGTGATGACGAGGCGATTGTTGTCGATGGCGGAGAGGGTGCAGCGCACGTAGAGGACGCCTTCCGCCAGGTGGACGTCGTTCCAGTGGAGGCCGAGGGCTTCGCCCTTGCGCATGCCGGTGCCGATGAGGAACTCGAACAGGTCAGCCATCTCGGGGTCGGCCCGGTGGCAGCACGCGAGGAAGCGGGCAGCCTCCTCCGCCGTCCAGATGCGTCGCTCCGGCGCCGACGGTCGCCGTAGGACGGCGGGATTGGCCGGGTTGTGGGGGAGGCGGTGTTGGCGGACTGCGTCGCCGAGGGCGCTGGAGAGGGTGGCCAGGCAGCGGTAGAGGGTGGTCTCGCCGCGGCCAGCGGCGAGCTGGCAGGTGACGTAGGCCGAGATGTTCCGGTGGGCGAGCTGGTCGAGTTTGAGGGTGCCGAACGCGGGGACGAGGTCGTTGCGGACGTAGTCGCGGTAGCGGGCCATAGTGGTGGGCTTCAGTACGAGGGCCTTCGTCTCCAGCCACGCGTTCAGGTAGGCGGCGACGGTCTGGTTCGGGTCCGCGTTGTACCCGCCGGCCTCGCCCTCGAGGAACCGCCGCAATGCTTCTTCGGCTGAGTCCTGGCTGACGAAACCACCCTGACGGACCGTCGTCCGACGACGGTCTGGGGTGGGGACGTCGACGGCGAAGGCCCAGCTTCCGTGCTCGCTGTCGGTGACCAGGTGAGGACAGCGAGCACCGAGCTGGTCCCGGTGGGTGTCCCTGCAGCCGCAGCGGCGGTAGATCCGACCGCGGCCGACGCTGGTGAGCATGGGGATCGCCTCCCGATAGCGGAGGGGAGTGGATCCTTCCAGCCTGCGACCACAGGCGACCACCACGCCCACTGGAGGTGCCGTGAACAGCGCGTTTCCCTTGTCAGCGCGCCAAGGGCCGGCGCGTCACTTCTGAACGGCCTGGAGCGCGCTTGCAGCTCGTTGGTGGTAGCCACCCGGTGCCCCGCCAGCCCCGCCAGACGGTCAGGGGAACAGCCAGAGCCTGTCCACCCAGGCGATCTGGATGAAGCGCCCCTTCTCCGCCAGCCAGGGGTAGGGGGTGCGGAACCGCGTTAGGTTCTCCATCGATACCACCGGTGCGTTGAGTTGCCCCGCGACGTTAAGTACCACGTGCGAGGACGTCGAGGAAACGGCGATTACGTTCCCTTGGGCGATGGCCTGGTCCAGTAGGTCCCGTTCATGGTGCTCGACCGCCTCGGACACATCCGTGCCGATGACCGTGACAATGCGCCGGTCCGGGAAGCGCTGCCCGATCGCTGCGAGTGCGGAGGTGAGCAGCCTATAGCTTGGCGGTCGCCGTGATGCCGGGGTGCGCCCTGCCGTCATGACTCCTCTGCCGTCGACGACGAGAGCCGCAGCAGTCGGCCTGGGTTCTTCCATCTGCGGTTCGGCGTCCGCCCGGGAACTACCGGTCTTCCTCGCGTTGCTGTTGGGAGCCGGCTCGGTGATCCGTCGGAGCAGTCGTTCCAACTCACGGTCGAGGCCCTGCTCGATGGGCGTTCCGTCGGGTCCGAAGCAGTCGAGTTCCTCGTTGAGGATCTCGCGGCCCCCATGCCGCAGAACGGCTCGGACCTTGAGGATTCCATCGCGGTCGTACCGGTAGTCGACGTCGAAGAGATTGGCTGAGGGATCGGCCGCGGGCTGGGGTACGGGCAGCTCGAGCCGGGCGAGCGGGAACGTGCGCTCGTCATCGGCGGCACGGGCGCTGTCGCCCTCGACGATTTCAAGGACGACTCTTGATGCACCGCGAACGGCGGGCATTGCACTGCGGCTGCCGCGTGCGGGCAGGGTGGAGTAGCGCGGGATCAACGTGGCGAACCCGCGACGGCCGCCAGCCTGGAAGGCGAGCCCCAGATCATGGCTGGCGGCCACCGAGATGGTGGTCCCCGGGACCAGGCCGTCGATCTCGGCTGCTGTGATCGCGGCTCCGCGGGCGACTGCCGTCATGGGGTTGCATAGACGCGCGTCGACGACATCCCGGACCAGTGCCGCCTCGACCTCGCGCCGGACCATCGGGATCTGCGAAGTTCCACCGATCATCAGCACGGCGTCGAGCGCGCCGGGGGAGAGCCCGACGTCGTTGAGGCACTCCGCCAGCGGTACCAGAGCTCGCCGTACAAGAGGTTCGACGGCCTGCTCGAACTCCTCGCGGTGGATGACCACCGCTCGGCCGCCGCCGGGCGGCTCGAACAGGACCTCCGTGGTCCCTGGCTGGGACAGTGCGATCTTGGTGAGCTCTACATGACGGCGCCAGCGAAGGGCTTCGGCGCGCGTGAGGTGCTCAGGCCGCGTACCGAGCTTGGGCAGCACGAGCCTCACCAGCGCCTCGTCGAATTCGAGTCCGCCGAGGGCCGTGATCCCTCGTGAGGCGATCTCGTCGAAAATGCCGTCGTAGTGCTCGAGAACCGTGATGTCGATGGTGCCGCCGCCCCAGTCGAAGACGAGGAAGCATCCTTCGCCGGGGTAGTCGTGGGCGTAGCTGATGGCCGCCGCGGTGGGCTCGTTGATGAGAGCCTTCACCTTGATGCCGGCCAGGCGGGCCGCGGCCCGGGTTCGGTAGCGGGCTGCGCCGGTCGCATTGGCGGGGACAGTGACGACGGCCTCGTCCATCTCCCGAAGATTACGGCGGACCCCGGCCCGCATCTGGTCGAACAGGGAAGCCGCTACCGTCGTACTCCGATAGGGCTCGTTGCCCAGCCAGACGTTGTGTTCTTCCGGCACTGACAGGCGGGCGCTCTCGTCTTCTTCGGAGGAGGCCCTCGGCCTGGAAGCGAGCATGCGCTTGACCGCGTCCTGTGGTGTAGCCGTACTGCACTTCGCGGCCCATCCGAAGCACAGCGTTCGCTGCACGTCGCGAATAGAGACCACTGAGGGGAACAGCTCGTCGAAACCAGGGCGGTTCCACTCGGCGGGCAGGCCCCCGCTGTCCACCCGGATCACCTCAGTGCCGTGCCCCGTCCAGCGCGCGACGACCGAGTTGCTGGTGCCGAAGTCGATCCCGAACGTCATCCTCTGCCCTTCGACTCGCCAGTGTCATCTGCCGGCAGCCGCCGTACTGCGCCACGCTGAACGACGCGGCCGGTCACCGTCTCGACGTACGCCGGCGACAGAACCTCGTAGCTGACCGCGTGGTTGTGCTCCTCCGAGTCCACGACGTCGAACGGCGTCAGGTTGGTTGGCGTCGTCAGACGAGTGAGTCCCGCCCGCTTCATCTCGGCGTCGACGCGCAGGCGCACAGCTTCGATGTCGTCTGTGCCCCATGCGGTGCGATCGATGAGCGCGAGTTGCGCGAGCTGCTGGTCGCGGACGCGAGTGGCGTCGAGCACAGCGGTCCTCAGGGTGTCGTCCACTGCTGCCTGGACCGCTTGACGCACCAGCGTGCCCACCTTGTCGGCGGTGGACATGGCCACGCGGATGGCGTCGTCGAGCTCTTCGGTGAGCTTGCGGGACAGCTCCTGTGATGCTTTCAGTCCGGCCTTGGAGGCTGCCTTGTCCACCTGAGAGGCCAACTTCACGGTCAACTTCTCGAAGAGCGCGCCGGGGTCGGCGAGCGCGTCGCCCACCACGGGAGTGCGTCCGTCTGGTTCCTCCGCAACGTCAAGGTCCCGATTCCTGACGGTCTGCTGCGTGGCCGTGTCCGTCCTGGCGTCGGATCCGGCTTGTCGGCCCGACGACCGGGGCTGTTGACCCTGCGCCTTCGGCTGGTCCCGGGCGACACCGGGCCTGGAACGGGAGCGCACCCCCTGGAACTCGGGGATGGAGTTGAGGGGTTGCCTCTTGTTTCTGCTGCCCATCAGTGGTCTTCCCTCATGATTCTGCTGCGGCTGACGATGTCCCGAGCCGCTTCGGACGCGGTCCAGTTCCGTTCTTCGGACGTACTTGGGTCCGTGCGGCGTTCCAAGGGGCGTATCCGCGGTTGGAGAACAGGTGAGTGGACGCGCGGGATTCGCAGGAACTGTTCGTTCAGGGGAAGCTCGTACAGAATCTCAGCCTCCCTGCCCATTCGCCCGGCCATCTCGCGTCGCTGGACTCGGTCCTTGGCGTTGTTGATGTACTCCAACTGCTCGGCGGGGACTTGACCGCGCAGATTTCGCCAGCCGTGGCGCCACTCGGACGAACCGTGCTCGACGGAGAGGGCCAGATACGGGTTGAGGACGTCGTGAGGTCTCGACTTCTGACGCAGAGCCTGCAGCAGATCGCTGAGTAGGATCATGCGTCGGCGAGCCTGAGGGTCCACGCCTCCGCGACGCCGAGTACCGCGCATGAGTACCTCTTCCAGGAGCCCGACAGCCCGGTCCAGTCTGTCCCGATCTCCCGGACGAGCAGTGAGGAAGTAGACATACGCCAACACCGCGCGTGCTTCCCGGTCCGCTTTGCCGGCTCCTGCTCCCTCTTTCTCGTTGCGTAGAGCGATCGCCTGCTCCACCACGCTGCGCAGGACGTCCGGTGCAATGTCGGGTTCAACTGCCATGGCCCAATGAGCCTCGTCGAGTAGCCGGTACAGCCGCCGCGTGCCGGCCCAGTAGTGGAACTTGGACGAGCCGGACACCAGGCGATCATGCGGGAGACAGTCCTCCAGTAGGAAGAACAGTCCCGGTTCATGTCCCAGCTCTGGTCCCACGGCAGCTCCGCGGCGTACGGCCTGAAGCGAGCGGACCAGCCGGGACAGATCCGGTGGGAAATGCGTGTCGCCGAGTGGCCCTACCTGGTCGAGCGCATTGACGTCACCGGTGAGCAGCGCCGCACGCAGACTCCACTCGTCGTGCCGCCCATCGACCGGAAGGACCTCGGCCCCCTCCATCACGGCGAGCCGTCGCAGCTCACTCGTCCATGCGAGGGCCTTGACGTCGGAGGCGCCGAGTGCGCCCGGCGACACGCGGGCCGTTACATAGCGGGAGCGGTCGTCTCGGTCCGGCCAGCTGGCCAAGTCGGCCCGTGCATCGAGCCTCCCGGAGTCGATGAGGTCGTCTACAACGGCCAGTGGGAGCGTATGCACGACGCGGCGCCACGCACCTTTGGAGAGGACGGCACGGGTACCCGCCTCGTGAGCCTCGAGGAGCAGCTGCCATGAGTCCAGCTCGGAGGGATCCACCGGGGGAGCGGGAAGGCGGCCGGTGAGAATTGCTTCGGCCCGCAGTGATTCGTCGTTGCTGAAGACAGGCATCCCTGCCGTTGTGAGTTCGGCAAGATGGGCGAGGGCGCCGAGGGGCGGGAATGCGGCGGAGATGCTTTCCCGTACGGCGTTGGCGACGTACTCCATCGGATCGCTCAAGCCGCCGGCTCGCATGAGTACGTCGTGGAACATGTCCGAGACCCCGGCCTCTTCGCCAACACGATCCAGGATGGCGACGAGGCGCGCGGGCAGCACCAGCGGTGCAGGCGGGGCATCCGGTGTAGCACCTGCCACGCCGAGATCGCCGGGATTGACGGCTCTGCGACGAGCCCGAAGAGCAGGTATCTCGCCTCTCTCCCTGGCGAGCTGTCGCTGTCGGCGCTTCTCCCGCTCAATCTGGCGAAGCTCCTCGGTACTGGCCTCGTCAACAGACTCCAACGACATTTGATGTGTCTCCCCGGCGAATACGACCTGTAACCAGCCCCACGTCACAGGTGTTTCGATTCGGATCGTATGCCAGGTTGGAGGGCCCGGCATAGCCATTCCAAAAGGTGGTCACCGAAGGGTTTTGGGGCCGGCTGCCCATGTCGGTGGGAGGCCGATTGCGTACAACCTCTGGGGGCTACGGCAACATCGGGAGCTGCCATCTCGATCCGTGTACCCCGCCCGCAGGCAAGCTGACTGCGGGCGGGGTGAGGTTTACTCACTCCTCAGCGGGCCACTCGTACAGTGTGGAGTCCACATCCGTGTCCCGGATGCCCTTGAGTCTGACGTCCGTCGGAGGCTCGACTTCGAAGCGGTTCACAGGGTCGGTCACGAGGCGGAGGGTGGGGGTGCCGGTGCCCTCCTCCAGATGCGAGGCGATGACCAGGGTGTATTTTTCCCCTTCGGATAGTGCCCGCACGAATTCGGCACGAGTAAGGGTCAGTTCTGGCGGGACGGCGCCGCCGTGGGCCTTGATCTCGTAGTAGCGCCCGGCCGAGTCAAAGGCATCCGCCCCAAGTCCCGAAACGCCGCGCTGGTCCTCCAGTTCGATGCCCTGCTCCCGCAGGATCTGGCGTAGGGCTCGGATCACGAGCCGCTCCTTGTCCGGGTCCCGGTAGCCGAGCGGTGCGGACTGCTCTCGTGGCAAGGCGCCGCCGGGCCGGGGTTGGGGGAGTGAGGACGGCCGCCGTTTGCTTCCGCCGGGTCGTGCGGAGCTCGATCGGGACGACGTACCCGGATGCAGTGACGGAGTACCGGTCCGGGTGACCTTACGGGGCCGCTTGTCGAACTCGGCCGCACCCACGAGGCGGCGCACGGGTGCCAACTGTTCCGGCCTCGGAGGTGGCGGCGGTGCGCTCGGCAGGGGTGCGGGCGGAGCGTCGGGAGCGGGGCGCGGCGCCGGTACGCCGTTCGCGGGTCGTAGCGGCGCGGGGCGTGATGCGGGGGCGGGCGGCATCGGACGTGAGGGCGGTTTCTCCTGCTCCCGTCGGCGCAGCTGCTCGTCCAGCCGCTGACGGTCTTCTTGGTCCTGCTGCTCGGTCGAGCTGAGGGCGTCCTCGCGGACGGTCTCCACCAGGCCCTCCTCCCATACATCTCGCCATCGGTGCCCAACGCGTGTCCGCTCCGTAGCGAAATGGGAAGCGATCGCCGCTCCCGCACCGCCCTTGGCGCTCAGTGCCTCGACGGACCGGATGAAGATGGTGGCTTGTTCGCGGTCGATCTGCGCGTCGATGGGGAGCTCGATCGGCTCGTGCCCGCCGCCTGGTTCGAGCCGGATCCGCAGCCCGGGATGGAGCCGTACCTCCAGGCCGGCCAGCCAAGTCCAGCCGGTGAAATTCTCCGCCACCTCGGGCTCGTCGCGGACAAGGAGGTCCTGGAGGACGACGACGGCTCGGCGGAAGTCTTCAGTGAGAGTGCCGTCCGGCGACAGGCCCTGTCCGCCGACGACTTGCGCGCCGACGACGTCCAGCGGAGTGACCCGTAGCAGGCCGAGCAGCGAGGCGAACTGCTGGACGTCCCCTCCAGGTTTCCAAAGAGGCAGCCGTTCCGCGAGGGCGCGTTCGAGGCCGGAGTGGTCCACAGCGAAGACCGGCCTGGTCTGGGTCCACCCGGCCGTGGTCCACAGCGGCAGCGGGCGCAACTTGTTCCGCAGCCCAAGCTGGACCTGTCCGTCATCGGACGCGACGCGGTCCCGCAGGCGACGTAGGGCATTGAGCATCACCTGCTGCTGCCGGACATCAGGCGCGCTGCCGGCCTGCGCGATCTCCTTCAGCACGTCGGCAAGGTCCTCGGCGCCCGGCTCACTGATACCAAGCACCCTCCACAGCGGGTCAAGATCCGACCCGGTGAGCGCGAAGGGGCGGAACCCGCGCAAGACGGCGGTACCCCGGAAGCACGCGCCCGACATCATCCAGCCTTGGTCGGTAAGTACGAGTTCTTCCCCCATGAACCCGTAGCGGATCTGCTTCTCGACCTCCGCGCGCGGGGTGTCGACCGAGCGTTCCGTTAGGCGTCTAGCCAGAGCCCGGTACACGAGCAACGCTTCGGCCCTCAGGCCGTCGCCGACCTCGACGTTCCCTGGAGTGCGTTCACGGAGCTCGCGAAGCCGCTCCATGAGTCGGGGAACGTCCGGATCGCCCGAGACGCCGAGGGCCGTGAGGACGTCGGCGCGGGTCGCCAGGGCTTGATGGATGGCGAAGTGGAGGTAGCCGGGGTTGTCGTGCCCGTAGAGGGCTTCGGCGTCCGGGGTGCGGAGCTGGAGTTCGGCCGGGGTGCGCAGGTCCCCGTCGGCGTCCTCCAGCCAGGCAGTGTCCCGCAGCCGCCACACCCACATGGCTGACGTCTCGCCCTTCACGACCCACTTGCGGTCTGCCCATGCCATCGCAACCCGCGCCTGGTCGTGACTGGTGACCTGGCCGGCAAGCGTACGCAAGAGCGCGGCCGTGCGTCGGCGCCGCTCCTCCACGTTTCGCTCGGCCACGATATTCGCCACGACGGCGACGAGATCGGCGCTGATCAGGTCATCCAGGGTGAAGTTGGCGCCCCTATCGCTCATCGCGCCTGCAGCCGGTCTGGTGAGGTGGCCCCGGCTGTGGAGGGTAGGGGGATGAGGTGCCAGGCAGCCGGGTCCACCCGTCCGAGTACGTCGCGGACAGCGGCCTCCCATAAGTCGGCGACCAGGGTGACGAGCTGGTGGTTGAAGCGACTGTCGGCGAATCCCTCGCGGCTGGCGACCGGGTCGAACTGGGCGTGGACGCGGGCAGCCGCGTCCAGCGGCGCGACAGGCAGGCCGGCGTGGACGCTGCCGTGCCCCTGGGGCTGCAAGGGAAGCGCCACGGCGACCGGCATCATAGTCCCAACGGCCTTGTGGTGGCGCTCCCAGCCGGGGCGCGGCGGGACCTGCGCTTCGTACACCCGCCAGACCACTCCGTCACTCGCAGTGGCGTGTCGCACCCGCACGTCAGTGTCCGCGCCGCCGACCGGGACCCGGTCACGTGCCGCGTCCTCCCAGGACAGGGCCAGTACAGTGGTGCGCTCGCCGTCCGAGACTTCGATCCGTTTGAGGTGCCGCAGGAAGAGCAGCGAGGCATCGCTCCAGCTCTCGAACCATTCGAAGAGATCGGAGGCGGGCAACGCGTCCGACTCCAGAGGGATACGGAAGACCGTCCATTGGGGTCCGGAGATCTCTTCTGGCAGCTCCGGCGGAGAGACTGGTTCCAGGGCGAGATCGGCGAACCGCACGTGGAAGGGATGGCAGTGGACTTCCCAGGTCGTTGCGAGTGCCCTGAGCGTTGACAGCCCGATGCCGAAACGCCCCGTGCTCTGAGCATCGGCGGTCTTGCCACTGAGCCAGGGCATACCGAGGAGTAGGACATCGCCCATGCGCACGCTGACGCCGTCGTGGGCGATCAGCAGCGCGTCTGGACTCCACAGGAAACGCAGCTGGCTGGCCCTCGCATCGTTGGCGTTCTGTACGAACTCGGAGAGCACCTGGAGCGGGTCTGACGATAGCGTCTCGGCGCCCCGCTGAGCGCCCTCGGCCATGCTGCGGAAGACCCCCGGTCCTTCGCGCAGCCCCTGGTCGAGGAGGCGTACTGCGCGTGCTGCCTCCTCGGTACCGGACACCTCCAGCTCCGGATCCACGCGCGGATCGTCCAAAAGCCTCCGCACCGCCGACGTGAGCGCCTCATGGTCCACGCTCGTCTCCCCCCTGTGTGCCGTATGACAGGCGACAATCCTCAGGCGTGGCGTGGCCTCTCTGATCAACAACCTTCGGGATTCCGCCAACCTCCGGCCGCCTCCCTGAGGTGTCCCCGCCCGGGCCGTTGCCCGCGTTGGGGCGAGCGCATCCGGTGACCAGCGTGTGAGCCCCTCTCCACCATGGGCTTGAACGCGGCGGAAACTCTTCGGCTCCCCCTGCTGATTGTCAGACCCAACTGCTAGAGCGCGTCTCCTCTAGGGTGTGGTCAGTTGATCGGTGTCGGCGATCACCGGCAGGGAGCGGCTCGGCGACTACTGCACGCGGGCCCGACCCGGGTGCCCGCGCCTGCGGTGGTCTACCGCCATCGAGTGACGGGACGACTCCACCACGATGACTAGTCCGGCCCGGGCCACCCGTCGCATCACGGGGGCAGGTCGCCCGCGGGAGTGAGAGGCGTCACAATTGAGACGAGTGGGCGTCCGGCTCGGCTCGGGGAGTGGGCTGAAAGCCCAGGGTGCGCGCGGCCCGCCCATTCCGTCCGAACCCCGTCGACGTGTGCACTTGCCGTCGTCCGCAGGCTAACCGAGCGGCGCGTGAGCTGGGCATCGGACCAGCTGAGCGGCCGACGCCGGCGCGCGCCACGCTGCCTCACGGGCGGGTACTCGATGTCACGTCACGGCGCCGATCAGGTGTCCCCCCGTGCGATGCGGTCCAGCAGGGGGGCCGCCCAGTCCGGGAGGGCGGACGCCGTCGGGCGGGGCGGGCGGGGGTCGGCGGCGATGCCGATGCCGCCTGCTGAGTCGCCGTACTTGAACCGCTGCGACCACTCGAGCCATGAACGGACGAACAGGTTCGCGCTCCACGCGAGGGCCAGCGCGCCGCGCCGCTCGGGAACCTCGTACCAGTAGCTGTTGAGCACCACTGCGCGGGAGACCGCCTCGTCCGGGCCGACCGGCCGGGAGTCGGCGGTGAGTCCGGCGGCCAGCACTGATGCCGCGTACCGGTTGTCCGCGAGCAGTCCGCTGCTGTCGCAGACGACCGCGTCCAGCAGGTCCGCCGGGAGGTCCACGGCTGCCGACGCCAGCCGCGCCAGCAGCTCGGGCACCCCCGGATCGCCGGCCGTCTCGAGGCCGGGCACCACGCTCAGATCGGCCGGCAGCCGCTCGTCCGCCGTGCGGGCGGCCAGCAGGTGCACGTACGCCAGCGCGCGCAGCGTCTGCCAGCGGCAGAGGGTGTCGAGCAGCGCGATCCGGGAGCCACGGAAGGCGAGCCGTACCGGCCAGTCGGCCGCCCGGACCCCGTCCCCGAGGACCCGCAGCTCCGGCGGCACCGGGGCCGGGAAGACCCGGCTCTGACCGGGATCGTAGGACGGCTCGGCACGGTAGCCCGGCCAGCCCGGTACGGGGTTCTGGGGTGTACCGCTGCGGCTACTCATTCACTTCGTCGTCCTTCGGGGTCCGCCACTTCGCCGTGTCCTTGCCGTCTCGCGGAGTGATGTAGTTGGAGAGGTCCTCCGGGTCGATGTGGTACGCATGGATCATATGGTCCTGGCGGATGATGGCCACGGGCCTCGACGGGTCGAGGCTGCGGTCGATGATGATCCGCGCACCTGTCGCGTCGTCGACGTAGTTGGCCGGCGATTGCAGATGGCCCCGCAGGTACTTCTCCAATTTCACCTCGTCCCCGCCGATGCCCTCCAGATAGTGGTTCGACTTGCCGCTCTCCGCCTCGTTGAGCTGGTGGTCGACGCCCTGCGCCGCCCGGGTGCTGTCCGAGTAGGGGGCCAGCCCGAAGGGGTCGCACCACCCGTGGGGATTGGCGACGTACGTCACCGGGTTGGGGGCCGCCGCCAGGCCCAGCGGGTCCGGGCTCAGGTAGCGGCCGGTCTCGGGGTCGTACGTGCGGAAGTAGTTGTGGTGCAGGCCCGATTCGGTGTCGAAGTACTGACCGGGGAAGCGCAGCGGCGTGTACGCCGTGGCGTCCCGGTTCCAGGCCGTGGAGCCCCACAGCGTGGACCGGCTGCGCCAGGCCGGCACGCCGTGCTCGTCGACGAGTTCGGAGGGCGTGCCCACCAGGTCGGTGACGATGGCGTAGAACCGTTCGTCCACGACCTCCTGGCTGGCCGTCAGGATCCGCTCGGTCTGCGCGAGCGGCTGCAGACCGCGGTGGTCCCAGGTCACGGCGATCACCCGATCGGCCTCCGCAGATGTGCTGGTCTGCTCGCACAGCACGCTGCCGTCCCAGGTGAAGACCGTTCGCTCGGCCACCTCCAGACCGTCGGGGGTCATCCGTTCCTTGGCCGTACGCCGTCCCAGCGGGTCGTACGTGTACCGCCAGCGCGTCCCGTCCGGCGTGGTCACGGCCGTGATGCGGTCCTCGGCGTCCCACTCGTAGCGCCAGGTGTCGGGCTTGCGCGAGAGCCGGGCCTTCTGACGGAGCACGACCCTGCCGAGGGCGTCGTACTCGTGACGGACCCGTCCGGCGCCGATCAGCCGGGTGCCCTCGTAGGTGCGTGGTCCGGTGGCGTCCAGGCCTCCGGGATGGGAGCC
This sequence comes from Streptomyces sp. NPDC047971, assembly GCF_040653355.1. NCBI lineage: Bacteria > Bacillati > Actinomycetota > Actinomycetes > Kitasatosporales > Streptomycetaceae > Streptomyces > Streptomyces sp. NPDC047971. Next base: position 346,945 of record NZ_JBEZNW010000001.1, on the reverse strand, counting down.
GGGCCAGGACGCCGAGGACTGGTTGCCCGCCTCGTCGTACGCGTAGCGCTCGGTCCAGTTCTCGGCGTGCACCGCCGTCACCCGGCCCCGCGGGTCGAGATCGAAGCTGCGCGGTCCGGCCAGCAGATCGTCGATTCCGGTCAGGACCCCGTCCGACCGGTAGGTGTACCCACGGCGCTGCACCACGTCCTGCCCGGGGCCCGTGAGCCGCTGCTCCACCAGCCGGCCGGCCTCGTCCCAGGCATGGCCGAGGGTGACGGTGTCTCCGTAGGTGCGGCTGAGCTCCTGGCCCGCGGCGTCGTGCGTGAACCCGATCCGCCGGCCGGACGTCGTCAGGGCGTCGTGGCGGCCGCCCGCGTCGTAGTCCCACGCGGCGACGGCCCCCGTCGGGGTGGTCCGGCCGGTGCGGCGGCCCACGGCGTCGTAGGTGTAGGTGAGGGTGCGGCCGTCGACCGTCTCCTGGACGAGCCGGCCCGCCCGGTCGCGCAGCCGGGTCAGCACACTGTCCCCGCGCACGGCGGCGGCGAGCCGGTCGAACACGTCGTACTCGTACGTCGTCACCGTGCCGCCCGCGTCCTTGCGGACGGTGTGCCCCAGGGCATCGCGGTCGTACGTGATCCGCTGCCCGAGGGCGTCGGTGCGGGTGACGAGCCGGCCGGCCGGGTCGTACGCGTAGTCGAGCGCACGACCGTCGAAGTCGGTCTCCCGGACGAGCCGGCCCGCCGGGTCGTAGGCGTACTCCCAGGTCATGCCCTGCGGGTTGCGGACCTGGGTCAGCCGCAACTCGGCGTCGTACGCGTACTCGTGCCGCGTGCCGTCCGCGTCGGTCCGGGCGGCGAGCAGGTCGAAGTGGGTGTACTCGAAGTGCACCGTGGCGCCGTCGGGACCGTCCGTACGGGTCAGGCAGTTGCCCTCGCCGTCGTACGTCCACGAGCGCCGGCCGCCGTCCGGGCCGGTCCGGTGCAGCGGCTTGCCCTCGACCGTCCACTCCATGCGCGTGACGGCGCCCAGGGGGTCGGTGACCGCGGTGGCCCGCCCGAAGGCGTCCCGCTCGTACGTCGTGGTGGCGCCGAGCCGGTCGGTGACGGCGAGCGGCAGCCCCGCCCGGTCGGTGCGGACCCGGGTGACCGCTCCCAGCGGGTCGGTCACGGTGCTGAGGTGGCCGCGCCCGTCGTAGCCGAACCGGGTGACCGTCCCGTCGGGGCGGCTGACCGAGGTGCGGTTTCCCCGCTCGTCGTAGGTCTGGCGGACGACCGAGCCGTCCACGGCGACGACCTTGACCGGCCGGCCGAGCTCGTCGTACTCGGCTCGCGCCTCCCGGCCGTCGGGCCGGACGTACGAGACGAGGCGGCCGGCGTCGTCGTAGGCGGTGCGGGTGGTGTGGCCGAGCGGATCGGTGTGCGCGACCCGACGGCCCCGCTCGTCGTACTCGTACCGGGTGACTGCGCCGAGCGGGTCGGTCTCGGCCACCACCCGGTACCGCTCGTCGATCAGGTAGCCGCGGGTGTGCCCGGCGGCCGTGGTCACCCGCGTCATCCGGAGGCCGGTCCGCGGGTCCGCCTCGTGGTAGCGGAAGGTGAGGGCGATGTGGCCCGCCTCGCCGCCCTCCGCGACGCACCGGTCGAGATCGTCGTAGGCGTACTCGTAGCGGCGGTCGTTCGTATCGGTCCACGAGGTGATGCGGGTGCGGTCGTCATACGTGAACCGCAGCGGCAGCCCCGAGGAGTTGGTGACCTCCGTCAGGTTCCCGTCGGTGTAGCCGTACGCGAGGACGCGGCCGCCGCCGGTCAGGTGCAGGGCGGTGATCCGGCCGTCGGCGGTCTCGAAACGCAGGTGGTAGCCGCCGGAATGCGCCATGCCGAGCGGAGTGCCGTGCTCGTCGTACTCGAAGGTGATGCGGTGGCCGCCCAGGGCCTCGATCTGGACGATCGGCGCGATGCCGTTCTCGGCGCCGTCCGCCGGCGGGGCGAAGCGGCGGACGTCCCCCGTCAGGGGGTCGGTCAGCGTCCAGTCGCCGTCCGCGGTGCGCTCCAGCGGGCGACGGGGCCCCGACGCCGACACCGGCAGCACCGGCACACCGGGCGCGGGATGCGGATAGCCGACGAGGAGACCGTCCTCGGACACCAGGACGACTCCCTTGGCGTCGATCTCCAGGTGCTGGTCGATCGTGGACGACCAGGTCGGGCCGAACCAGCGGCCCGCCCGGTAGCCCGACTCCGCGCGCCGCTTGAAGGCGAAGGGGAACGCGCCGGGGAGGACGACGTCCGTCTGCGGGAGGTACATGCGGCCGGTGGCGAGGTCGACGGGGTCGGTGCGCTCGCTGGACTTGTCCGGGTCGGGCCGCTCGCCGTGGTGCGGGCCCTTGCTGTCCGTCTCCTGGCGGCCCGGACCGTCCACGTCGTCCAGACGCCGGGCGGCCGATCCGCCCTTCCCCGCCGCGCCCAGACCTTTGGAACCGAGGAGTTCGGGCAGGAGCTTGCCCACGCCCTCGTTCGGGTCCTTCATGAACTCGTCGAGCATCTGCTTGCCCGCGCCCCACGGGTCGTTGGCCGTGGTGACAAGACCGGCGGCCAGAGAGTTGAGGTTCGTCTGGTACTCGGCGGGGTGGGTCAGGTTGTACGGGTCCGTCGGGTTGACCGAGCGGGCGAAGTTGACGAGGCCGGCCGCGCCCTTGAGGACGCCGCCCGTCAGATGCGTCTTGGCGAGCTCCAGGTAATCCAGGCCGTCTGCGAGCTGCTCGGCGTACGAGGGCTTGGGCGGGGCCGCGTCCCGGGCCGCGCGGACCGCCGTACGGGCCGTCTCGGCGACCTCGTTGCGCTGCTTGCGCGCGTTGTCGAGCTTGTCCTGGGCGGCCTTGGCCAGCGAGACGCCGGGGTCGGTGAAGGTCTCGGACGGCCTCGGCGGCAGGGTGTCCTTCTTCGCCTCGACCGCGTTGTTGTAGTCGTCGATCGACTTGTTGTAGGCGTTCCGCGCGTCCTGCGAGACCTTCTTGGCCCTGTTGTACTCCTCCAGAGCCTCCTTCGCCCGGCCCTGAGCCCACTCCACGGTGTCCGCGAACCGGTTCATGGCGTCGGCGGCCTTGCCGAAGGACTCGGCCGCCTTGAACCACAGCGGTGGCTCCTTGGCTATGGACTCCCGGAAGGCGTCCGCCGACTCACCCTTCAGACCGTCGCCTTGGAGGGCCTTGATGCCGTTGCCGACGAGGGTGAACGAAAGCTCGAAATCGCTCAGGTGCGAGACCTGCGCGCGGATCTTGGATGCGCTGCCGTAGACCAGTTTCTTCGGGTCCTCGGTCTGGCCCAGCTCCAGCTCCGCGACGTCCGCGCCGAGCTGGTTGGCGGCGGAGCGGCTCTTGTCGCGGATCCAGTCGCCCGCCTCGTCGAGACCGACGTCCTCCGCCAGGTCGGCGACCTTGTCGCCGGTCCACTCGACGGCATCGCCGAGGTCCTCGGCGCGGTCCTCGGCCCAGTCCTCCACCGAGTCCGGTACGAAGTCCCTCCAGCCCATCAGTTACCACCCCCGTCGGCCTGGTCCAGCAGGTCCTTCAGCGAACCGACCTTTCCGGAGGAGGTCAGCTTGTCCCCTGTGTCGGACCAGGTCTGCTTGATGTCCTCGCGGCTCTTCTCGAAGGACTCGGCGCTGTAGTCCGGCTTGTAGACGTCGGCCCGGAAGATGTCGCCCCAGGCCTTCTGCTCGATCTCGTCCTCGCTCGCGTGCGGATTGCCGTACGCGGCGTTGGCCACGACCTTGAACGCGCCCTGGATGTACTGGTCCTCCTCCCACACCGAGCCGGCGGCGATGCCGAGGGAGCGCGCGAGGACGCTCGCGTTCTGCACAAGGTTGCGCACGCCCCACTCCCAGCGCTCGCAGAAGTCCTCGTAGTCGGTGGCCAGACCCATGTGCCCGGTCTCCATGCCGGTCATGGCCAGGTCGCTGAAACCGGCGCCCTGGGAGGCGCCAGCCGCATCCGAGAACTCGCGCAGCTCCGCGAAGGCCGCGCGCAGGCCCTTCTGGATGCCCGCGACGGCCGCGGGCGAGAGCTCCAGGTCCGGGTCGCCCGCCATCAGGCGGCGTCCGTACGGTCGACGGCGCAGGCATCGGGCACGATGCCCAGGACCGGCGGGAACACCATCGAACCGTCCTCGTCAGCCACGTTCACCGCGACCCCCGCGGGACCGTCGACCATCGGGACGATCACGTCGACCAGACGCGCGCCGAGGATCGAGAGGTACTCCCACTCCCGGTCCCCGGCCCCACGCGCCTGCGTGAAGCGGGCGAGCGCCGCCTTGTCCGTGAACGCGTACAGCCATCGGACACCGCCCTGGACGGCGGACATCAGACCTCCGTCGGCCCCGGCCTCCAACGGGGCGAGCAGCACCGCGCGCCGGAACTCGCCCACCAGGCGGCCGGGTTCACCCCTGCCATCACGGTATGCGGCTATTTCTTCGGTCAGTTCCATGGCGCGCTTCCCCTCCGTGTGATCAGGGCCCCAAAGGGAGACGGTTTTCAGGCTCCCGACGGTTCCTCCAGGACGAGGCGGATCTACGTGACCGCGTGGTCGGCGGGGTCGAAGGCGGCGGCCACGCAGCCTGATCGGACGTGTGCAAGCAGAGCCTGGCCGCTAGTGCAGTGGGTTTGGGGACCAGTTGGGGACCACACGGTGTGCGCTGCAGCGAACGTGCTGGGTGCTCACGCGTAATCCGCACCCAGAATTAGAGCGTTATGTCACGATAATCCCGCTGACCCTCACTCCTGGGGGTCAAGGGGTCGCAGGTTCAAATCCTGTCGTCCCGACTCGTAAGAGTCGCAGGTCAGGGGCCGCTTCAGAGGGATCTGAAGCGGCCCCTCGATCATTCCCGGGGGCGATCGGGGGACCCGGCGCATTTGGCCGGGCCGATCCGCACCTCGACTCGGTCACCGCACAGGAGCCGGCTCGCCCCCACCGCCGTGCCGAGGGCCTGGAGCCGGTCTCCGAACGCCCGTCGCCTCACACCGTGTTCGCCCGTCGGGCGTTGCGGCGGCTTCCGTTGACCAGGTCGTTCCATCGATCGACTGCCCAGATCATGCGTACGCCCAGTCGTCCCAGCATCATGGCGCGGGGGAACTTCGACCTTCGCGTCCAGATGTGTTCCAGGTCCTCGTGCCGGTGCCCGTCGACGATCAGGTCGGCGATGAGCGAGCCCACGTACGGTGCCTGGGCCAGCCCGTGACCGTTGCAGGCGATCGAGTAGAAGGTGTCGTCGCCCAGCCGGCCGGCGAGCGGCAGGAAGGTCGACGTGATGGCGATCCACCCGCCCCAGGCGCGCTCGACGGAGACGTCCGCCAGAGAGGGGAACCTCCTCGCGAAGCCCTTCGCGAGTTCGTCCACGAGGCTCTGGTCCGGTTCCCTCGCGGGCAGCGGGAACGTCGTCCCCCGCTCGAGCCTGCGGACACCGAAGACGATGGTGTTGCGCGAGGTCAGGCGGTAGTTCTCCATGATGTTGTGCTGAGTCACGAGCCCGGAACGGCTGCTCCAGCCGAGCGCCGCCAGCCGCTCGGCGTCGATCGGCTCCGTCTCCGCCTCGATGATCCAGATGGGGACGGAGAGGTTTCGGGGAGTGATCTCCCATTCGCCCGCGAACGCGTTCGTCGCCAGCACGACCTTGTTCGCCCGCACAGTGCCGTGCGGGGTGGAGATCACGGTCCGGCCGTCTTCCCGGGTGACGTCGGTGACCTTCGTCCGTTCGAAGACCCGGGCCGAGGACGCCAGGAGCGCCGTCCGGACGCCGCGGCTGAAGGTGCCGGGGTTCATCATTCCCCCGACGACCTCACGCATCCCGCCGACGAATCCGTGGGGGATGCCGAGCTCCGCGCTGGTGCCCACCTCGACGTGCCCGCCGACCCGTCGCAGGATCTTGGCCACCCGGCGTACGCGGCCCATCTGCCCACGTGAGACGGCGGCGAAGCAGTTGCCCACGGGCTCGTAGTCGCAGTCGATGTCATGGGTGTCGATGAGGTCTTCGACGTAGCGGGCGGCGTTCTCGGAGAGCCGCACCATCCCGGGCATCCTCCCGCGGTACAGCAGGTTCAGGAGCTGGAGGTCGCCGCCGGGAGCACTGGCCAACTGCCCGGCGTTGCGGGAGCTGGAACCGTACCCGCAGAACTCCGCTTCGAGGAGCACCACGTCCCGGCCGCGTTCGGCCAGCCGCAGGGCGGTCGCCATACCGCCGAGACCGCCACCGACGACAGCGACGTCGCAGGTGAGGTCCTCCTTCAGTGGCGGGAGGATGTCGGCCGGCGGATCGACCCATCCGCTGAAGGTGGAGCGCTCCACTCGGTCGGTCCTCACCTGGACTCCTCTCCCGCAGTGCTCAGCGAGGTCGGGACGGGCACGGTGCCCGTCGTTCGGTCGTGCCGGTCCAGGGCCCGGTACGCGAAGAAATACACGAACATCTGGGTGCCCCAGGTCGCCAGCGCGGCGGTGGCGAAGATCGTGCGGTGCGCGTCGTCGCCGGGAAGCGGGAAGAAGTCGTAGGTGACCGCGATGACGGCTCCCGCCACGGTCGCGAGCCCCGCCCAGACGGCCGGACCTCTGGCGCCCGCGTTCCACACCCGCCACGCGAAGTAGATCAGGAACGGGGTGGTGAGGGCGTTGACCGTGACGAAGAAGATCGCCGGGCCCAGGTGGAACGCGTGGCCCCCGAACCCGCTGAAATAGAGGCCGGCCACGGTGGCCAGGGCGAACGCCGCGATGTCGGCGACCGGAGACGGCTTGTACCGATGGGTCACCCGCAGCAGGCCCATGACCAGGATGAGGGTGATCCCCACCCCTCGGGAGAACGTGTCGAAGAAGAACACGAGGCGGGCCTGCGGGTCGGCCTCGTCCCCACCGCGGAGCGCCCAGACCAGGAAGTTGACGCCCGAGGTGCCGACGATCATCCATTCCAGGCCGAGCAGGTGGTTGCGGTACCGCCGGAGGAACCTCCAGCCGCAGAAGAAGCCCGCGAAGATCATCCATAGATCGGCTGCTATGAAGAGCGCGCTCTTCATGGTCTCAACTCCCCCCGTACAGCGCCGAGAACCAGATGTTGTAGAGCACGTCGACGACGCGCTGCACCTCCGGATGCGGCTCCTTCGAGAACGCCTGGGTCAGATAGCGCTCGTCCATCCAGACGAGGGCGCGGGCCGTCTCCTCGACATCGAGATCCGCCTTGATCAGCCCGGCGGCCTGGTCGGCGGCGATGCGCGTGACGGTCGCGTCGATGAATCGCTGGACCAGGGCGTTGTAGGCGGCCTCGACCGTGTCGTCGCTGCCGGCCGCTTCCGAGAGCGCCCGGAGCACGGGGCCGTGCTTCGCGTAGACCTCGGCCAGGCCCCGGAACGCCGACTTGGCGTCGTTGGTCAGGTCGACACCCACCAGCCAGCGGTCGATCATCCCGCTGAGCTCGAGGCCGATCTTCTCGACGACGCGCAGTGCCAGGTCGTGACGGTCGCGGAAGTGGACATAGAAGGCCGGTCGTTTGAGCCCGGTCCGGCTCATGACCGCGTCCACCGTCATCTTGCGGAACGGCCGCTCGCGGAGGAACGCCTCCGCCGCGGCGAGGATCTCGCGCTCCGACTCCTTCGGGTCGTGCTTGGGCCGACGGCTCATGACCGCACCGCCTCGACGACCTGGTCGAGCGACGAGGCGCGGCCGGTCCGCGCCAGTGCCGCGTAGAACTCCTCCGGCTTCGCCCAGTCCTCCGGCGCGAGGACGCCCGCCAGGTCGCCCAGCTCGTCGAGCGCGAGCACCATGAACGCCGCGGTCGCCGATCCGGTCCCCGCCGCCATGCTCGTCCACGGCGTGCCCGGCCCGCTGACCGGGACGCGGCGAACCGAGGTGACCTGCCTTCCGTCGCGCCTGCCGGTCACCTTCACGTAGTTGATCCCGCGGAAGTCGGGGTGCTTCTTGCGTGCCGCGGCCGCGAAGTACCTCAGTACGTCACCCACGGCGATCTCACCCCGGCGGATCGAGCCCCACAGCCCCGCGAGGGCGTGCCGCCACACCTTCGGCGAGCCCGACCTGTCGGTGATGACGGCGTTGACGAAGTCGATGGCCTCATCCATCGAGATCCTGCCTTCCTCCACCGCGACGGCGACACCGCGCATGACCCCGCTGACCGGCGGCGGGTCGAGCGCTCCCAGGACACGGATGCGGTCCGCGCCGGGCCATCGCCGCGGCATGGTCACCGCTTCCGGATGGGCGCACTCGTACAGCCGGTACGCGGAGCCGAACGAACCGCCCAGGTCGAACACATCTGATTCCACGAACGTCTGGTGCGTGACCTCCCGTCCGTTCTCCCAGGTCCGGCACGGTCCGGCGAAGCCCCGGATCGCGTGATCGAGCACGGCGCGCCCGAACTCGACCGGACCCTCGTCGCCGGTCGCCCAGCCCACGTCGATCCGGTCGACGGTGTCCATGTCGCGGGCCGCGTCGGCGGCCATCACATTGGTGAGGCCGGGGGACGCGCCGCAACCGACGAAGATCGGAACGCCGGCTGCCTTCGCCGCCCCGTCCATCTCCAAGGCCGCCCGCGTGCTGGCTTCGTCGTCGTCGAGATCGAGGTAGGGAATCCCCTTCTCGATACACGCCTCCATGACCGGTTCCGCCGTGCGGATGTACGGCCCGGCACCCAGTACGACGAGGGCGGCACCCTCGATGGCCGTACGAAGGGCGACCCCGTCGAACAGGTCGAAGGACCCGGAGCTCGCCGACCCGGGGGGCAGGCTCGCGACCAGTGCGTCAAGGGCGTCGGGCCGGATGTCGTACAGCTCCAGCTGCCATTCCGCTTCTCCGGCGGCTTCGGCGAAACGCTCGATCGCGACCCGACACATGTCACCGGCCGCGCCGATGAAGACAATCCGTTTCTGCGTCGTCATGGGGCGAGGCTAGGTCCGTACTTACACGGAGTCAATGACATCGTGTAAGTGACTGCGATTGCTCGTGCGCCCAGGAGTGGCCGGTGGCCGGGGGCTGTCGTGGGGCGCAACGGCTACGGTATTCTCGAAGTCGATTCGAATTCGAGAGTAGAGGCGACGCCGTGGCGAGAGGCACCGTTCGCACGTCGCCCGCGATGACAGACAGGCAGAAGGAGTCGCGAGTGATGGCCGCAGCGCACGATGGGGACGAGAAGACCTGCGACGTCGTGGTGGTCGGCGCGGGGATGTCGGGTCTGATGGCGGCCACGACCCTCGCGGACAAGGCCGATGTCGTGGTCCTGGAGGCGGAGGACCGGCCGGGCGGACGCGTCGAGACCGTCCGCAAGGGCGCGTACTGGATCAACGTCGGGACCCAGTTCACCGAGGGGACCGGGCCGTTGATCGACGCCCTCCACCGGCACGGCGTCGAGATGGGATCCCTGGCCGACACGAGCGTGGCGCTCTTCCTCAACGGCGTGCTGGTCGACGCGTCCGACCCCTTCGCCCTCATGTTCCGCACGCGCATGAGCTTCATGGACCGGGTCGGCCTGGCGCTGGTCGGTGCCCGCGTCCTCTCCGCGGCTCCCTTCCTGGAGTCGGAGAGCCGCCTCGCGAAGAAGGTGCGGGCCAGGCTCGACAAGCGGCTCGCGTCGGACCTCCTGCGCGGTGTCCGCTCCGAGTCGACCCGGGCCGTGGTCCGCTCCTGGTCGGCCCAGTGGATGGGGTGCGAGCCGGAGGAGACGGCCGCGACCCAGCTCGTGGTGTCGATCGGAATCGCCCTGACGGACCCGGCGAAGGTGCCGAACTTCGCCCTGCCGGTCGGCGGCAACCAGACCCTGACCGACACCCTGGCCGCGGACCTCGGCCCACGCCTTCGGCTCGGGTCGACCGTCCGGTCCGTCGAGAAGAGCGGGGACGGGGTCGTCGTGGAGTACGTCGACGCGGGCGGCCCGGCGCGGATACGCGCCCGACGCGCCATCGTCTCGGTTCCCGGCGACATCGCCTCGCGGATCCTTCCCGGGCTTCCGCGGACGCACCGTGAGGCTTTCGACGACATCCACTACGGCCGGTACGTGATCGTCGGCTTCTTCACCGAAGAGGAGGGACCTCAGCCCTGGGACGGTCTCCTCGGCGTATCCACGCCGCAGCTCTCCTTCCAGGCGATGTTCAACCACGCGGCCGCCCTGCGCAAGAGCGGCCCCCGGAAGCCGGGCGGCGCGCTGGCCTGCTTCGCCGGCGGCGCGTCGGCCGACGCCTTGTTCGAGCTCTCCGACGAGGAGATCGTCGCGCGGTTCTCCCAGGACCTGATCTCGGTCTACCCCCAGCTCGACGGGAAGCTGGGGGAGGCGACCGTGCGACGCCACCACCGTGTGGTGCCGTTCTGGGCACCCCGCGGGCGGGAGTCGTTGCCGACGCTGCGCGACCCCCTCGGACCGATCCACCTGGCCGGCGACTACCAGCTCGACATGCCGTCGCTCGCCGACGCGGCGACATCGGGCGAGAACGCGGCGAAGGCGGTTCTCGCGAGCCTGGGACGCTGAGCCCGGGGCCGCCAGGCACACACGGACGTGCGGCGGGCCGCCCTCTCCAGCGGGAGAAGGGCGGCCCGCCGCACGTCCGTCCCCTGCGCTACGTGGCGCGGAACCGCCCTGGTTCGACCTCCAGGACCTGGCCCGAGCCGACCAGCCGGTCCAGATGCCGCGCCGCTGTCCGGCGCTCCACGGGCAGCACCTGGGGGCCTTCGACATGAGGGCGGTAGACCAGGCGGTGACCGGCGATCTCGTCGACGGTCCGCGGCTCGGCGAGGAACGCCAGAAGGGTCGCGTCGCGCCGGGCCGTCACGCCGGCGAAGGCGTCGAGGCGTTCGGCGAACTCGGCGGCGCCCTCGATCACCCCCTTCTGGTGGGCCGTGCCGTACCAGCGGGCGTCGATCTCACGGCAGCGGCGCATCGACGCCTCGAAGTCGGTGAGGCTGCTGCCGACATCCCCGTAGTAGGGGCCGAACGACGTCAGGTCGATGTCCGCCACGAACAGGAATCCGTCCGGCTCGATCAGGAAGCCGCAGTGGCCCGCCGTGTGGCCGGGCAGGTGCACGACGGTCACCGTGCGGCCACCGAGGTCGAAGACGGTGCCGTCCTCGAAACCCGTGGCCTCCGTCCGGTCCCGGACGTGGAAGCGCTCGCGCAGCATCCGCTCGGTCTGCGCGGCGGAGTCCGGAGGGAGGCCGAACCCCTCGACCATGGCCGCGCGGGATCGCAGCGCGGCCAGGTCCCTCACGTGGACGTGGACGGGGACCTCGTACTCGCCGAGACCGGCGACGTGGTCCTCGTGGGCGTGGCTCACGAGGACCACGTCGGCGGCCGGCGCGGTGCCGACGAGCGACAGCGACGGGTCGACGACCAGCGTCTCTGCGGAGCCGCGGACGAGCACCGAGTTGGCGTGGGGATAGGCGCCGCGCTCCGCGCCGACCAGCACGGTGACGCCGCCGCCGTACCCCGTCTCCGTGAATCCGGTGCTGGGCAACGTGCGAACTCCTTCGTGTGCGCGGACGACGGAACGCCGCGTCCGGTGGCGGGCGTCAGCCGCGCAGCGCGGAGGCGAAGATCCTCGGCAGCGCGGTCCATCGGGGCTCGGCGGCGAAGTCGGCGAGGAGACGACCCGTGGTGGCCGCGGTGCGGTTGGTCACGAACCACGGGGGCTTCGGGGACAGCGTCATCCTGCCATGGAGCAGGGCCCGGGGCGCGGGATGGAACGGGCCCCGCACGACGGTGCGTTCCGGGCCGTCCAGCAGCAGCGCGTTGTGCACGACGCCGATGCCGCTCTGCACGTCGTCCACGGTGTGGCCGGGGAAGGCGCCCCAGGGGGCCGTCGCGGTGAGATAGCCGACCCCGGTCCACGCGTTCAACGCGATCGTTCCGTAGCGGAGTTCGGCGATGGCCTCCTCCAGCGCGGGGCCGAGCACGGCGATCGTGCCCGGGTGCGCGATCAGGTTCGCGCCGAGCGTGCCGGTGAGGTCCTCGTTCGCCGTGCGGACCGCCGCGGCGAGGAACTCGCGGGCGTCGCCGGGGAGCTCCAGGACCGCCAGGACGGGGGAGAAGGACTCGACGGTCAGGGCCGGTCCTGGCGCCGCCGGGTCGAGTCCCGTGATGAGCACACGGCCCGCGCCGACGCGCTCGGCGCCTTCGTACGCGTCGAGCGCCCGGGCGACCCGGTCGTCGCTGCCCGGATAGTACGCGGGGCGGGCGGGAGCGTCGGCCAGAGCGGCGCGCAGATGGGCCAGGAAGCGGTCCTTCTGCGGCCAGTCGGAGCTGACCAGCACCACCTGGCTCGCCACGCAGTTGTAGCCGCCGTTGTGCAGCTTCTGCGTCGCGACGTGCTCGGCCTGGTAGCGCAGGTCGGCCTCGGACCAGCCGCCCGGCAGCACGATCGTCGGGGAGACTCCGCCCAGTTCGCTCGTGACCGGCTTGTCGAGCAGCGGTGTCCCGGCCCTCTTCCGCGCGGCGCCCTCCTCGCCGGTGCCGAAGACGATCGCGTCGTGGGTCGCGGCGCTTCCCGTCATGTGGACATGGGCGACCTTCGGGTGCCGCACGAGGTGCGCGCCGACGTCGGCGCCGCCGGTGAGGATCCGGACCGCGCCGAGTTCGATCAGCGGCGCGAGGACCTCGCCGAAGACGGCGAGCAGCCCGTCCGTGACCGGGTTGAGCTTCAGGGCCACCACGCGGTTGTTCGCGTACAGCTCGTAGAGCACGTCCAGGATCGGGATCGAGGTGATGTTTCCCGCGCCGAGCACGACACCCACACCGGCCGTCTCGGCCGGGCGCCGGAGCGCCAGGCCGGCGCGGTCGGCCACCGTCCGCCTCGTGACGCCGGGCGGCATCCACACCTCGGCGCTGAAGCCGTTCAGCAGAAGGAGGTCCCAGACGCTGTGCGGCAGGACGCGGACCGTGACGCGGTCGCCGGGCGCCCGGCCGAAGGAGAACCCGTCGACGGGGCTGCGGCTCTCCTCCAGGGCCTCGATGCTCGCGGCGAGCGCGCCCAGGCCGGTCAGCACCGGATACGGGCCGGTGATCCACTCCTCGCCCACCAGCGGACCGTCCTCCGCGAGCCCCTTGTACGCGGCGGCGGCGCGCACCCACGCCTCCGCCCGCGCGGCGGTCGCCGCCCGCATCCGCTCCAGCAGTTCGCGTCGCTTCGCGCGGTCGCAGGCGGCCCAGGCCGCCTCGCCGCGGACCAGTTCCTCGACGGCACGGTCGATCTCCCGCACGCGATCGGAGGAGGGCGCGGACGTCGTCATCGGACGCCCCCCTTGATGAGGTCGGCCGCCTTCTCCGCGGCCATGACGGTGGGGGCGTTGGTGTTGCCCCGCGGCACCGACGGGAAGACGGAGGCGTCGACGACCCGCAGGCCCGCCACGTCGTACACCCGCAGCTCGGGGTCGACCACCGTGCCGATCGCACACGTCGACGTCGGGTGGAACAAGGTCTGCCCGGAGCGCCGCGCCCAGTCGAGAAGGCCGGCGTCGGAGGACGATTCCGGTACGTCGAAGGGCTCCGTGACCAGGTCGGCCACCGCCGGCCGCGCGGCGATCTCCAGGGCGATCCGGATGCCGGCGACAAGGGCGGCCCGGTCCTCGGCCGTCGTCAGGTAGTTGTGCACGATCCGCGGCGCCGCGTCGGGGCGCGGCGAGCGGAGAGTCACCGCGCCGCGGCTCGTCGGGGCGAGAACGCACGGGCCGAAGGAGAAGCCGTGCCCGGTGGGCGCGCCGAGTCCCTCCTGGTGGAAGAGGACGGGAGCGGCGTGGAACTGCACGTCCGGGGCTTCCAGTTCGGGACGGCTGCGGAAGAACCCGCCCGCCTCGCCGACGTTGGACGTCAGCGGGCCGCGGCCCTCGCCCTGCAGCAGCGCCGCGTTCTCCGGGGTCGCCGCACCGAGCAGGGACTCGGCGTCCGTACGGAAGTTGAGCAGGGTCATGTAGTGGTCCTGCAGGCCCTGTCCGACCGGCAGGTCGCGGACGACGCCGATCCCGAGGGCGGACAGGGCGGCGGCCGGTCCGACACCGGAGAGCATCAGCAGCTTCGGGGACTCGTACGCCCCCGCGGAGAGGATCACCTCCCGCTCGGCCCGGACGAGCTCGACCCCTCCGCCCCGTTCGATCTCGACCCCCGTCGCCCGGCCGCCCTCGATCACCACGCGGTGGGCGCGGGCCGAGGACAGCACGGTCAGGTTCGGGCGGTCGAGGGCGGGGTGCAGATAGGCGACGGCGGCGCTGCACCGCAGTCCGCCGCGCTGCGTCACCTGGTAGCGTCCGACGCCGTCCTGCGTGGGGCCGTTGAAGTCGTCGTTGGCCTTGTGCCCGGCCTGCTCGGCCGCGCGCACGAAGGCGGAGGCGAGCGGATGCCCGGACCTGCCGTCGCTGACCGTCAGCGGCCCGCCCACCCCGTGGTAGAGGTCCTCGCCGCGCTCGTTGTCCTCCGCGCGCCGGAAATACGGCAGCACGTCCGAGTACGACCAGCCGGTGGCTCCGGCCGCGGCCCAGCCGTCGTAGTCGGCGCGGTTGCCCCGGATGTAGATCATCGCGTTGATCGAGCTGGAGCCGCCGAACACCTTGCCCCGGGGCAGATACGTCCGCCGTCCGCCGATGCCCGGTTCCGGGTCGGAGTCCAGGTCCCAGTCCAGGCCGGACTTGAAGAGCTGCGGGAACGCCGCCGGGACGTGGATCTCCTGCGCGGTGTCGGGGCCGCCGGCCTCGATCAGCGCGACCCGCGCGCCGGGGTCCTCCGAGAGCCGCGCCGCGAGCACGCAGCCCGCGGATCCGGCGCCGACGATGACGTAGTCGTACATGTTCATCCCGTCCCTTGAATGAGGAATCCGTGGTGACCCAGGACCCGCGTGAGGAAGTCGAGCTGGTCGGCGAGGGCGCGCCGCTGTCCCGGTCCCGCGTAGACGTCCAGATGGTCCACGGGGTACTCGTGCAGCTCCGCCCGCCGCCCGGCCTTGCGGGCGGTCTGGCGCGCCGCGCCGGGTGGTGCGATGCGGTCCTCCGTGCCGATCTGCACGAGGATCGGGCAGGGCAGACGGCCGACGAAGGCGGTGGGCCGGTTGAGACCGACCTTCAGGGCCGCGCGGGCGCGCACCTCGTTGCGGAAGGTGGGGCCGGCGAACGACGCGCAGATCTCCCGCGCGCGCGGGATCCCCATCATCGCCGGCTCGCCCGGTTCGGCGACGACGGGGAGGTGGTGCGGGGGCCGCGCGGTGACGGCGCGGGCGGCGTCACGCAGCCCGTGCCCGGCCAGGCGCAGCAGCCGGCCGACCCCGGCGCGGCGCACGACGTGGGCGAGCGAGGCGAGGCCGTCGGTCACGGGCGTCAGGGAGACCACCGCCGCGACCCGCGCGTCCTGGGCGGCGACGACGAGGGCGTGCCCGCCCGCGTACGACACGCCCCACAGCGCGATCCGGGCCGGGTCGACGCCGGGCAGCCGCCGGGCGGCCGCGAGGGCCGCGTGGTAGTCCTGCCGCTGGCGCCGGACGGAGACGTCCTGGCGGTGCCTCCCGCCGGAGTCCCCGAAGCCGCGGTAGTCGAAGACGAGCGTGTCGATCCCCGCCTCGGCGAAGCCTTCGGCGTAGTTCAGCAGGCCGCTGTCGCGGGTGCCGCCGAAGCCGTGCGCCATGACCACGCAGGGCCGTCCGCCGGGACCGGCCAGGGAGTCGTTCGTGGCCGGCACGTGCCAGGCGGCGCAGCGGACGCCCCGGCTGACGAAGGTGATGTCGCGCCTCATCCCGCCGCCCCCGGACGCGACCCCGACGCCACCGGGCCAAGGGAGGTGAACCGGAGCGCGCCGTCCTCGACCGGCCCCTCGCGCAGCCGCTCGACGTCCCGCTCGTACGCCATCTCCACCGTCCACGGGCCGCTGGTTCCCGCCCTGGGGAACTCCCCGATGCCCCGCAGGACGTAGTTCGAGCTCAAGTCCATGTACGGCACCCGCGCGGCGGCCGGGTCGTCGTGGACGGCTTCGAAGGTGTCGTGTCCGTGGGCGTCCATGTGGTCGAGGAGCCGGCAGAAGTGCTCGCAGACCAGGTCGACCTTGAGCGTCCAGGAGAGGTTGGTGTAGCCGAGGGCGAAGACGAGGTTCGGTACGCCGGAGAGCATCATCGCCTTGTACGCCATGGTGTCCGAGGGCCTCGTCTCGCGGCCGTCGACGGTCAGCCGGATCTTGCCGAAGGGCGCCATGGCGAGTCCGGTCGCGGTGACGACGACGTCTCCGGTCAGCTCCTGGCCCGACCTCAACCGGATGCCGGTCCTGGTGAACCGGTCGACGTGGTCGGTCACGACCGAGGCCCGCCCGGCCGAGATCGCCTTGAACAGATCGCCGTCCGGCACCACGCACAGCCGCTGGTCCCAGGGGTCGTACCGCGGTGTGAAGTGGGTGGCGACATCGAAGTGGCGGGGGAGTTGCCGGCGGACGCCGGCGATGAGCAGCCTGCGCATCAGCTTCGGCATGCGCCGGCTGGCCTTGTAGACGCCCCGCGTGACCATGATGTTCTTGCGCCGGACGATCCGGTGCGCCCGCCGGTGGCCGACCAGTCTCCGCAGCGCGACGGCCACGGAGTCGTGCGCCGGGACCGAGAACACATAGCTCGGTGAACGCTGCAGCATCGTCACGTGGCCGGCCGTGCGTGCCATCGAAGGGATGAGGGTGACGGCCGTGGCGCCGCTGCCGATGACGATGACGCGCTTGCCGGCGTAGTCGAGGTCCGCGGGCCAGTGCTGGGGATGGACCACGGTGCCGGCGAACTCCTCGATGCCGGTGAACTCCGGTGTGAATCCGGCGTCGTGGTCGTACATGCCCGTGCCGAGGAACAGGAAGCGTGCGGTGAAGCGCGCCTTCTTCCGGCTGCCGGGCTGGTGGGCGGTGACGGTCCACCGTCCTGTCGCGGAGGAGAACTCCGCGCCGACGACCCGGTGCCCGAACCGGATGTGCCGGGCCAGCCCGTGCTCGGCGACCGTCTGCCGCAGGTAGTCGAGGATGAGGTGTCCGTCGGCGATCGACTTGCGGTGGGTCCACGGCCTGAAGCCGTAGCCGAAGGTGGGCATGTCGGAGTCGGAGCGGATGCCGGGGTAACGGAACAGGTCCCAGGTGCCGCCGACCGCGTCGCGGCCCTCCAGGATCACGAAGGACGTGCCCGGGCGGCGGGTCGTGAGCTGGGCGGCGGCGCCGACGCCCGAGATCCCGGCGCCGATGATCAACACGTCGACGTCGGTGGGAGTGGTCCGGCTTGTGGTCGTGTGGGTCACGGGTGGCTCCTGGCCGCGGTGGGGAGGGGCTGTGAGGGGTCGGCGCCCGCCGGTCGGCCGCCGCCGGCCGCCGACCGGCGCCTCAGCTCGGCGCGGGCGAGGGCGTTCCTGTGCGCCTCGTCGGGGCCGTCGGCGAAGCGCAGGGAGCGGATGCCGGCGAAGGCGCGGGCGAGCGGGAAGTCCTGGGACAGACCGCCGGCCCCGTGGATCTGGATGGCCTTGTCGAGGATCCACTGGACCGTCCGGGGCGTGGCGATCTTGATGGCCTGGATCTCGGTGTGGGCACCCTTGTTGCCGACGGTGTCCATCAGCCAGGCGGTCTTGAGGACGAGGAGGCGCAGCTGCTCGATCCGCACCCGGGATTCGGCGATCCACTCGCGGATCACGCCCTGGCGGGCGAGCGGCTTGCCGAAGGCGACCCGTTCCTCGGCGCGGGCGCACATCAGCTCGATGGCCCGCTCGGCGACGCCGATGAAGCGCATGCAGTGGTGGATGCGTCCCGGGCCGAGGCGGGCCTGCGCGATCGTGAATCCGTCGCCCTCCCCGCCGATGAGGTTCGCTGCCGGGACCCGTACGTCGTGGAAGACCATCTCGGCGTGGCCGCCGTGGTCGTGGTCGTCGTATCCGAAGACCTCCATGGCCCGCCTGATCTCGAGGCCGGGGGTGTCGCGGGGGACGAGGATCATCGACTGCCGCCGGTGCCGGTCGGCCTCGGGGTCGGTCCGGCCCATGACGACGAAGACCCGGGCGTTGGGGTTCATCGCTCCGGTGATCCACCACTTGCGGCCGTTGATCACGTACTCGTCGCCGTGGCGGACGATCGAGGTGGCGATGTTGGTGGCGTCCGAGGAGGCGACGTCCGGTTCCGTCATCGCGAACGCGGAGCGGATCTCCCCGGCGAGGAGCGGCTCCAGCCACTCCTTGCGCTGGGCCTCGGTGCCGAACATGGACAGGACTTCCATGTTGCCGGTGTCCGGCGCCGCGCAGTTGAGGGCGGCGGGCGCGAGCTCCGGGGAGCGGCCGGTGATCTCGGCGAGGGGCGCGTACTGCAGGTTGGTGAGGCCGGCGCCCTCCTCGCCGGGGAGGAAGAGGTTCCAGAGGCCACGGCGGCGGGCCTCGGCCCGGAGATCGCCGAGCACCGGGACCGAGTCCCAGGCCCATCGGTCGTCGAGGGCTGCCAGCTGCCGGTGGAACACGGTCTCGGCCGGGTGGATGTGACTCCACATCAGGTCGTGCAGGTTCTCGCGCAGCAGTTCGGTGCGGGGGTCGAAGGCGAAGTGCATGATCAGTGTTCCTTGAGTGCGGCGAGTCCGGCGTCGAGCAGTGGATGGATCGCCTCGCCGATGCGGTCGAAGCCGGGGCCGACCGTCTGCCCGCTCAGATGGCGGAAGTGGATGCCTTCGAGGATCGCGGCGAGTTTGAAGGCGGCGAGGCCGAGGTGGAAGCCGAGGCCGCCGAGGTCGCGTCCGCCGCGGGCGGCGTAACGGGCGATGATCTCCGCCTCGTTCAGGAATCCGGGCGCGTCGCCGGCGTCGGGGGCGACCTCCGGACCGACCAGTCGGGCGAGCCGGGTGTAGAGCAGCATCAGCGCCAGGTCGGTGACCGGGTCGCCGACGGTGGCCATCTCCCAGTCGATGACGGCGCGCGGCCGGTCGTCCCGGTCGACCAGGACGTTGTCGAGCCGGAAGTCGCCGTGGACGACGCCGGGGCGGGCGGCCGCGTCCATCGCGGGTGCGCGTGACTCCAGTTCGGCGTGGAGCGTGACGGCGGCCGGCAGGTCGCGGGTGTACGAGGCGGCCATCTGCTTGCGCCAGCGCGCCACCTGCCGGCCGAGGAATCCCTCGGGGCGGCCGAAGCCGCCGAGCCCGACGGCACCCGGCTCGACCGTGTGCAGGTCGGCGAGGGTGTCCACCAGCGCGCCGGAGATCCGCCGCACCCGCGCGGGGCCGAGGGGAGCCAGGTCCGCGGCCGTGCGGTACGGCCGGCCGTCGACCGCTTCCATGACGTAGAACTCGGCGCCGAGGACGCCGGTGTCGAGACAGAGGCCGTGCAGTCGTGGCACCGGGACCGGGGTGTCGGCGAGCGCGGCCATCACCGCGTACTCGCGTCCCATGTCGTGGGCGGTGGCCAGCACGTGGCCCAGGGGCGGCCGGCGCAGGATCCAGGAGGACTCGCCGTCGGTGAGACGGTACGTCAGATTCGACTTGCCGCCGGTGATCAGGGTGGCCGACAGCGTGCCGACCCGGGCCGTCGGCACGGTCTCGGCGAACCAGGGAAGAAGCCGGGCGAGGTCGAGCCCCGGGGTCGTGTCCGCCTCGCGCGCTCCCATCAGGCACCGCCCGCGGCCGCGAGACCGCCGTCGACGACCAGGGTGCGCCCGGTCATCCAGGCTGCGTCCCCGGAGAGCAGGAACGCCACCACCCCGGCGATGTCGTCGGGGGCTCCGAGCCGCGCCAGCGGATACTCCGCCGCCACCGCGTCCTCCCGTCCCTCGTAGAGAGCGGCGGCGAACCTCGTCTTCACCACGGCCGGCGCGACCGCGTTGACCCGGACGCGCGGGCTCGTCTCGACGGCCAGTTCCTTGGTGAGATGCATCAGCATCGCCTTGCTGGCGCCGTACATCCCGATGCCGGGCTCGGGCCGGATGCCGCTCAGCGAGGCCACGTTGACGACCGCGCCGCCGTGTCCCGACATCCACGCCCGGTAGGTCTTCTGGGCCCATGACAGCGCGGAGAGGACGTTGACCTCGACGATGTCGCGGGCCACCTCGGGATCGAGTTCCATCAGCGGCCCGTACACCGGGTTGATCCCGGTGTTGTTGACCAGCAGGTCGGCGCCGCCGAAGGTGTCGAGTGCCCGGGCGATCACCTCGTCCTGGTGGACGGTGTCCGCCGCGTGACCGGCGACGCCGAGCGCGTGGCCGGGGCCGCCGAGCGTGGCGACGGCCGCGGCCAGGGCGTCCGGCCTGCGTCCGGTGATCACCACCTTCGCGCCCTCGGCGACCAGGCGCTGGGCGATCGCGAGTCCGATGCCCCGGCTGGCGCCCGTGATGATCGCGGTCCGTCCCGCGAATCTCTCGGCCATGACGTCCGACCTCTGGGCCATGGGCTTCTCCGTTCCGTTCGGCTCGCCTGCGTCCGTAATCGATTTCGATTCGACTTCGAGTTTATGAGGTGTTCAGGGTGTGTCAATACGTGACGAGGGGGAAGGTCGGGTCGCGAACTGATACGATCTCGAATCGTGTTCGATAAAAATGCGACAAGCCGGACCCCGGCCCGCCCGGCCGCCCAGCGTCGTGGGCTGGAGCGCAGGAAGGCGATCCTCGACGCCGCCGAGACCCTGCTCGCCGAGCAGGGCTACGAGGCCGCCACCCTGAAGGCGACCGGCGAGCGCGCCGGCATCCCGATCGCCTCGATGTACCACTACTTCGCCGACCGGTACCAGGTCGACGCCGAGCTGCTGCAGCGACACCTGAACGAGCTGGACCGGCTGATCGGCGCCACGCTGGCCGAACCCAGGGCGCGGACGCTGCGCGAAGCCGTCGACATCATGATCGACCTGCTCCTCGACTACCTCCGCCGCCACCGCAGCTGCACGGAGCTGTGGTTCGCGGGTCGTCACGCCACGCTCGACGAGATGGTGCGCGCCTTCGACGAGGCCCAGGCCGAGCGGCTCTGGCGCCACCTCGTCGAGCAGCGCCTGCTCTCGGCCGACACGCCCCTGCTCCCCCTGCTCCTCGCCTTCGAGATCGGCACCCGGCTCTTCGACATCGCCTTCCGGCGCTCGCCCGCCGGGGACGAGGCCACCATCGACGAAGCGCGCCGCCTGGTCACCGCGTACCTGGAGACGTACGTCTCCGAGGGCACGCGGTGACGGCGCCGCCGTCCACGGGCGACCCGGCCGGCGGTCGACGCAGCGGCACGGGCGGCGCGGCCGGCGGCTAACGCAGCGGGTCGCCCCACCGCACCTGGTCGCGCAGCCGGTTCTTGAGGAGCTTGCCTCCGGCGTTGCGGGGCAGCGCCTCGGTGACGACCGTGACGTACTGCGGAACCTTGAAGTCGGCGAGCCGGTCCCGGCAGTGTGCGATCACCCCGGCGAGATCCATCTCCGCCCGGTCGCCGAAGAGGACGGCTCCGACCTTCTCGCCCATGACGTCGTCGGGCACGGCGAGGACGGCGGCGTCGGCGACACCGGGAGCGGAGAGCAGCACCGCCTCGACCTCCACGCTGGAGATGTTCTCGCCACCGCGGTTGATGATGTCCTTGATCCGGTCGACGATGTGCACGCGTCCGGCCTCGTCGACCCGGACGATGTCCCCGGTGTGCAGCCAGCCGTCGGTGATCGCCTCCGCCGTGGCCTCCGGCCTGCGCCAGTAGCCGGTGGTCACCGTCACGCCGCGGACCAGCAGCTCACCCGTGTACGGGTCCTCGCCGATCGGGGCGATGCCGAGGTCCACCGACGGGACCGCGTACCCGACGGAGTCGGCGTGGTCGGCGGCGTCCCGGTCCGGCAGGACGGTGATCAGCGACGCCGTCTCCGTCATGCCGTAGCCGTTGATCACGGTGGCCGCGGGGAAGGCGTCCTTCAGCGAGCGCACGAGCGACGGCGCGATCGGAGCGCCGCCGTACGCCAGCCAGCGCACCCCGGAGACGTCGGCACCGGCGAAGGCCGGATTCCGCAGCAGCAGGGAGTACACCGCGGGCACGGTCACCAGGAACGAGATCCGTTCCTCCGTCAACGCCGCCGTGAGCCGCGGCAGATCGAGACTCGGCATGATCACCGATGTGCCGCCGAGACAGGCGGCGACGACGAACTGCGCGTTGCAGCCGGTGACATGGAACAGCGGCACCGAGATCAGGGTCCGCAGCTCCGGGCCGGCGTCCCGGGGGATGCCGAGACAGCGGATCAGGTTCTCGGCGTTGGTCACGAACGCCTCGTGCGTCGTCGGCACGCCCTTGGGGCGCCCGGTCGTGCCCGAGGTGTAGAAGAGCGCGGCCACGTCCACCGCGTCGAGATCGGCGGTGACGTACGGATCGCCGTCCGGCAGCGGGGTCCCGTCCGCCAGGTCGGCCTTCACGCCCGCGTCGGCCAGGACGAACTCCACCTCCGGAGGCGCCGACCGGGTGTTGACCGCCACGGCGACACCCCCGGCCATCACGGTGCCCCAGAAGGCGAGGGCCCAGTCCGTGCCCGCCTGACAGCGGATCGCGACCCGGTCCCCGGCGGAGACGCCGAGGGCCCGCAGCCCGCCGGCCACGCGCGTGGCGCGCCGCCACAGCTCCGCGTACGTGAGGCGGTCCCCGCCGAGTTCGACGACCGCTTCGGCGTCGGGGCGGATCTCGACGTGGGTGCGGAGCGCGTCGAGCAGCGTCGCGGGCGCGTCCGGGTACCGGGGGGAAGCATCCCCCTCCCTCGCCAGGCCGTCCTGGGAGAAGGGGTTGCGCGAACGCGGGACAGGAGTGATGGGGCGGGGCATCTCGGCGGCTCCAGAACGGGGGCGTGGCGGGCGCGCACGCGGGGTGGGTGGTGGCGACCAGGGCATCACCGCTCCGGGACCTCCCGAGTACGCGGCCACGGTGACGCCCTGGTCGGGGTCGAGTCGGGAGCGTCCCTAGCGCACCGACTCGACGATCTCGTAGCGCGGCGTGCCCACGCGCTCCAGGGCGGTGTAGAAGTCCTCCGGTTCGGCCCAGTCCTCCGGCGCGAAGGATCCGGCGCGCTTGCCGGCCTCGTCGAGTGCCAGCACCATGAACGCGGCGCAGGAGGTGCCCGTCACGGTCGCCATGCTGGCGACGAGGTACGACCCGGGCCCGCTTTCCGGCGTACGGCGGACGGCGACGGCCGGGCGCCCGTTCCGGGTGCCGGTGACGCGGGCCAGCAGCCCGCCCCGCCAGGTGTAGCGGCGGCGGAGGGCGGATGACCCGAGGAACGTGAGGAGTTCGCCCGCGCCGCTCTCGCCCCGGCGGACCTGGGAGATCATGCCGTTCAGGGCGTGGCGCCAGCCCGTGGGAGTTCCGAAGCGGCTCTTGACGATCGCCATCATGAAGTCGACCGCCTCGTCGGAGGTCATCCGGCCCGACTCGATGGCCTGGCCGAGCCCCTTGACGAGGCCGTTGACCGGCGCCGGGTCCATGCCGCCGAGGCAGCGGATGCGCCGCGCCTCGGGGAAGCGACGGGGCATGGTGACGGGCTCGGGGTGGGCCGTCTCGTACAGCAGGGTCTCGCCCAGGCCGCCGCCCATCGGGGCCGATCCGGTCTCGACGTACGACGGGTGGGTGACCGGCCCGCCGTTCTCCCACGTCAGGCAGTCGCCGCCGGCGATGTGCATGAGGTGCTGGATCACCGCCCGGCCCACGTCCGGTCGCTCGTCCCCCACGGTCCAGAACATCTCGATGTCCTCGACGGTGTCCAGCTCGCTCGCGGCGTCCACGGCCAGCACGTTGCTCATGCCCGGGGAGGCGCCGCAGCCGATGTAGAGCGGAATGCCCGCCTCCTGGGCCTTGTCGGCGAGGCTCAGGGCGTGCTGGGTGCTCTCGACGTCGTCGTCGAAGTCGAGGTACGGCACCTTCAGCTCGATGCAGGCCGTGATCACGGGCTCGGAGGTGCGGATGTACGGTCCGGCTCCCAGGACGACGAGGGCGGCGCCGTCGATGACGCCGAGCAGGGCGTCACGGTCGTAGAGGTCGAGCCGCCGGACCTTGACCCGGCCGGCCGGGAGCCGCTTGACGAGCGGCTGCAGCAGTTCGGGCCGGATGTCGCACAGGACGAGCTCGAAGTCGCCCCCCGCCCGCGCGAAGCGTTCGATGGCGACCTTGCACATCTCGCCCGCGGCGCCGATGAAGACGACCCGCCGCGCCGTCATGCGACGACTCCGGTCTCGAGCACCACGACGTCGTAACAGTGGGTCATGACCCGCTCCGTTCTCTTGCCGTCGCCGGGCACGCGCGGCGACCTCCGTGTCGCGTACGGCCGGGAGGACCGAGCGCGATATTCGATGTCGAATCGATTTCGAGTTTAACTCCCGGCCCCTCGCCGTCAAGGCCCCGTCCTCGACGAGGTCGACTCGCCGCGGGTGGACGGGTGGGGTCGTCGGCCGGTGCGCCGTCAGGGCCTTGACAACTCCGCGTCGCGCGGTTCTAAACTCGAAGTCGATTCGAAATCGAATCTCGTCCCGACCCGCCAAGTCGACGGCGACACCAGGGCGCCGCGTGACGCGTACGGCCGCAGAAGAACGGAGAGGGCCCTGGCCGGCCCAGCTCATGATCTCGACGACCTTCACCGAACTGTTCGACGTGGACCACCCGATCGTCTGTGGTGGCATGACCGGAGTGGGCACGGCGGAACTCATCTCCGCCGTGGCCGAGGCGGGCGCGCTCGGGTTCCTCACGGCGCTGACCCAGCCCACCCCGGAGGCGCTGGCGCGGGAGATCGCCCGGTGCCGTGAGCGGACCGACCGGCCCTTCGGCGTCAACCTGACCGTCCTGCCGACCCTCAAGCCGGTGCCCTACGCGGAGTACCGGGCGGCGATCATCGAGAGCGGCGTACGGGTCGTGGAGACGGCCGGCAGCAATCCCGCCGAGCACGTGGCCGACTTCAAGGCGGCGGGCGTCAAGGTGATCCACAAGGCGGTGGCCGTGCGGCACGCCCTCAAGGCGCAGAGCCTCGGGGTCGACGCGGTCAGCATCGACGGCTTCGAGTGCGCCGGACACCCCGGCGAGGAGGACATCCCCGGCCTGGTCCTCATCCCGGCCGCGGTGCGACGCCTGGACATCCCGGTCATCGCCAGCGGCGGCCTGGCGACCGGCGACGGCCTCGCCGCCGCCCTCGCGCTCGGCGCCTGTGCCGTGAACATGGGCACCCGCTTCGTCGCCAGCGCCGAGGCCCCCGTGCACCAGAACGTCAAGGACCAGATCGTGGCCAACGACGAACGGGCCACCCAGCTGGTCTTCCGCGAGTTCGGGAACACCGGCCGGGTCGCGCGCAACGCGATCTCGGAGGAGATCGTCGCCCGCTCGAAGCGGCCCGGGGCGGCCTTCGAGGACGTCGCCGAGCTGGCCTCGGGCGTCCGGGGCCGCACCCGCGTGCTCGAACAGGGGCACATGGACGACGGCCTGTGGTGGGCCGGCCAGGCGCAGGGGCTCATCGAGTCGGTGGCCACCTGCCGGGAGATCGTCAGCGGCATCGTGGCCGACGCCGAGAAGACCATCGCCCGGCTCGCCGACCTCCGCGGCTGAGCCCGGCCGACCCGCCCACGTCACGAAGCAGGAGCAACCCCCGATGACCTGGACCACCCTCCACCACCACGTCGACGACGGCGTCCTCACCGTCACCCTGGACCGGCCGGGCCGCCTGAACGCCTTCACGCCGGTCATGGCCGGGGAGCTCGAGCGCACCTTCACCGAGGTGAACGAGGACGACGACGTGCGCGCCGTCATCGTCACCGGCGCGGGCAGGGCGTTCTGCGCCGGCATGGACCTCGACTCGGACGGCAACGTCTTCGGGCTCGACGAGTCCCGCACCCCCACGCTCGCCGACATGAGCGATCTGCACAGCCCGGACATCAGCCGGGTCAGGGACACCGGAGGCCGGGTCACGCTGGCGATCCACGCCTGCCGGAAGCCCGTGATCGCCGCGATCAACGGCCCCGCCGTGGGGATCGGCGCGACCATGACGCTCGCGATGGACGCCCGGCTGATGTCGACCACGGCGCGCTTCGGTCTCGTGTTCGGCCGGCTCGGCATCACGCCGGAGGCCGCCTCGACCTGGTTCCTGCCCCGTCTTGTCGGCATGCCCAAGGCCCTGGACCTGCTCTACTCCGCCGAGATCCTCGACGCGCGGGCCGCCGAGGACGCGGGTCTGGCGAACGGGGTCCACGACCCCGACCACCTCGTGAAGGAAGCCCGCGCCCAGGCCGACCGCTGGACGCTCGGCCGCTCGCGGGTGGCGACCGCGCTGACCCGTCAGATGACCGTCCGCAACGCGAGCCTGGAACGCCCCGAGGACGCGCACCGGGTGGAGTCCCTGGCGATGTTCTACTCCAGCATCGGCGACGGGGCCGAGGGGGTCGCGGCCTTCCGCGAGAAGCGCCTCCCGCACTTCACGGGCCGAGCCTCCGACATGCCGCCGTTCTACGACGAGTGGATCGCCACCGCCGAGCACGACTGACGGCGCGGAGCCGTCCCGCCCCGGTCGCCGGGGCCGCCGCTCCGTACGCCGTACCCGGCGGCCGAGGCCGCCACGACATACCCCGGTCGCCGGGGCCGCCACGCCGTACCCCGTTCGCCGGGGGCCGCCACTCCGTACCCGGTCGCCGGGGCCGTGACGCCGTACCCCGTTCGCACCACCGGCCACGGCGTGGGCCCCTGGCCGATCCGCCGTACCCGTCCGCTTCCCTCACCCGCTCACTGCCCGGAGGCTCCGTGCGCTCCCCATCCGCCCCGGCCGCGGCCGGCCGGCACGTCCGGCGGACGTTCCTGACACTCAACGCGGTGCCCCTCGGCATCGGCGTCGTGCTGTCCTGCTCCACCGCGCTCACCGCCGTGCAGGTGTACGGCCGGCTCACGCTCGGCGTCGTCTGGGGCCTGGTGCAACTCGCCGTCTTCCTCGGCAGTGTGTGGTGGTACGAGGACCGGTCCACTCGCCTGGCCGAGCCGCGAAGGTCCTCCAGCCCCGCCTCCGCGAGGCAGGAGCCGGGGGCGGTGACCCGGTGACGACGTCGCTCCTGTTGGGCGCGGGCGTACTCGATCCGGTCGGACCGGCCGCCCGTGCCCCCGTGATCAGCGCCTTTCTGGTCTTCATCGGGCTCTGTCTGCTGTGGGTCTTCACCCTCGCGAGTCCGGACGAACGCCCGGACAGGCTCCACACCGCCGACCGCTCCCTCTCGCCGCTCCTCAACGGCCTCGCCCTGGCGGGCGAGTACGTCACCGTCGTCACCCTGTTCGCGGCTTCGGGGGCGATCGCCCTCTTCGGCTACGACGGACTGGCCTCCGCCGTCGACAGCGTCCTCGGGCTCGGTGTCCTGCTCCTGCTCGCCCGCAGGATCCGGGACAGCGGTCACTACACGCTCGGCGGACTGTTCTCCCTGCGGGCCTCGGGCCAGGGGCCCCGCACCGCGGCGGCCGTGGTGACCCTCGCCATCGCGGTGCCGCTGCTCGTCGTCCAGCTACGGGCCGCCGGGATCAGCGCCGCGCTGCTGATCGGCATGTCGAGCGACACGGCACAGGTGGCCTGCACCATCTTGATGGGCTGCCTCGTGGCCTGTTTCGCCGCGGTGGCCGACCTGCGAGGCACCAGCTTCGTCCAGGCGATCAAGGTGCCCGTCACCCTCGTGACGCTCGTGGTGGTCGCCCTGCTCGCCCTGAAGAAGTTCTCGTGGGAGCCCGCCGGCCTCCTCTCGGCCGCGGTGGAGCGCAGCGCGAATCCGGACGGGTATCTGAGCCGGGGGCTCTGGGCGCACACGGCGGGCCTCGGTCCGCTGAACACGATCAGCGACCACATCATCGTGATCCTGGGCATGGCGATGATGCCGCACCTGATCCTGCGTGTCGCCGCGTCGCGCGACGGGCAGGCGGCCCGACGGTCCACGAGCATCGCCGCGGGGCTGACGGGCGTCTTCTACGTCCTCCTCGTCCTGGTCGGTTTCGCCGCGGCGGCCGTGGTCGGCGGAGCGGCGATCGGGGCGGTCGACGCGAACGGACAGGCGGCCCCGATCCTGCTCGCCTCCGGCGTCCTCGACCACGGGTCCACGGCGCGCGTCGTCCTCATCACCGTCGTGGCCTGCGTGGCCTTCCTCACCGTGCTGACGGCGGTGAGCAGCCTGACCTTCGCCGCCGCGGTCAGCCTCACCCACGACGTCCTCGCCCGGGCGAAGCGCCCTCTCTCCGAGACGGGGCAGGTGTGGACGCTCCGTACCGCTGTCGCCGTCCTGTGCGTGGGCGGGGTGACGCTGTCCGCGTCCGTCCACCGCTATCCCGTCGAGTTCCTGGTCACCTTCTCGCTGAGCGTGGCGGCGACCTGTGTCTTCCCGGTGCTCGTCCACTCCTTCTTCTGGCCGCGGTTCGACCATCGGGGACTGGTGTGGTCGGTGTACGGGGGACTGGCGCTCTGCACCGTCCTCACCTTGTTCTCCCCGACCGTCTCCGGGACTCCGTACGCGCTCTGGCCGGACGTGGACCTCGACTGGTACCCGCTCCACAGTCCGGGGGTGGTCTCGGTCCCGGCCGCCTTCCTGCTCGGGTGGCTGGGCAGCAGGAAGCCGGCGGAGGTGGCCGGGCGCCGTTCGTCCCGGCCGCGCGCGGAGGTGTGAGGGAGGGGGCGGTGGGAGCGGCTCGGCGCGGGGGACCGGTGCGCGCCTCAGACCCGCTCCCACCATCCCAGAGCCAGGACGATGCCCTTCTTGAGGGAGCACCCGAAGCCGTGCCCCCGGAGGCCGAAGAAGACCGAGGCGAGCGTGGCCGTCGCCGCGGTCGCCCCGATGACGGCGATGCCGATCTTCCAGGAGATGAAGAATCCGAGGAGCAGGGCCGGGATCAGCATGATCAGGCTTCCGACGGTCGCTTCCCGCAGGACCCGGCTCCAGCTGGCCTTCTGCCAGGTCCGCGCTCTGCGGGAGTACCCCTCGAGGGGGACGTGACGGGTGGTGCCACAGGCTTCGGTGCTCATCACGATCGCTCCCGGGAGGGGTGTGACGATCTCGCCCGCTCACTCACCGGCGGGCCGATTAGATCTCGATTCGAGTTCGAGTTTAAACTCTGGCGAGAGGCTGTCAAATCCGCCCGTACGCGACCTGGAGGGAAGCCGCCATGAACACCGAGGATCACCGCACGGACCGGGCGGGCGAGAGGTGGAAGCTGAGGGGCGCCGCATGGCGCGTGGCCTTCTACGTGCTCGGCGCCTACCTCTTCCTCAACGTGGTGGGCGCGCTGAGCGCGCACGCGCACCGGTGAACCGGCCGTGACGGAGGGGCCGGCCGCCTCGTGTGACCGCCCCGGGGCGGTCACACGGGAGCCCCGAACAGGTCGGCCGCCATCCCGGAGGCGCCCTCCGGGGCGCGTACGTCCAGTCGGAGGCCGTCGGGCGTCAGGTGCAGAGTGAAGTCGAAGAACGCGCAGCAGCTCTGCTCCGCCACCGCCAGCTCGGCGATCCGCCCCGCGAGGACGGGGTCCGCCGGGAACGAGAACCGCAGGCCGTCCTCGATCGTCTCCTGCTGCCGCGCCCTCGCGACCAGCGCTCTCCACCGCTCGGTGCGCTCGCCCAGCTCCCGGCCGTCGAGCGTGCAGCTCACCGGGGCGTCCCGCCACGCCTCCGCGCCCGGTTCCGGCGCGGAGGCGATCGGCCGGAGCTCCACCGGTACGGGCCCGGGTTCCGTGGGCCGGGCCGTCGTGCAGCCGCACGCGGGCCCGCACGGGCCCTCCGGTGCCGGCCCCGACAGCGCGGCGTGGACCTCCGCCAGGTGATCGGAGAGGGTGCGCAGCTCGGCGACCCGCTCGGTCGTCTCCCTCATGCGGTCGGCGAGCAGGGGCAGCATCCGGGCCCTGACCGAGGCGCATGCCCCCTCCTCCCGGACGCGCAGGAGGTCGCGGATCTCCCCCAGGGCGAGGCCCAGCAGCTTCGCGGAGGAGATGAACGCCAGCCGCTCGACCGCGTCCTCGCCGTACACGCGGTATCCGGAGGCGGTTCGCGCGGCGGACAGGAGCCCCGCCGTGTCGTAGAACCGCAGCGTCGTGGCCGGGACGCCCGAGCGTTCCGCCAGCTGCGAGATGCGGTACGTGCTCATGTACTCGACGCTAGACCTTCCACCCCACTCGAAGGTCAAGGCGAGGGGCGGAATCCCCCGGCGGAGGAACCGTCCCGTGGGGTCCTCCTCCGCCCGGCCCCCACCCGCACCGCGTCCGGACCGGCGGCGCCGGCGACCGGTGACCCGAAGCGCCCTGGTGGGAGGCGTCGGGCCGTCGGTGGCCGCCGTGCGGACCTGACGTCATCATCGGGACGAGGGACACGCGCCTCGCGCGCCCCTCGTCCGCCGATGCCGATCTCCCGCCGACCGGGCCGAGCCCCGAGGCGGAGCGAAGGAGTGCTGCACCATGCGCATCCTCATGGTGGGGGCGGGAGGTGTGGGTACGGCGATCACCAGGATCGCGGCCCGCCGATCCTTCTTCGAGCACCTGGTCGTCGCCGACTACGACCAGGCCCGGGCCGAGTCGGCCGTCGCCGCCCTCGGGCCGGACGAGCGCCGCTTCACGGCGGCTCGGCTCGACGCCTCGGATACGGACGCGGTGCGCGCCGCCCTCGCCGAACACCGCTGCGACGTCCTGCTCAACGCCACCGACCCCCGGTTCGTACTGCCCCTCTTCGAGGCCGCGCTCGCCGAGCGCGCCCACTACCTCGACATGGCCATGTCCCTGTCCCGGCCGCACCCCTCGCGCCCGTACGAGGAGTGCGGTGTGAAGCTGGGGGACGAGCAGTTCGCCCGATCGGCCGAATGGGAGGCGGCGGACCGACTCGCCCTCGTCGGCATGGGCGTCGAGCCCGGCCTCTCGGACGTCTTCGCCCGCTACGCCTCCGACACCCTCTTCGACGAGATCGAGGAGATCGGCATCCGCGACGGCGCCGACCTCGTCGTCGAGGGGTACGACTTCGCCCCCTCGTTCAGCATCTGGACCACGATCGAGGAGTGCCTCAACCCGCCCGTCGTCTACGAGGAGGGGCGCGGCTGGTTCACCACCGCGCCCTTCAGCGAGCCGGAGGTCTTCGACTTCCCCGAAGGCATCGGCCCCGTCGAGTGCGTGAACGTCGAGCACGAGGAAGTGCTCCTGGTCCCACGGTGGCTGAACGCGCGGCGCGTCACCTTCAAGTACGGACTCGGCGACGAGTTCATCGGCGTCCTGCGCACCCTCCACAAACTCGGTCTCGACCGCACGGAACCGGTGAGCGTGGAAGGCGCCACGGGCAGGGTCGCCGTCTCCCCGCGGAACGTCGTCGCCGCCTGCCTGCCCGACCCGGCGACCCTCGGCGACCGGATGCGCGGGAAGACGTGCGCGGGCACCTGGGTCAAGGGAACCAAGGACGGACGGCCCCGAGAGGTGTACCTCTACCACGTGGTCGACAACCAGTGGTCGATGCGGGAGTACGGCTCCCAGGCCGTCGTGTGGCAGACCGCGATCAACCCCGTGGCCGCGCTCGAACTCGTCGCGACCGGCGCCTGGCAGGGCCGTGGCGTGCTCGGCCCCGAGGCGATGCCGCCGCAGCCCTTCCTCGACCTGCTCACGGAGTACCAGGCGCCCTGGGGCATGCGCGAGCAGTGACCCGATCGGCCGTCTGCACATGCAGGTCGGGTCGAGCCTTCCTACGATGAACTCGTAGATCTCGCTGTTCTGGCTCGTCGGGAGCGAGGGGACATGGCCGCAGAGGATTCCGCGCCCGCCGGGCGCCCCGTGGGTCTGAAGGCCAACGCGATCGGCTTCGTCGACGCGCTCGTCATCGGGCTCAACTCCACCTCTCCCGCGTACTCGCTCGCGGCCGTCATCGGCCCGATCGTCGCCCTGGTCGGCATCTACGCGCCCGGCGTGATGTTCGCGTCGTTCGTCCCGATGCTGCTGATCGCCTCGGCGTTCTACTACCTCAACAAGGTCGACCAGGACTGCGGCACGACCTTCTCCTGGGTCACGCGCGCCATGGGCCCCTGGGCCGGCTGGCTCGGCGGATGGGCCATCGCGATGACCGGCGTCCTGGTCGTCGGCTCGCTCGCCGACGTGGCCGTGAGCTTCGCCCTCCTCGCCTTCGGGCTCGACAGCTGGGTGGACAACACCTTCGTCCGTCAACTCCTCACCGTGCTGCTCATCCTGGTGATGACGGCCGTGTGCGTCATCGGCACCGAGCTGTCGGCGAAGGTGCAGAACGTCCTCATCCTGGCCCAGGTCGCCTGCCTGCTCATCTTCGTGGGCGTGGCCCTCTACGCCGTCTACAACGGCACCAGCAAGTACCCCTCGGTCGAACCCGAGTTCAGCTGGCTGAATCCGTTCGGCGCCGGAGGGGCGGCGCTGACCAGCGGATTGCTGCTCGGCGTCTTCATCTACTGGGGCTGGGAATCGGCGGTCAACCTCACCGAAGAGGTGAAGGACTCCGCGAGCGCGCCCGGCAAGGCCGGCCTCTGGTCGACCGTCGTCCTCCTGGTGACCTACGTGTCCGTGGGATTCGCGGTCGTCGCCTACGCCGGTCCGACCTTCCTGTCGGAGAACGCAGGCGAGGAGGAGTTCATCTTCGCCCAGCTCGCCGGGGACGTCCTCGGCGGCTGGGACTGGGTCCTGCTGCTCGCCGTCTCCACCTCGGCCATCGCCTCCACCCAGACCACCATCATCCCGGCCTCGCGCACGGCCCTGTCCATGGCGCGCCGCCGGGCGCTGCCCGCGCACTACAGTCACATCAGCCCGCGCTTCCGCACCCCTGACGTCAGTACGTGGTGGGTCGCCGGCATCGCCATCGCCTGGTACCTCGTGGTGAGCCAGATCAGCGAGAACGCCCTCTTCGACTCCCTCACCGCGCTGTCGCTGCTGATCTCCTTCTACTACGCGCTCACGGGCCTGGCCTGCGCGGTCTACTACCGGCGCCATCTCTTCGAGAGCGCCCACAACTTCCTGCTGATCGGCCTCGGCCCCCTGGTCGGTGCCGGACTGCTGGCCTGGCTCCTGGTGCGGTCGGTCTCCGACATGGCCGACCCGGAGAACTCCTACAGCGGCACCTCGTGGTTCGGGCTCGGCCCGCCGCTGGTCATCGGCATCGGCATCGCCGTCGCCGGTGTGGTCATCATGATCGTGTGGCGCCTGAGGTCCCCGGCCTTCTGGCGCGAACGCCCGAGCGTGGCCGACCCCGAGCTGGTCCACGGCCACGGCCATGCCAAGGAGTCCTGAGATGTCGGTCGTTCTGGGCTACGACGAATCCCCCGGCGCCGCCCGGGCCCTGCGCATCGCGGTCGAGGTGGCGGCGGCCTTCGACGAGCGACTCGTCCTGGTCTACGGCGCGGCCGCACCGGGCCCGACGGGCGAGGAGTACGCCTCCCACCGCGAGGCCATCCGCCAGGCCGGCCGGACCGGCCTGGAGCACGCGGTCACCGAGGCCGACCGGGCGGGAGTGCCGACCGTCGTCGAGGTGATCGACGAGAAGCCCGCCCAGGCCCTGATCGAAGCGGCGAGCCGGCACTCCGCGCGCGTCATCGTGGTCGGCAGCTGGGGCGAGAGCCCGATGCGCGGCGCCCTCCTCGGCTCGACGCCCCACAAGCTCCTGCACATGTCCACGGTCCCCGTCCTCTGCGTCCCCCCGGAGGAATAGGCGCCGGACCGGCCCGGGTGCGTGCGCTCTCGGCCATGCGGTCCGGATGTCATCGTTCGGCCCGATAAACACCCCGTGGAACAAGATCACTGTTTCGAGGTAATACCCACGGCCGTACGCGGCGAGCCGGGCGTACCGGGCGTTACTGTTCCCCGGGATCTGGACGGATTCCCAGAGGTTCGTCCCCCTTTCTTCCTCACTCGTGGCCGGCGCGCGTCCGCCGTCCGTCACCCTTGCCAAGGAGAGCTCGCCCGATGACCGTTGAGACCAGGGCGGAAGCGCGACCGGAGCCGACTCGGCAGTCCCTCAGCACCGCGGCTGCCCGCAACCTCGCCACCACCACCAAGTCCGCCCCGCAGATGCAGGAGATCACCTCCCGCTGGCTGCTGCGGATGCTCCCCTGGGTGGAGACCAAGGGCGGCGCCTATCGAGTGAACCGGCGGCTGAGCTACACCGTGGGCGACGGTCGCATCGACTTCGTCCAGGACGGCGCCACCGTCAGGGTGATCCCCGGAGAACTCGGCGAACTGGCCATGCTCCGCGGGTTCGACGACCTGGAGGTCCTCACCGCGCTCGCCGACCGGTGCGCCCAGCGGGACTTCCGCGCCGGCGAGGTGCTGGTGGAACGCGGCACCCCCGCCCTGCAGATCCATCTGATCGCCCGCGGCCGCGTCAACCAGATCTCCGTCGGCAAGTACGGCGACCAGGTCGCCGTCGCCGTCCTCGCCGACGGCGACCGGTTCGGTGACCACGCGCTCCTCGACGGCCAGGGCACCTGGGACTACACCGCCACCGCCGAGACCGCCGGCACCCTGCTCACCCTGACCCGCGCCGACTTCGACGCCGTGCTGGCCACGGCGCCGAGCCTCCACGCCCATCTCCAGCGGTTCAACTCGCTGCCCCGGCAGCGCCAGAACCGCCACGGCGAGGCGGAGATCGCGATGTCCGCCGGCCACGTCGGCGAAGTCGCGCTGCCCGGCGCCTTCGTCGACTACGAACTCACGCCGCGCGAGTACGAACTCTCCGTCGCCCAGACGGTCCTGAAGGTCCACACGAGGGTCGCCGACCTCTACAACGGGCCGATGAACCAGACCGAGGAGCAACTCAAGCTCACCATCGAGGCGTTGCGCGAGCGCCAGGAGTACGAGCTGATCAACAACCGCGAGTTCGGTCTGCTCCACAACGCCGACTTCAAGCAGCGGATCCAGCCCCACTCCGGCCCGCCCACCCCGGACGACCTCGACGAACTGCTCTGCCGCCGGCGCGGAACCAAGCTCTTCCTCGCCCACCCCCGGACCATCGCGGCGATCGGGCGCGAACTCAACGCCCGCGGCGTCTACCCGGACCACGTCGACCTCGACGGAGAGCGGGTGCTGGGCTGGCGCGGCGTCCCGATCCTGCCCTGCGACAAGATCCCCATCAGCAGGGACAACACCAGCTCGATCCTGGCCATGCGAACCGGTGAGGACAACCAGGGCGTCATCGGCCTGCGGCAGACCGGGCTTCCGGAGGAGTACGAGCCCGGCCTGTCGGTGCGCTTCATGGGGATCGACGAGCGGTCGATCATCTCGTACCTGGTCACGACCTACTACTCGGCCGCCATCCTCGTGCCCAACGCGCTCGGCGTGCTGGAGAACGTGCAGATCGCCCGCAGGCACGACTAGAGCACCCGTCCGAGCGCCGCGCAGGCCCGGACCGGACCGGGGCAGGGCGAGCAGCCCGGGCTCCGGGCACCCCCACCCACCTCACCAAGGAGCTACGGATGCCCGATCCGGGGCCTTCCCCTCTGCAGTCGGGCCTGCCCGCGGCCGCGACCGGCTTCGGGGCCCACGTCATCGACCACGCCCGAACCCTGGCCACCGGTCTCGAATCCGTCGTCGCGGCCGAGGCGGCCGTCGCGGCGGACGCCGTCACGGACCCCGTCGTCGACACCCCGCCCCCGCCGCCCACCCCCGCGTTGGACCGGATCCTGCGCGGCCCGACCGGACTGGGTACCTCCGGCCTGTACCTGGGCCTGCGCGAGGAGCCGCCGGCGCCGCCCGCGCCCGAGGCCCCGGTGGAGGGCATGCCGATCCCGGGCCTGTACCACCACCCCGTAGCGGAGCCCGATCCGGTGCGCGTGGAGGAGGTGAGCCGACGCATCAAGGCGTGGGCGCTGGACGAGGTCGACCTCTATCCCGAGGACTGGGAGGGCGAGTTCGACGGCTTCTCCGTCGGCCGCTACATGGTCGCCTGCCACCCTGACGCCCCGACCGTCGAGCACCTGATGATCGCCACCCGGCTGATGGTCGCGGAGAACGCGGTCGACGACTGCTACTGCGAGGACCACGGCGGCTCGCCCATCGGCCTCGGCGGGCGCCTGCTGCTCGCGCACACCGCCCTCGACCCCCTGCACACGACGAAGGAGTACCAGCCGGATTGGGAGGAGTCGCTCCACGCGGACGCCCCGCGGCGCGCCTACCGCTCCGCCATGGAGTACTTCGTACGGCAGGCCACGCCCTCCCAGGCGGACCGGTTCCGGCACGACATGGCCCGGCTGCACCTGGGATACCTCGCCGAAGGCGCCTGGGCCCAGACGGACCACATGCCCGAGGTGTGGGAGTACCTGGCGATGCGGCAGTTCAACAACTTCCGCCCCTGCCCCACCATCACGGACACCGTCGGCGGCTACGAACTGCCCGCGGACCTCCACGCGCAGCCGGCCATGCAGCGCGTCCTGGCGCTCGCCGGCAACGCCACCACCATCGTCAACGACCTCTACTCGTACACCAAGGAACTCGCCGGCCCCGGCCGGCACCTGAACCTGCCCGTGGTGCTCGCCGAACGCGAGGAGCTCTCCGAACGGGACGCCTACCTCAAGGCGGTCGAGGTCCACAACGACCTCATGCGCGACTTCGAATCGGAAGCCGCAGCCCTCGCCGCCGCCTGCCCCGTCCCGAGCGTGCTGCGCTTCCTCCGGGGAGTCGCCGTGTGGGTCGACGGCAACCACCACTGGCACCGGACCAACACCTATCGATACAGCCTGCCCGATTTCTGGTAAGAACGGAATCATCTGTGACCAGCACCGAGTTCACCACCGTCAACGGCATCTCCGCCTTCGTCCCGGGTCCGGCGACGCCCTATCAGAGTGACATCGCCCGTTACTGGAACAACGAGGCCAGGCCGGTGAACCTGCGCCTCGGCGATGTGGACGGCCTTTACCACCACCACTACGGCATCGGCGACATCGATCACGCGGCTCTCGGGAACGCCGAGGACAGCGAGTACGAGAAGAAGCTGATCGCCGAGCTCCACCGACTGGAGTCGGCGCAGGCCGAGGTCCTCCTGAACCACCTCGGCTCCATCGGCGGCGACGACACGCTCGTCGACGCCGGTTGCGGCCGGGGCGGCTCGATGGTCATGGCGCACCAGCGGTTCGGATGCAAGGTCGAGGGCGTCACCCTGTCGGCCAAGCAGGCCGAGTTCGCCAACCGGCGTGCCGAGGAGCTCGGCATCAAGGACCACGTGAACGCCCGCGTGTGCAACATGCTCGACATGCCCTTCGAGACCGGCGCGGCCGCCGCCTCGTGGAACAACGAGTCGAGCATGTACGTCGACCTGGAGGACCTCTTCGCCGAGCACTCCCGCGTTCTCGAGGTCGGGGGCCGCTACGTGACCATCACCGGCTGCTGGAACCCGCGTTACGGCCAGCCCTCGAAGTGGGTCTCCCAGATCAACGCGCACTTCGAGTGCAACATCCACTCCCGCCGTGAGTACCTGCGGGCCATGGCCGACAACCGGCTGGTCCCGCAGGCCGTCATCGACCTGACTCCCGAGACGCTGCCGTACTGGGAGCTGCGCGCCACGTCCTCCCTGGTCACCGGGATCGAGGAGGCGTTCATCAACTCCTACAAGGACGGCTCGTTCCAGTACGTCCTCATCGCGGCCGACCGGGTCTGACCGGCCGTCGCACCGCTGACCGAAGGGGTCGGGCCCGTCAGGACCCGGCCCCTTCGGCACGTCCGAGACCCTGAGCGGGGAACGGTGAGCCGGCGGCCGCGAGCCGGCCACCGTGGGCCGGGAGCCGGTGGAGGGCGCCCGGTGCCGAGGCGGTCTGTCGCCCCTCGCGCCCGCACCCCTACAGTGCGCGACGACGCGCCGTCGCCGAACAGGAGCAGACCCGTGGCCACCCCCGCCCGCCCCTCCTCCCCTCCGAGCCCGTCCCCCTCGGCGCGCCGGGTTCCCGAACTGGACCCCGCCCTGGTCGCGCGGTGGCAGGCCGGGGGAGGGGAGCTGGTCGACCTCTTCGCCGAGGCCCGTGAACGCCTCGGCGGCGTCGCCGCGTTCCGGCTCGGCCCCCGCCCCACCGTCCTCGTCACCGCCCCCGAAGCCGTGCGGCACGTGCTCGCGCTCCACCCCGAGCGCTACGTCAAGCGTTCGCACCGCGCCCGACTGCTCATCGGCGACGGCGTCCTGGCCGCCACGGGCGCGAGCTGGCAGCGGCAACGGCGGCTGCTGCAGAACCAGTTCACCGGCAAGGGGATGCGCCGCTACGAGCAGCGGATCACCGCGGCCGCGCGGGCCGGCGCGGCGCGCTGGGACGCGTACGCCCGCACCGGGCAGGTCTTCGACGTCGGCGAGGAGATGCGCCGGTTCGCCCTGGACACCATCTGGCGGTCCCTGACCGGCCACCCCCTCGACCCCGGCACGGAGCGCGAACTGGCCGCCGTCCCCACGGTGGTGGCCGCGCTCCCCGGCCTGCCCGCCGACTCGGCCGACGCGCGGGGTGCCGTCGCCGACGAGCTCGCGAGGATCGACGCCGTGGCGAGCCGCGCCATCGCCGCCGTCCGCGACGGCGATGCGGGACCCGAGGGGCCCGGCCTGCTGCACGTCCTCGTCGAGGCGGCCGGAACATGCTCCGCGTACACCGACCGGCTGATCCGGGACGAGCTGGTCACCCTCCTCGTCGCCGGTCACGAGACCACCGCCACCACGCTGACCTGGCTCCACCTCCTGTTGGACCGGAATCCGCACGCGCGGGAGCGGGCGCTCGCCGCGGGTCCCGACGGTTCACCCGAACGGCGGCAGGCGCTGCAGGCGCTCGTCAGCGAGACGCTGCGCCTCTATCCGTCCGCGTGGATGCTGCCGCGCAGCGCGGCGCGGGACGACCTCCTGGCCGGATACGAGATCGAGGCCGGGACCGACGTACTCGTCTCCCCGTACCTCACACACCGGGACCCCGAACTCTGGGACGACCCCGAGCTGTTCGACCCCGCACGCTTCACCACCCCCGGAAGGCGACCGGCAGACCCGGGGGGCTACCTCCCGTTCGGTATCGGTCCCCGGGCCTGTCTCGGCCTGCAGTTCGCCCTCCGCGAGTCCACCGTCCTCCTCGAACACCTGCTGCCCGCCCACACTCCGCGCTTCCAGTCCACCCCGACCCGGACGGCCTACGGCATCACCGTCCGCCCCGACGGCCCGACCCCCGCGACGGTGGATGGCTAGAAAAAACGCTTGGACCGCGCGGTCGCCCCCACGGGACACTGCGGATCCTGTCCTACAGGTCCGACAAAGCAGGGTTGGGATGGGATTGCCAGAATCGCGCAAGGGTTCGCCGGGCAGGGGTCCGGTCCTCCTCGCACTTCGCTACTACGGGCGGGAGCTGGCCCGCCTCCGATGGCTGACGCTGCCCGCCATGCTGCTCCCGGCACTGGGCAACATCGGAATCTTCTACATCGCGCCGCTCGTCGTCGCGAAACTCGTCGGCCGGATCGTCGGCGGCGGCCGGCACACCGACATCGGCGCGATGCTGCCGTACGTCCTCGGCTTCGCCGGCGTGCTGCTCCTCGCCGAGCTGCTCTGGCGCATCGGGCTGCACTGCCTGAACCGCCTCGACGCCCGCGGCATCGAGCAGCTGTACGTCATCGGCATGGACGAACTGTTCGCCAAGGACGCCGCGTTCTTCCACGACAACTTCGCCGGATCGCTGACCAAGCGGGTGCTGAGCTTCGCCTCCCGCTTCGAGGAGTTCGTCGACACGCTGACCTTCTCGGTCATGGGCAGCTTCGTGCCCCTGGTCTTCGCCTCGGTGGTGCTCTGGCAGTACGCACCGCTGCTCGTGGTCGGGCTGCTCGTGATGATCACACTGGCGGCGCTCTGCGTGACGCCCCTGATCCGCCGCCGTCAGGCACTCGTCGCCCAGCGCGAGGAGGCGATCGCCCGGGTGTCGGGGCACGTCGCGGACAGCCTGATGAACATGGACACGGTCCGGGCCTTCGCCGCCGAGAAGCGTGAGGCCGCCGAACACCGGTCCCGCGTCGCGGAGTCGCGCCGCCTCACGCTGCGTTCATGGGACTACGGCAACCTGCGCATCGACACGCTGGTCGCGCCGATGTCCGTCCTGACCAACACCCTCGGTCTGCTGCTCGCCCTCGTGCTCGGCGCGGGCGACCACGGCGTGGAGGCGATCATCGTCACCTTCACCTACTACGCCAACGCGACGCGGATCATGTTCGAGTTCAACCAGATCTACCGCCGCATGGAGAGCTCGATGACGGAGGCCGCGCAGTTCACGGAGCTGCTGCTGACGCCGTCGACCGTGCTCGACCCGGTGCATCCGGAGCCGCTCAGTCCGGAGAAGACCGCCGACGTCCGCTTCGAGCGGGTGACCTTCGCGCACGGCGGCGGGCAGCCGCTCTTCGAGGGGCTCGACCTCGCCGTGCCGAGCGGGGCGAAGGTCGGTCTCGTCGGCCGGTCCGGCGGGGGCAAGACCACGCTCACCCGGCTGCTGCTGCGCATGACGGACATCGACGCCGGCCGCATCCTGATCGGCGGTCAGGACATCAGCAGGCTCTCCCAGGCCGATCTGCGCGGCATGATCGCCTATGTGCCGCAGGATCCGGCGATGTTCCACCGGACCCTGCGGGACAACATCGCCTTCGCCAGGCCGGACGCCACCGACGCCGAGATCCGGCGAGCGGCGGAGGCGGCCCACGTCACGGAGTTCGCGGACGCGCTTCCCGAGGGCTTCGACACCATGGTCGGCGAGCGTGGCGTGAAGCTCTCCGGCGGGCAGCGCCAGCGCGTCGCGCTCGCCAGGGCGATCCTGCGGGACGCGCCGATCCTGCTCCTCGACGAGGCGACCAGCGCGCTGGACTCGGAGAGCGAGATCCTCGTCCAGGACGCGCTGTGGCGGCTGATGGAGGGCCGGACGGCGTTCGTGGTGGCCCACCGCCTGAGCACCGTCGCCACCATGGACCGGCTGGTCGTCCTCGACCGGGGACGGATCGTGGAGCAGGGCACGCACCAGGAACTGCTCGCGACGGACGGTGCCTACGCGAAGCTGTGGCAGCACCAGTCGGGCGGATTCCTCGACGACGACCCCGCCCGGGCGGTCGACCTGCTCTGAACCGCGTTCCGTACCGGGGCTCTAGAGGTTCAGACAGACCACGAGCAGGCAGAGCTCCGGCGGAGACGCCTCGGCCGGAGCCGTCGGCACGGTCCCCGGCTGCGACGCTCCCGAATCCGCCGGGACCTCGTCCGATCCGTCGGCCCCTTCCGGGGCCGCCGGAGCCTGCGTCCGCGCGGGGCTCGTGTCCGCCGGCCCGGTGTTCGCGGGTCCGGAGCCGGGCGAGCCGGTCCGGCCCCGCGGAGCGGGCGTGACCGTCGTGCGCGGCGCGGAGGTCGTCTCCGGCCGGGGCGCCGGCACGGTGGTGCGGAGGGAGGCCGTGGTGTGCTGCTGCCGGGAGACGCCGGGCGCGGACGGCTGCGTGGACGCCGGGGGCGCGGTGTCCCGTGGGGCGGGCGGTATCGCGGTCGGGCGCGGGTCCTGTGCCGTCTCCGCGTCGGTGCCCGTGCCCGGGTCCTCCGGTGCCGTGGCCGCCTGCGCCCGATCGCCCCCCTGCCGGTCCATCGCCGAGACCGTCAGACCGCCGCCCACCAGGGCGAAGGCGGTCGCCACCACCGCCCGGCGCCTGCTCTTGCGCCAGCGCTCACGCTGGCGTCGCCGCGCGGCGCGCCCGTCGGGCGAGGGCGGTTCACCCGTCGGATCCCCGGCCATGTCCGGCCACGGCACCTCGTCGTGGCCGGCGAGGGGCGCCGCCGCGGGCGAGGCGGGCACGAAGCGGCCGTGGTCGGTGACCGGGGCGATGTCCGGGGCGTAGGCGCCGCACCCGGGGCACACCAGGGCACCG
Source organism: Streptomyces sp. NPDC047971 (assembly GCF_040653355.1). Taxonomy (NCBI): domain Bacteria; kingdom Bacillati; phylum Actinomycetota; class Actinomycetes; order Kitasatosporales; family Streptomycetaceae; genus Streptomyces; species Streptomyces sp. NPDC047971. The sequence continues at coordinate 305,221 of NZ_JBEZNW010000001.1, read as the reverse complement.
TTGAGATGCCGGCGACACGAGGAGCAGTAGTCCATCTCGGGTCTTCCTGAGTTGACGTGCCGCCGACCCACCGGGCCGCGGTTCGGTCGCGTTCGCGAACGGGATCGAGCGCCACGCAACGCTAACGAAGCCCTCGAAAGGCTGTGCGCAGCCCGTGTGAGGCTCCTGTGGGGATTCGCCGGGGAGCTGCGACGGGCTCGTGCCGGGACTCGGGTGATCGTGCGGGGACGCGCTTCAGACCCAGTTGACGTCGGCGCGGGCCAGCAGGGGGTCGTCGATCAGCTCCCAGAGCGGTACGGCGAAGTTGCCGAGGCGGTAACGGCCGCCGAAGTGCAGGCCGAGGACGCGATGGTCCGTCAGGTCGAGGACCGGGGAGCCGCTGTTTCCGCCCAGGGTCGAGCAGTCGTGCTTCATCACCTGGCCGCCGGGGGTGAACTCGGTAGCCGTGCCGGGCTGGAGGCGCTTCACGTTGTAGACGTCCATGAAGATCCGGCGCATCGACTCGGGTTCGTTGCGCCGGCCGTCCCAGGCCGGGTAGCCGATCACGTACACCGGCCTGCCGGGGACATTCGCGGGTGCGTCGGCGGCGACCGCGAGCGGGGTGGGGAGCGTGCCCCCGTCGGGCGGGGCGACGCGGAGCAGCGCCATGTCGACCTCCGGATGGACGCCGATCACCTCGGTGACCTCGTACGGGGGCGGGCCGGCGACCGGCTCCGGCGCCGCGGACAGCTCCTCGCCCGGGTCGACGCGTGCGGACATGCCCTGCTGGAAGGACCAGCCGGCGTTCTCGGCGCGGGTGAACTCGACGGCCACGTGCCGGTTGGTCATCACGGTCGTCGGACCCACCAGGAAGGCCGTCCCGACCCAGTCCAGACTCGGGTGGCCGGTCACCTCGACACGGCCCACGCGCGCGATCGACTCGCGGATCGCCTCCCGGCCCGCGTCGAGCACGGACCAGTCACCGTCCTGCGGGGCGAAGTCCTGTCCCTGCACCAGGATCGCCGGCCTGCCCTCCAGCAGGACGATCGCCTCCACCCCGAAGTACTCGTCCTCGTCGATCTCGTCGGCGCGGCCACCGGCCAGCTTCTCGAGTCCGGTGACGCCCGCCTCCAGCACACGGGCCCGTTCCTCCTGCGCGAAGCGGGAGATCTGCTCCGCCGGAGCCTCGTCCGGCGGCAGCTCCTCCACCGACTCGGAGATCTCCGCCTCCAGGTGCCCGCGCACCCGTGCGGCGACACCGCGCAGATCGTCGAAGACCCGCTCGGGATCGGTCGCGACCGGTGATCCGTTCCGCATCTCCCGCCACCTCCTCCTCACTTCCTCACGGCGCTCGCCTCACGCGGCGGTGCTCACGCGGCCCACTCGTGGTCCTGCGGGGCCGTCGCCGACTGCGCCCGGGTGATCTCCTCGTACAACTCCACGCTGTTCTCCCGCAGATGGGCCAGGATCCGGCTCATCTGGGTGCCGACGTTGACGAACGCCGTCTTCCTGCCCTGGAATTCGACCTCCTCCATCCGGCGGGTGCCGCGGTGGAGCGCCACCACCGTCCAGTCGTCGGTGAAGACCGGCGAACCGGACGAGCCGCTGCGGGTGTCGGTGAAGTAGCGCACGTCGCGGTCGTCCGCCTGGAAGACGAGGTTGTTGCGCAGCGCGACCCGCTTGGGCTGGCCGCCGGGGTGCTGGATGATGTTGACCGCGACCGGTTCCGTACCGATCGTCAGCGGCGCGGTCGCGATCCTCAGCAGCGGCCGGGGCGGCAGCCCTTCCGAGAGCCGCAGGACCGCGTAGTCCAGCGCCTCGTCCCAGGCGAGCAGGGCGCCCGCCGTCACCTCCTCGGTCTCCGTCTCGTCGGCGCCGTAGTCGAAGCGGGAGCGGGAGTTGGCCACCTGGAGACGGAGGTCCTCCTCCGCCACCCTCGGCCGGGCGCCGGGCGTGCGGGTACGGGCGTTCACCACGTGGTGGTTGGTGATCAGCAGCCCCGGTGCGATGATCCAGCCGGTACCGGCATGCGGGTAGGCGGGCTGCTGGGGCCGGCCGGACTCGTACGGCGGAACCTTCAGGCGGGCGACCGAGGAACCGGCCAGGACACCGCCGTGCAGGAACTCGAACGGCACGGTGTCGTCCCGGAAGATGATCTCCTCCTTGGTCTCGCCCGGCATCATCTCCGGCGGCAGGTCCGGCTCTCCCGCGGCGTCACGCGCCACGTCGTCCAGGGCGCGCTGGAGCACGGTCAGCGGGCCCGCCTCGACGGTCTGGGCGATGGCGTTGCGCAGCCAGACCTCCAGCGGCACCGTCCCGTCGATCAGCCGTTCCACCTGGTTCATCGTGTGCAGGTCGGAGTGGAGCTGCCGCAGCGGGGTGTCCATCGTCGGCAGGCTCGCCCGGAAGTGCGCGGTCGTTCCCGCGAAGAGCAGCGGCCGTACGGTGTTCTCGGCGAGCCCCGCCTCCAGGGCGGCGTTGCGGACGCGCACGACGTCCTCCGCGGAGAGGTACGGATCGGTGCGGACCGCCGCTTCGGCCGCGTCCGGCGGCGGTTGCGACCACAACCCCGTCCCGCTGCCTCCGGGTTCCTTGATCGGCCCTCGCGCGGGGGAACCCGCGTCCATGGCGGCCGCGACCCCCTCCACCAGATCGCCGCTGCGGTCGCTGAGCATCAGCGCCCGCCACGCGAGGCTGTCCAGCGTGCCGCGCCGGTGCGCCTCCCACAGGGCCTGTTCGACCGTCCCGTACGGCCGGCCGCCCGAGGGCGCGTCAGGGGAGCCCGCGGCACGGGAGCCCGCGGCTCCGGCCGGTGGCGAGGCTCCTCCCGCCGCCGATTCCAGGATCCGGGTGAGGGGTTCGCGCAGCTGGGGCTCGTCGACCATAGCGGTCTCGATCCAGCGGGAGAGCGCGTCGACCACCGCCTCGTCGTCGGCGGGGAGACCCACCAGGCGCAGGGTGTGTTCGAGGAGCTGCGGATCGACCCGGGACGCCGTGGCCGCCGCGGCCCGGGCCAGGGCCGGCTGCCGGGCCAGCTCCGCGTCCGGCATGCCGCGCAGGGCGCCGGCGAGGCGGGTGTCCGTCTCGGTGGAACCCTCGTCGGAGAGCACGGCCAGCCGCGACCTGGCGACCAGGACGCCCATCGACTCGTGGGCGAGGCCGAGGCCGCCCGCCAGGTCCTCCGCCTCCTGCAGATCGCGGTCGGCCTCCGCGAAGTCGCCCGCGTCCTGGGCGAGCCGGGCCGAGACCTGCAGGAGCTCCAGCCGGGTCTCCGCGCACCCCGCCTCCTCCGCCCGGTCCACGGCCGCCTCGGCCGTCTCCCGGGCCTCGGCGAGCCGCCCGGACCTGGCCAGCGTCTCCGCCAGGAGGCCGTGCAGCCTGCTGCAGGGCGTCCAGGGCCGGCGCTCGGCCAGCCGCTCCGCCGCCGCCTCGACGTACCCCTGCGTGAGCAGGTCCTCCACCTCCCGGGCGGCGATCCGTTCCCAGTCCTCCTGGTCGGCCTCGGCCATGATCCGGTCCGGTACGTGTCCGCCGATCCTCCCGAGCAGGAAGGCGGCCGAGCGGGCGGGCATGTCGCGGTCGGCCCCGGCCAGGTGGGCGGAGACGCCCGACTGCCAACGGCGCTCCACCACACGGGGGTTCTGGCCGAGACGGAGCCGGTGGTAGATCTCCTCGGCGCGTGCGGCGGGGCCTTCGCGGGCGGAGTAGAACTCCACCGCCCGATGGTCGACGGCCCGCATCAGATCCGTACGGGCGCTGTCGGAGAGCCGCAGCATGATCGAGCGCAGATCCGTCCGGTGCCGTACCGCCTGCGGCCCCGCCGACTCCATCAGGTCGGCCCGCGAGACCAGCCGTCCGAAGAGCACGCGCGCCTCCTGCGGCGAGGCGACCCGGAGTCCCGCGGGCTCCGCGAGGACGTCCTGGATCAACTCCGGGGTGATGACCCGCAGCGCCAGACCGGCCTGCACCAGCATGCGGACCGCGTCGTCCGCGATGTGCTTGAGGATGCGGTCGTACAGCGTGCCCTGGATGAGCATCTGGTCGACCTGGTGGTGGAACCAGCGCTTGCGCGAGGGCAGGCTCGACAGGAGATCGGCGAGCGACTCGGACCGTTCCCCCAGGACGACCGCGGTCCGTGCCGCCAGCTTCAGGCTGAGGGGGTGCCCGCCGACCCGGTCGGCGAGGTCCCGGGCGACGGCCTCGTCGTCGACGCCGGAGGCCATCAGCAGGTCCACGGCGGCCTGCTGGTCGAGTTCGCCCAGCTCCATGGTGCGGGGGGTGAGGACCCTGGCGGGGTGGTCGATGGGGGCCCGCCCCGAGACGATGTACCGGAGCCGCGGATAGGCGGCGCGAAGGGCGGTCCAGATCGCCCACATGCGGCCGATGACCGGCGAACCCCGGTACTGCGCCTCCTCGAAGGAGTCGAGGGCGATCACCAGCGGCGGGTCCGTCGCGCCCGCCGGGCCGCGTACGGCCTCGGCGACGAGCTCGGCGACCTGGCGGGCGAGCTCCTGCTCACGGGCGCTGGCCCGCGAGTGGAAACCGGCGGAGTAGTCGCGGCCGAGGGTCGCGCGGGTGGTGGACAGCTGGAACAGCTCGTCCAGCTGGTTCCGTTCGCCCCGCTGGGAGGCCGCGGTCTCCTCGCACTCGTCGGCGAGCGCGCCGAAGGCCGCGCGGTGGCGGGGGTACTGGATGCCGAGCTGGCGGGCGAACTCGGCGATCATGGTGGCGGGTTCGTGGATGGAGAGCGTCGGGCGCTCGAAGTCGATGAAGACGAAGGGGAATCCGGCGGGGGAGTCGTGCAGGCTCTCGACGAGGAACTTGGCGAGCAGCGTGCTCTTGCCGACGCCGCCCACGCCGTGGATGAGGACGGGCGGCTCCGCCGGTTCGGCGGGCAGGGCGATGTAGGCGCGCAGGGAGTCGAGTTCGCGCTGCCGTCCGTGGACGGTGTCCCGGATCAGCCGTTCCAGCGGCTGGAGCAGGCGCGCCCGCTCCAGCCGGTGCTGCACCTCGTCGACATCGGGCAGCCCGGTCGTGCCGGGGACCCGGCTCAGCCAGAGCACGGCCTGAAGCGTGTCCGCGAGCGCCTCGACGTCGTGAGGCCGGGCGGGGTCGGGAACGGTGGCGGGCGGGGCGTGAGGGGTGCCGGAGAGGTCACGGGCGACCGCGGACACCCCGGGACGGGCTCCGGCGGGGTCGTCTGCCACGGCGGAAGGGGCCGAGGGCGCCCCGGGCCGGTCCGGACGGCCGCCCGGCGCGTGCGTGGCGGGTGCCGGTTCGTCCGGTGCCGGTGCCGGTGTCGGTGTCGGTGGGGCCGGTGGGGATCCCGACCGGTCCGGCGGGGGCCCCGGTAGCTCCGGTGCCGCTGCCGACCGGTCCGGCGCGGGTGCCGGCTGCTCCGGCGCGGTGGCGGGCGGAGCTGCCACGGGCTGGGACAGCTCGGCGGGCGGAGCTGCCACGGCCTCGGGCGGCTCGGTCGGCGGAGCTGCCACGGGCTGGGACAGCAGGGCCAGCGCCGTGCGCTCCGGCCCCGGGCCCTCCGGGACGAGCCCGATGTTGGCCGCCAGGGCGCGCCGTGCTTCCTCGGGGCCCGCGAGTCCGCTCAGTGTCAGCTCCCGGACCTCCGGCTTCAGCGTCCAGGACGGGGTGTGGTGCGAGGGCAGGGCGGTGCAGTCGTCGACGAGGGCCAGGGCCGCCCGCCCGGTCGGCCGGCTCTCGTCCGGCAGCCGCAGCCGGGTGGGGTCGAACGCGTCGAGCAGGCAGGCCGCCTGCCGGTAGGCGGTGCGCAGTCCGGGCGGCGCGGGAGGTGGCGATCCGGCGGTGTCGCGCATGGCCCGGTGGAGCACCCCGGTGAGGTCGCCGCCGGGGGCGAGGGAGCGGGAGAGCCGTACCGTCTCCTCCACGGCCGTGCACACCCGGCGCATGTAACTGTCCCGTGAACCGGGGGCGTCCACCGCTCGGAGGACCTCCGTCACCGCCACGTCCACCAGGGCCGGTATCGCGGCGGCGTCCGACGCGGGGCGCTCCTGGGCGAAGAACTCCGCGAAGAATTCGCGCAGATCGTCCTCCCCGGCGACACGGGCCGTGTCCCGGCACTCGTTCTTCCTGATGTCGTAGGGGAGTTGGCGCATCGTGGGCGAGTAGCCGAGCAGGACGAGCCGGGGCACGGCCGCCTGCCGTGCCGGTGTGTGCTCGTAGACGGCGAGCGCCAGCTTGCCGATGCAGTCCCAGACGTCCGTGTTCGGATCGAGTTTGTCGCATTCGTCGAGGACCAGCCAGAAGCGCTCCTCCGCGGCGGTCGCCCGGCTCACGATCCGGTGCACGGCGTCGTCGATCGCCGGCAGTGGATCGTTCAACTGTGTGGGATTCAACGGCGTTCGGTCCGCGCCGGGGGGTGCCACGAAGTCGTCGAGCCGCTCCACCAGGCGGGCGGCCGTCGAGGTGCGCGAGAGGGTCACCCGTACCGGACGGAAGCCGCAGTGCTGCCCGAGGTGCCGGATGAGGTGGTACGAGTACGAGCGCCCGCTGTCGGGCTCGCCGTCCACGACCAGGACGGTCTGCTCGGGGTCGGCGACGAAGGCGCGCAGCTTCTCGCGCAGCTCGTGCCGGTCGATGAACACCTCGGTCCCGTTGGCGAGGACGAGGGTGCGGAAGGGGTCCTGGGAGGAGCGCAGCACCGCCTCGTCCTCCCGCAGGCGCGTCAGCAGGATCCTCGCCTCGGCGATGCCCGCGCCGGTGAGGCCGTCGGCTCCGGCCAGCACGTCGAGCAGCCTGCGCTGGTGGGCGACGTCCCGGCGCGCGGCCCTGACCAGCTGCCGCGCGTTCTCGTCGCGGTCCGGAGTGAGCTCCAGATCCGCGACGAAGTCCTGCGAGAGGCCGCTGTGCCGCAGCCGGGTGAGGGGATCGGGGGTGTCGAGGAGGTACTCCCGCACCCAGCTCGTGACGAGTCCCCATTCGGTTTCGCTGAGCGGCATACGGCACCTGCCCGGCCGTCCCCCGGGAAGCCGGGGACTGACTGACTGACTGACTGAAACCTGCCAGAACAATCGTTTCACCGGGCAGGGACCGTGGCAAACGGGCGATCCGCGGGCGCGGCCGGCCGGTCGGGTCAGCCCTGCATGGCGATGTCGTCGAAGGTCTCGAGACGCCGCCAGCGGTCCTCCGGCGCCCGCGTCACCGGCATCAGATCGACATCGGGCAGCGGTCCGAACTCCAGCTCGGTGATCTCCGCGACGTCCGACACCGGCACCTGGTAGGTCCGGAACGGGCCGAGCGGCGGCGGCGCGCCCGCCTTCGCCCCGGCCAGCGCCCGCTCGGCGTCCCGGCTCAGATCGGGGCTCTGGTCGAGGACGTACGCGGTCGAGGCCAGCGCGCCGTCCTGCATGAACGCGGCGACCTTCCAGAACCGCAGCGGCACCTGCACGCCCCGGTAGGGCGGGTCCGAGTCGTGCAGCACCGGACCCGTGAGCACCGTCAGCTTCCGGTCGAACTCGGCCGCGTGGTCGAGCAGGTAGTTCTCCAGGCCCTGCCAGAGCTGCTTCCCCTGGTTGAAGACGTCCGACTGGGGAGCGGCGTTCGTGTAGTGGAACGTGTCGGTGTTGGCCCGGCCCGCCACCGCCGGCGTCCCCCACACCGGATCGAGCCGGCGCACCAGATGCCCGCGGTCCAGGCTGTTGTTCCGGTAGATGTCGTTGCCCGCCTGGTGTTCCTCGGGCAGCCGCGGATCGAACTCCCACACGTCGTCCCGGGGTACGTCCTCGGCCAGTTGCGAGCCCTCGATGCAGACCGCCGTGGAGGCGGCGAGCCGCCGGTCCGGCCGGAAGACCACGGTGAAGTGGGTGTACGGCAGCGTCACCGTCTCCACCGAGGCGCGGACGGGCAGGGGCAGCGGCACCACGGGACCGAGGAAGTTCTCGTCGTATCCGGTCCGGTCGGCGAGCGAGTCCCGGCGCGGCCCGCCCGCACGCGGGGGTGGTGGAGAGGACGGGGGATCGGTCTGTTTCATACGATGTAAGTACCGCGCATGAAGGGTCGCGCTCGGCACCGGGCCGCAGGCCACTCGATCAGCCGCCCCCGGAGCCTCCCTCCCTCACCCCCAAGGAGGCACGCCATGCCCGCCGGACTGTCCATCCACGTAGGACTCAACAAGGTCGACCCCGACGCCTACGACGGCTGGGACGGTGCCCTCGTGGCCTGCGAGAACGATGCCCACGACATGGCCAGGATCGCCCGCGCCGCGGGATTCTCCGACACCGTCCTGCTGACCGCCGACTGCACCGTGGACAACGTCACCGCGGCGCTGCGGCAGGCGGCGGCCAAGCTCGCCGCCGACGACATCCTGCTCTTCACCTACTCCGGACACGGCGGACAGATGCCCGACGTGACCGGGCCGGACGACGAACCGGACGAACTCGACGAGACCCTCGTCCTGTACGACCGGCAGTTCCTCGACGACGAGCTGCACCAGGAGTTCCGCGGCTTCGCCGACGGCGTCCGGATCTTCGCCCTGCTCGACTGCTGCCACAGCGGCAGCGCCATCGAGCTGCCCGGCGTACCCCGGCCGGAGAACGGAGTCCGGCTGATGCCCGTACCGAAGCAGATGGAGATCTACGAGCGGGACCGCGACTTCTTCGAGCGGCTGCAGCGCTCCCTCCGCCAGGCGGCCCCCGACGGGCAGTCGGCGGGACCGCCCGCGATCCTCATCTCGGCCTGCCAGGACAACCAGGTCGCCTCCGACGGGCCGGTCAACGGGGCCTTCACGGAGGCGCTGCTCGGTGTCTGGGACGAGGGCGCCTTCCAGGGCGGCTACCGGCCCTTCCACCGGGCGATCCAGGGCAGGCTGCCCGCCACACAGAGCCCGAACCTCTACACGACCGGAAGCCCCACGTCCGGGTTCTTGGGCCAGAAGCCCTTCACCGTGTGACGGCCGGACGCCCCGGCCCGCGTCAGCCGCGGAGCGCGGTCGCCAGCTGCGCCCGCGAGCGGACGTCCAACTTCTGGTAGATCCGGGTGAGGCGCGCCTCGACCGTCTTCACGCTCAAGTACAGCTTGGCCGCCGCCTCCTGGTTGCTCGCCCCCTGTCCGACCAGATGGGCGAGCCGCAGCTCCGCGTCCGTCAGTGACGAGAGCGCCGACGGGGCGTCCTCTCCCACGGGCGTCTCGCTGGTCAGGGCCAGCCAGGGCGCCGCCCCCGCGCGCTCGAACACGGCCGCCGCCGACTGGAGCGCGCCGTGCGCCGCCGAGCGTCGACGGCGCCGCCGTTCCACCCGGGCCAGGGCGACGAGCGCCCGGCCCTGCTCCAGCGGGAGGCCGGCCTCGGCGAACCGCTCGGAGGTGCGGGCGAGCAGCTCCGCCGCCTCGTCCGTCTTCCCGCACGCCGCCAGATACTGCGCGTACGCGCGGTCGCAGCCCAGGAGCACGGTCGTGCGGCCGAGCCGCTCGGCGACCGGACGCACCTCGGCCAGCAGCTCCGCCGCCTCCCTGGCCGCGTCGTTGGCGAGCAGGGCCTCGGCCAGCTCCTCGTGCCAGCGCAGCATCGACGGGTCGACGGTCGACTGGGCCCGCTCGTTGGCCTGCACCCGCCGCAGGGTCTCCAGGGCCGAGGCGACGTCCCCGTTCACCAGCTGGACGCGGCCCAGCGCGTAGAGGCTGCGGGAGAGGAAGACCCGGTCGCCCTCCTCCTCCGACGCCTGGACACTGCGCCGGGCGTAGCTCGCCGCGCGCCCGAAGCTGCCGCCGGCCGTCTCCGCGAGCGCCAGCGTGTACCAGGCGGGGCCGGGGGAGAGACCCGCCTCCAGGGTCAGCGCCAGGGACTGCCCCGCGTGCACGAGCGCCGCCGGGCACGCCCCGATCCGGGACTCGATCGCGGCGAGCGTCGAGAACAGTTCGATGGTGTCCTCCACCGAACCGCGCCGCTGCACCAACGGCAGGAGGGCGTTCAGCTGATCGCGGGCATCGGCCAGCCGGTCGTCGAAGAGCGCGTGGCGGATCGTCAGGATCTGTGCGGCATTGCGGATCCCGAGCGGCCGCTCCGCCATCTCCAGGCCGCGGGCCTGGGCGAGCACGGACTCCGCGTCCGACGCCCCGAGCGCCCGGTCCATCCGCGCCTGCACGGTCAGGGCCTGGGCCGCCGTCCGGGGGTCGCCCATCGAGGCGGCCAGCGCGGCCGATTCGACGGCGGCGGCCCGCGAGCGCAGCGGATCACCGTCCGCCAGGACGTACTTGACGGCCAGCCGCAGCAGCACGCCGGCCCGCAGCGCGGTGTCCCCCTCGGAGTCCTCCATCGCGTGGACGTACATCTCGTCGAGGCCGGTGAGGCCCTGGCCCGCGGTGTCGAGGACGGCGAGCCTGGCGCGGACCCGGTCCGACGGGGCGGCGTCCCGTGCCAGCAGATCGGTGGCCGCCCGCATCGCGAGGTCGGCCCGGGCGGCCCGCGCGGCCTCCTCCGCGGCGTCGACGAGCCGCGTGATGCGCTGCGCGCCCTGCTGGACCGGGGTCGACCCGGCGGCGAGCAGGGCCAGTTCGGCGGCGAGCGCGCTGTTGCCGCGGCGCCGGGCGAGATCGGCCGCGGCGGCGACCTCGGCGGCGAGGGCCTCGTCGGGGACGTCGGTGGCGAGAGCCCGGTGCCGTACCGCCTCGACGGAGTCGTCGACGACCTCGGCGAGCGCGGCATGCCCGGCGCTGCGCTCGGCCCAGCAGGCGTCGTGGACCAGGGTGGAGGGGAGCAGTCCGGCCGTGAAGGCGACCGTGCCGTCCTCGGAGAGCGAGACCAGGTCGGCCCGTTCGGCGGCGGCGAGGTCCGCCTCCGCGTTCGGTCTCCCGGCCCGTCGGATCAGCGCCGCCGTCGGACGCAGCGCGAGCGCCGCGAGCAGCAGGGTCTCGCGGACGTCGGGCGGCGCCGTGCCGAGGAGCTGCCGGGCCAGGTCGCGGGCCCGGCCGGAGAGCGTGAGCGCCTCCGCGTGGTGCACCGGGGTGCGGGCGTCGGCCAGTGAGCGGCCCACCGCGAGCGCGAGGCGGGGATTGCCGCCGCTCGCCTTGTGGATGCGGCCGGCCATCCGCGAGGGCAGCCGGTGGTGGATGAGCAGCGCGGCGATCTCGTCGGCGTGGAGTGCGGGCACGAGCAGGATGTCGGCCTCCGACGGCACCCACAGATGGGTGTCGTGGACGTCCTCGGAGCCGTACGCCTCGGGGGTCTCGACCGCGACGACCCGCAGCGCGGGCGGGGCGAGATGGAGGGCGAAGCGCAGCAGGTCCGCGCTGTCGGCGTCGATGTGCTGCACGCCGTCGACGACGAGCAGGGCGGGGCCGCGGGCGGTGAGGGCGCGCAGGATCTGGGCGATGCCGAGGCGCAGGGCGATCGGGTCCCATCCGCCGTCGTGCAGCGGCGCCTCGCGGCAGAGCATGGCGACGGCGGTCCGCTGGGGTCCGGGGAGTCCGTCGAAGACGCCGGAGGCGGTGACCGGGCCGACGGCCGTACGGAGAGCGCCGGGTTCGTCGGTGAGCCCGAGGCCGCCGGTGCCCGTGGCGCCGCCGTCGGAGAGGGGATCGGTGCGCGGCGTGGGGATGCCGTGGAGGCTCGCGGCGGCGGCCTGGCCGGTCGGCGCCGAGGGGCCGGTCGGACCGGCGGCGGTGGGCGTGGTGCCGGCGGAGGCGACGTCCGGCCAGGCCACCGTCGAGGCCACCGAGGCCACGAGTGCGGCGGCCACGGCGCCCGGGATGTCCCGGTCGGCCGGAAGTGTCGGCAGCCACAGGACCGTTTCGCCGCGGGATTCGGCGCGGGCGGCCTCCGCCAGGGCCACCTCGGTCTTGCCGACGCCCGCGGGTCCCGTGAGCAGGGCGCGTCCGCGGGTGTGCAGGACGCGTTCGAGGCGGGAGAGCAGCTCCTCCCGGCCCACCGGTGGCGGTGCTCCTCCCACGCCCGCGGGGCGCAGGGGGAGGTGCGGCGCTGTCGTCACGTGTCCACCACCCTCCGGCACTCGGGCCCTGCCCGTGAGCCCCGTGGGGCAGAGAATACGGAGCGTACGCGCGCAGTCCAGGCCTCTTGTCCGGCATTCGGACAGCCGGACTCTGTCACCACGCCAGGACGCGCCCGTGGTGTAGACCACGAGCGCGTCGCTGACCAGCAATGATGCTGATGTGGGGGGTGGTTCAGGTGGGAACTAGAAGGTGAGGTTCCACGAGTCGATGTAGCCGGTGTCACCCGATGCCACGTCGCGGACCTGCAGCTTCCAGGTTCCGTTGGCGACCTCGCTCGACGCGTCGACCGTGTACGTGGTCACGACGTTGTCGGCGCTGTCGGAGCCGCTGGACGCCTTCAGGTTGCGCACCGTGCCGTCGGGAGCGATCAGGTCGATGACCAGGTCCCCGCGCCAGGTGTGCTTGATGTCCACGCCGACCTTGAGGGCGGCGGGGGCGTTGCCGGTGCGGCCGGTGACGGCGATCGAGGACGACACGGTGGTGTTGTCGGAGATCGTCACGTCGGTCGCGTTGGTGAAGACGTTGCCGGCCGGCGGCGTGGTGGTGGTGACGGCGTTCACGGTCTTCGTGGTGTCGGCGATGCCGGTGCCGCAGCCGCCGGTGCAGGTGCCGGGCAGCGGACGGGCGTTGGTCTTGATCGCGGACTCGATCTCGGCCGGGGTGAGGCTGGTCTTCGCCGACTTCAGCAGGGCGGCCAGGCCGGCGATGTGCGGCGCGGCCATCGAGGTGCCCTGGTAGGGCTTGTAGTTCTCCGCCGACTGCGTCGTCGTGCCCGAGTTCAGCGTGGAGTAGATGCCGTTCTCGGGGGTGGTGACGGTGCCGGGGGTGTCGGTCGCGCGGCGGGTCTCGCCGCCCGGGGCCGCCACGTCCACGATGGAACCGAAGTTCGAGTAGTACGAACGGTTGCCCTCGCGGCTGGTCGAGGCCACGGTGATGACGTTCGAGCAGTTCGCGGGGGTGAAGCCGGACGCGTTGGCGTTGCTGTTGCCCGCGGCGACGACGACGGTGGTACCGCGCGAGACGGCGCCGTTGATCGCGTTCTGGTAGACGCTCGGGCAGGTGGAGCTGGCGCCGCCCAGGCTCAGGTTGATGACCTTGGCCGGGGTGGCGTTGGCGGCGACGCCGGGCACGCTGCCGCCGGACGCCCAGGTGATGGCGTCTGCGATGTCGGCGGAGGAGCCGCCGCACTTGCCGAGGACGCGCACGGGCTGGATCTTCGCGTTGTACGCGATGCCCGCCATGCCCTTGGAGTTGTTGGTGACCGCGCCGATGGTGCCGGCCACGTGGGTGCCGTGCCAGGAGGAGTTGGAGGCCTTGGAACCGAGACCGCACTCGTTGTCGGTCGCGTTCCAGTCGCCCTCGTCCTTGGCGTCCGCGTCACGGCCGTTGCCGTCGCGGGCGTCGGCGGAGGTGGAGATGAAGTCGTAGCCGGCGACGACGTTGGCCGCCAGGTCCGAGTGGGCCGCGTAGCCGGTGTCGATCACGGCGACGGTGACACCGGAGCCGGTCGTCTTGTCCCAGGCGGAGGGCACGTTCATGCCGCCGGTGGCCTCGAAGAGGTCCCACTGCTTGGCGTAGTCCGTGTCGTTCGGGGTGACCGCCATCGCGTACGCGCGGATGTCGGGCTCCACGGAGGCGACCGAGGGGTCGGCGCGGAAGGCGTCCATGACCTCGGTGACGTCCTGCTTCGTGGCGCTGTCACCCAGGTCGACCAGGGCGGCACCACCGGCGAGGCGGCGCTCGAAGGAGAGGCTCTCGCCCGTCTCGGCGCCCTTGGCGGCCGCGTCGCTCTTGGCGGCGGCGTTCGAACCGGCCTCGGCGGTCTTGGACTTGTAGGTGACGATGACCTTGTCGATCGGTGCGCTGGGGAGCGCGGTCATCGTCTGCGAAGCCGGAGCCGGCTTCGGGGTCGCGGCGACCGGGGCGGCGGCGAACGCCCCGGTGGAAGTGGCAGCGGCGCCGACGATGGCGGCGCTCGCGACCACGACGGATATGACTCTCCGCCTGGAACTGTTCAAGGTGTTCCCTTTCGAGCACGACGTAGGTGCGGAGCAGTGGCGGCGGCGCGGGAACGGGGTGCGACGTGGGGTTGCGGTCCACCGGTCCCTGGGCTTGGGGGGCCCGTGCGCCGCCACCGGCGCGACGGCCCGGGTCAAGGCCGTCACCGGCGGACACCACCCTCGCCCCCTCATGCACCTGACAGGCGACCTGATCGCCTGCGGGGTGCGTGGTTCTGGGGATGGGATCTGCCGGTGCGGCAGACAGTAGGGAAAGCCGAGATGAACTCGATACGGGGAAAACCCTTGTCGCCCCCCGAGGGGGGCGGGGGGAGGGGGAGGGGGCCCTACGGGGACGGCAGGGGAGCACCCTCGCCACGGGGCGTCACCGCAGGTGGGAGCGGTGTGGGGCCGGGGCGGCCGCCGGAGGTGACGGTAGGCCCGAGCGGGCGCGACCCCGGCCTCATGGCGGTGGTCACCGCCCGCGCGGGGTCACGGCGTTCGACCGGTCGGACGGTGCGGATCGCCTCGGGTCGGTCGCCTTCACGACAAAGGCGATGATGCCCGACAGGGGAGGCTTTCGGCGCGAGCGGCCTCCGGAGCGAGCGGACACGGAAGCCCTCGGGCACGGGGAGCTGACGCCACGGCCGAAGGGTCCGGGAGTGAGCGGCACGGCGACTCCTTCGAGGCCGCCCCCGGCCGCCGCGGGCCGCACGCCGCGGGCCGGGCGGGACTTCGGCGGCACTCCCTAGCCCAGTTCGAGGGTCGTCACGCCGAAGACGCGGTCCCGTGCCACCGGGCGGATCGCGCCCGTGTACATGCGTGCCGTCTCGAAGGTGGGTTCGAGGCCCCGCTCCTCGGCGAGCCGCGCGGCGATGGGGTTGGCCTCGGGAACGTCGATCGCGATGCCCGGTGCCCCGAAGGCCCGCGCCTCGTACGACAGCGCGTCCAGGAGGGCGGCCGCGTCGGCGGGGGTGTCCGCGAACAGGGGCCCCACGCGCGCCTCGTTCTGGGCCGGCCGCACCACGCCGTAGCCGGTGAGGCGGCCGTCGGTGACCCGGGCGAGCGCGCGATGGCCCGGGGTCGTCAGCCAGGCCGAGAGGAAGCGCGGACGGTCGGCGGGGTGGCACGCGCCGTCGTACGCGGCGAGGGCGGCCGGGTCGACCTCCCCGGCGGGGACCACGTCGGGGGCGGGGGCGTCGGCGGCGGGCTCACCGACGTACCGGGCCGTGCGGTACGCGAGGGAGAAGCCGGAGCGGCGGTAGTTGTCCTGCTGGTCGGGGACCCCGTCGAGCCCGACCGTCCGCTCGCCGGCGTGCGGGAGCGCGGCGCGCCAGGTCGCCAGCCCGTGGCCGAGGCCGCGCAGGTCGGGACGGACGAGGTAGAAGCCCAGGAAGGCGTACCGGTCGCTGTAGTTGACGACCGAGATGGCGGAGACGGGTTCCCCGTCGATCCGGCCGAGAAAGAACCCCTGCGGGTCCTGGGCGAAGAAGGCCGGCGCGTCGGAAGCCCCCGGATTCCACCCCTCCTCCGCCGCCCAGGTGCGCACGAGCTCCCATTCCTGGAGGGTGGCCGGGCCGATGAGGAGGGTGTCGGGGGCGGGAGAGGCGGAGGGCATGGGTGGTCCTTCGACTGCCGGTGGAGCGCGGGGCGATGGGGCGAACCGGACGAAGCGGCCCGATCCTAGCGAGCGCCGAGCGGTCGGAGATCACCCGACGACCAATTCCCGCCACCCACGCCACCTACGGCTCCCGCGTGGCCCACGCGGCGTGTTGCACGCCGGATCGAACGCCGGTCGCACCTGTGCGCCCTGTCGGTCGCCGTCGCGTGCCCCGTCGGTCGGCGCCGCGCCCCGTCCGTCGCCGTCGCGTTCTCCGTTGGTCCGCGCCGCGCCCCGTCCGTCGCCGTCGCGTGCTCCGTCGGTCCGCGCCGCGCCCCGAAGGTTGCCTTCACGGCCTGTCGGCCGGCGCCGGGTCGCCTCAGCCCACCAGCCGCAACGCCGTGCGGGCGACCCCCACCCGTACCGTCTGACCCCAGGTCAGTTCCAGCGCGTCCGACTCCATTCCGTCGCCGAAGGCGACCAGGCGGTCCGACTCCACCGTCAGCCGGAGGGACTGCCCGGAGCTCAGCACGCCCTCCACCCGCGTCGTGCCCGTCGTCGGGGACGGCCAGGCCTCGCGGACGAACCAGGCGAGGCGCGGGTCCGTCGGGACCGGCAGCGGCAGGGCGCTGGAGCGCTGCTGCCAGAGCGAGCGGAGCCAGCCCGTCGCGCCCGTGCCGGTGCCGACCAGGACGCCGGAGGACGCCTGGGGTTCGGCCGCCGGCTCCGGGTCCTCCACGGCGAGCGTGTATCGGGCCGTCTGATGGCCGGGCGGGCCGAGGTAGATCTCGTTGAGGGCGAGGAGCCGCTGCGCGTCGTCGGTGACCGCCTCCACCATCGTCAGCTCGTCCGCCCCCGTCGCCGCCCCCGTCCGCTCCACCGCCGCCAGCAACGCTCGCGCGTCCGCCGCCCGGTGCCGTACCAGGACGCCCGCGTTGCGGCCCGGGTCGGTGTCGATCCCGATGACGGGCTGCCCGTCCAGGTACTTCGCCACGTTGGCCACCAGACCGTCCTGCCCGGCCACGACGACCACGTCCTCGGGGCCGAAGAGGAAACGGTCCAGATCCGCCCGCTCCACCCTGGCCTGTCGCCACTGCAGCGGCACCGCCGCCGCCACCTCTGCCAGCGCCCGGCGGTTGCGCTCGTGCCGCTCCCGCACGTCGTCGATGCTCCGGCCGCGGCTGGAGAGGAAGAACGCGGCCTGCCCGTGCGTACCGTGGCGGGCGAGCAGTGCCTCGTACTCCGACGTGCGGTGCACGAGCACCGCACGCGGCGCCAGGCTCACGACGTGGCCCCGCCGCCGCCCAGCTTCGCCAGGAGACCGGTCAGCACGTCGGGCGAGAGCGTCAGCTGCTCGATCCGGGGCAGGTTCTCCGCCGCCCGGGTCACCGCGAGCGCGTGCAGCGTCGCCGCGTCGACCTCCCCGTGCACCCGGAGCCAGGCCGCCTGCGCGGCCGCCCGGGCCTCGCCGACCTCGCGCGCCGCCTCCGCCTCGGCCCGTGCCAGCCGGACCTTCCGCGCCGCCTCCGCCTCCGCCCGTACGGCATCGGCGGCCGCGCTCTCCTCGGCCTCGCGGCGCGCGTTGGTGCCGCGCTGGTCGACGAGCCGTTCCTCCTGGCGGGCGAGCTCGATCTTGCTCGCGAGCTCGTTCTCGGCGATCGTCCGCTCGCGTTCGACCGCCACCGCCCGGCGCTCGTACGTCGCCCGGTCGGCCTCCTGCTGGATCTGCTCGCGCGCCGGCGTGCGCAGCGCCCGCTCGACCTCCGGCTCCGGACGGATCGCCACCACTCGTACCGCCACCACCTCGATGCCGGTGGCCGGCAGCCGCGGCTCGGCCGCGAGCCCGTCGGCGATCCGGTCCCGCACCGCTGCCACGCCGTCGACGAGGGCCGCGGCGAGCGGGGTGCGGGCCAGGACGTCCAGAGCGTGCTGCTGCGCCGTCTCGGTCAGCAGAGTGGCGATCTGCTCAAGGGGCGCGCCGCGCCACGCGCCGGTGTCCGGGTCGATCGAGAAGTCGAGCCGGGTGGCGGCGGCTTCCGGTGCGCCGATCCGGTACGTCACCGTGGACTGCACGCTCACGTCCTGGAAGTCGGCGGTCCTGGCGTGAAAGGCCATCGCCAACTCCCGGTCGTTCACCGGGACTTCGGAGAGCGCGGCAGACAGTGACCGGTACCAGAAACTGAGCCCGGTCCCGTCGTGGACGAGCCGTCCGCGACGGTGGTGGCGGATGTGCGCGGTGGGCGCGGACCGCAGATGGCGCCAGCCGGCGCGGCGGGTGATGTCGGCCATGGTGGACTCCCCCTTGTCGTCATGATGACGATAGGGGGGCCCTCTCTTTTCGTCAAGATGACGAAAGGGGAGGGTGGGGCGGGGGGATCCCGTACCGGTGCGCCGAGACGTCCTCGTGCGCCAGCCGGCGCAGGGCCAGCAGGATCGGTTCGTAGAGCATCGTGTACGCGACGGCCGCCTCGATCGCCTCCTCCAGGACCGGATGCTCGTCCATCACCGTGTGCTCCTCGGCGGCGATCGGGTGCATCACCTCGGCGTACCGCCGAATGTGCTCGACGCTGCCGCGGTAGCCGAGCGAGCGGAGCGTCACGACCGCCCGGGTCAGCGCGGCGAGCGCCGGCGCCTCCTCGTTCACGCGCCAGCCCATCTCGGAGAGCAGGCCGCGCATCTCGGCGAAGACCTCGTCCCAGAGCGCGCGCTCGGGATCCGTGGCGTCCGGCGGAGAGATCTGGGGACCGAGCATGTACTGGGCGATGCCGACGCGCTCGTGGCGGCCGAAGGCGGGATCGTCCGCCACCGCGAGGACGTCCCGGGCCTGCTGGATCGTCATCCCGCCCACCGTGATGAGCGCCCGCACCAGCCGCAGCCTGCGCAGATGCTCCTCGCCGTACTCCGACTGCCGTGCCGTGACGGGGGTCCCGGGGGGCAGGAGTCCCTCGCGGAGGTAGTACTTCACGGTGGCCACGGACACGCCGCCGCGGTCGCTCAACTCGGAGAGGCGCAAAGACTTTCACCGTTCCCATCGTCTCGACACGGTTACCCGGGAGTTCTACTCTGCCCTCCAAGGATAGTTCAGCTATCCAATAACGGGAGGTGGGTGGACCATGGCAACGGGAACCAGCACCACACGCGCACCGCGGCTCTTCGCCGCGCTGGAGTGGAACCGGGGCGGCGCCGAGGGGCGTGCGGAGCGGCGCCGGGTGCGCCGCGGCCGCTTCATGGCGGCCAACGACGAACCGGTGGCCGTCTTCCTCATCGGGATCCGGGTCAACCGCTGGCGATCGGTCCGCGGCTGGCTGCCCGTCTTCCTGGCCATGCCGGGCATGATCAAGGAGCTCCGCGCGGATCAGGACAGCGGGTTCCTCGGCTACCGGATGCTCCTCGGGCCCTCGTTCGGCGAGGCCACCGTCATCCAGTACTGGCGGAAGGCGGGCGACATCCGCGCGTACGCCGCCGAGTCCGCCCGCAGGCATCGTCCCGCCCAGAGCGCGTACTGGCGGCGGTACTTCGCGAGCAACGGGGCCGTCGGCATCTGGCACGAGATGTACTCGGTCCGGGCCGGCGCGTACCACGGGCTGTACGGGGACATGCCGCCGATGGGGGTCGGCGCGCTCTTCGGTCTGGAACCGGCCGTGCCGGGGGAGAAGGGCGGGTACCAGCCGTCCACAGAACCGATCTTCGCGGCCCAGGTGACGGAGGACCGCCCGCCGTCGAAGACGTGACGGGTGAGACGTGAGGCCCCGTCAGCCCGCGAGCGGCGCGGGCGCCGTCGCGGCCGAGGGCGCCGCCGCGGGCTCGTCGGTACGGGGCGGGGGCGGCGGCTGACCCGGGGCGGTGAGAGCGGCCGGGGGTGATGTCACGGCGACGGCGGGCAGGGGCGCCGACGTCACGGGCGCGGGGGCCGGAACGACCGGGGTCGCGGTGAGCGGAACCGGGGTGACCGGGACCGGGGTTCCCGGGGCGGGGGTGACCGGGATCGTGGTCACCGGGGTCGGGGCGGGTGCCCGGGGCGCGTCGGTCGGCGTCGTGAGAGCGGCTCCCGTACCCGTCGTCAGGAGCACCACGCCCCGCGCCGCCACCACCGACGCGGCGGCCGCGATCAGCCAGCCCCACGCGCCCGCTCGGAAGGTCTCGCCGAGCAGCGCGACGCCGATGACGGCGGCGGCGGCCGGGTTGGAGAGGTTCACCACGGCCAACGGCGCGGCGAGCCCGCCGCGGTAGGCGGTCTGCGAGAGCAGCAGGCCGCCCACCGCGAAGGCGGCTATCAGCACGGCGATCAGAGCCGTCCGCCCCCAGGCCGTCGCCCCGCCCGGCAGCTCCCGCGCGAGCGCGGCGGTCAGCGTCTGCGTCAGGGCGGAGGCCACCCCCGACGCGATGCCGGAGGCCGTCGCATGACCGAGCACCCGCCTCCGACGTGACGTTTCGGCACCGGAGCCCCCGCCGCTCCGTCCGCCCCTGGCGAGGGCGGCGATCAGCAGCGCCGTCGACGCCGCCACGACCAGAGCCTCGTCGAGGCTGAGCGCGTCGCCCGGCGTCGCGGGGCCGGTGACCGAGATCAGGCCGACCAGACCCGCCAGGGTCCAGAACGCGCCGCGCCACTCCGCCCGCGTCACCCGCCGCCCGGCGCAGTACGCCCCGAGCGGCAGCGCCGCCACCAGGGTGAGCGCGCCCAGGGGCTGAACGAGCGTCAGCGGGCCGTAGTGCAGGGCAGCCACGTGGGCCAGCGCGCCGGCCGCGTTCAGGCCGACGGCCCACCACCACTGGCCGCGCGCGAGCAGCGCGCGGAGTGCGTCCTTTCCCCCTCCGGAGGGGGCCGAGGCGGCGAGCCGGGACTGGGCGACCGCGGCGAGGGCGTATCCGGCGGCGGAGACCAGGGACAGCAGTACGGCGAGGACGATGCCGTCGGGGGTGGTCATCGCAGCGCCTCCGCCGGACGGGGTGCGCGGTGCGTCGTGCGGGCCGCGGAACCGGTGGACGTGGTGGACATCGCCCGGGTGGTGGATCCACCTGGTGCGCCTGGTGCGGCCGCCGCCGCGCGCTGCGCCGCCGCCTCCGAGCCGGTGGCGCGCCCCCGAGCGGTGGGCACAGACGTGTCAGACGCGACCCACGCAGCCGAGGTGGCTGACGCGACCGCCATGACCGCCATGACCGACGTGTCCGACGCGGCCGAGGTGGCCGAGGTGGCCGACACGACCCGCCCGGCCGACACGACCGGTGTGGCAGACGTGGCGGACCGGGCCGGACCGTCGGTCTCCGCGGAGGGCCGGCGCGGGTCCGGGCCGTTCTCTCCGGGACCCGGCTTCCTCACGACCGCGAGCGCCAGGCCGAGCAGCGCCGCCGCGGCGAGCGCGTCGAACCAGTAGTGGTTCGCCGTGCCGACGATGACCAGCAGGGTCAGCAGCGGGTGGAGCAGCCACAGCCACCGCCACCGGCCGCGGGTGGCGACGATCAGGCCGATCGCGACCATCGCCGCCCAGCCGAAGTGGAGCGACGGCATCGCGGCGAACTGATTGGCCATCGTGTCCGTCTCGGGGCTCGCGCCGTACACCGACGGACCGTAGACCCGTGCGGTGTCGACGAGTCCGGACGCGGCGAGCATCCGGGGCGGTGCCAGCGGCATCAGCAGATGCAGGGCGAGCGCGGCGGCGGTCAGCAGCGCGAGGACGCGGCGCGACCAGACGTAGTGCGCGGGGCGGCGCCAGTAGAGCCAGGCGAGGAAGGCGATCGTGGCCGGGAAGTGCACGGCCGCGTAGTAGGTGTTCGCGGCCCGGACGAGCGGCTCGCCGTGCAGGAGCAGCGCCTGCACGGAACCTTCGCCGGGCAGATGGACGGCCCGCTCCGCGCTCCATACCCGGTCGGCGTTGTGGAAGGCCCGGAGCTCGTGGCCGTTGGCGAACAGCCGCCCCGACTTGTAGACGAGGAACAGGGCCGTGACGAGCAGCAGCTCCCGCACCAGCGGTGGCCTCGGGGTGTTCGGGGTAGCGGTCGGCCCCGGTCCTGTGGGACGTGTCCCGCGTATCCCGGCAGCCATGGCCCGGCCCCTTTTTTCCGTCATTTCGGCAGCAAACGGAGGAAGCCTAGATCCGAATCAATCGAGACGCAAGCGTCTCGATACGTTTGCGTCTCGATTGTGCACCCCCTACTCTCGTATGTGCAGAGAGCTGTCCGGGAGGAACGGGATGTCCACACAGGCCGCCACCGCCGCCGCCCGCCGAGGGAAGATCACCCCGGAGCGGGAGAGCGAGCTCTACGAGGCCGTTCTCCGCCTCCTCCGTGAGGGCGGCTACGACGCGGTGACCATGGAGGGCGTCGCGGCCCGCACCAAGTGCGGCAAGGCGACCCTCTACCGCCAATGGGGGACCAAGCCGCGGCTCGTCACCGCCGCACTCGCCAAACAGCGCTGCGTCGTCTTCGGCGGCATCGACACCGGCTCGCTCGCCGGCGACCTCCGGGAGGCCGCCCGGCTGGCCGCGACCCGCCGCGACCACGACGCCGAGCTGATGGAGGCCGTCAGCCAGGCGTACGTCCAGTACCCCGATCTGCGCGAGGCCCTCCGCGAGACCGTCATCAGCCCGGAGGTCGCGGCCCTCGACACGATCCTGGAGCGGGCCGTCGAACGCGGCGAGGTCTCCGCGGACAACGCGGCCATCGGCTTCGTCGCCCCCTGCTTCCTCGGGATGCTCCGCATCGAACGACTCTTCGAGGAACGCTTCGCCGACGCCTCGACGATGCGCGTCTTCGTCGACTCCGTCCTGCTGCCGGCGCTGCGGCCGGCGGAGGGCGCCGAGATGTGACCCCCGGCGGCCTCCGGCACCCTGGACCCATGCCTGCCGCTGCACCCGACGTCCGCGTCCGACGGATCTACGAGGAGCCCGCACCCGACGACGGTGTACGGGTCCTCGTCGACCGCCTCTGGCCGCGCGGCCTCGCGAAGACCGACGCCCGCATCGACGAATGGCCCAAGGCGCTCACCCCCTCCTCCGAACTGCGGCGCTGGTACCACGGCCCGGACGGCGCGTACGACGAGTTCTGCCGGCGGTACGAGCGGGAGCTGGCCGAACCCGCCGCCGCCGAGGCGCTCGATCGGCTGCGCGCCATCGCCGCCGAGGGCCCCGTCACCCTCCTCACCGCCGCCAAGGACCCGTCCGTCAGCCACACTTCCGTACTCCTGCGTGCCCTGAACGCCTCCGGGGCATAGTCAGAATCCGCGGTGCCGGTCACCATGTGTCGACCGCACCGAGTTCCGCACCTTCCCGTCCCGGAGGAGCCGCGTGGACCTGCCGACGCACGCACGTCACGAACTGCTCGACGCGTTGCAGCGCGACCCGTACCCCCGCTACGCCCAGGCGCGACGGACCGCGGGGCTGACCTTCGTCCCCGAACTCGACGCCTGGCTGGTCGCCAGGGACGCCGACGTCCGTGAGGTGCTGCTGCGCCCGGAGGACTTCTCCTCCGCACAGTCGCTGCGTCCCGACGTCAGCCCCCCGGCCGCCGTCTTCGGGGTCCTCGCCCGCGGCTACGGCAACCGGCCCACCGTCGTCTCCACCGACGGCGCCGCCCACCGCCGCCACCGCGCCCCGATCAACAGCGGCCTCTCCGCCGCGCGCGTCGCTGCCCTCGCGCCGTACGCCGCCGAGGTCGCCACCGGCCTCGTCGACGGCTTCGCCGCCGACGGCCACACCGAGCTGATGACCTCCTACGCCCGCAGGCTGCCCGGCGCCGTCATCGGCCGGCTCATCGGCCTCGAACCGGAGGACGTGCCCGTGGCGGTGCACGGAGGACACCGCGCCGAGCAGCTCCTCTTCCGGCCGATGGCCGAGGACGAACAGCTCGCGGCGGCCGAGGACGTCGTCGCCCTCCAGCACCTCCTCGACCGCTACGCCCGCGAGCGGCGCGCCCAGCCGCGCGACGACCTCTGCTCGGCGATGGTCGCCGCCCTGGCCCCGGACACCGGCCTCGGCCCGGGCCCCCGCGAGCTCACGGACGACCAGCGCAACGAGCTCGTCGCCAACCTCCAGAACCTCCTCATCGCCGGACACCTCACCACGACGGCCCTGATCGGCACCGCGCTCTTCCATCTGCTGCGCCGACGGGACCAGTGGGAGCTGCTCCTCGCCCGGCCCGAACTCATACCCGGGGCGGTGGAGGAGGCCGTCCGCTTCGACACCGCCGTCCAGGGGTTCCGCCGCACCACCACCCGGCCGGTCGTCCTGGCCGGCACCGAACTCCCCGCCGGCGCGACCGTCTTCGTCGCCTACGGATCCGCCAACCGCGACGAGACGCGCCACGAGGACCCCGACGTCTTCGACGTCACCCGCCCGGCGACACCCACTCGCCACGTGGGTTTCGGCCACGGCGCGCACGGCTGCCCGGGCTCCCAGCTCGCCCGCACCCAACTCCGCCTCACCCTGGAGCTGTTCGTCCGTCGATTCCCCGGGCTGCGACTGGCGAAGGACCAGGACGTGGAGATGCGGCCGACCCTGATCCACCGCTCTCCACGGGAACTCCACCTCACCTGGTGACGCCCGGGGCGCCGGGCTACTCGGGCAGCAGGCGCGGCGCCTCGGTCGCGGCGTCGGTCACACGGTCCGCACGGTCCGCCAACTCCCGGGCCCACCGCACGAGCCCGCCGACGTCGACTCCGTACGGATCGGGCTGCCCGGAGATCCGGTCGGCCCCGCGCAGCAACAAGCGGGCCCCGCCGGGTCCGTTGCCCCGCGCGGCATGGGTCAGCCCCACGGCCAGCTGGGCGAGCCCCTGCCACAGGTCCCGCTCCTCGGAGGGGCCGGACTTCCACGCGTCCTCGAAGACCTCGTGCGCGTGGAAGGGCAGCCCCGCGTCCAGCAGCCGCTGCGCCTCACGGAGCGTCTGCGCCGGAGTCCGCACCACCCCTTCGGGCTGCCGCGGCACCCCCTCCGCCCCGTGCGGCAACGGCCGCCCCAGCCCGTCCCGCGGCCGCGCGCTGCGCGCCCGCCCCTCCTCGTCCCGGTCCCTCGGCGTCCTGTCCACCCGCCCATTCTCCCTTCGACTGCCCGGCCTGCGGGTATGCCACCGACCAGCGGGCGCGGCCGCGTCCAACGGCCCCGCGAAGTGAGGTAATGTTCTCTTGCACGCCGTCACCGGGGAGACCCGGGGAGGGCCGGGCACCGGGACGTGGCGCAGCTTGGTAGCGCACTTGACTGGGGGTCAAGGGGTCGCAGGTTCAAATCCTGTCGTCCCGACTCGTGAGAGTCGTCGGTCGAGGGGCCGTTTCAGAGCGATCTGAGACGGCCCCTCGACCGTTTCCGGCGTCCTGCTCCGAGGAGCGCGGAACAGCCGCGGTCTAGGAGAGGGCACCGTCGGCGGGGGGCAGGACCTGTTCGGCCCAGATGACCTTGCCTTCCGGTGTGTAGCGGGTGCCCCAGTGCTCGCTGAGCTGGGCCACGAGGAAGAGTCCGCGGCCTCCCTCGTCCGTGGTGGCGGCGTACCGCAGATGCGGGGCGGTACTGCTGCCGTCCCACACCTCGCAGGTCAGCGTGCGATCGCGCAACAGACGGACCCGAACCGGCGCGGCGGCGTACCGAATGGCGTTGGTGATGAGCTCGCTGAGGATCAGTTCCGTGGTGAAGGCGAGCTCCTGCAGGCCCCACTCCTCGAGTTGCTCGGCCGCCAGGTTGCGCACCGCGCCGACCTCGCTCGGGTCGAACGGCACGTCCCACTCCGCGACCCGGTCGGGGCCCAGAACTCGGGTCCGGGCGATGAGGAGCGCGATGTCGTCGGACGGCCGGCCGGGGAGCAGGGCGTCGAGCACGGCGCGGCGGCTGGCGGCCGGGTCCCGGTCGGGGTGGCTCAGAGCCGTGCGCAGCTTCTCGACGCCCTCCGCGATGTCCCGACTCCGCTCCTCGACCAGCCCGTCGGTGTACAGGGCGAGCTGACTGCCCTCCGGCAGGTGCATCTCCATGGTTTCGAACGGCATGCCCCCCAGCCCCAGCGGGGGGCCGGCCGGCAGTTCCGAGATCGTCGTCGTGCCGTCCGGGGCGACCACGAGCGGGGGCATGTGCCCTGCCCGCGCCATGGCGCAGGTCTGGGAGACCGGGTCGTAGACGGCGTACAGGCAGGTCGCACCCAGCACGCCGCCGTTCGGGGCGGTGCTGTCGCCCTCCTCGTCCATGCGCTGCACGAGGTTGTCGAGACGGGCGAGGAGCTCGTCGGGCGGCAGGTCCAAGGAGGAGAAGTTGTGGACGGCCGTGCGCAGCCGCCCCATGGTGGCCGCGGCGTGCAGGCCGTGCCCGACGACGTCCCCGACGACCAGCCCGACCCGGCTGCCCGGCAGCGGGATCACGTCGAACCAGTCGCCGCCCACCCCGGACTGGGCGGGCTGGTAGAAGTGCGCCACGTCCACGGCGCTCTGCTCGGGCAGATCCTTCGGCAGCAGGCTGCGCTGGAGCGTCACGGCGAGATGGTGTTCGCGGGTGTAGCGGCGGGCGTTGTCCATCGTGACCGCTGCGCGGCCGACGAGCTCCTCGGCCAGGGACAGGTCGTCCTCGTCGAACGGTTCCGGCTTCTGCGACCGCCAGAAGTTGACGATGCCGAGCACGACCCCCCTGGCCTTCAGCGGAGCCGCGATGAGCGAGTGGATGCCGTAGGCGACGATCTGGGACGTCCGCGACGGGTCCTGGGCATGCCAGCCCGGCGCGTCATGGAGATCGGGTACGAGTTCGGCCGTGCCCGTACCGTAGCCACGGGCCTGCGGTGTGGACGGGAGGAAGTCGATCAGTGTGCCGAGCGGGTACAGCGGGTGATCGGATCGGATGCCGCTGACCGCCGTGCGCCGCATGTCGGCGCCCGGGCCGGGCTCGTCGCCGTCCAGTACGGGGTCGGCCAGGTCGACCGTGACGAAGTCCGCGAACTGGGGAACGGCGACGTCGGCGAGTTCCTCCGCGGTGCGCACCACATCGAGCGTGGTACCGATGTCGCCTCCGGCGTCGTAGAGCAGTTTGAGCCGCCTGCGGGCGGTCTCCGCCCGGCTGCTCAGGACCCGCATCTCGGTGGAGTCGCGGATGGTGATCGCCGAGCCCTGCGGGCGGCCCCCGGGGAGCGTGGGCCGCTGATTGACCACGAGCAGCCGGTCCCCCGCTTCGAGGACCTCGTCGGTGGCCACCCGGCCGGACAGCAGCAGTTCCGCCATGCGGCGATCCATGCCGACCTCGTCGACGGGTCGTCCCTCGGCGTCGTCCGGCAGGCCGAGCAGCCGTCCGGCCTCGTCGTTCGCCAGGAGCAGTCGTCCTTCGCCGTCCGTGATCAGCACCCCTTCGCGGACGGAGTGGAGCACCGCGTCGTGGTGCTCGTACATCCGGGTCATCTCCTGGGTGCCCAGCCCGTGGGTCTGGCGGCGCAGTCTTCGGCTGATCAGCGCCGTGCCGACGGTGGCCAGAGCCAGACCGATGGCGATGGCCAGCAGGATGACCGGAAGCTGACGGTCGGCGATTCCCGTCACGTTCTCCACCGTCAGACCCGCCGAGACCAGGGCGACGACCTCGCCCTGGGGAGAGGTGACCGGGACGATCGCCTGGATCTCCTTGCCGAGCGGCCCCTCCACGCTCTCGGTGTGCACCTGGCCGGCGAGCGAGGGCTCGATGGTGCCGACGAAGCGCTCGCCGATGCGGTCGGGCTGGGGGTGGCTGTAGCGGATGCCGTTCGTGTCCATGACCACGATGAAGTCCACGCCCGCGTCCTTGCGTGTCTCCTCGGCGAGAGGCTGCAGGATCGCGGACGGGTCCGGCGAGCTCAGCGCTTCCTGGAGGCCCAGCGAGTTCGCGAAGGTCTGAGCGACGGAGACCGACCGGTTGCGCGCCTCACGGTCGATGTCGTACCGCGACTGCAGCACGAGCGCCAGCAGGGCCCCGGCGGCGAGCAGCACCACGATCGCCACCTGGAGGACGAATACCTGTCCGGCGACGCTTCCGAATCTTCTGCCTAGGTTCGGCCGCACGAGTACGCCGGGCACGAGAGACGAGACGGGCTCACAACCCCAGTTGTAGCACCTCCCCGCGGCCGCAGCCCCTGGCGTTCACGGTACGCATCGGAGCCACGACACACGGTCCCCGCCGCCGCGGGGGCGTTGATCCCCGCTCGGGGAGGGGAGCCCCGCCGCTCCGGCCGGGGACGGGTTTCAGCCGGTGACCGGCGGGAACTCCTGTTCCGCCCAGATCGTCTTGCCGTGGCGGCTGTAGCGGCTGCCCCAGCGCGTGGTGAGCTGGGCCACCAGGTACAGACCGCGGCCGCCCTCGTCGGTCAGCCGGGCGCGGCGCATCCGTGGGTGGGTGGCGCTGGGGTCGGAGACCTCGCAGATCAGCCGGCCCGCGCGGATGAGCCGTACGTCGATCGGGCCCCCGGCGTACCGGATGGCGTTGGTGACCAGCTCGCTCAGCACCAACTCGGTGGTGAAGACGAGGTCTTCGAGCCCCCAGGCGCGCAGCCGCGCCGTCGCCGCCTCCCGTACCGTGCCGACCGCCGCCGGGTCGGCGTCGATGCGCCAGGAGGCCGCGTCCTCGGCGGCCACGGCCCGGGTGCGGGCGAGCAGCAGGGTCACGTCGTCCCCGAGCCCGTCGGCCGGGCGGCCCGCGACGATCGCGCGGCCGAGTTCGCGCAGCGGACGCGCCGAGGAGCCGGGACGGGCCAGATGAGTGGCGAGTTCGCGCATGCCCGCGTCCATGTCGCCGTCCCGGCCCTCGATCAGACCGTCGCTGTACAGGGCGAGGACACTCCCGGGTGCCACGTCGACCTCCGTCGTCTCGAAGGGGAGGCCGCCGACGCCCAGGGGAGGGCCCGGATCGACCGGGAGGTACGACACCCGGCCCTCCGGGTCCGCCACGGCGGGCGGCGGATGCCCGGCGGACGCCACCGTGCACCGCAGCGAGACCGGGTCGTAGATCGCGTAGACGCAGGTCGCGCCGGTGGGGGAGGAGGGGTTGCCGATGTGCCAGCCGTCCTCCAGGTCGTCGTCGGCGTCGCCTCCGTCCGCCCAGTCCTCGCCCTCCTCGTCGAGGTCCGTCCCGCCCGGCTCGGCGAGCAGTTGGGCGACCAGGTCGTCGAGGTGGGTGAGCAGCTCGTCCGGTTCGAGATCGAGATCCGCGAGGGTGCGTACGGCCGTGCGCAGCCGGCCCATCGTGGCCGTGGCCGCGAGTCCGTGACCGACGACGTCCCCGACGACCAGGGCCACACGGGCGGAGGAGAGCGGGATCACGTCGAACCAGTCCCCGCCGACGCCCCTCGTGGTGTCCGCGGGAAGGTACGCGCCCGACGTCGTCGCCGCGACCGTCTCCATCTGCGTGGGCGGCAGCATGCTGCGCTGGAGGCCGACCGCCGCGCGACGCTCACGGGTGAAGCGGCGGGCGTTGTCGAGAGCGAGAGCCGCACGGTCGGCGATCTCGCGCAGCAGCTCCCGGTCCGCCGTCTCGTACGCGCCACGGCCGTCGTTGCGGCCGAGGGACACGCGGCCGAGCACCATCCCCCGCGCGCGCAGCGCGGCCGCCATGGTCATCCGGTAGCCGCCGACATCGGGATCGGCACCGTCGTCGACGGCGACGAGCCCGACGTCCGCCGGGGCCGGGCCGCCGCCGGCCGCGGACAGCCCGGCCACGGCGGTACGCCGCAGCAGCAGCCGCCCCTCCCGGTCGGGCACCGGCTCCTCGCCCAGGGAGACCGCCTCCGCGATCTCCACGACGGCGAGGTCGCCCAGGCCGGGCACCAGCGCGGCGGCCAGCTCCCTGCCGGTGTCCCTGACCGACAGCGAACCGCCCACGCTCGCCGTGGCGCGGTGCAACAACGCCAGCCGCTCGCTCGAACGGTGCTGCTCGGTCACATCGGTGAAGAGGGCGGTGACCCCCAGGACCTGCCCGTCGGGTGCCTGCAGCCGGAACGCCGAGATGGCGATGATCACCCCTCCGGAGGGATCCTCGATGGTCCGCAGGAGCGCCTCCACGCGGATCAGCGGCCGGCCCGACGCCAGGACCTCGCGCAGCTTCTCCTCGACCGCCTTCGCGTCTCCGGGCCAGAGGAAGTCGCCCAGACGCCGGCCGCGCAGATCGGTCGGCACGCCGGTGTACGGCAGGAGGTGGCTGTTGGTCCGCAGCAGCCGCAGCTCGGAGTCGAAGACGGCGAGCCCCACCCGGTCCTGGAGGAACAGCTCCCGGATGAACGCCTGGTCCTGGTGCCAACTGACGGCCTCCGCCGCCGGGGTGACCAGGACGAGGCATCCCGCCCCCGTCCCCACTCCCGCCGTTCCGTCCTGCTCGCCCACGTGGGTCGGCTCGCCCACGTCGGTCAGGTCGAACGCCTGGAAGACGACGTGCGCCGCCTCGCCCCGGCCCGTGCGCAGCACCGCCTCGCCTCCCCGCGCGCCGCGCGCGTAGCCGGCCACCAGCGCCGGCCAGGCCGCGGGGTCCGCGAGGAGGGCGCGCGCCGACAGGCCGACGACATCGGCGGCGGGCCGGCCGAGCAACGCCCCGGCCTCCGGAGTCCAGCCGCTGATCCGCCCCCGGCTGTCGAGCAGGGCGCCGACGGTGCCCTCGGGGAACGGTGGCAGGCCGGCACGCGGAAGGCGCGAGTCGTTCACGGTGCCTCCTCCTCTCGATCGCTCCCGGTGCCGGACGGGGGCTGGGCCCGGGCGATCAGAAGAGCGACGTCGTCGTGGTCATCGGGGCCGCGCAGCGCGCCCAGGAGCAGGTCACAGGTCTCCTCCAGGGGCAGGGAGGACTGGCCGAGCAGGTCGGTGAGGGCCGCGAGCCGGACATCGATGTCCTGGTCACGGGTCTCCACCAGCCCGTCGGTGTACAGCACCAGTTCGTCGCCCGCGACGAACGGGATCTCGACGGTCTCGAAGGGGACGCCGCCGACTCCCAGCGGCGCGCCCGTGGGAAGGTCGAGCAGGCTGGGAGCCCGGCCCACGGGGACGTGCACGGGCGGGGGATGGCCGGCGTTGGAGACGCGGCAGCTTCCGCGAAGCGGGTCGTGCACGGCGTAGACACAGGTCGCCATGGCGTCGTCCAGATCCGCGATGATGCGGTCCAGGTGGGTCAGGACCACGGCGGGTTCGAGTCCGAGTCCGGCCAGCGTGCGGGCCGCGGTGCGCATCTGACCCATGGTCGCCGCGGCGTTGATGCCGCTGCCCATCACATCGCCCACGACCAGGGCCGTCCGGCCGTCCGGCAGGGGGATCGCGTCGAACCAGTCCCCGCCGACCTCGACCGCCGCGGAGGCGGGCTGATAGCGGTAGGCCACGTCGAGCCCGTTCAGCCGGGCCGGACCGTGCGGCAGCAGGTGGCTCTGCAGGGCGAGGGCGGCCTGGCTCTGCTGGCGGTACCAGCGGGCGTTGTCGATGGCCACCGCCGCCCGGGCCGCCAACTCCCCGGCGAGCAGGACGTCGTCGCGGTCGAACGGCTGCGAGTTGCGCGCGCGCTTGAGGTCGAGCACGCCGAGGACCACGCCACGGGCGCGCAGGGGGACGGCGAGATAGGAGTGGATACCGGCCTGCCGCAGGAGTTCGACGGCGGAACCCGCGCGGGCGATGCGCGGAAGGTCGCCGTCCGTGACGTGCTGGACGAGAACCGGGCGGCCGGTGCGGGCACACTGGGTCACCAGCCGCTCGGTGCCGTACCGGGCCGGTGTGCCGACCGGGTCCGCGGCCTCCTCCGCCGGCGTGGCATACGCGGCCTTCACCGCGAGGGCGCGGAACACGGCCGGGCCCGAGGCCCTCGTGCCTCCGGGGTGCGGACCGGCCAGGATGTCCTCCAGGACGTCGACGGCCGCGATGTCGGCGAACTCCGGCACCACCAGATCCGCCAGTTCGTGAGCGGTCAGGTCCAGGTCGAGCGTGGTGCCCACGCGCTCGGACGCGTCGGCGATCACCGCCAGGCGACGCCTGGCCCGTGCGGCCGCCCGCGCGGCGTGGTGCTGGTCGGTGATGTCGACGACGGAGGCGGCGACCCCGAGGACGCGGCGCCCCGAGGTCTCCAGGCGGTACAGCGACATCGACCAGACCTGCTCCTTCCCGTCGGAGCGGACGGCGCCCCGGACGTTCCTGGAGAGGACGGGAACGCCGGTCTCCAGCACCTCGCGCAGCACCGGTTCCAGTTCGTCGGCGTCCGGCGAGGTCACCGCCTCGCGGAAGGTACGGCCCAGGTAGCTGGCGGCGGTGCGCCCGTCGATGCGTTCCAGTGCCGGGTTGACCAGCACGAACCGGAGATCGGGGTCCAGTACGGCGAGTCCGATGGGGGAGTGCGCGACCAGCCGCGAGGACAGGGCGAGGTCCTGCTCCACGCGCCTCGCCGTCGCCGCGTCCGTGGCGAGGCCGAGGGCGTAGAGATGTCCTTCGTCGTCCTGGAGCCGGGTGTTGCGGAACTCGACCGGGATCGTGCGTCCGTCCTTGTGACGTGCCGAGATGACACCGGCCCAGGGCCCGCCGCCCGACATGACCCGGGCGAACAGGGACAGCACCTCGTCCCGCTGGTCCCCGGAGACGAGCAGCGGCGCGGCCGGCCGGCCCAGCGCCTCGGCCGCCGCGTATCCGAAGATCGCTTCGGCCTGCGGGCTCCAGAGGACGACCCGCCCGGTCGCGTCCACGACGACGGCGGCCACGCCGAGTACGTCGAGGAGCCCGCCGGGCTCCACGGCGAGCTCGTCACTCGCCGGGTCCGGGCCGGCAGGGGGAAACGCCGCCGCGCTCATCCAGACCGCATCCCTCCTCCACCCCGCAGCCACTGCTGCACCTCTACGGAGCGGTCGCACGGGTCCCCTCCATCATCCCGCCGCGGGAACGGACCGCCAGTCGTCGGCCGCCGAGGTGCGCCCGTCCGGTGAGGTGGGCGCCCTCCGTGACGTCTCGCGGGTTTCCGGTCGGCGAGGGCCGGTCGGGCTTCGGGCGGGGGACGGCCGGACGGGTTTCCGGCGGGGGACGGTCGGCCGGGAGGCTCAGGCGCCTCGCCGGTGGAGCGCGTTCAGGACGTCCAGCTCGTCGGCGGTGAGCCGCAGGGAGCCCGCGGCCACGTTCGCGGCCAGGTGTTCCGGGCTGCCGGTTCCGGGGATGGCGAGGACGTGCGGGCCCTGGTGGAGCGTCCAGGCCAGCCGTACCTGTACGGCACTCGCCCCGTGCGCCCGTGCGACGGCGAGCAGCTCGGCGTGGTCGGTGCCGCTGCCGCCCGTCTCCCGCCGGGTGCCGGCGATCGAGTAGAACGGCACGAACGCGACGCCCTGCTCGCCGCAGTCGCGCACGAACGTGTCGTACTCGGGCCGGATGCCGATGCCGTACTGGTTCTGGACACAGACCACCGGCGCGATGGCCCGGGCCTCGGCGAGGTGTTCGGGGGTGACGTTCGAGACGCCCAGGTGCCGGATGAGGCCGGCGTCGCGCAGCTCGGCCAGCGCACCGAAGCGTTCCGCGATCGAATCGGTGCCGAGGACGCGCAGGTTCACCACGTCCAGGTGGTCCCGGCCGAGCTGGCGCAGGTTCTCCTCGACCTGGCCGCGCAGCTGCTCGGGCGTGGCGTGGTCGAGCCAGTCGCCCGAGGGGCCGCGGCCCGGTCCGACCTTGGTGGCAATGACCAGGTCGTCCGGGTAGGGCGCGAGCGCCCGGTTGATCAGCTCGTTGGCGGAGCGCAGCGAGGAGAAGTAGAAGGCGGCGGTGTCGATGTGGTTCACGCCGAGCTCGACGGCGCGGCGCAGGACGCCGATCGCCCGGTTCCGGTCGCTCGGTACCGCTCCCGGCGCGAAGGCCGTCCCGTCCTGTGTCAGAAGCCGCATCGCGCCGAACCCGATCCGGTTGATCTCCAGATCGCCGAGTTTCCAGGTGCCGGCCGCCGCCGCGTGGATCGTCTTTTCGGTCATGCGCGGAATGATCCGCCCGAGGCGGCAAGCCGGGCCATTGATTAAGTCATGGGCGAATCCATCGGTGTCCGCGGCGCGTCGCCGCTCAGGGCGGCGGCCTCGCCCGGAGGGCGCGGCCGCCGCCGGTGGTCCGTCGTCAGGCTGTCGCCGCCACGGTCGCCTTCTCGGCGGTGGGCAGGTTCACGGCCTCGGCGCGGGGCTCCCGCCGGGTGCGCAGCCCCACCCGGCCGATGACGGCCACCAGGGCGAAGGCCGCGGCCCCGATCCAGAAGGTGAGGGTGAAGCCGGACTCGGCGGGCAGGGCGGGAGCGCCCGCCGGGAGGTGCTCCAGCGTCCGCGAGGCCAGGATCGTGGTCACCACGGCGCTGCCGATGGCGCTGCCGGTGGAGCGGGAGATGGAGTTGATGCCGTTGGCGATGCCGCTCTGCTGGGGCGGGACGCTCGCCATGATGACGGCCGGCATCGCCGCGTAGCCGAAGCTGACGGCCGCGCCGACCACCACGCCCGCGCCGATCACCGAGACGGTGTGGGCGTGGTCGAGGGCGAGCCAGCCGAAGCCCACGGCGCCGAGGCCGGCGGCCAGGACCAGGGCCGTCCGCGGCCCGCGGCTGCGGACCAGCCGGCCCCCGATCGGCGAGGCGAGCAGGGAGACGATCGCGCCGGGCAGCAGGAACTCCACGGAGGCGCGCAGGATGGACGCGCCGAAGCCGTAGCCGGTGAGCGCCTCGGGCATCTGGACCAGGTAGGAGACGCCGAGGAAGTTCGCGAACATGCCGAATCCGACGAGGACGCCGGCCAGATTGGCCATGAGCACCGGCCGGTGGACGAACATCCGCATGTCCACGAGGGGTTCGCGGACCTTGAGCTCGGTGAGGACCCAGACGGCGGCCATGACGGCGGCGCCGACGAAGCTTCCGAGGGTACGGCCGGAGGTCCAGCCCCACTCCTGGCCCTGGGAGATGGGAAGCAGAAGCAGCAGCAGGGTGAGGCCGAGCGTGAGCGCGCCGAGGAAGTCGGTGCGTCCGCCGGTCTTGTGGCGGGTCGCGGGCACGAGGAGGACCACCGCGAGCAGGGCGAGGGCGGCGAAGCCGGTCGCCATCCAGAAGGCGCTGCGGTAGTCCGCGCCGGATCCGGAGGTGAGCAGGCCGGTGGCGACGAGCGCGAGGCCGCTGCCGAAGGCGAGGGTGCCGCTGACGAGCGCCATGGCGCCGGGCAGTTTCCGCGGACGGACCTCCTCGCGCAGCACGGAGAGCGCGAGCGGGAAGATCGCGGTCGCGGCGCCCTGCAGCACACGGCCCAGGACCAGCAGCGGGAGCGAGGTCGCGAGGGCGGCGATGACGGACCCGATCACCATGACGCCGAGGACCGCGACCAGCGTCGGCTTCTTGCCGTGCTGGTCGCCGAAGCGGCCCAGCAGGGGGGTGAAGACGGCGGCGGAGAGCAGCGTGGCGGTGGTCACCCAGCTCACCTCGGCGGTCGAGGCGCCGAGGTCGTCACGGATGAGGCCGAGGATCGGGACCGGCAGGGTCTGCATCATCGACACGACCATGGCCGCGAGGCTCAGCGCGAGGATGACGACCGTCTCGCGCCGGGGCCCGGTGGTGGGGGCGGGAGTGGAGGGGCTCATGTCGGGAGGACCTTCTCAGTGCTTCGGAGTGCTCGGCCTCGGAGCGCTCGGCTGCGGAGCGCTCCGGGTGCTTCAGGGCGTGGATGTTTGATGTCATCAAGCAACTCGATCGACGGTAGAGGTAGATAGTTCAGGTGGTCAAGTAAACAATTGATAATGTCAAGGATCTTGCGTACGCTCGAAGCGTGAGCACCACGACCCCCGGAACCCCCACCAAGCTCCAGCTCCTGGAGCTCCTCGCCGCCATCGGTTCGGCGCAGTGGCGGGACTTCGCCGCCGCCGCGGCCCACCACGGCCTCACGTCGATGCAGGGCAAGGTCCTCGCCCAGCTCGACACCCCCAAGCCGATGCGCGCGCTCGCGACCCTCCTGGTCTGCGACGCGTCGAACATCACCGGCATCGTGGACCGCCTGGAGGGTCGTGGGCTGGTTCGCCGCGAGCCCGACCCCGCCGATCGCCGGGTGAAGAACGTCGTGGTGACGGACGAGGGCCGAGAGGTCATCCGGCGCGTCCGCGAGGAGATGCAGGCGACCCACGGCGCGCTCGACACCCTCGGCGACGAGGATCGCGTGGCCCTGTACGCCCTGCTGGAGCGGCTGCGTCCGGGCATGGAGGAGCGCGCCTGAGGCGCGGTCGTGGTCCGAGGGGTCCCGTCCGGGGCGACGTCACCCGCTTGCCGGTGCCTGGGTTGCGGCTAATGTCGTATTAAGGCCATGTCTGCACCCCCGTTTCCGCGCTCTTCGGGCGAGAGGGAAGGGGGCGTACGGAAGGAGCCCCCATGTCCCGCACATTGCGCGGCGCGATAGCCCTGGTCGGGGCCGCCGCCCTCTCGCTCGGCGCCGTGGCGACCAGCGGCGCGGCCCAGCCGGGTGAGGGGAGCGCGAAGCAGGAGATCAAGATCGGTCTGCTGCTGCCCGAGAGCAAGACCACGCGCTACGAGAAGTTCGACCGGCCGTACATCGAGCAGAAGATCAAGGAACTGGCGCCCGACGCGCAGATCGACTACTACAACGCGGCCGAGAGCGCCACCACCCAGCAGCAGCAGGTCAACACCGCGCTCGCCAAGGGCGACCAGGTGCTGATCCTGGACGCGGTCGACGCCAAGTCCATCCAGTCCTCGGTGCAGAAGGCCAATGAGGCCGGTGTGAAGATCGTCGCGTACGACCGTCTCGCCCAGGGACCCGTCGACGCCTACGTCTCGTACGACAACCGCAAGGTCGGCGAGCTGCAGGGGCGGGCACTGCTCGACGCGCTCGGGGACAAGGCCGACACCGGCCAGATCGTGATGCACAACGGTTCCCCGACCGACCCGAACGCCGCCGAGTTCAAGGCCGGGGCCCACTCCGTCCTCGACGGCAAGGTGAAGATCGGCAAGGAGTACGACACTCCCAACTGGGACCCGAACAACGCCAACCAGCAGATGTCCGGCGCCATCAGCGCCCTGGGCAAGGACAACATCGTCGGCGTCTACTCGGCCAACGACGGTCTGGCCGCCGGTATCTCCACCGCCCTCCAGGCATCCGGCATGAACGTGCCGCTGACCGGTCAGGACGCCCAGCTCGACGCGATCCAGCGGATCCTCCTCGGAACACAGACGATCACCATCGAGAAGCCGTACAAGCCGGAGGCCGACGCGGCCGCCACGATGGCCGTCGATCTCGCCGAGGGCAAGGAGCTCCCCGCATCCCTGACGCCCACCACCGTCACCAGCGGCAGTGGTGAGAAGGTGCCGTCCCTGCTGCTCGAACCGGTCGTGGTCGACAAGGACAACATCAAGGACACGGTCGTCAAGGACGGTCTGTACACGGTCGACGAGATCTGCACTCCCGCCTACGCCGCAGCCTGCGAGGAGGCCGGACTCCAGTAGCCGTAGCGGCCCGTCGGGGGCGTGCGGAGGAGGCGGTTGAAGGTGCCGGAAGGACCTGTGCTCACGCTGCGGGGGATATCCAAGCGGTTCGGCGCCGTCCAGGCGCT
This sequence comes from Streptomyces sp. NPDC047971, assembly GCF_040653355.1. Lineage (NCBI taxonomy): Bacteria > Bacillati > Actinomycetota > Actinomycetes > Kitasatosporales > Streptomycetaceae > Streptomyces > Streptomyces sp. NPDC047971. The sequence goes on along the minus strand of NZ_JBEZNW010000001.1, from coordinate 268,197 downwards.
GTCGGGATTCGACCTGGAGGTCCACGCCGGCGAGGTCGTCGCGCTCGTCGGCGACAACGGCGCCGGGAAGTCCACCGCGGTCAAGGCGATCGCCGGGGTGAACCCGCCCGACGAGGGCGTCATCGAGTGGGACGGCCGGAAGGTCAGCATCAACCGGCCCCACGACGCCCAGAACCTCGGCATCGCCACCGTCTACCAGGACCTGGCGCTCTGCGACAACCTCGACGTCGTCGGCAATCTCTTCCTCGGCCGCGAACTCAAGCGGTTCGGCGTGCTCGACGAGGTCGGGATGGAGCAGCGGTCCCGCGAACTGCTCAACACCCTGTCCATCCGCATCCCCAGCGTCCGCATCCCCGTCGCCTCCCTCTCCGGCGGCCAGCGCCAGACCGTCGCGATCGCCCGTTCCCTGATCGGCGAACCGCGGGTCGTCATCCTGGACGAGCCCACCGCCGCCCTGGGCGTGGAGCAGACCGCCCAAGTCCTCGACCTGGTCGAACGGCTCCGCGACCACGGACTCGGGACGATCCTGATCAGCCACAACATGGTGGACGTGATGGCGGTCGCCGACCGGATCGCGGTCCTGCGCCTCGGCCGGAACAACGGGTTCTTCGACAAACGCTCCACCACCACCGAGGAGATCATCTCCGCCATCACCGGCGCCTCCGACAGCGCCGTCACCCGCCGCCAGGCCCGGAAGCGGGAGGAGGAGCGATGAAAAGGGACCGCCGCCCCGACGACTCCTCCAGCCAGGAGCCGGCCTCCGACGCGATGCCCGCCGTCGACACCCGCCTGCTCGTCCGCGAGGAGGGGATCCGCGGATACCTCGGAGAGTTCCGGCGCAAGCTGCGCAGCGGTGAGCTGGGGTCGCTGCCCGTCGTCATCGCCGTGATCGTCATCTGGACGGTGTTCGGCAGCCTCGACAGCGCCTTCCTCTCGGCCCAGAACCTCTCCGACCTCAGCCAGCAGATCGTCGGCACCGGCATGATCGCCGTCGGGATCGTCTTCGTCCTGCTGCTCGGCGAGATCGACCTGTCCGTCGGCTCGGTCAGCGGCCTGTGCGCCGCCATCTTCGCCGTGCTCAACGTCCTGAACGGCATGAACGAATGGCTGGCGCTGCTCGTCGCCATCGCGGGCGGAGCGGCCGTCGGGCTCATCCAGGGCTTCTTCTTCGCCAAGGTCGGCGTGCCGGCGTTCGTCGTCACCCTCGCGGGCAACCTCGCCTGGAACGGCCTGATGCTCCAGGTGCTCGGCACCAGCGGCACCGTCAACATCCCCAGCGAGAGCATCGTCGCCGAGCTCTACTCGACCATCTTCCACAGTCCTGCCGCCGCCTACGTGACCGCGGCGGTCGGCGTCGGACTCTTCCTCGCGGCGGCGCTCCTGGACGCCAGGCGCCGGCAGGCCGCCCGGGTGCCGTTCCGCCCGATCGCCGAGATCGTGCTGCGTACGGTCGTCATCGCCGCGATCGCGTTCGTCGCGGCCTACATCCTCAACCAGTACCAGGGCCTGCCCCTCGCGCTCCTGATCTTCCTGATCCTGCTGGTGGTCGTGGACTTCGTCCTGCGCCGCACGACGTACGGCCGGCAGATCTTCGCCGTCGGCGGCAACATCGAGGGCGCGCGCCGCGCCGGCATCAGCGTGCCGTTCATCCGCATGACCGTCTTCTCGATCGCGGGCACCATGGCCGCGGTCGGCGGTCTCTTCCTGGCCGGACAGATCCAGTCCGCGAGCCAGACCTCCGGCGGCGGCAACCTGCTGATGAACGTCATCGCGGCGGCCGTCATCGGCGGCACCAGCCTCTTCGGCGGACGCGGCTCGGTCTGGTCCGCCCTGCTGGGCGCCCTGGTGATCGGATCCATCCAGTCCGGGATGAACATCATGGGCGTCAGCAACGCGGTCCAGTTCATGATCACCGGTGCGGTGCTGCTCGCCGCCGTGGTCGTCGACTCCCTGTCCCGCAGGAGCCAGAAGGCCGCGGGCCGGGCCTGAGCGCCCCCCGAGAACGGCGACGTGTCCCGCCCGGCACGCCCACCGGCAGCGGCCCGCCGACCGGCGCCGTCGGCCCGCGCGGCCGGCGGCGCCCCCGCTCACCGGACTCCCGCCTCGCAGGGCCTCCGCCGCGGCGGCCCTGCGAGGCGGACGGTCACGAGGTCAGGGCCGTCAGATCGGCCAGCAGCTCGGACACGGTCACCGGGTCGAGGTCCGCGAACCTCAGCCGGTACTCCCGGCTGCCCCAGTGGTCGCCCGGCTGCTTGTCCAGCCAGACGGTCTCCAGCGTCTGCTCCGGGAACATGTCGACCACGCCCACCGCGATGCCCTCCTTCAGAGCGATCACCAGGTAGCACTCGGGGCCGACGCGGCGCGAGAACCAGCGCTCCACGCCCGCGTCCTGCGGCTCGCCACGCTCCCAGCCGCGCTTCTGCAGCCCCAGCAGCTTCCCGACCGGCACGGTGACGCCCTCGAACCGGGTCAGGCGCGCTCCGCCGGCCTCCTCCTCCGTCACCGCGAAGACCGGTCGCCCGAGCTGCGGGAACGGCTGCGCGACGGCGAGGCCGGCGAAGAGCTCCGACCAGGTCGCGACCACGCCGTCACCCAGACACAGCGGGTGCCCGAGCGAGACCGAGGCGTCGTCGGCGACGGGCACCGTCCCGCCGCCGGCAGCCGCGTACCCACGGTCCTCGGTCACCCGGAACGCGGTGACCGTCCCCTCCTCCTCGGCGAGCCAGACCAGCCGGCGCACCAGGTGCCCGACCAGCGGATGCTCCACCAGCAGCTGCCGGAACTCCGCCCCGGTCCAGGCGCGCCGGGTCACCATCGCCTCCTCCAGACGGCGCATCTGGTCCGAGGCGAGCGTCCGGGCCTCCTTCTTCAAGGCGGCGTACCGCTTGCGCTCCGCCGGAGCGAGCTCCGCGTCGTCCCCCGCTCCGGGCTTCGGCAGATCCTTGAGGAGCCTGCCGTCCTCGTCCCGTACGAACGGCTTGAGCCGCGCGTCGAAGCCGACCGTGAAGCGACGGGGGCCGTAGTCGACGACCGTGCTCCCGTCGGCGTCCAGGCCGAGGTCCGGCACCAGACGGTCCGCCAACTGTTCACCGGTCAGCCCCAGCTCGGCGGCGACGGCGGCGATCTTCTCCTGGGCGCGGAGCTTCAGCGCCTTGAATCTCACCCGCTGGGCGACACCGTGCAGATGGAGCAGGGCGGCCTCGGTGCCGATGGCGGCCAGCACGTCGAGCCCTTCGACCGCGCGCCGGTGCGCCCCCTCGCCCGGCCAGGCCCGGATGACCGGAGTGAGCGCGCGGACCGTGTCGTCGTCCCCGAACCAGCCGAGCGCATGCAGCGCCCAGGCGTCCTTCGGGGGCATCCCGGCGAACCGCCACTCCTCGAACAGCGCCCAGGCGAACGCCGCGAGGGAGCCCGGATCGCACAGCTCCCGGACGGCGGCCACACCGGGATACACCCTCTCCGGCTTTGAGAGCGCCAGCATCGTGAGGACGTGTGCGACGGCGGTCGGCGGGAGCGCGCCACCGGAGGCCGTGAGGAGCTGCGGAAGGACGAGCGGATCGGCCCAGGCTCCCGGCTCCGGCATCCGCGCGGGCAGTCCGGCGGCCAGCGGATCCGAGGCGAGCAGGATCTCGATCGCCTCCAACGGCTCCCGGCCGTACTCCGCCGCCGCCTTCCGCACGGTGTCCGCGCCGTGCGCCGACGCGATCAGCCGCAGCGCGCCCTCGGCGGCGGTCCGCGCCGCACCGGGCTTGCCCAGGGCGTCCGGGACCAGCAGCCGCGCCGCGTCGGCACCGTGCCGCACGAACCAGGCGGTGGCCGTCCTGCCCGCCGTCTTGAGCCGGTCCAGCCAGTTCGCCATCAGCCGGGCGACGGCGGGATCCACGAAGGGCATCAGGATCGGCGCCAGCGCCGTCGGCTGGCTCGCGGCGCTCCGCAGGACCGCGGGGAACGCGGCGAGTTCGTGCCGGGCCACGAGCGGCTTGAACGTGTTCTCGCCGTCGTAGACGCCGCCGCCCTCCCAGTCGGCCAGCAACGGCCGGACCAGCTCGACGGGGCCGTGGGTGAAGACCGCGATGTCGTACCAGGAGTTGTGCGTCCCCCGGCGCATCTGCTCCACCATCTCCTCGAGCGGCCGGTACGGCTGCCAGGCCGTGACCCAGGACTCGGCCGTCGTCCACAGCGCCCGCTCGCCCGACTGCCACACGAGGCGGGTGTCCGCCGGGGGGACCAGCCCGGTCACCACCCGCGGCGTGACCACCTCGCGGGCGCGCGTCCACGGCGGCGACGCGAGCAGCTCCGGCAGGGAGCCGGGGTCGATCTCCTCGGCACGGCCGTCCGGCCCCGCGAGCGGCTCCACCACCTCGGCGACCTCCTCGGGAAGGCCGGGCAGGAGCGACAGAGCCGTCTCCCGGTGGGTGGCGACATGTGCCGTGAGCAGCCGCCGGGCCAGGGCGGCGCGCTCGTCGTCACCGCGCGCGGCCTCCGCCAGCAGACGCAGGGCCCGCGCGGGGAAGCGCCGTGTGGCAGTGACCAGGGCGGCACGCACGTGCTTGTCGTCGACGCGGTCCACCAGATGACGGAACGCCACGTCCGAGGGCAGTGCGGCGAGCGCGGCCGCCATGGCCTTGGTGCCGTCCGTGTCGATGTACTGCCGGTTGAGCTCGTTCGCGACGAGCGACGCCATGGCCGCTCCCACGCCGTCGGCCACGGTCGCGACGACCGCCGGACTCCAACCGCGCCAGCCGAGGTCGCCGCGGTCGCCGAACAGGGCGAGTTGCTCCGTGGTGCCGAGTGAACACAGCAGCATCAGACGGACGCCGGAGTCGGCGGGCCCGGAGAGCCCCGCGAGGCACTCGTCCACCCACTCCTTCTCCGAGGGAACGAGGAACGCCACCCCGATCGCCCGGTTGACGCCGTCGCGGCGCCCGGCGAGTGCCTCGACCGCGGCGCGGTACGTGGCCTCGTCCGCCTCGGCCAGCAGGGCCCTGATCCGGGCGAGGGCTCCCCCCGTGACGCCCTTCACCCAGCCGCCGGAGCCCTCGGGGTTCGCCTCCACCGCGACCAGCTGACTGCGCTCGCCCCGCCCCTCCCATGCGTTCCGCGTCTCCTGCAACTCGATGGCGGCACAAGCGGCGAACGGCAGCCCGAACTCCGCCGTCCAGGCGTCCGCGACCAGTTCGTAGCTGCCGTGATCGGCGTTGAGCAGGCGAGCGAGCACCGCGGCGCCGACCGCGTTCCGCTTGCCCGCCTGGTGCGCGCGGGCCGCCTCGACGAGCCGGGCGCCACTCCGCGAGGAGCGCAGCGCCCGCTCGATCGTCTCGGCGTCCCCCGCGAGCAACGCCCGGAGCCGCGCCGGCGCGCGGAGGTCGACCGCGTCCACGGATCGGCGGACGCCTCCCCGCCGCAGATACAGGTGCCGCTGCCACGCCGCGGGCATGACGAAGGTGTTCTCGTTCTCCGCCGCGGCCTCGACCAGATACGCCCGCGCGGCTTCCGGAGAACCGAACTTCTTCACACGCGTCCGTCCTTCGGTCCCCGAGCCCCCGAACCGCACGGTCACCGACGCGCCTTCGGCAGCGGCCGCCCAGAACGTGTCCGAGCCGTCCGCGAAGTACTCCCAGCGCCGCACGGGCCGTCCCCTCTCCCCGAAATGATCAGTGATCCGCACACTAACGGGGGCCTCTGACAACGGGATCGGGCACGGGTTCAGACGGTGGACAGCACCCGTTCCTGGTGGACGCGCAGGTGCAGCGTCGCCAGGTCCAGGAGGGGGGTGGGCACGGACAGCGCCCGGGCCCTCGCCACCAGATCGCCGAAGAGGTGCTCGACCTCCGTCGGGCGACCGGCCACCAGGTCGCGGTAGAGCGAGGGCACCATCGAGGACCCCTTCGCGGTCACCAGGCCCAGCGTCGCGGCCCGTTCGGACTCCGGTACGGGATGGCCCGCCGCCGCGGAGACGGCGGCCGCCTCCGCCAGGACCGCCGGCCCCAGGTCCGCGCCGCCGGGGACGGCGGTCACCTCGCCGACCGTTCCCCGCATCAGACCGGTCACCGCGCCGAAGGTCGTGATGAAGACCCACTTGTGCCACATGGAGGCCATCACGTCCTCGGGCACGAGGGTGTCGACGCCCGCCCCGCTCAGTACCGCACGGATCTTCTCCACCCGCGGCGAGCGGGACCCGTCCTGCTCACCGATCGTCAGATGGGCGATCGGCGCCAGGCGGACGATGCCCCCGTCGTCGTCGAGGGTGGTGACCACCTTGGCGACACCGCCGAGGACGGGCGCGGTGCCGAAGCGCGCGTTCAGGGAGTCGATGTGGGCGAGCCCGTTGAGGAGCGGCACGATCGCCGTGTCGGGGCCCACGGCCGGGGCGATGTCCTCGACGGCCTGGTCGAGCGCGGTGGACTTCACCGAGAGGAGGACGAGGTCGTACGGGACCGTCAGCTCGTCGGCCGTGAGCAGCCGAGGCTCCACGGACCACTGCTCGTCCCGGCCGGTGACGCGCAGACCGCGCTCGCGGAGCACGGCGGCGCGGCGCGGACGGACCAGGAAGGTGACGTCCTGTCCGGAGCGGGCGAGCAGGGCTCCGAAGTAGCCTCCGGTGGCTCCGGCGCCGACGACCAGGATCTTCATGAGTGCGGACCTCTTTCGGGGGGTGGGATCGCGGACGGGACGAGCAGCGGTCTGAGCAGCCGGTGCGGGCGGGCGAGCGCCACGGTGACCGGGTCGTCGTCCTCGGCGGGGGGCGGGAGTCCGGGGCCCGGGGCCACGAGGATGTCCCGGGCCTCGACCGGCACTCCGCAGCCGGTGCAGCGGCCGTCCCCGGTGAGGGGGGCGTCGTCGTCGACGTGCCGGAACACACGGCGCGGCCCGCCGCCCGGGGCGTAGAACTCGTCGCCCCAGGAGGTGAGCGCGCGGACGGCGGGCCAGAGCGCCACGCCCTTGGAGGTGAGGCCGTAGACCTCACGGCGCCCGGCGTCCGGGAGGCGCTGGAGCACGCCGGCCCCGGTGAGGGTGGTGAGCCGGTCGCTGAGGACGGCGCGCGGGAGACGCAGATGGGCGGCGAACTCCCCGAAACGGCGGACCCCGAAGAAGGCGTCCCGGACGATCAGCAGGGTCCAGCGCTCGCCCACGACCTCCATCGAACGGGCGAGGGCGCAGGTCTGACCGCTGTAGTCGCGCGGGAGGGGCATGGCACCGACGGTAGCGCAGAGAGTTCGGTGGTTGAACCGATTTCGCCGGGGTTAGGCTCGGCGCACGATGAAGAACACTCCGGGGACCGGGGACGCGCACCCGGCGGCACCCAAGGCCGACAAGGCGAGCGTGCGACGGCACAACCTCAGCCTCGTCCTGAGGACCGTGCACGAGGCGGGCGAGACGACCCGGGCGGCCGTGGCCGCCCGCGTGGGACTGACCCGCGCCGCCGTCTCCTCGCTGGTCGAGCACCTCCTCGACCAGGGCTTCCTGAGGGAGTCGGGCAAGACGTTCAGCGGGCAGGCGGGGCGGCCGGGCACCGTGCTCAAGGCCGCGGACACCGGACCCGCCGGGCTCGGTGTCGAGGTCAACGTCGACTACGTGTCGGTGTGCGTCGTCGACCTGGCGGGCACCGACCGGCTCCGGATCACCGAACCCCTCGACAACCGCGCGGCCGGTGCCACCGAGGTCCTGGGGCGTGCGGCCCGGATGGCGGCGAGGGTCCTCGCGCGGGCGGCGGAACGGGACCTGCACCCGACCGGAGTACGCCTGGCCCTGCCGGGTCTCGTCTCCTCCGGGACCGTCCACCAGGCCCCGAACCTGGGCTGGAACCGCGTCGAAGCCGACCGGATCTTCGCCGCCGCGCTCACCGCCCTGCGCCCCGGGCGTCCCGGACTGCGGGTCGCCTCGGACAACGAGGCGAACGCCGCGGCGCTCGCCGAGCTGTGGTTCGGCGCGCTGGGCGACGTGCGGAGCTTCGTGCACCTCACCGGGGAGATCGGCGTCGGCGGGGCGATCGTCGTCAACGGCGAGCTGCTGCGCGGCGCGCACGGGTTCGCCGGCGAGATCGGCCACATGGCGGTCGACGCGGAGGGGCCGCTGTGCCGCTGCGGCTCGCGCGGCTGCCTGGAGCAGTACGCGGGTCAGTCGGCGCTCCTGCGGGCGGCGGGGCTCGCGGAGAAGGCGGAGTCCGGGGCGTCGGGCGTCGAGGAGTTGGCGCGCCGCGCGGCGGCGGGGGAGGCGCGAGCGGTGGCCGCCGTGGAGAAGGCCGGCCGGACGCTCGGCCTCGCGCTCTCGGGCGCGGTGAACCTGCTCGACCCCGAAGTCGTCGTCCTCGGCGGGATCTACCCGCGCCTGATGCCCCGGCTGGGCCCCGCCGTCGACGCCGAGCTCGCCCGCCGCGTCGTCTCCGGCCTCTGGACCCCCGCGGAGGGCCGCCTCCGCGCGGCCTCCACCTCGGCCGACGCGGCGCGCGGAGCGGCGGCCGTCGTCATCCGCGACGTCCTGGCGGACCCCTTGTCGTACGGCCGCTGACCCCGGCACCGGGGCGGAACACACGCCCCCGGACGCACCCGCACGGTGCGGACCAAGCCGCCCGGATCCACGCCTGGCCGGCGGACCGTCCCGGTCGTCCTGACGGGCGTGGGCGAGCTGTTCCAGGTCCCCGGCGGGGACGCGAGGCGACCGCGGCCCAGCCGGCGCGTCACGGGGCGCCGGGTGCGATGACCGACTCTCATGCGCCTCTCACGTGGGGCTTATCCGGCCATCACCACCCCTGCCTAGCTTCACGCCCATGTTCTTCACCTACCTCCGGCGCGAGCTGCGCCGTCGCAGAAAGGCGGCGCTCGTCGTCGCCTCCGGGCTCGCGCTCGGGATCGCGCTCGTCATCGTCGTCAACTCCGTGGCCTCCGGGATGCAGCGGGCGCAGACACGGGTCCTCGAGTCCCTCTACGGACTCGGCACCGACCTGACCGTCACCAAGGCCCGCGAGCAGACCGCCGAGGGCGGGCAGGCGCAGCGGCCGCGGTTCGAGTTCGACGCCCGGGGCGACGACGAGGAGCAGAGCAGCGACCGGCTGATGGTCCAGGGGTTCCAGACCCTGCCCGCCTCCACCGTCGACACCGTCGCGAAGCAGAGCGACGTCGCCGAGGCCGTCGGCGGTCTCAGCCTCGTCAACCTGAAGATCGACGGCCAGTTCCGGCGCGGCGAGGTCAGGCAGGACACCCGGCAGGCCCAGCCCGGCGGCCCGGGCGGCGGCAACGGCGGGGGCGGCGGCACCGTCGAGGGCGGTGGCGCGGCCTTCGACGTCAACTCCTTCACCCTCTACGGCACCGACGTCACCGCCCCCGGCCTCGGCCCCCTCACCACCTCCACGATCTCCAAGGGCCGTACCTTCACGGCCTCCGAGACCGAGGCCAAGGTCGTCGTCGTCGACAGCGCCTACGCCAAGCAGGAGGGACTCGACGTCGGCGAGACCCTCACGGTCAAGGCGGTGACGTTCCAGATCGTCGGCATCGCCACCGCCGACAGCGGACAGTCCGCCGCCCAGGTCTATCTGCCGCTGAAGCAGGCCCAGATCCTGTCGGACTCCAAGGACAAGATCACCACCGTCTATGTGAAGGCGACCGACTCGACGAGGATCGACGCCGTCAAGGCCGCCATCCAGAAGAACGTCTCCGGCACCACGGTCACCACGTCCGCCGACCTCGCCGAGACCGTCTCCGGCTCCCTCGACACCGCCGCCGACCTGGCCACCAACGTGGGCAGGTGGCTCTCGTACGCCGTGCTCGTCGCCGCCGTGCTCGTGGCCGGCCTGCTGACCTCCTCCGCGGTCAGCCGCCGGGTGCGCGAGTTCGGCACGCTCAAGGCGCTCGGCTGGGAGAGCGGCCGGGTCACCCGCCAGGTCATGGGCGAGGCGCTCGTCAACGGCCTGCTCGGCGGCGCGCTCGGCATCGCCGTGGGCCTCGGCGGCGCCTACCTCGTCACCGCCGTCAGCCCCACGCTCACCGCCGAACTCGGCGCCGGCGCGCTGAACGGCGGCGGCCCCGGCGGCGGTCGGATGCTCGGCGGCCCCGGCATGACCGCGGTCCGCGAGGGCGCCGCCGGCAACACCCTCGACATCGCCCTCACCGCCCCCGTGAGCGTCACCACCGTCGGCCTCGCCGTGGTCCTCGCGCTCGGCGGAGGGCTCGTCGCCGGCGGCTTCGGCGCATGGCGCGCCTCGCGGCTGCGCCCGGCGGACGCCCTGCGCCGCGTCGAGTAGCCGCCAAGCCCGAACCCTCTTCACGTATCGCAGGAGTTGCACCATGTACGAACTCGCAGGCGTCACCAAGCAGTACCGCAGAGGCCAGGAGCGGGTCGACGCGCTCGCCGGGATCGACCTCACCATCAGCGAGGGCGACCGGCTCGTCATCCAGGGGCCGACCGGCGGCGGCAAGTCCACGCTGCTCCAGATGCTGGGCGGACTCGACCGGCCCACGGCGGGCAGCGTGATGCTCGACGGAGTCGACCTGGCGAAGCTGCCGGAGAGCCGGCTGACCCGCGTCCGCAGCCAGAACATCGGTTTCGTCTTCCAGTCCTTCAACCTCATCCCCACCCTCACCGCTCAGGAGAACGTGGAGACCGCGCTGGTCCCGATGGGCCTCAAGGCGTCCCAGCGGCGCGGCATGGCGGCCGAGGCGCTGGATTCCGTCGGTCTCGGCGAGCGCCTCAAGCACCTGCCGTCCGAGCTCTCCGGAGGCCAGCAGCAGCGCGTCGCGATCGCCCGGGCCCTGGTGAAGCGGCCCAAGGTGCTCCTGGCGGACGAGCCGACCGGCAACCTCGACGAGTCGATGCGCGACGAGATCGTGGAACTGCTCGAAGGGCTCTGGAAGGAGCACGGACTGACGTTCGTGATGGTGACGCACGACAGCGCGATCGCCCGTCGCGCCCCGCGCCTGGCGACCATCCGCAAGGGCCGGATCACCCTCAAGGAGAACCGTCGCGCCGAGGCCGTGGAGACGTCGCCGAGCTCCTGACCGCATGACGGCCTCGTGCGCGGTGATCACGATCGGCCATTCCCGGCGGGCGCCGGCGCCGACTCCGGGGCCGGCGTCGGCGCGCCGGAGCCCGGAATCCGGCGCGCCTCCGGCTCGGCACCCCGCTCCGGGGCGCGCCCGCCCACCCGCGCGGTCCCGGACCCGTACCGGCTCCGCGGAGTCCGGCCGGGGCCGGGGCCCGGGCGCCGGGGCCGTCGGCGGCGGCAGCGCGCCCCACCGCGGCCGGTGACTCGTTCTGCACGGTCCGGGACCGGCGCCGGCCCCCGCCCCTCCCGGGGCCTGCGATGATGTGCGCCATCATCACGTACGGATGTACGGCTTTCGACCGTACGCGACAATGACCCGGGGGGGTTCGTGGGAACGATCGGGACCGCGCTGACCGAGCTGAGATCCGCGCAGAAGTCCGCGAAGGGGGTCTCGCTCTACTCGCGGTTCGTCAATCGACCCGTCGGGCGGTACCTCGCGGCCGGCTCGTACGCCGCCGGACTGACACCGAACCAGGTCACCCTGATCAGCGCCGCCTTCAGCTTCGCCGCCGTCGCCGCGGTGGCCCTCTGCACGCCGTCCTGGACGCTCGGCCTGCTGATCTGGCTCGGTCTCGCCGTCGGCTTCGCCTTCGACTCCGCGGACGGGCAGCTTGCCCGCCTGCGCGGCGGCGGCAGCCCGGCGGGGGAGTGGCTCGACCACGTGGTGGACTGCGCGAAGATCACCGCCCTGCACCTGGCCGTACTGATCGCGTTCTACCGCCACCCCGAGTACTTCGGCACGACCACCGACGGCTGGCTCCTCGTCCCCCTCGGATTCCAGCTCGCCGCCGTCGTCACCTTCTTCGGCGGGCTCCTGACCGAGAAGCTCAAGCCGCGTCCGGCCCCGGGCACACCGGCGCCCCAGCCGTCCACCCTGCGGGCCGTGGCGCTGCTCCCCGTCGACCACGGGGTCTTCTGCCTGGTCTTCCTGCTGCTCGGCGGCGGTTCCGTCTTCCGCTGGAGCTACACCGTGCTCGCCGTCGCGAGCGCGGTGTTCCTCCTCGCCTTCCTCGCGAAGTGGTTCCGCGAGCTCAGCGCAGCCCCTCGCTGACCCCGCCCACTCCCGTCCCGGGCTCGGCCTCCTGCGTCAGGAGGTCGAGCGCACGGCGGAGCTGGGTGCTGGAGGTGTGCATCGTGTACGGGAAGTAGACGATCTCCACGCCCACCCCGGCGAAGTCCCGTTCCAGACGGTCTCCCTTGGGCGTACCGCGCCAGTCGTCGCCCTTGAACAGCACGTCGAACCGGACCTGCTTCCATGTCTCCAGCTTGTCCGGCACGGTCTCCACGAAGGCGGCGTCGACGTACTTCACGTTGCGCACGATCTCGAGACGCTCGACCAGCGGGATCATCGGACGCCTGCCCTTGGCGCGCTCGGCCATCTCGTCCGAGACCACTCCGGCCACCAGGTAGTCGCACTGAGAACGGGCGTGCCGCAGGATGTTGAGATGGCCAATGTGGAAGAGGTCGTAGGCGCCCGGCGCGTAGCCGACTCGGTACGGCCGTCCATCGGTCATGAGTGAAACCCCCCAGGTGCGTTCGCGCTCCCCAGCGCGAAGGAGTTTCCGACGATAGCGTGCACGTTCCGTTGAGAGTGAGTGAACGACTAGGGTGAGAGCCGGTTCACGTACGGGGGAAAGGGACGTTCGCGTGGGGGAAGCGACAGTGGGGAACGACGGCGGCACGCCGGTGACCCGGCGCAGGCTGCTGATGGTGTCCACCAACTATGCGCCTGAACACGCCGGAATAGGCCCTTATGCCACCCAGATAGCCGAGCACTGGGCGGCACGCGGCCACGAGACGCACGTCCTCGCCGGAATGCCGCACTACCCCTCCTGGTCCCTCGATCCGGCCTACGCCGGTGCCTGGCGCCGCACGGAGCGGCGTTCCGGGGTCGTGGTGCACCGCAGGCGCCACACCGTCCCGCCCCGCCAGACCGCGCTGAAGCGGGCCGCGTTCGAGGCGAGCGTGCTGGCCCACGGCCTGATGGCGCCTCCCTCCATGGGCCGGCCCGACGCGGTCCTCGCCCAGATGCCCAGCCTCGCCGGCGGCATCATCGGCGCCCGCCTCGCGACCCGTTGGCGGATCCCGTACGTCCCCGTCGTCCAGGACCTGATGGGCGCCGCCGCCGCGCAGAGCGGCATCCGCGGCGGCGACCGGGCCGCCGCGCTGGCCGGGCGCGCCGAGACGTACGCCCTGCGCAGGGCCGCGCTCGTCGGCGTCATCCACGAGACCTTCGTCGACAAGGTCGCCGCCATGGGCGTCGACCGCCGTCGCATCCGGCTCGTGCCCAACTGGTCGCACGTGGCCGGCCCCACGACGCCCCGGGCGGAGACCCGGCGGCGACTCGGCTGGTCCGAGGGTGAGACCGTCGTCCTGCACTCCGGGAACATGGGCCTCAAGCAGGGGCTCGACGTGCTCGTCGAGGCGGCCCGGCGCGACCCGAAGATCCGGGTCGTCCTCCTCGGCGACGGCAACCAGCGCGCCCATCTGGAGCAGCTGGGAACCGGGATACCCAACCTGGACTTCATGGAGCCCGTCGGGGACGACGAGTTCCCCGACACACTCGCCGCGGCGGACGTCCTCGCCGTCACCCAGCGGGCCTCCGTCCTCGACATGAGCGTCCCGTCCAAGCTGACCTCGTACTTCGCGGCCGGACGCCCCGTGGTCGCCTCCGTGGCCGCCGAGGGCGGTACCGCCCTCGAAGTGCTGCGCTCCGGTGCCGGCGTGCTCGTACCGCCCGAGGACCCCGACGCGCTCCTCGCGGAGATCCGTAGACTCGGGGACGATCCGTCGGCAGCCGACGCGCTCGGCGCCCAGGGGCCCCGCCATGTCGAGGCCCATCTGACCCGTGCGGCCGGACTGGCCCGGATCGACGCACTGATCGACGAGGCTCTGGGGGGTCCGAGCACGTGACACACACGCACGTCACCGCGGTGGAGGACGACGAACCGGAGCTGCTGCGGGACCAGTTCCGCCAGCTCCTGCGCTACCGCGCGATCATCGCCGGCGGGATCGGGATCGGTCTCCTCGGCGGTGTCTGGTTCGGCCTGTCCAACGCCGACACCTACGTCGCCACCAGCCAGGTGGTGCTGCGCGCCCCCGTGAACGACCCCTTCAACCCCAGCGTCTCGCAGGACAAGACGCTCAACATGGGGTCCGAGCGGCAGACCGCGCTCAGCAGCAGCGTCGCCGAGCAGGCGGCCAAGAAGCTCGGCTGGACCGGCACACTCGGAAAGCTCCAGAAGGACCTCCAGGTCACCAATCCGCCGCAGAGCCAGGTCCTCCAGTTCACCTACACCGCGGACTCGCCCCAGGCCGCGGCCGACCGCGCCAACGCGGTCACCCAGTCCTACCTCGACCTGCGCAAGAAGCAGTGGACCGACCTGCGGGCCACCATGCTGGCGGGCCAGCAGAAGCAGCTCGACGAGGTCGCCAAGAAGCACGACCAGAAGACCAAGGAAGTCGACCGGATGGCCGACGGGGCCGCCCGGGACAACGAGTACGCGGTCAAGACCAACCTGCTCAACCGGATCAACGAGCTCGACGCCCGGATCAGCCAGCTCAAGTCCCTCGACATGTCGGCCGGCACCGTCATCCGTACCGCCACCGCGCCCGGTTTCTCCGACGGACCCGGACTCACCATGAGCCTCGGTCTCGGCGCCCTCGTCGGCGTGGCGCTCGGCCTCCTCGCCGCCTGGGTCCGGCTCGTCTTCGACCCCGCGCCCCGCTCCGCCGGCGACGTCGCCCGCGCGGTGCGCGCCCCCGTCCTCGGCACCCTGCCGCGCGGGGCGACCGACGTCCTGCTCGCCGACGACCACACGGACGCCCGGGTCGCCGAGGAGTACCGCTCCGTCGCCTTCCGGCTCGCCTACGACCAGCGCTTCGCCGACCGGCGTCGCCTGCTCGTCGTCGCCCCGCGCGGCTCCAACGACGCCGCCGTGGCGGTCGCCTCGCACCTCGCCGCCTCCTTCGCCGAGACCGGCAAGGACGTCCTCCTCATCGAGGCCGATCTGCGGACCCCCACGCTCGCCGGACGGCTCCGCGCCCACGCGGCGGCGGCGCCCCGGTGGAGCCACACGGGGGAGAGCGAGGAGAACGGCTGGCCCGGACGCCGCCAGCTCTCCGTCGACGCGGGCGAGTCCGGCTCGTTCGGCCTGGTCCCCGGTGAGCGGGTACGGAACGTGGCCCGGGCCCTGACGGCCCCGACGGTCACCCGCCTGATCGCCGAGGCCGACTCGCCCAACGCGACCGTCGTCGTCCTCGCCCCGCCCGTCCTCAACTACGCGGACGCGCTCGCCCTCGTGGACCGCGTCGACGGCGTCCTCATCGTCTGCGACCCGCGCGGCGTCCACCGCACGGACCTCCAGCGCATCCGCGAACTCATCGCGGGCGCCGGCGGAACGGTCCTCGGCGCCGTGGTCCACACACCGGGCGGCAAGAGCCGCGTCGGCAAGCAGGCGGCCGGCCGGCGCGGCGGCGGCGGACGGAGCAGGCAGCCGGCCCCCGCGCCCTCCCCCGCCGAGGAGTTCACCCCCGAGCCCGAGCAGGTGATCCAGGGCGACGGCTCCGATACCGTCACCCTGCGCTCGCTGCGCGCGGAGGACCTGCGGAGCGGCGACATCCGCGCGGGCGACCGTTGAGGCGAGCCGCCACGGTCGCCGCCTCGGTCCTGGACCAGGCGGCGGCCAGCCTCACCAACATCGCCGTCCTCGTGATCGCGGCGCGGCAGTCCACCGCGGACGGCTTCGCCGCCTTCTCGATGGTCTACATCGGCTTCACCGTGCTCCTCGGCCTGGGCGCGGCGTACGTCGGACAGAGCGTCGTCCTGGAGAAGGGCGAGGAACACGAGGTCGGCGCGGCGGCCCGGTCCGCCGTCACCTTCACCGCCCTCGCCTCCACGGTCGTCGCGCTCCCGCTGCTCGCCGCGGGCGCGGCCGTCGGGGGCGACACCGGCCCCGCGCTGCTCGCCCTCGGCGCCGTCCTGCCGGTCGTCCTCGTCCAGGACGGGCTGCGCTACGCCTTCTCCGCCCTGCGGCAGCCGCACCGCGCGCTGGCCGCCGACGTCCTCAGGCTCGCCTGCGCCGTCCCCGCGCTCCTCGTCCAGCCGCACGGCTCCTCACCGGCCCGGCTGGTCCTCGTCTGGGGCCTGTCGGCGCTGCCCGCCGTACTCCTCGGACTCGCCCTGCTCCGGCCCTTCGTGCGCGGCCGGCCCGGCGATCCGCGCCGCTTCCTGCGCAAGGACCACCTCGGCCGGCGATTCGTCGTCGAGTTCGCCGTCGGCAACGGCTCGAGCCAGCTCGCCGTCCTCGGCCTCGGACTCTTCGCGAACCCCCTCGCCGTCGGCGCGCTGCGCGGTGCCTCGACCCTCTTCGGCCCGCTCAACACGCTCTTCACCTCGGTCAACGCCTTCGGCCCGCCCCTGCTGGGCAGGGCGGGCTCCCGACGCGCCACCGTACGGGCGGCCATCGGACTCGCCGCCGTCCTCGCACTGGTCGCGCTCGGCTGGGCCGCCGCCCTGTACGCGCTCCCGGAGCGGGTGGGCCGGGGACTCCTGGGCGACACCTGGCGGTCCGCCGCGGAGCTCCTGCCCGCCACCGGCAGCCAGTACGCCGTGATGGCGGCGGGCACCTGCGCCCTGGTGACCCTGCGGGTCCTCAGCCCGCGCGCCACGCTCTCCGTCCAGGTCGTCTTCTCGCTGCTCTCCGTCGCGCTGATGCTCGGCGGGTACGTCCTCGGCGGCGCCGCCGGCGCGGCCTGGGGCCTGGCCGCGGGCTCCGCGCTGAAGGCCCTGGCGGCCTGGACCCGTGTGACGCGAACCCGCCCCGGAAGAGTCCCCGAGCAGCGGGACGGTCAGCGGAGCGCGGCGCCCTTGTCCTGACGCCAGGTGGTCACCAGGGCGACGCAGATCAGCGCGATCGCCACCCGGCCCGACGCCTGCAGCAGCGGACCGCGCAGCAGGATGAAGGAGTACCCCGCCACGAGGGGCACCACCAGGGAGATCAGACTGCCCGGTGGCGCCCTGCGGGTGCCCCGGCGGGCGAACCTCCCGTCCACCCGCGCGGCGGCGTACCCCATCCCCATCATCCCGGCGCCCATGCCCACGGCCCCGAAGTCGATCCAGAGTTCGGCCCACACGGGGGAGGAGAGGTTGGTGTTCACCGTCCCCATCCACTGGCCGACCATCACGCCCGTGTCGCGCGGCTTGCCCGGCCACACCGAACGCGGCACGGCGAAGAGCACGGATCCGGCCAGCTGACGGCCGTAGCGGTGCCGGCTTCCCGAGTTCACCAGCGTGATCGTGTTGGCGAACATGCCGACCTGGTCGTAGTCCTTGAGCGCCAGCGGCTCCAGGACGGACGTGGTCTCCACCGGACGGTAGTTCTTCTCGTCGTAGCGGAACCGGTCCGAGAAGGGGAAGACGATCAGGGCCATCACCACCCCGAGACTCAGCGCCGACCGGTACATCGCCGCGCTCACCGGGAAGACGGTGAACAACAGCGAGAACATCACCGTGAGGAACCAGTACCGGGGATTCGAGATCGGGTTGTTCACCACGCAGTTGAGCAGCACCAGCGCCAGGAACACGGCGATCACCATGGGCCGGCGCCTGGCCCGCCGCGAGGTGACCAGCCAACGGCAGTACACCAGCAGCGCGAAGAGCGCGGGGACCGTGCCGAAGCCGCGCAGGAAGGCCTGTCCGGCCTGCGAGTCGGCCTGCGAGACCCCCGCCTCCTCGATTCCGGCGATGATCTCCTGACGGCTGGAGAAGAACACCGCGGGCCCGCCGAGCTTGACGACGAACAGCCCGCTGCACGCGAAGGCCAGCAGCACCAGCAGATACAGCCGGCGCCGGTGCACCAGCGCCGGACGCTCCTCGCCCCGCCCGGAGCCTCCGGGCCGGCCCCGGGCCAGCAGCGACCCGAGGTCGAACGCCGCGCAGCCGACCAGGACCAGGGCGACCGCCGTCGTCAGATCGGAGCGCGGGCCCACCACCGGGGTCGGCACCCGGCCGAGCACGGCCTGCGCGAGCGGCGCCACACCCATCGCCATGTAGACGAAGAGCCAGAACGAGCCCTGCAGCAGCTTGCGCCGACGGGTGAGGATCATGGCCGAGAGCCGGGCCCCGGCGTACATGGTCAGCGCGATCTGGAGGTAGTACGCGGCATCGTGCACCCCCGCGCCCGGCTGGATCGCCACCAGCAGCGGCAGGAACACCGTGAAGCCCAGCACCAGCGGGATCGACAGGGCCCGCGACAGGAGCGTGCGCGGGGAGACCGGGGGCGCGAGCAGCAGGGGCGGGGGCGGAGTCGGCGCAGGGCGCGGCTCCGCCGCCGTACCGCGTACATCGGTCGTCATACCGCCCCCTGGATCCCCGGACTTCCGGCCCCCGGCGCACGAACGCGCCACCCTCGGAAGGTCACTTCGCGGCAGTCTACCGACGCCCTCCTGTCACCTTGCGTCAACCGTTAGTCTGAACCTCTCGGCGCCAGGGGAGGCGCTGTTGGGGGTGGACTCATGCGGAATCTCCCGGCCTTCACGCTGGCCGGATACGACAAGGGCCGCGGCAAGCTGACGCAGGCCCTCTGGTTCGCGGTGATGAACACGGTCTTCATGGCCTGGTTCTGCCCGGCCAGGCTGCGGGTCGCGCTGCTGCGGGCCTTCGGCGCGACCATAGGCGACGGCGTGCTCATCCGGCACCGGGTCAGGATCCTGTGGCCGTGGAAGCTGACCGTCGGTGACCACACCTGGATCGGCGAGGGGGCCTGGCTGCTCAACCTGGAGCCCGTCACGCTCGGCGCGCACGTCTGCGTCTCCCAGGAGGCGCTGCTCTGCACCGGCAGCCACGACCACCGCGCCTCGGACTTCCGCTACCGCAACGCGCCCATCACCGTCGAGGACGGCGCCTGGGTCGCGACCCGCGCCACCGTCCTCGCCGGGGTCACCGTCGGCCGCCACGCGGTCGTCGCGGCCGGCACGACCCTGCACAAGGACCTGCCCGAGCTCACGCTGCACACGGCCGACGGCCGCCGTCCGGTCCCGGTGCCCGCGTGAGCGGCCTGCGCGTCCTGCACGCGGTCACCCTGCACAGCCCCACCCACGCCTTCGGCGGACCCGTCAGGGTGGCGGTCAACCTCTGCCGCGGACTGGCCGGACGGGGCCACCGGCCACGCCTGGTCGCCCTCGGCGACGGCTTCGGCGAGACGCTTCCGACCGAGGTCGACGGAGTGCCCGCCCGGTTGTACCAGGCCCGCTCGATCCTGCCCCTCGGCTTCAGCGGCATCACCTCGCCCGCGCTGGTCGCCGGGGCGGGCGCGCTGGTCAGGGACGCGGACGTGGTCCATGTCCATCTCGCCCGCGATCTGGTCACCCTGCCCGTGGCGCTGGCGGCCCTGCGGGCCGGCCGGCCGCTGGTGCTCCAGACGCACGGCATGGTCGATCCGAGCGAGAAGATCCTGGCCAGGATCCTGGACGCGGTCGCGGTCCGGCGCGTGCTGCGCGGCGCCTCCGCCGTCCTCCATCTGACGGGACGCGAGCGGAGGGACCTGGACGCCGTCGTCGGCGGGCCGCTCGACCGGGCCGTACGCCTGGTCAACGGCGTACCCGCCCAGGACCCCCGCCCGACACCGACCGGTCCGCCGCGCATCCTGTACGCGGCACGGCTGCAGGCCCGCAAGCGCCCCACGGACTTCGTCGCGGCCGTTCCCGAAATCCTGCGCCACCACCCCGACGCCACGTTCGTCCTCGCCGGTCCGGACGAGGGCGAACGGGCGGCCGTGGACGCCCTCGTCGACGAGCTGGGCGTCGGCGACCGGGTGGAGCGTCCGGGACCGCTGTCGGCCGAGCGGATGCTGGAGGAGCTGCGCAGGGCGCACGTGTACGTGCTGCCGTCGGTGGACGAGCCGTTCCCGATGTCCGTCCTGGAGGCGCTGTCGGTCGGGACCCCGGCCGTCGTCACGGACACCAACGGCCTCGCCCGTGACATCGAGGAGGCGGGCGCGGGACGGGTCGTCACGGACGCGGCGGGCATCGCCCCGGCCGTCACCGCGCTGCTGGACCGCCACGCGAACGACAGCGCCTCCGTGGCGGCCCGGAAGCTGGCCACGGAGGCGTTCTCGATGGAGGCCGTCCTCGACACCCTGCTCGGGGTGTACGAGTCCGTCCGGGTGGATCAGGCCGGCAGCCAGGCGTAGCAGGAAGAGGAGACGAACTCCGCCGTCCCCGCGGGGACGGCGGCCTTCACCGGGCCCTTGGCGCCGAGCGCCGGACCCGAGGCGAGCACCTTCCCGTCCTTGCCCAGGGCCCGCCAGGTGCACGACGGGTCACTGGTCAGCGCCCGGTAGGTGCCGGCCTTCGGCTGGGTCACCGTGCCGTCGGGGAAGCCGGTCCGCGCCGTCGCGAGCAGCGGCTTCTGCGCCGGGCAGAGATGGTTCACGGCGGCCTCGGCGTCCGGGATGTCCCCGGCCACGAGGGCGCCCACCGCGGCGTCCTTGTCCCGCTTGGCGGTGCGCTCCAGACGCTGGCAGGACTCCTCGCCGGTCTGGAGCACCGCGGCCGGATCCGTGTTCTTGGGCACCCGCCCGCTCAGGTACTCCTTCTGCTGCGTGGTGAACGAGCCGGTGACGGGTTTGAGTTCGGCATCCGGGACGACCGGTCCCTTGGTCGGGCTCGGGGTGGGGCCGGTGGGCTCCGCCTCGGCCTGCCGGTCGGGCACGACCGCCGAACGCGTGGGCGTCGCCGCCCGCGGAGCGCCGTCGGAGCCGTCACCCCCCGAGGAGCAGGCGGCCAGGGTGAGCAGAGCGGTCAGCAGGGCCGCCGCCGCTGCCGGGCGCCGGTGAAGAGGGCGACGCATGGGGAACTCCCGTGGTACGTCGGATGCGGGGCCCGGCCGACCGGGCCCCGCATCCTGGATGGACGGTTCAGCGCACCGGCTACGGGGCGCCGAAGGTGAGCACCAGCTGCGGGGTGCCCTCGGCGGCCGACGCCTCGGACGACCAGAGCCACAGCGGGTCGGTCCCCGTGCTGGTCAGCGCGACGCTGTACGAGCCGCCGAGCGCCGCCTGGATCGCCGAGGTGTTCAGCGCCGCCGAGTAGACGGCGGAGCCGTCCGTGGCGCCGCTGAGCGTCCCGATCGGGCTGCCCGCGAGCGCCGGGCGGTTGGTGTACGTCAGGGCCGCCTCGGTCCACGCACCGGTGACCGGGACGACGGACTGGGAGTCGACCGAGCCGGAACCCGCCGCCGTGGAGGTCTTCACCGCGAGCCGGGCGCTCTTGAGGACGGTGCCCGCCGGGGCCGCCGGCAGGGTGAACCGCAGGTAGGACTCGTACGCCGCCGTTCCGCGCACGGCCAGCGAGCTGGACGTGCCGTAGTTGGTGCCGGGGGCGCCGGCGTTGGCGTAGGTGTCCTCCGACGCGGTCACCGAGGTGACCGTGTCGGCCGGGGCGGAGGCCAGGCTGTGGTGCTTGGCGACCTGCGCCGCGGTGAGCGCGGACGGGTAGACCGCGGCCTCGTCGAGCTGGCCCGCGAAGAAGGTGCTCGTCGGACGCAGCGGCCAGCCGGAGAGGTTGTCCGCCCCGACGTGCCAGTAGCCCGGGTACTGCTGGTTGGTGGTGACGTTGTTCGACGCCAGCAGCTTGCCGTCGACGTACAGCTTCATGCCGTCAGGACCCTGGGTGCCGACCGCGTGGTGCCAGGCGCCGTTGTTGTACGAGCCCAGCGAGGTCAGGGTCCGGGCCGAGCCGGTGTAGACGCCGAACACCACGTTGCCGGTGTTCGTCATGTACAGGTGCTTGTCGTAGCTGCCGCTGTTGCGCGTCGTGTTGTTGCCGAAGCCGATCAGCTTGCCGCCACGGTTCGTGGTCGTCTTGAACCACGTCTCGACGGTGAACGAGCCGGTCACGTCCTGGCGCCGGTCGCTGTGGATCTGCTCGTCCGTGCCGTTGAGCGTGACCGCGGTGGACGCGCCGCTGACGGCGGCCGGGGTCTGGCGCAGGGCCGGAGCGTTGACGAAGAGGCCGCTGTTGTTCCCGTTGGAGGAGTCGGCGGCGTACGGCGTGCTCGACTCGTCGAAGCGCCAGTAGAGCCCGGCGCCGTCGGCGATCACCTGGGAGGCGTACGGCTCCGGCGAGGTCGGGACCGTCACCGTCGACGTCGCGGACAGGGCGCTGGTGTTGCCGTCCGCGTCACCGGCCGTCACCCGGTAGGTGTAGGTCTGGCCCGGGGTCACGTTGGTGTCCTTGAACGAGACCTGGGGGCGCGACCAGTGCAGCGAGTCGCCCTGGAGGGTCGCGATCGGGGTCGCCCCGCCGTTCCGGTAGACCTTGTAGGTCAGCGTCGAGTCGTCCAGGTCCAGGCTGGAGCGCCAGCGGACCTGCACCGCGCTCGGGGTCACCGCGGCGGCGCTCACCGTCGGCACGGTCGGCGCGCCGGTGTCGGGACCGGAGGCGAAGCGGGTGAGACCCTGCGCCGGGGCACCGTTGGTGGTGGTGAACTCGCCGCCCACCCAGAGGTACTTGGTGGAACCGGTGCCGGAGATGGCGAAGGCGCGCGGACCGATGCCCTCGCCGATGCCGTCGTTGGTGTCCGGGAACCAGCCGAGCTTGCCGGTGGACGTCGTCGGCTGGGCGAGCAGGTGGTAACGGCGACCGTCGGGGAACTCGCCGACGCTGGAGCAGTCGTGGGCGTGCGAGGCGCTGTAGAGCACACCCTCGTAGGAGCGGACCGCCTGGGTGGCGCCGAGGCAGGTGTCGCGCCAGCGCTGCTCGAAGTCGGAGAGGTTGAGGGCGATGCGGCCGTCGAAGACGCCACCGCCGGTGCCCTCGTTGCCGGTGTAGAAGCCCGTCGCGTCCGTCTCGATGTCCTTGACGACGGAGTTCTGCGGGATCCAGCCGTTGGGGTACGCCTTCGTCACGGCGCCGGTCGTGGAGTTCACCACGGCGAGCGCGTGCGAGTTGGCCCCGTTGACGGTGAAGAAGTCGCCGCCGAGCAGTACGTGCTGCCCGTCCGGGGTGACCTCGATGGCCCGGCCCGGCTCGTCGGCGTTCGCGGTGAACGGCAGCAGCGCGCCGGCGGTGGTGACGGCGGCGAACCGCTGTCGGGTCTGCCCCTCCACGGTGCCGAAGTCGCCGGCCGCGTAGACGGTGGTGTCGGTGACGGCGAGCGCCCGCACGGTGGCGGGGAAGCTCGGCGTGAAGGCCGCCTTCGGCGTGCAGGTGGCGATGTCGATCGCGGCGAGGCTGGACACCGGCGTGCCGTTGACGGCGCCGAAGTAGCCACCCGCGTACAGCGTCTTCTTGTCCGGCGAGACCACGAGGGTCCGCACGGTCGCGGTGCCGCTGCCGACGGTGAATGAGAGATTGCAGGCGGTGGGCGCGCCCGTCGCGGCGTCCAGCGCCGCGAAGTTGACGGCCCCCTTCGGAGTGCCGGCGCCGCCCTCGGGCGGGCGCACCTCGGAGAAGGTGCCGCCCACGAAGACGGTGTCGTTCGCCTCGGCGAGTGCCCAGACGATGCCGTTGGTCTGCCAGGTCGGCAGATCGTCCGCGGTGAAGGCCACCGGCGGCGTCAGGGCCGCGGCCGTCGGGGCCAGAGAGCCTCCGGCTCCGGCCGCGACGGTCAGGACGAGGGCAGCAGTGAGCCCCCAGGATCTACGCATGTTCCCCCCAGGCGTGATAGCCCAGTCAATGTGGCGAGAAGTGGTGCAACTGCCATCTGATGAATGCGAACTGTACGACGAAGTGACAAGCGTGAGAGCCGTTTTGGCCAATCCACTACCTTGCGTACTCGCGCACATCGTGGCGAACGGCCGCCCCGGCTGTCTCACCGGAGCGGCCGCGAGAGAGAGAAGTGCAGGTCAGCGGTCTATTCGGACCGTCGCGCCGGCCAGCTGGTCCTCGACGAGACGGATGTCGGCGTCGACCATGATGCGTGCCAGCTCCTCCACCTGAACCGTGGGCTTCCAGCCAAGGAGGTCCCGCGCCTTGCTCGCGTCGCCGATCAGGGCGTCGACCTCGCTGGGGCGCTCGTACTTGGGGTCGTAGCGGACGTGCTCCGACCAGTCCAGCCCGGCGTGGCCGAACGCCGTCTCCACGAACTGCCGTACGGTCGCCGGGACTCCGGTCGCCACCACGTAGTCGGTCGGCTCGTCGCACTGCAGCATGCGCCACATCGCGTCGACGTACTCGGGGGCGTACCCCCAGTCGCGTACCGCGTCGAGGTTGCCCAGGTACAGCCGGTCCTGGAGTCCGGCCTTGATGCGGGCCACGGCCCGCGTGATCTTGCGGGTCACGAAGGTCTCGCCGCGGCGCGGCGACTCGTGGTTGAACAGGATACCGTTCACCGCGAACATGTCGTACGCCTCGCGGTAATTGACCGTGGTCCAGTAGGCGAAGACCTTGGCGGCGCCGTACGGGCTGCGCGGGTGGAACGGCGTCTGCTCGTTCTGCGGCGGCGGGGTGGCGCCGAACATCTCGGAGGAGGACGCCTGGTAGATCCGGGTGTCGACCCCGCTGGCCCGGATGGCCTCCAGGAGCCGGAGGGCGCCCAGGCCCGTCACGTCGCCCGTGTACAGCGGGGCGTCGAAGGAGACCCGCACATGGGACTGCGCGCCGAGGTTGTAGACCTCGTCGGGGCGGATGTCGCGGAGCAGGTTCACCAGCGCCACCCCGTCCGAGAGATCGGCGTGGTGCAGCACGAAGGAGCGGTTCGCCTGCTGCGGGTCCTGGTACACGTGGTCGATGCGCTCGGTGTTGAAGCTGGACGACCGACGGACGAGGCCGTGCACCGTGTAGCCCTTGGACAGCAGCAGTTCGGCCAGGTACGAGCCGTCCTGTCCGGTGACTCCGGTGATCAGTGCGGTCTTGCTCATGCGTGGTGCCCCTCCCGAACGGACCGGCCCCCAGCCGGTCCGTAACTTGCGGATATGAAGTGATCCGAGTCGTAAATCCGGATCTGGTGTACTGCGGTCCCTGTCGGCCTGGCATGATCCGGGCCATGAATGAATCGACGACCGCCCCGACGGAAGCCCCGTCGTATCTGCCCGAGCGGGCCCGGATATTCGTCGCGGGCCACCGCGGCCTCGTCGGCTCCGCGATCGCCCGCAGGCTGACCGCGGACGGGCACGAAGTGCTCACCCGGACCCGTGCCGAGCTCGATCTGCGCGACGCGGCCCGGACCGCGGACTATCTCGCCCGGACCCGCCCCGACGCCGTCGTGCTCGCCGCCGCGAAGGTGGGCGGCATCATGGCGAACAGCACCTACCCCGTGCAGTTCCTGGAGGAGAACCTCCAGATCCAGCTCGCGGTCATCGCCGGTGCGCACGCCGCCGGGGTCGAGCGGCTGCTCTTCCTCGGCTCGTCCTGCATCTACCCGAGGCTCGCGCCCCAGCCGATCCCCGAGGACGCGCTGCTCACCGGCCCGCTGGAACCCACCAACGAGGCCTACGCGCTGGCCAAGATCGCCGGCATCGTGCAGGTCCAGTCGTACCGGAAGCAGTACGGAGCCGCCTACGTCTCCGCGATGCCCACGAACCTCTACGGGCCCGGCGACAACTTCGACCTGGAGACCTCGCACGTGCTCCCGGCGCTGATCCGGCGCTTCCACGAGGCCCGTGAGGAGGGCCGCGAGGAGATCGTGCTCTGGGGCTCCGGAAGCCCGCGCCGGGAGTTCCTGCACGTCGACGACCTCGCCGCCGCCTGCGCCGTGCTGCTGCGCGGCTACGACGGCGACGAGCCGGTCAACATCGGCTGCGGCGAGGACCTCACCATCCGGGAACTGGCCGAGACGGTGGCCGAGGTCACGGGATACCAGGGCAGGATCGCCTGGGACACGAGCAAGCCCGACGGCACCCCGCGCAAGCTGCTCGACGTGTCCCGGCTGACCGGGCTCGGCTGGAAGCCCGCCGTCGCCCTGCCCGACGGCATCGCCGCCACCTACGCCTGGTGGCGGGAACAGAACTGACGTCATGCGGCCCGGCCCGTCAGTACGCTCCGCGACCGTCGACGACGGCGCGGAACGTACGGGCCATGACATCGACATCGCTGGTGAACGACCAGTTGTCCACGTAGTGGAGGTCGAGCTCCACCGTCTCGTCCCACGACAGGTCCGAACGCCCGCTGATCTGCCAGAGCCCGGTCATCCCGGGCCGCACGGCGAGCCGGCGCAGCTCCACGTCCCCGTACCGCGCCACCTCGTCCGGCAGCGGGGGACGCGGACCGACCAGGGACATCGAGCCGAGCAGGACGTTGATCAGCTGCGGCAGTTCGTCCAGCGAGGTGCGCCGCAGCAGCCGCCCCACCCGGGTCACCCGGGGGTCGCGGCGCATCTTGAACATCAGCCCGTCGTGCTCGTTGGCCTGCGACAGCTCCGCCTTGCGGGCATCGGCGTCGAGGAACATCGTGCGGAACTTCCACATGACGAACGGGTTCCGCCCCTGGCCCACCCGCACCTGCTTGTAGAACACGGGTCCGGCCGAGGTGAGCTTCACCGCGGCGCCTATCCCGAGGAAGAGCGGGGAGAGCGCGAGCAGCCCGAAGGCCGCTCCGGCGCGGTCCATGACGGACTTCAGGAACTGCTGCACACCGCTGCGCACCGGTGGCGCGACCCGGAGCAGCGCCATGCCGGCCGCCGACGTGGTCTCCAGACGCTTCACGGCGAACTCCACCAGACCCGGGGCCAGTGCGAGTTCGGTACCCGCGTCGTGCAGCCCCCAGGAGAGCCGCCGCAGCCGCTCGCCCGCCATCAGCGGCCCGGCCGCGACGAGGACGACATCGGCCTCCAGCTCGCGGGCGGCGGCCAGGACCGGCGTGGTGTCCCCGTCGGCGGCCTCCGGCATCGGCACGCCGAGGCGGGTCGCCACAGGAGCGCCGGTGCGGACCGGCCCGTCGCCGACCGCGACGATGCCGACCACCACGTACGGGTGCTCGGTGCGTCCGGCGAGGTGCTCCGCGACGTCACCGGCGGCCGTGGGCTCACCCAGCACGAGGACCCGGGTGACCACCTGGGCCTCGCGGCGGGCCGCGACGAGGTGGTGCCAGGTCAGCTTCGAGCAGATCAGGGTGAGGACGGGAGCCGGCAGCAGCGCCGCGAGGCAGAGCAGCGCCGGGTGGTGCAGGTCGGCGGCGGCGCGCAGCACGGCGAGCACCCCGAGGAGGATCAGCCAGTCGTGCAGCACGGGCAGACTGCCCCGTGACTCGCCGAGTTCCCGGCGGGCGTACCGCCTCCGGAGCGCGCGGACCCCGGCCCAGCACAGGGCCGCGACCACGGCGCTGAGGTGCGCGTACGGCTGGCGCTCGACGTCCATGACCAGCGCCGTGGGCACGCCCACGCCGAGGACGTCGACGGTCAGCGCGACAGCCGGGTACCAGCGCGCCTTGGCGCGTGGGTGCGGCGGTGTCGCCACGGGACCGGTCGCGGTCCCCGCAGAGTCTGTCTCAGTTGTACGGGCATGCCACATGTACCCCCCAGGCACGTTCGACGTGCGTCAGCCCGTTCGTCGACCCCCTGATCGATGAACATGTGTCGCAACGCCCGGAACAGTACGACAAAGACGCGCACGTCCGCTGCTGTTCACACGAACGACCTCAGAAGGTGACGGCTCATTCATCTCGTGACATCGGGCCCGGGGCGGACACAGTCGTTCGCATGATACGTCCGTGCGACGCGAGTTGACGCACGTGAGGCCAGGTGACGCCGGGGTGGGGGTGTGCCGGAAACCGCGGAAGAAATTCGGGACGACGGCAGGGGAGAGGGCCGCGGTTGTGTCCGAAACCACACCGAAGGGAAGCCCCCCGAGGGCAGGGGAATTGCGTCCGGGGCGGCGGGACCGGAGGTCCGGGCCGCGCCGCCGCCCGCTCGACGGTCCGTTCGCCGGGCCCTCGGCACCGGCGAATTCGACGCGCCGCGGTCCGCTATGCGGAACGGGCCGGGGGTGGCCTCAGCCGCCGGTCACCTCGCCTGCCGGGCCGCAAGCGGTACGAGGCGCCCCGCCACGGCCGGTTCGGCGCGCCCCGGACGGTGGTTGTTCCCCCGCCCGCGATCGGTTGTACTACTGCCAGCCCGCGGGCCCCGCGGCAGCTCCGACCGACCCAGAGGACGCCCATGCCGGACAAGCCGCCAGCCCGGACCCATCGGGCACCGGGCCGACGCCGGCTGCTCCCCGGACTCGCCCTGGGCGTGCTGCTCCTCGGCGCCTGGGCCGGCATCGGCACGGCCGGCGTACTCCGCGGCGCCGCCCCCGCCGAGCCCGCCTCGGGCCGCCCGGCCGCGTACAGCACCGCCCTTCCGTTCGACCTGCCCCCGACCCGCGAACTGCGCCGCTCGGGCAAGCTCGTCTTCGCGCACTACTTCACCCCGTACCCGCTCTCGCTGGACAACCAGCCCGCGGACCGCGACTACTACAGCCGCAACTACCTGACCTCCGAGGGCGAGAAGGGCAAGCACCGGGCGTACGGAGGGCTGCTGCGCGACCGACCGCTGCCGGTGGCGCCCGAGAAGGGGAACTGGCAACTGACCCACCTGCGCCAGGAGATCCGGACCGCGCGCGACGCCGGGCTCGACGGATTCACCCTCGACCT
The DNA here is from genome assembly GCF_040653355.1 of Streptomyces sp. NPDC047971. Taxonomy (NCBI): domain Bacteria; kingdom Bacillati; phylum Actinomycetota; class Actinomycetes; order Kitasatosporales; family Streptomycetaceae; genus Streptomyces; species Streptomyces sp. NPDC047971. The sequence goes on along the minus strand of NZ_JBEZNW010000001.1, from coordinate 239,591 downwards.
GCTCTCCGAGAGCGGACGCAACCGGGACCGCGCCGACCTGCTGCTGCGGGCCGCGAGCGAGGAGGACCCCGGCTTCCGGATCCAGCTCATGCCCGACATGACCTCGCTGCGCACCACGCCCGCCTCGCTCGCCGACACACTCGCCCGGCTCGCCCGTCACCCGTCGGCCCACCGGCTGGCCGACGGCAGGCTCGTCGTCTCCCCCTTCAAGGCCGAGGAGAAGGACCCCGCCTGGTGGCGGTCGATGATGCGCGAGCTGGAGAACCGCCACGGCATCCGCACCGCGCTCGTCCCCCTCTTCCTGGACTTCACCCCGAAGCACGAGCGGTACGCGGCCATCAGCCACGGCTTCTCCGAATGGGGTGCCCGCAGCGCCAACAGGCAAGGCGGCGCGAGCGCCGCGGCGGACCGTGCCCACCGGCTCGGCAAGATCTGGATGCAACCCGTCTCCGTGCAGGACGCCCGCCCCAACCAGGGCGTGTACGACGAGGCGGGGAACACCGAGACCCTGCGGGCGAGCTGGGGAGCGGCCATCGACTCGGGAGCCGACTGGGTCCAGCTCACCACCTGGAACGACTACTCCGAGGGCACCCACTTCGCACCCTCGCTGCACAACGGCTACGCCTACCTGGACCTCACGTCCTACTACCTGACGCGCTTCAAGACCGGAGCCTGGCCCAGGATCGTCCGCGACACGCTCTATCTGACCTCACGCGTCCAGTTCGTCGACGCCGCCCCGTCCACGGCGCGCCAGCCGCGGCTGATAGAGCCCCGCAACGGCACGGCGACGCCCCGGGACACCGTGGAGGTCCTCTCCTTCCTCACGGCACCCGCGCAGGTGCGCACGACGACCGGCACCACCGACGGTGCCTACCGGGCGTCCTCCGGCGTCCAGGCCCACCTCCTGCCGCTGCGCACCGGCCACAGCTCCGCGACCGCCGTGCGCGCCGGGAAGACCACGACCACGGTCTCGACCCGCTACCCGGTGCGCCGCCCGATCGACCGGCAGGACCTGCAGTACTACGGGGTGACGAGCGGCCGCAGTCAGCGCTGACGCCCGACCCGCGGCGCCGGGGCCGCTGTCGGTGGCGGGTCCTACCGTGGGGACATGACGACGAACCGGGGGACGTTCGAGGCGGCGACGGGCGACGGTCCGCCGCCCGCGGAGGGCGAGGCGGAGCAGCGGTCGCGGGAGGTGCGGGCGGCCCTCGACGGGCTGTTGCAGATCCGGCGGCTGACCAACCGGCAGGGCGGCGACCCGCGGGGCGTGCCCGCGGAGTGGGAGCTGAGACAGCCGGTCCGCGCCGTCGCCCTCGCGCTGGAGGCGGCGAGGACGGCGGCCTCGGCGGTGGACGCCGCGGGTGTCCGCGTGGCCACCGGCTATCGGGTGACCGCCGGCGAACGGCCCGGAACCACGGTCGTCGAGTGGGTGGGTCCGCCCGGAGGCGGGGCCGCGCAGCAGGAGGAGTCCGCGCTCACGGACTGCATACCGGTCCTGCGGCGCCTCGGCTGGGAGGCGCTGCTCTACCGGGGGCCGCGCCGCAGACGGTTCCTCGAGGTGGAGCCGATGGGGCGTTGACGGTTCAGGCGATGGACGCGGAGACGATCGCGGAGACGGCGATGTTGCAGGAGGCCGTCACCCAGACCGCCGGGTGCGGCTCGGGGTCGACGAGGGTGGCGCCCAGCTTGCCCGGCGTGACCAGGTCCACGACGAGGAAGGCCACGGCCATCATCACGAGGCCGAGCAGGCCGAACGCGGCCGTGGACGCGAGGCCCTTGCCGAAGTCGTGATAGGTCGTCCAGATCGAGGTGAAGACGATCCCGCCTATGCCGAGCAGGGCGGAGCTGAGCAGCGTCGCCGCGTTGCGGTTCCGCTCCTCCCAGATCTGCCGGCCGAGCTTCCCGGGCGTCAGCAGGTCCACCAGGACGATGCCGAGGATCAGCAGCACCACGCCGAGTGCGCCGTAGGCGGTGGCCCGGCCGAGGCCGTTGACGATGTCGCTCATGGGTTGCCGGCTCCGAGGAGGGAAGGATCGTGAATGATCGCGGTCAAGGACCGGCAAAATGTAGCGCATGCGCCGGCGGTTCCGACCGGGCGGGACGTCACCCGAGTGGAGTACCAGGACGAGGTCCCGGCGCATGCGGCGGTGACAGTGGAAGGTGACCGACGTCCGGCTGACCCGGGAGACCCTGATGACCACCCTGAACCGACGCGACCTCGGGCTTCTCGTACTCCGGGTGGGCACGGGAGCCGTCCTCGCCGCACACGGCACGCAGAAGCTCTTCGGCTGGTTCGGCGGTGGCGGCATCGAGGGCACCGCGAAGGGGATGGAGGCCATGGGCTTCTCGCCGCCCCGCGAGAGCGCGATCGCCGCGGGCCTCGGCGAGGCCGGCGGCGGCGCACTGCTCGCCCTGGGCCTTGCCACTCCGGCGGCCGGCGCCGCCGCGGCCGGAGCGATGGCGGGCGCGGTCGCCGTCCACCTCCCCGCGGGTTTCTTCGCCCAGTCCGGCGGTTTCGAGTACCCGGCGTTCCTCGGCTTCACCGCGGCCGCCATCGGCGTGGCCGGCGCCGGGCGTTACTCCCTCGACCACGCCACCGGACATGTCGTCGACCGGCCCTGGGTCGTCGCCACCGCCTTCCTCGCCAGCGCCCTCGCCGCGGCGGCCGTGGTCGGCCGCCGCGCCCAGGCCCAGGACGAGGCGGCACCCGAACCGGACGCCTAGTCACCCGGGCCCGCCCCGGAACCAGGGACGCGAAGACGCGTCACCCCGGGACCAGGGACGCGACGGCGCGTCACTCCGGGACCAGGGACGCGACGGCGCGTCACCCCCGGACCAGGGACGCGACGGCGCGTCCCCCCGGGACCAGGCACGCGAAGACGGGCCACCGCGGGTGCTCACGGGCGTCCGGGGTGTCTCCTCCGGATCCTGCCGGGCCCGGGGCGTGATCCGGAGGAAGCGCCCTTCTCGTCACGGGCGAGGGCCGACGGGGCCGGCCCTTCGTGCCTGCTCGGCCGCCGCGAGGGCGCGGATGGTGGTCAGGTCCGCGTAGAGGTTGTTGCCGGGGCACTCCGTCGGATAGCCGTCGCGGTGGCCGGAGATCCGGTTCAGGACGACCCTCTGCCCCCTCGCGAACTTGCCGTTGTCGGCGGACGAGGTGAGCTCGGCCGTGCCCGTGGCGTCGTAGCCGTAGAGACCGAGCTTCCACGCCGCGAGGCCCGCGACCGCCGTGATGACGGGAGGCGGGGTCTTCGTCTCGTTGTAGTCGCCGATGACGGCGACACCGGCCGCGTCCGTGTTGAGGCCGTAGGTCTGCGCGCCCACGACGGGCTCGTCGATGCCGCCCGCGCGGCCCTCGAAGACCGTGCCGCACTTGTCGACCAGGAAGTGGTAGCCGATGTCGTTCCAGCCCTGGCCCTGCACGTGATAGAGGAAGATCGCGCGGATGATGTCCGCCGACTGCGCGCACGTGTAGTCGTTGCTCCCGGCCGTGTGGTGCGTGAACACCACCTTCGTGTCCGTCGTGTACTTCGCCGGGCTGAGCACCAGCGACTCGTCGGCGCCCCAGCCCGAGCGCGGCACGACGGCCGGTCGCGATCCCGCGCTCGCCCCCGCGCCCCCGTGCGACGTCGGGGCGGACGCGTCGCGCACCGGGTCCACCAGCTCCACCCGCAGCCCGGCGGGCAGCCCCGACCCCTGACCGCCCCGACCGGTCACCCGTACCTGCACACCGTCGGACGGCCCCGTCCACAGGGGCTGCGTGCCCGCCCGCGCCCCGGCGGCCTCGGTGGCCGTGCCGATCTCGGGCGTGCGCACATCGAGTTCCAGGTCGCGCCAGCCGGACCAGACGCCGGTGACGCGGTCGCGGGTGCGCACCTGCGCCGTGCCGCCGAGCTCGGCCCGCGAGTCCGCCCAGGTGACGCCGACCATGCTGAACGGCGCCGTGCTCCGAGCCGCCAGCGCGCGCCGGGCGGGATCGGAGCCGTCCAGCGCGATGCTCCACACGTCGTGCGGAAGCCGCGCCGCCGCGGGAACCGCCGGGGAGGCGACGCCGAGGCTCGCGAGGGCGACGACGGTCGCCGCCGCGACCCGGGCCGTACGGCGGAGGGGGTGCGGGTCGTTCACGGGGCTCCTTCATGGGCTCGGGACGCTGCGGAGACGGGGAGTCCACTGCCGCGCGCGGTCCGGCCGGCCGCGCCTTCCGGCGCAGTGGATCCGCCGGGTTCGTACACCATCAGATCCGGCTGACCCGACGCCACGAAGACGTCGGCATGGCGGCCTCGATCGCCTCGGTCGGGTCAGCGCCATGCCCCGAATGCGCCGGAGACCGACGGGGCGTGACCGCCGCGTCGGCGGGAGGAGGGGGAGCGCGGTACCTCGGCGCGGGGCCAGGTCCCGGCCATCGGCGGGGCTCACACTCCCTGATCGCGCCCGGTGCGGGCCGTGTAACGCCGTCGGGGCGCGGCCGGTCACGGTCGGGCAACAGGGGCTTCATAAGGTGGTCGGTGACGGGCCCGGCCCGCGGTCCGCCCACGGCGCGACCGCGGGCCGCGACCGTCGATCGACGATCGTGAGGGAGCGTTCCTGTGGCGGAGACGAAGGCCGCGAGCGAGCGGGTACGGACGGTCTGCTCGTACTGCGGTGTCGGCTGCGGGATCGTGCTGGACATCGCCGAGGGCGCCGACGGCCGGCGTACGGTCGCCAGGACCTCCGGCGACAGGAGCCATCCGGCCAACGCCGGACGGCTGTGCACCAAGGGCGCGACCCACGCGGACATGCTGGCGGCCCCGGGCCGGCTGACCACCGCGCGGATCCGCGCCGACCGGGGCGCCGAGCCCGAGTCCGTGGACGTGGACGCGGCCGTCACCCGGACCGCCGCCGGCCTCCGGGCGATCCTCGACGAACACGGCCCCGACGCGCTCGCGCTCTACGTCTCCGGTCAGATGTCGCTGGAGGCGCAGTACCTGGCCAACAAACTCGCCAAGGGGTTCCTGCGCACCAAGCGGATCGAGTCCAACTCCCGGCTGTGCATGGCGAGCGCCGGGACCGGCTACAAGCTGTCGCTCGGCGCGGACGGGCCACCCGGGTCGTACGAGGACTTCGACCGGGCCGACACCTTCCTCGTCATCGGCTCCAACATGGCCGACTGCCATCCGATCCTCTTCCTGCGGATGATGGACCGCGTCAAGGCCGGCGGTGCCCGGCTGATCGTGGTCGACCCCCGGCGCAACGCCACCGCGGAGAAGGCCGACCTGTTCCTGCGGATCCGACCGGGCACCGATCTCGCCCTGCTCAACGGCCTGCTGCACCTGCTGGTCGAAGGAGGCTGGACCGACCCGGACTTCATCGCCGAGTACACCGAGGGCTGGGAGGAGATGCCGGGCTTCCTCGCCGACTACCCGCCCGCCAAGGTCGCCGAGATCACCGGAATACCCGAGGACGACATCCGGCGCGCGGCCCGGTGGATCGGCGAGGCCGGCGCGTGGATGAGCTGCTGGACCATGGGCCTCAACCAGTCCACGCACGGCACCTGGAACACGAACGCCCTGGTCAACCTGCATCTGGCCACCGGCGCGATCTGCCGTCCCGGTAGCGGCCCCTTCTCCCTCACGGGCCAGCCGAACGCCATGGGCGGCCGCGAGATGGGCTACATGGGGCCCGGCCTGCCGGGACAGCGGTCGGTGCTGGTCGAGGAGGAACGCCGCTTCGTCGAGGACCTCTGGGGGATACCCGAAGGCACGCTGCGCACCGAGGCCGGCCGTGGCACCGTCGAGATGTTCGAGGAGATGGCGGCCGGGGAGATCAAGGCGTGCTGGATCATCTGCACCAACCCGGTCGCCTCGGTCGCCAACCGGCGCACCGTGATCGAGGCCCTGGAGGCCGCCGAACTGGTCATCACCCAGGACGTGTTCGCGGAGACCGAGACCAACGCCTACGCCGACATCGTCCTCCCCGCCACCCTCTGGGCGGAGGCCGACGGGGTGATGGTCAACTCCGAGCGGAACCTCACCCTCGTCCAGGGCGTCGTCGACCCGCCCGGGCAGGCGCTCCCGGACTGGCAGCTCATCGCCCGTGTCGCCTGCGAGATGGGCTTCGCCGACGCCTTCACCTACGCGGACGCCGAGGAGGTCTTCGACGAGCTCAGGAGGGCCTGGAACCCCGCGACCGGATGGGACCTGCGCGGCGTCGGCTACGAGCGGCTGCGCCGTGGCCCGGTGCAGTGGCCCGCGGCGACCGCGGACGGACCGGACCGCAATCCGATCCGCTACCTGAACGACGGCGTCAGCCGGCCCCCGGTCGAGAGCCCGGACGGCAGCCGGCCCCGCCTGGTCTTCCCGACCGCGTCCGGGCGGGCGTCGTTCTTCGCCCGCCCGCACCTGCCCGCCGCCGAACTCCCGGACGACGACTACCCCTTCGTCCTCAACACCGGCCGTCTGCAGCACCAGTGGCACACCATGACCAAGACGGGCAGGGTCGCCAAGCTGACCAGGCTCGACCCCCGGCCCTTCGTCGAAGTCCATCCGCAGGACGCCGCCGCGCTCGGCATCACGGACGGCGACGGCGTCGAGGTGGCCTCGCGGCGCGGCCGGGCGGTGCTGCCCGCGGTCGTCACCGACCGGGTCCGGCCCGGTGACTGCTTCGCGCCTTTCCACTGGAACGACCTGTTCGGCGAGTACCTCAGCGTCAACGCCGTCACCAACGACGCCGTCGACCCGCTCTCCTTCCAGCCCGAGTTCAAGGTCTGCGCCGTGACCCTCACCAGGACGACGGCGCCGGCCCCGGTGGCCGCCCTGCCCGTCACCGACGGACGGCAGAGCGCCGCGCCCCCAGGGGACGCGCCAGGGCCCCTGACGACCCCGGCGCACCCGGCGCCGGCCTCACCCGTCGCCGCCGTCGCGGGGCTGCTGGGCCTCACCGAGCTGACTCCTCCGGAGCTCGCGGACCATGAGCGCCGCTATCTGGCCGGATTCCTCGCCGGCATCGCCGCCGCCCCGCCCGGCACGACCGTGCCGCGGCTGCCCGCCGACGCCCCGGTCGCGCCGTCCCACGCGCTGTGGGTCGAGGGCCTCCTGGCCGGCGCGTTCTCCCGGACTCCCGCGCCGGCGGCGGTGACGGGAGAGCCCGCGCCGGCCGCCGCCGCGAGCGGGCCCACCCGGCAGGTCGTCGTCCTCTGGGCGTCCCAGACGGGCAACGCCGAGGCGTACGCCTCCACCATCGGCGGCCGCCTGGCTGACGCCGGCCGGCCGGTGGCCGTCCACAGCATGGCGGAGCACGACCCGGCGGCTCTGTCGTCCGGTACGGACGTGCTGGTGGTCACCAGCACGTTCGGGGACGGCGACGCCCCCGACAACGGGTCCGGCTTCTGGCAGGCCCTCAACGCCGCCGACATCGCCCCCTTGCGGGACGTCCGTTACGCCGTGCTCGCCTTCGGCGACTCCGCCTACGACGACTTCTGCGGCCACGGCCGCCGCCTCGACGAGCGCCTCGCCGAACTCGGAGCCGTACGCCTCCTGCCACGCGTCGACTGCGAACCGGACTACGACGAGCCCGCCGGACAGTGGCTGGACCGGGTGATCCACGCCCTCACGACACCCGCGGAACCGACCGTCACCACGGCGGTCGCCGTCGCGGCGCGGACCGCTCCCGTCCCGCAGCCGACCAGGGCCGACCCCTACCCGGCCCGGCTGTCCGGCAACAGGCTGCTCAGCCTGCCCGGAGCGGGCAAGGAGATCCGCCGGTTCACCTTCGACCTGGGCGAGAGCGGGGTGGCGTACGAGGCGGGTGACGCCCTCGGCGTCTGGCCGGTCAACTGTCCCGAGCTGGTGGCGGAGTGGCTCGCCGTCACCGGTCTGTCCCCGGACGCCGAGGTGGTGCCGCCCGGCTCGGGCCCGATGTCCTTCGCCCAGGCCCTCCACCGCCATCTGGACATCACCCGCGTCACCCCCGACCTGCTGCGCCTGGCCGCCGAACGCACCGGCGACCGGGGGCTCAAGCAGTTGACCCGCCCCGACAACAAGGACGGTCTCGCGCGCTGGACCTGGGGTCGGCAGGCCGTCGACCTCGTCGCCGAGTTCCCGGTCCGGCTCGGCGCCCAGGAGTGGACGGAACGGCTCAAGCGGCTGCAGCCACGGCTCTACTCGATCTCCTCCAGCCCCCTCGCCGACGCGCGCGAGGTCAGCCTCACCGTCTCGGTGCTGCGCTACGAGGGGCCGTCCGGCCGACGGCGCAAGGGAGTGGCGTCGACCTTCCTCGCCGACGCCGAACCCGGCGACGCGGTGCCCCTGTTCGTCCGGCGCGCCGCACACTTCCGCCCGCCGGTGGACCCCGGCACCCCGGCCGTCATGGTCGGCCCGGGCACCGGCATCGCCCCGTTCATGGGCTTCCTGGAACAGCGCCGGGCCCTCGGCCACCACGGCGGCAACTGGCTCTTCTTCGGCGAGCAGCACGAGGCCACCGACTTCTACTACCGGCAGGAGCTGGCGGAGTTCCACCGGCAGGGCACGCTCAGCCGCCTCGATCTGGCGTTCTCCCGCGACCAGCGGGCCAAGGTCTACGTCCAGGACAGGATGCGCGAGCACGGCGCCCAGCTGTGGTCCTGGCTCCAGGACGGCGCTCACTTCTACGTCTGCGGCGACGCGAGCCGGATGGCCAAGGACGTCGACCGCGCGCTGCGGGACATCGCCATGGCCCAGGGCGGGCTGAGCGAGGACGAGGCCGCCACGTATGTGAAACAGCTCGCCGCCGACCAGCGCTACAGCCGCGACGTGTACTGAGCCGGGACGGCCGGGCGTCCGCACGGCGGCGGGCCGCGGCGGGCGCTTCGGCCGCCCCGGCGCCGGTCCGGGCACCCCGCCGCCGGGGACCGCGGGTCAGGCGCGGTCGATGTGCACGCTGGTCGACTTCACCCGGGCGGTGGCCTGCATGCCGACCTCGAGCCCCAGCTCCTCGACGGCCTCCCTGGTCAGCAGGGACACCAGCCGGTGAGGACCGGCCTGGATCTCCACCTGCGCGGCGATGTCACCGAGCTTGACCGCGGTGACGATGCCGGGGAAGGCGTTGCGCGCGGAGGTGTACGAGGCGTCCTCGTCGCCGGTTCCGCCCTGGCCGACCTCGATGGAGAAGGCGGCCAGATCGCGCCCGTCGATGAGCCGGCGACCGCTCTCGTCGCGATGGGTGGTCACCCGGCCGGCGTCGGCCCAGCGGCGGGCGGTGTCGGGGCTGACGCCGAGCAGACGCGCCGCCTGTCCGATGGTGTAGGACTGCATGATCGCCACCGTAGGAGGCCGCACCGCACCGGTGCAACCGCTTCGCGGACCGCCCGGGGCTGACGCCGACGCGCTGCGACGCACCGTCGAGCGGCGCGGGGCCGCGGTGCGCGCCCCGTCAGCCGCCCGTGGTCCGCACGGCTTCCGGCATCCGGCACCTGCCGATCCAGACGCTGGTGACGGCGCTGACGTACCGGGCGCCGCAATGGTCGGTGGGGACGACGAGCTGACAGCCCGCGCCGTCCAGCTCCGTCCCGTCCATGCGGGTGGCGAGCAGGATCGGACCGTTTCCGAACTCGGTGTCGAACTCCGCCCACGAGAGCACGGCGTGGTGCCCGTCCTCGCCGGTGAACGCCGCCAGGAAGCCGGCGCGCTCCTTGCGCCTGCGGGGATCGAAGGCCGGCACCACGGCCTCCATGACCTCCCGCAGCAGCGGGCCGCGGAAGTGGTGTTCCTGCGGGCCGTCGGTCGCGCAGTCGAAGGTCACCGTCGCCTCGTGCTGACCCCAGCGGCCCCGGAGGTCCGCGACGCTCAACGTCAGGGGGCGGGCCACCTCTCCGTGGATGGTGAGGTGGCCCGCGCGCACGGGGTCGGTACGGGGCGGCGCGACGACGCTGCTCATGGGGTTCCCCTTCGGACGGTCGGTGCGACGGCTGACGCCAGTGATACCCACCCAACGTGTCGAGAACCACATCTGCTACGGCTCACGCTCCATCGCCTTGCTTTTGGGAGCTTGATACGGAGAACGCCCTCGACTATTCCGGTGCATCGTCCGAGGCTCGCGGGACGGTGCCCCGCACGCGCTGCCGATCGAGCGCGAGCCAGACCCGGTCACGGGTGACGGGCAGCTCCGTGAACCGGACGCCGGTGGCGTCCCGCAGGGCGTTCGTGAAGGCGGGGGCGACCGGATTGAACGGGCTCTCGCTCATCGACTTGGCGCCCAGCGGGCCGATCGCGTCGGAGGTCTCCATGAAGTGGACCTCGGTGCGCGGCACATCGGCGTACTGGGGGAGCCGGTAGCGGCGGAAGGCGGCGGTCGTCACCTCGCCCCGCTCGTCCACCCGGACCGTCTCGAAGAGCGTCGCCCCGAGGGCCTGGGCGACGCCGCCCTCGACCTGGCCGCGGCACTGCATCGGGTTCATCACCTTGCCTGCGTCGGCCGCGTGCACGCTGCGCAGGATCCTCGTCTCGCCGGTGCCGGGGTCCACCGCGAGCCGGAACCACTGGGCGTTGAAGGCGACCGAGCGCGGGGAGCCGGTCCAGTGGCCGTCCGCCGCCATCTCGTCCAGCTCGCCCTTGTCGTACGCGGCCTCGTACAGCTCCTTGAGGGTCACGACCCGGCCGGCGCAGTCGAACGCCTCGGCCTCCAGCGTGCACAGGTGCCGCGCCACCCCCGTGTGACGGGCGGCGAAGGTCTTCAGGCGCTCCGCGAGCGAGTCGGCCGCCAGCATCACGGCCTTGCCCGCCACCACCGTGCCGGCCGAGCCGAACGCGCCGGTGTCGTGGCGGACGACGTCCGTGTCCGACTGGCGGACCGTGATCCGGTCGACCGTGGTGTTCAGCGCGCCGGCGGTGATCTGCTTGTGCACGGTGGTCGTGCCGTTGCCGAACTCGGCCGTGCCGACCGCGATGTCGTACGTGCCGTCGCGCAACAGACTGACCGTGGCGTCGGCGAAGTGGCCGCCCGGGGGTCCGGTGGCGATCATCGCGACCGCCGAGCCGGTGCCGGTGAGCCAGCCCTCCGGCACGTCCTCGTGGCTGGTGTCCTCGGCGATGGCCTTGCGGACGACGTCCATGCACTGCTTCATCCCGTACGAGCCGATGAAGAGGTCCGGCTCGTGCCCGATGGGGGTGATCATGTGATCGCCGGCGCCGATGACGTTCTTCTCACGCAGTTCGAGCGGGTCCATGCCCAGCTTGAGGGCCAATTCGTCCATCACCGACTCCAGGGCGAAGAGCACCTGTCCCAGCCCGTAGCCGCGGAAGGCGCCGGCCGGGACGCCGTTGGTGTAGACGGAGTACGCCTCCACCTCCTTGTTCGGCGCCTTGTAGACGGCGAACGACTCGCCCACGCTGTGGAACATGACCGCCGGGCCGTGGTTGCCGTAGGCGCCGGTGTTGGCGAGCACCCGGATGCGCAGCGCGGTGAGGGTGCCGTCGGCCTTGGCGCCGATCTTGATGGTGATCGTGAACGGGTGGCGGGTGGTCGCCCCGTAGAACTGCTCGGCCCGGGTGAACTCCAGCTTCACCGGGCGTCGCAGCTTCAGCGCGGCGAGGACCACGATGTCCTCGGTGAGCATCTCCTGCTTGCCGCCGAAGCCGCCGCCCACGCGGCCCGCGACGACGCGGACCTCGTCCTCGTTCAGGTCGTAGAGGGCGCACAGCGCCCGCCGGGTCAGGAACGGCGCCTGGGTGGAGGAGCGGACGGTGATGCGCTCGCCGTCACCCTCCTCCTTGGGTTCGAAGTACGCGACGCTGCCGTGTGTCTCCAGGCTGGCGTGCTGCACGCGCTGCGTCCGGAAGGTCTCCTCGTGGACGACGTCCGCCTGCGCGTATCCCTGCTCCATGTCGCCGATGGTGTGGTGGACCTCGCCGCACACGTTGTTCTCGGCGCGGAAGATCCCCGACTCGGGGCCCTTGGGGTGGATGACGGGGGCGCCCGGCAGCATGGCCTCCTCCGGGTCGGTCACGTACGGGAGTTCCTCGTAGGTGACGACCACGCGGCGGCAGCCCTCCTCGGCGGCCTGCTCGCTGTCGGCGACCACGGCGGCCACCCGCTGGCCGACGAAGCGGACCACGTCGTCCAGGACGCGGGTGTCCATCGGGTCCTCGGTGGGGTGCTCGTGCCGGGCGGAGGAGTACAGGCGGTCGGGTGCGTCGTGATGGGTGAGGACGGCATGCACGCCCGGGACCCGGAGCGCCTCGGAGGTGTCGATGTCGACGATCCGGGCGTGCGGGTGCGGGGAGCGCAGCAGCTTCATGTGCAGCAGCCCCGGCACCTCGACGTCGAAGGTGTACCGGGCGGTGCCGGTGACGACGAGGGGTCCGGCGGGGGCCCCCAGGCTCCTGCCGACCGCCTTGCCCGCGCACGGGCTCTCGGTGTGCTTGACGCCGCGCACCGCGTCCTCGATGGCCCGGTAGCCGGTGCAGCGGCAGAGGTTGCCCTTCAGGGCGCGCGGCAGGTCGTCGAGCTTGCCGTCGTCGTGCTCGGTGCCCCGCTCGGCCTCCAGCGCCGCCGTGGTCATCAGGAATCCCGCGGTGCAGAACCCGCACTGGAAGCCCTGCGCGTCGAGGAACCTCTGCTGCACGGGGTGCAGTTCCCCGTCCGGGGAGGCCAGACCCTCGACGGTGGTGACCGACCGGCCCTCGGCGCGTACCGCCGGATAGAGGCAGCTGTGCACGGGCTCGCCGTCCACGTGCACCGTGCAGGCCCCGCAGTCCCCGGCGTCGCAGCCCTTCTTCACCCCGAACCATCCCCGCTCACGCAGATAGGTCCGCAGGCACTGGCCGGCGCGCGGCTCGTCCTCGAACAGCTCCTCGTTGACCCGGACGTGGAAGCTCATCGTGCGGACTCCTGGGTGAGTTCGCGGCGGATCTCCTCCGCGAAGCGAAGGGCCATGTGCCGCCGCCACTCCGGCAGCCCGTGGATGTCGTCGAACCACTCGTGACCGGCGACGGCCGAGTCGATCGCGCGCCGGAGGACGGCCGGGGTCGGGGGGAGCGGGAACCAGAAGCGGAAGGGCCTGGTCGTGGCGGCGGTGACGGTGACCGTCAGCGACCCGTCCCGCGGGTCGAGCGTGCCGATGACCAGCGCGCCGGAGCGTCCGAGGCCGTAGAGCGACGCCTGCCGGAACGCCGTCCGGCAGTTCAGGGCATCCGCCGGGATCGTGACCGACCGCAGCAGCTCACCCTCGGCGAGGTCCTTGCGTCCCGCGCCGGTGACGAAGTCCGCCACCTTCCTGCGGCGCGGCGATCCGCCCTGGTCGAGCAGGAGGCATTCGCCGTCGAGGGCTGCCGTCAGCGAGATCATGGGCCCGGCGGGCAGGCCGTTGCACAGGTTCCCGCCGACGGTCGCCATGTTCCAGATCTTGAAGGAGGCGAGGAAGGCCCGGCACGACCGCTCGACGAGCCGGGCCGCGCCGGCCGGGAGCGTACGGGCGTACCGGTACAGGCGGGCGACCGTGCAGGTGGCCGCGATCTCCAGAGACCCGTCCGGATGCCGTACCAGCGGCTCCCAGCCCATGCGGCTCAGATCGACGAGCCGGCGGATGTGCGGCTGCGGCTCCGAGAAGAGATAGGTACCGCCGCCGAGCCAGGCGTCCCCCGGCCGCCAGGTCTCGCGACGGCGACCGTCGCGTACGTCGAGCACCGTGTTCAGATCCATGTCCCCATGCCCTTTCGGCCACTTGCTTCCCGCCAGTGAATCCCGGGCGCCGGGGCGCGAACGACTGGTTGCGCACACGGAAAGCGCCATCCGCTCGGGCCGGGTGTTGGTGGATCGACCGAGGGGCGTTCCCCCGCGTCACCCCCGCGCCGACGAATCCGGAACGCGCCTTCACTCGGCGGACGCGAGGGTCCTGAGCCGGGCGTGCGGGCGCGGACGCGCGGGTCCTGAGCCGGGCGTGCGGGCGCGGACGCGCGGGTCCTGAGCCGGGCGTGCGGGCGCGGACGCGCGGGCGGAGCGGTGGCGGGTGCGGGGCGCGGGCGGCTCAGCCCGCCGGGGCCGTCAGGGCCGGGTCGGAGAAGAACTCCGAGGGGGCGGTCACCCCGGCGACCACCCGGGCGAAGCCGTCCATGGTCTCCTGCTGCCGGGCGATGGCCCCGAACATCTGCAGCATCTCCGGGGTCGGCGGGTCGAGACAGGCGAAGTCGGCGGTGAACTCGTACATCTCCCGCACGCGTCCGTCGCGGGCCTCCTGGTACTCCCGCATGGCCTCCTCGTAGGGGCGCCGTCCGGTGAGGGTCTCGTCGACGGCCCGGGCGCACAGTTCCGCGTCCTGGAAGGCGTCCTGGATGCCCTGGGCGGTGATGAAGTCCTTGAGGTAGCCGGCGTCGCCCACCAGGGCCCAGCCCGGTCCGTACGGGGTGCGGAAGTAGTTCGGGACCGCCGTCCCGACGAAGCGCTCCACGCGGGTGGCCGACGCGATCCGTTCGGCCAGGGCGGGAGCCAGGGCGACGGTCGCCAGGTACTCGCCCTCGGGGTCGGTCCGGTGCTCCTCGAACTCGCGCATGGGCCAGCCGCAGATGAGCAGGGTGAGGCCGTCGTTGGTGGGCCAGCCGGCGAACGCCCGGTCCGGCCGCAGGAACGCCTCGAACCCGTCGAAGTCGAGCCCCGACCAGTAGGTGTAGTAGCTGGACTGCAGCTTGGGCTTCTCGGCGTAGGCGGCGGCGCCGACGCTCCGCGCGAGGAAGGAGTGGGCGCCGTCCGCGCCGATCACCACCCGGGCGCGCTCCGTCACCCGGGGGCCGTCGTGCTCGCGTCCACGGACCCCCGCCACGGTGTCGTCCGCGGCCTCGTCCCCGTGCACCAGCTCCTCGACGGAGAACCCCTCGCGGACCTCCGCGCCCGCCTCCGCGGCCGCGTCCACGAGGATCTTGTCCAGGACCGTGCGGCGCGGGGCGTAGGAGCCGGGGAATCCGTGCCCGGCGGGGGAGCCGGCCAGGACGAGCGGCCCGAGGTCGAAGGAGTAGGTGTGGATCATCGGCAGATCGCCCGCGGTCACCCGGTCCAGGAGGCCCCATCGGTCCAGGGCCGCCAGGCCCGGCGGATGGATCAGGTGCGTGGAGACGGTGTCGCTGGGGAAGTGGGCCCGGTCCAGCAGGAGGACCCGGTGGCCCTGTCGTGCCAGCAGCATCGCGGTGGGCGCGCCGGCGCAGCGCGCTCCGACCACGATGGCGTCGTAGGTCTTGTCGGTCATGGCGTCATCACCTGACAGTCGCGGTACTTCCACGCTATCCCCGGGCCCCGTCCGGCGCGTCCGGCAGCCGGATCAGGGCGCTTCGTCCCGCCTTCCGGGCTGCCGGGACGGCGACTGATACGATCTCGAATCGAATTCGAAAAAGTCCTCGGACCGGGACGAGCCGATCGAGACCCCCCTCGCCCCGGCACCACGGGCCGCCGGGACGAGGGACCGGATCGCCGACCGCCGCGGCACCCGCGCGGGCTAAGGTCCGACGACGACTGTGTGACGTCGCCCTCGGGCGACGGAACTTTCGGAGAAAGCGAGGCACGGGAATGAACGTCAGCGCACACATGGAGGCCGTCTACACGGAGGTCTGCCGTCGCAACCCCGGCGAGGCGGAGTTCCACCAGGCGGCGGCCGAGGTCCTCGACTCCCTCGCTCCCGCGATCGAGCGACACCCGGAGTACGTGGACACCGGCATCCTGGAGAGGCTCTGCGAGCCCGAGCGGCAGCTGATCTTCCGGGTTCCGTGGGTGGACGACGAGGGCTCCGTACGCGTCAACCGGGGATTCCGGGTGGAGTTCAACAGCGCGCTCGGCCCGTACAAGGGCGGGCTGCGCTTCCATCCGAGCGTCAACCTGGGCATCGTGAAGTTCCTCGGCTTCGAGCAGATCTTCAAGAACGCGCTGACGGGGATGGCGATCGGCGGCGGCAAGGGCGGCGCCGACTTCGACCCCAAGGGCCGCTCGGACGGCGAGATCATGCGCTTCTGCCAGTCCTTCATGACCGAACTCCACCGCCACCTGGGCGAGCACACCGACGTCCCCGCCGGGGACATCGGCGTGGGCGGCCGGGAGATCGGCTACCTCTTCGGCCAGTACAAGCGCATCACCAACCGCTACGAAGCCGGAGTCCTCACCGGCAAGCCGGTCGGCTGGGGCGGCTCCCACGTCCGTACCGAGGCCACCGGCTACGGCGCGGTGTACTTCGCCCAGGAGATGCTCGCCACGCGCGGTCACGGCTTCGACGGCCGCCGGGTGGTCGTCTCCGGCTCCGGGAACGTGGCCGTGTACGCGGCGGAGAAGGCGCAGGCGCTCGGCGGCCGGGTGGTGGCGTGCAGCGACTCCTCCGGATACCTCGTCGACGAGGACGGCATCGATCTGGAACTGCTGAAGGACGTCAAGGAGGTGCGCCGCGCCCGGATCTCCGCCTACGCGGAGGCGCGGCCGAGCGCGCGGTTCTCCGCGCGGGGCACGGTGTACGACGTCCCGTGCGACATCGCCCTGCCGTGCGCGACCCAGAACGAACTGGGCCGCGACGACGCGGTCGCGCTGGTCAAGAACGGGGTCAGGGCCGTCGCCGAGGGCGCGAACATGCCCTGCACGCCCGAGGCGGTCAAGGTGTTCCGGGAGGCCGGGGTCCTCTTCGGCCCGGGGAAGGCCGCCAACGCGGGCGGCGTGGCGACCTCGGCGCTGGAGATGCAGCAGAACGCCTCCCGCGACAGCTGGTCCTTCGAGCAGACCGAGGCCCGGCTCGCGACGGTCATGCGCGACGTCCACACCCAGTGCCGCGCGACGGCCGACGCGTACGGCGGAAGCCCCGAGGACTACGTGCTCGGCGCCAACGTGGCGGGCTTCCTGCGGGTGGCCCAGGCCATGACGGCCCAGGGCGTCATCTGACGCGCGCGCCCGCCGGACGGTCCGCACCCGCGGCCCCTCCGGACGGCGCCGCACGTACCGGGACAGACCGCCTCCCGCGCCGCCCGGTGCGGGAGGCGGGCCGTCACGCGGTGGTGCTCCCCGTGCCGCCCGCCGCGGGGAGGGCCTGTTCCGCCCAGATCACCTTCCCCTCGCGGTGGTGCCGCGCGCCCCAGCGCTCCGTGAGCTGGGCGACCAGCAGCAGGCCGCGGCCGCCCTCGTCGTAGGTCCGGGCCCGGCGCAGGTGCGGGGCCGTGCTGCTGGCGTCGGAGACCTCGCAGGTGAGCGTGGACTGGAGGATCAGCCGCAGCTGGATGGGCTCCTTGCCGTAGCGGATCGCGTTCGTCACCAGTTCGCTGACGACCAGCTCCGTGACGAAGGACAGTTCCTCCAGCCCCCAGGCGGCCAGCCGCTCGGACACGAAGGCACGGACGTCGGAGACGGCCGCCGGGTCGGACGGGACGTCCAGCGTGGCCACCTGGCCGGGGTCGAGCGCCCGGGTGCGCGCCACCAGGAGGGCGACGTCGTCGGAAGGACGGCTGGGCAGCAGGGTGGCCAGCACACGGTCGCAGATCGCGTCCGGAGACTCGGCGGGCCCGGCCGGCCCCGCCTCCGACGCCTCGGCGAGGACGTCGCACAGCATCGTCCGCGCGGTCTCCACGTCACGCGTCCGGCTCTCGACGAGACCGTCGGTGTACAGGGCCAGCAGGCTGCCCTCCGGCAGCTCGAACTGCGTGGTCTCGAAGGGCAGCCCGCCCAGGCCAAGGGGCGGGCCGATCGGCAGGTCGGGGAAGTCGACGACACGGGCGGCCGGGGTGTCGCCGTCGGTGCCCCGCGGAACCACCACGGCCGGCAGCACATGCCCGGCGCTGGCCAGCGAGCACAGCCGGGAGACGGGATCGTAGACCGCGTACAGGCACGTGGCTCCGGTCTCGCCCCGGTCCGACGCCTCCTCGCGCTGAAGGCGGATGACCACGTCGTCCAGGTGCGTGAGCAGTTCGTCCGGCATCAGATCGATGTCGGCGAAGGCGCGGACGGCCGTCCGCAGGCGGCCCATGGTGGCGGCGGCGTGCAGGCCGCGACCCGACGACGTCGCCCACGACGAGGGCGACGCGGGCGCCCGACAACGGAATGACGTCGTACCAGTCACCGCCCACACCCGCGCGGGAACCGCTGGGCAGATAGCGGGAGGCGGTCTCCACGGCCGACTGCTCCACCGCGCGCTGCGGCAGCAGACTGCGCTGGAGGGTGAGGGAGGTCGAGTGCTCGTGGGTGTACCGGCGGGCGTTGTCGATGTACACCGCGGCCCTGGCGGCGATCTCCTGGGCCAGCAGCAGATCCTCCTCGTCGAAGGGGGCCACCGTGCGATGCCGGAAGAACTCGACGAGCCCCAGGGTGTGACCGCGCGCCTGCAGGGGCACCAGCAGCACCGAGTGGAAGCCGTGGGCGCGCAGGGCCCGCCTCTCCTCCTCGGACGGCGCCAGCCACACGGGGACGTCCGAGGAGGTGATC
Source organism: Streptomyces sp. NPDC047971 (assembly GCF_040653355.1). Classification (NCBI taxonomy): domain Bacteria; kingdom Bacillati; phylum Actinomycetota; class Actinomycetes; order Kitasatosporales; family Streptomycetaceae; genus Streptomyces; species Streptomyces sp. NPDC047971. The sequence goes on along the minus strand of NZ_JBEZNW010000001.1, from coordinate 221,213 downwards.
CGGTGCAGCAGCGACCGACTGTCGGCCAGTGCCAGCGCCGGATGCGATCCCGTCGGGTAGGTGTGCGTGTCACCCGTGGCGACGGCGGAGTCCGGGCAGCCGTCGAGGACGGACCGCTGGGCGATCCGGCACAGCACCGGCGCGTCCGCTGACGGGTGCGCGGCCTCGTCGCGGAGCACCGAGTCGAGCAGGTCCACGGTGACGAGGTCGGCGAAGTCCTCGGCCGCGACGTCCGCCAGTTCCTGGCAGGTGCGGGCGGTGTCGAGCGTGGTCCCGATCCGCACGCTCGCCCGGTTGGTCAGGATGAGTCGCCGCTGGAGCAGCAGGTCGCGCTCCTCCTGGTAGGCGGCGGCGACGTGCTCGGACCCGAGGTCGACGTACTCGAAGCCCAGCGACATCAGTCGGGTCCACGCCGCGTTGACCAGCTGCTGGTCGTCGGTGAGGCCGGCGGCCGTGTCCTGCGCCAGTTGCAGCATGCCGATGTGGCCCAGCCGGTAGGAGCGCAGGAGCTTGCCGACCGGCACCCCGCTCCGGGCGCATCTGCGCGCGAACTCCAGGGCGGCGGGAGGCGTCCTCGCGCTGGTCGCGTCGAGGCCGTTCTCCAGGAGGTCCAGGAAGGCGTCGATGTGTGCGGCCGTCTCCTCCACGGCCTCGGAGGCGAGGTCCTCGTACTCCCACAGCTCCGGAAGCTCGCCGCTGATGCGCCGCAGCAGCATGTCGGCCGTCCGGTCCGCCCGGGGCCGCAGCTCCTGGGCCAAGCGACGAAGAAACACCTCGACATCGGTCGCCATACCCGAAACGTACCGAAGGACCGGTCCGCGCGCCCCTCAGGGATCTTGCCGCCCCGCGCCCCGTCCCTCCCGCTCGTCGGACGCGGGGCCCGCGCGGCCGCTCGGGGGTGCGCGCGGGCCCCCTTCGGCGTGCTCCCGCGGGCCGGAAGGAGGTCCGCCTTACGCTGCCTCTGTCCGAGGGCCCCTTCGAAAGCGCGGATGCTCTTGCTTGCCGTCACCGTCATCGCGGGCGTTCTGTTCACGTGGTGCGTCCTGTCGCACCGGCTCGCACGATGGAGCATCACCGCTCCGATCGCGATGATGGTGGCGGGGATCGCCCTCACCAGCGGCTCCGACCCGCCGCTCGTCTTCGACTTCGGCGACATGGCGGGCTTCGAACACGCGGTGGAGGTGGTCCTCGCCCTCCTGCTGTTCGTCGACGCGACCGAGGTTCCCGCGGGCGTCATCCGCCGGGAGCGCAACGTCGTCGCCCGGCTCCTGGGGGCCGCGCTTCCGCTCACCCTGCTCGCCGCCTTCCTGACCGCGCTCGCCTTCTTCCCCGACCAGCCCGGATGGGTGCTCGCGGCGCTGGCGACCGTGGTCGTCCCGCTCGATCTGGCACCCACCGCTGCCGTGGTGCGGGACAAGCGCATCCCGGCGCGCCTGCGGGAGGTCCTCAACGTCGAGGGCGGCCTGAACGACGGGATCGTCTCCCCGGTGTTCCTGCTCTGCGTCGCCGCCGCCGTGGAGTCCCACACCGAGAGCGACGACTACGCCGAGGCCGTCCTCGACGCCGTCGGATCGGCGGCCTGGGCCGTCGCGGCCGGCTCGCTCGTCGGCTTCCTGGCCGGCTGGGTGCTGCGCCGGTCCTGGGCGAGGGGCTGGACGCAGCCCGCCGCGGCGAGACTCGCGGTGCTGAGCGTGCCCATCGCCGCGTACACCCTGTCCTCGGCCCTGGACGGCAACGGCTTCGTCGCCTCGTTCGTCGCCGGGGTCTGTGTCGTGCCCGCGATGCGGCACCTGCCGAAGGACGCCGTGGAGATGACCGACGACCTCGTCACCCTGCTCACCCTCGCCCTGTGGTTCCTCTTCGGACAGATCGTCAACGACGAGTTCTGGGACGGCTTCCACCTCTCCGTCATCCTCTACGCGCTCCTCGCCGTCACCCTGGTCCGCGTGGTGCCGGTGATGCTCTCCCTGATCGGTACGGATCTCTCCCTGACCGACAGGCTCTTCCTGGGGTGGATGGGTCCCCGAGGCGTGACCTCGGTGGTCTTCGGTCTCCTCGCAGCGATCCAGCTGCCCGCGGCCGAAGGAGGGGACTTCATCTCCCGGGTCATGGTGGTCACCGTCATGCTCAGCATCGTGCTGCACGGACTGAGCAGCGAGCCCGTGGGCCGTCTCTACGCCCGCCGTCGGCGCGCCTCGACCTGAGCGGCCCGGTGCGACCCGTGGCCGTGCCCGGGAACCCGGGGCCGCTCCCGGGCGTCACACAGGGCGAGGGCGATCATCGCCGACGCATGCACCACTCACGGAGGGAGCCGCCCATGCGGTCGAGTGAAGCCGGCACGTTCGAGACCGACCTCCCCGACGGTCGACGCATGACCCTGTCCCTGCCCCCGCTCGACGCCCCCTGGGCCACCGGGGGCGTCGACGGCCTGCGGCCGGTCCGCGCCCTGTACGAGGGGCGCGGCGAGGAGCCGCACGAACTCCCGCCCGTACCGGACCTGCGTGCGCTGAACCTCGCAGTCCTCGGCATGGGGGCCTGAGCCGACCGGGGCCCGTGCGGGCGGGAGCCCCGCTACTTCCAGATCTCGGCGACCCACTCGGGGTGGTCGACGAACGGATTCCGGTTCTTCTGGATGCCGAAGATCTTGTCGTTGCGGGTCTTCTCGAACGCGTCCGGCGGGTCCTGGTCGTTCCACTGCTTGAGCACCGAGAGGCGGCCCATCGCCGGCGCGGACCCGTTGTCGACCCGGTCGTTGGGTTCGAGGTCGGGGAAGCCGTCGCCGCCCTCGTAGCGGACGGCCATGTAGAGGATCATGCGGGCCACATCGCCCTTGACCTCGGCCCGGGGCTCGAACGAGTCGCCGTCGACGCGACTGCCGGCGGCCTCGTCGACCGGGTCGCCCCCGTTGTCGAAGTCGAGGTTCCCCCGGGTCGAGTTGACGGTGACGTCCTCGGGGCGCAGGTGGTGGATGTCGGTGCCCGGGCCGGTGGCGGTGCCGAAGTCGCCGTGCGACTTCGCCCAGACGTGCTCGCGGTTCCAGTCGTCGGCGTCGCCGCCGTTGTCGCCCTTGGCCTGGGAGCGCCCGGAGTAGAGCAGGACGACGTTGTCCGGGTTCTCCGGGTCCTCGTCGGTGGTCTTCAGCGCGTCCCAGACCTCGTCGTACGAGAGCTTGGTCTGCTCGCTGATGATCGTGTGGAGCGCGCCCTTGAGTTCGGCACCGGTCTTGCCGAGCGCGCCTTCGTAGTACGTGTCGTCCAGCGGCGCGGCCGCGGGTGTCTCCGCCTCGGCCGGTGGCGGCTGGACGCCGGAGGCGTAGGCCGCGGTGGGGACGGCGATCGCGGCGACCGCGACGATGCTCAGGACGGGACGCCGCCAGCGGCGCTGCCTCTGGTGAGCGGACATGTGTGGGGGGTGTCCTCTCGCTCGGCGGGCACGGCGCCTCGTTCCGGCGATCGGCAGGCCCGGACGTGGTGCCCGACAGACGGATCACGATGGGTGGTTCACGGCGAGCTTGGCATGTCCTGGCCATCGAGACGTGGACACCGCGCACCCGTCCTGTGGTGACACCGTGGAGAGCGAGTGCGATTCGGGCAGTGGCCGGAGCGCACCGGCCGGGAGTCGTCGGGGGAGGGCGGCGCCCGACCGTGGGGCTCGGTCGGGCGCCCTCCTGTCCGGGTCCTACGGGGCGTCCACCAGGATCCGGCCGTCGGCGGGGGCGAGCGAGGCGACGCCGCCGGCGTACGCGGAGTCCACCCGGGACCGCTCGGTCGCGTTCGGGACCGCGTTCGCGCAGCTCGTACCGGCGCTCGACCCCGACATCAACTGCGAGCACGGGCCGGGCTTGGTGTCGGGCAGGCCCAGGCTGTGCCCGAGCTCATGGGCGGCGATGCGGGTCTTGTCGTACCCCTGGGCCACCGCCTGGCTGCCGAGTTCGACGCGAACCTGCCGCCCCGGGCGGACGGGGCCGAGGGTCGCCTGCGGCCAGCCGGTGGTGGCGACGATGACGATCTCGGCGCGCGTACCCGGTGCGGCCTCGACCAGCCTCACGTTGGCCACGTTCGCGTTCCAGGAGGCGACTCCGGCCGTGATGGCCGCCTCCCAGCCGGCGGCCCGGCTGTCGTCGTAACGAAGTGTCACCACCGCCGCGGCGCGCGCCGTCGACGGTGCGGGGGTGGGTGCTGCGGTCGCGGCCGTGGCGGTGGCCAGGACGACCGCCGCGGCGGTGGTGCCCGCCTTCAGCCATGTGCAGAGCGGCATTGCTGCTCCTTCACTCGTGGGGGCTCGGGTCCACGCGGAACCGAGAGTGCGGGAAGAGCGGCGCGGGTGACCGGTCGACCGGGTGGTCTCGCCGATCCTCCCGGGGCCCTCCGAAGGTATGCCCTCATACCCTCGCCCGTCATGCACCTGTCATTCTTGACTGTTCGTCAATTCTTCTGTGAAGGCGGAGCTTTGGGCTCCACGGCGCGTCGGAGGTGCGAAGCCCTCGCGTGTTACTCGACAGTAAGGAATGATGGTCGACGACCATTCACACGGCCGGGGCTGAGGTAGCGGTGACGACTTTCGACGAACGAACGACGGTGCACGCCTTCCGGGACGACGCGCTGGGGGAGCACGACGCCGTCGGCCTCGCCGCGGCGATCAGGCGCGGCGACGTCAGCGCCGCCGAGGCCGCGCGGGACGCCGCGGAGCGGGTACGGGCGGTCGAGGCGCGGCTCAACGCCGTCCAGGTCCACGCCGGCACGCCGGCGTACCCCACCGGCGCGGCCGGGGAGCGCGGCGCGCTGGCCGGGGTCCCGACCTTCGTCAAGGACAACACCGACCACCACGGTCTGCCCACCGGCCACGGCAGCGCGGCCTTCACCCCGCGCACCGCCCGGCGGGACGCGCCGTTCACCCGGCAGTTCCTGAGCACCGGGGTCACGGTCCTCGGCAAGACCCGGCTGCCCGAGTTCGGGTTCAGCCCGACCACGGAGTACGAGGGCGCCGAGCCCGTCCGCAACCCCTGGAACACGGGGTACTCGGCGGGCGGTTCGTCCGGCGGCAGCGCCGCGCTCGTCGCGGCCGGCGCGGTCCCGATCGCGCACGCCAACGACGGCGGCGGCTCGATCCGGATCCCCGCCGCCTGCTGCGGACTCGTCGGACTCAAGCCGACCCGTGGCCGGGTCGTGCCGAACGCGCAGAGCCGTCAACTCCCGCTGGACCTCGTCTCCGACGGCGTCGTGAGCCGCTCCGTCCGGGACACCGCCGCGTTCCTCGCCGCCGCGGAGAGCCACTGGCACAACCCGAAGCTGCCTCCTCTTGGCCTGGTCGAAGGGCCCTCGGGACGACGGTTGCGGATCGGGTTCCTGCTCGACTCGCCGAACGGCGTCCGGGCCGACGACGCCACCCGCGCGGCCGTGACGGAGACCGTGGCCACCCTCGCCCGGCTCGGCCACACCGTGGAGCCGGTGGAGCCGGTCATCGACCCCCGGTTCACCGAGGACTTCCTCACCTACTGGGGGATGCTGTCGTTCCTCCTCGGCGTCACGGGCCGCACCCTCGGCACGGACTTCGACCGGCACCGCATGGACGGTCTCAGCCGCGGCCTGCGCGAGGCGTACGTCGAGCGGTGGCGGACCACTCCGGGCGTGCTGCGCAGGCTGAAGGGGACGGTGCGGGCGTACGCGGCGGCGTTCCGCGGCCTCGACCTCCTCCTCTCCCCGGTGCTCGCCCACACCACGCCGGCCATCGGCCACCTCAGCCCGTCCGTCCCGTACCCGACGCTGATCGAACGGATCCTCGCCTACGTCGCGTTCACGCCGGTCGACAATGTCGTCGGCACCCCGTCGATCTCGCTGCCCGCCGCGAGTGCCACGGGGGACGGGCTGCCCGTCGGCGTCATGTTCTCCGCCCGTCCGGGAGCCGAACGGACCCTGCTGGAGGTCGCGTTCGCGCTGGAGGCGGAGCGGCCCTTCCGGCGAATTCAGGACGTGTGACGGCACCTCCCCGACAGCGCCCCGCGGGTCTGGCAAGCTGCCCTCGTGCGCGTGTTGATCGTGACGGCGGGAAGCTGGGGCGACGTCGCTCCGTACACGGGCCTCGGCATGCGGCTGCGAGCGGCGGGCCACGACGTGGTGCTCGCGACGCACGAGCGCTTCGAGGGCGCGGCGGCGGCGTACGGCCTCGGCTTCCGTCCGCTGCCCGTCGACCCCCGCGAGGAGTTGGCGTCGGGGCGTGGACAGGGACTGGCCAGAGCGGTCAGCGCCCCGGTGGAGATGGCGCGGATCGCGGCCATGGCGGCGGCGTTCATGCCCCGGCTGGCCGCCGGTGTCGCGGACGCCGTGCGCCAGGGAGCCGACGTGCTCCTCGGCTCCACCGTCACGGAACCCCTGTGTGCGGTGCTCGGCGAGGCGCTGCGCCTGCCGAGCGTCGGTCTCCACCTCCAGCCGCTCCAGCCCACCGCGGAGTTCCCGCCGACGGTGACGGGGCGCAGGTCGCTCGGACGGTACGGCAACCGGCTGGCCGCTCACGCGCTGCTGGCGGCGGCCGACCGGATCTTCGCCCCGGCCGTCCGTGACCTGCGGCGCGACCTCGGCCTTCCGCCACGGCGGTGGGGTGGCCCGCCGGCCCTGCCGCGCGATCGGACGGTCCTGCACGGCTTCAGCCCCCGGATCGTTCCGAGGCCCGCCGACTGGCCCGACGGCCACCGGGTCTGCGGCTACTGGTGGCCGGGAACGACGCCCGGCTGGCGGCCCGACGCCCGGCTGGTGGACTTCCTCGACTCCGGCCCGCCCCCCGTCTTCGTGGGCTTTGGAAGCTTCGTCACCACCGAGGCCGAGCGCCTGAGCACCCTGGTCGTCGAGGCCCTGCGCCGAGCGAAGGTGCGCGGGATCGTCCAGGCGGGATGGAGCGGTCTCCACGCCGACGGCGACGACCTGTTCACCGTCCAGGAGGTCCCGCACGCCTGGCTCTTCCCGCGCACCGCCGCCGTCGTCCACCACGCCGGTGCCGGTACGACCGCGGCCGGTCTGCGCGCGGGGGTCCCGGCCGTCCCGGTCCCGGTCCAGCTGGACCAGCACTTCTGGGCGGCCCGCCTCGCCCGCCTCGGTGTCGCCCCGGCCCCACTGCGCTACCAGCGCCTGACGGTCGAGGGGCTGGCGGCCGCGATCACCACCGCGACCCGCACCCCCGCGCTGCGCGCCCGTGCCCGCCTCCTCGCCGGACACCTCGCCGAGGAGGACGGAGCCCAGCCCGTCCTGGAGACCCTGGAGCACCTCGCCGAGCGGCGGTGACCCGGCGCCGTCCACACGGCCCGGGCGCTGCCGGGGCCGGTGCCCCGCGGCCGCGCGCGGCGTCCCCGCAGGACGGGACGACGACGTCGGCCTAAGCTGACGAGACGGCGACGGTCCGCGTCCCGCGCCGCGCCACCGTGCCCGATCGTCGTCGGCAGAGGCCGAAAGGGGCTCACGATGGACGACTATCCCCTGATCGAGAACCACGGCCTGATCGGTGATCTGCAGACCGCGGCCCTCGTCACCACCGATGCGACGATCGACTGGTTCTGCTGTCCGCGCTTCGACTCGCCCAGCGTCTTCGGCGCCCTGCTCGACCGGCGCAAGGGCGGCCACTTCACCATCCGCCCGGCCGCCGCGAACCACACCACCAGGCAGCTCTACCACCCGGACACCGCCGTGCTGGTGACGCGCTTCATGACCGAGGCCGGGGCGGGCGAGGTGGTCGACTTCATGCCGGTGACCGGCACGACGGCGACGGACCGCCACCGCCTGGTCCGCATGCTGCGCTGTGTGCGGGGCAGCATGACGTTCGAGGGCGAGATCGCTCCGCGCTTCGACTACGGCCGCAAGCCGCACGAGCTGCACATCACGGAGCACGGGGCCCTGTTCACCTCGCAGGACATGGACCTCGCCGTCCACGCCGTCCGTGAGCCGCAGGACGAACGGCTGCTGAGCACCCTCTCGGGAGACACGGACCTGCGGTTCACGCTGACCCTGCGGGCCGGACAGCAGCGCGGCATGATCCTGGAGTCGTCCCCCGGCGGGCCGCCGCACGTGGTCCGCGTGGCGGAGTTCGAGCGGCTGCTGGACGAGACGGTCGGCTTCTGGCGCTCGTGGCTCGGCCAGTCCACCTACTCGGGCCGCTGGCGGGAGGCGGTGGAACGCTCCGCCGTGGCGCTGAAGCTCATGACCTACGCACCGACCGGCGCCCTCGTCGCCGCCCCCACCACGGGGCTGCCCGAGCAGCTGGGCGGGGAGCGCAACTGGGACTACCGCTTCACCTGGATCCGTGACGCGTCGTTCTCCGTGTACGCCCTGCTGGGACTGGGGTTCACGGAGGAGGCGTCCGCCTTCATCGGCTGGCTGCACGACCGGGTGAAGGAGAAGGCCGGTCACGGCAACGGCACCGGGCCACTGAACATCATGTACCGCGTCGACGGCACCTCCGACCTGGTCGAGGAGACCCTGGACCACTGGGAGGGCTACCGCGGTTCCGCGCCGGTCCGCATCGGCAACGGAGCCGCCGACCAGCTGCAACTGGACATCTACGGCGAGGCTCTCGACAGCATCTACTTCGCGCACCAGCACGGCATGCACCTCGACACCGGTGGCTGGCGGGCCCTGCACACCCTGCTCGACTGGCTGGTCGACCACTGGGACCAGCCGGGCGAGGGACTGTGGGAGACCCGGGGCGGCCGGAAGGACTTCACCTACGGCCGCGTGATGTCCTGGGTGGCCTTCGACCGCGCCCTGCGGATCGCCTACGACGACGGCCGCCCCGCGGCCGGTGGCCGCTGGGTGGACGCGCGCGACGAGATCTACGCGCAGGTCCTCGACCGGGGATGGGACCCCGGGAAGCGGGCCTTCGTGCAGCACTACGGCGACGACGTGCTCGACTCGTCGCTGCTGCGCATGCCGACGGTCGGCTTCATCACGCCGGACGATCCGATGTGGAAGTCCACCCTGGACGCGATGGAACGCGAACTGGTCAGCGACAGCCTGGTCTACCGCTACAACCCCGAGGCGTCACCCGACGGTCTGCGCGGCTCCGAGGGAACCTTCTCCCTGTGCACGTTCATGTACGTCGACGCCCTCGCGCGGGCCGGACGCACCGACATGGCCAGGCTGGTCCTGGAGAAGATGCTCACCTACGCCAACCACCTCGGCCTCTACTCCGAGGAGATCGCCCTGACGGGACAGCAGTTGGGCAACTTCCCGCAGGCCTTCACCCACCTGGCCCTGATCGACGCGGCGATCACGCTGGACGCCATGATCAACGGAGCTCGGAGGGGCGGGACGTAGCCCCACGGACCCGGCCCGCGAGGCTCACGGTCCCGCCGCCCTCGGGACGGAGCCGAACAGCACCACCGTGTCGCCCTCCAGCGGGACGGTCCGCTGTCCCTCGGTGACGGGTTCCAGCCGCTGGTCGGCAGCCCGTACGACGAAGAGGGTCGCGTGTTCCGGCGGCTGCGGGGCGGAGGCCGGCTGGACGAGGAACCGGGCACCCTCCTCGTAGCGCGCCGCCAGGACGTGCCGGACGAGGGCACGGCCGAAGAGGATGTCGCCACCCGTGTACGGAGCGACCACTCCATGGCTGTCGTGCGGCGGGCCGACGCGGTAGACGGGCCCCTCGACGTTGTCCTGCATCACGACCGAGGCCAGGGCGTTGAAGTCGTCGTCCTCCGTCGCCAGATACACGGCCGTCACCCCCTCCAACCGCGCCCCGGGGTTGATGGCCGTGGCCAGCAGATCGCCCTTGGCCAGGCCGATCCCCGACCGCCTGATGCGTTCGCGCTGCTCGTCGCGTCCCGCCCACATCAGCACGTCCAGCCCGGCGGACCGCAGGGCGCGCCCCAGGTCGACCACCCACGGCTCGCCGCCCACCAGAAGGATGCGCGTGCCCGCCGGCTTGACGACGCCCAGCCGCCGCGCCACGGGCGCGGCGGTCAAGGAGTAGAGCAGAACGGTTCCCACGATCACCAGAAACGTGACGGGCAGGATCTTCGACGCCCCGTTCATCCCCCGGGCCACCAGGCTTGCCGAGAACGTCGACGCCGTGGCCGCGGCGACGATCCCGCGCGGGTCCATCCATCCGATGAAGGCCCGCTCCCCTCGGCTCAGACCGGAGCGCGCCGTCGCGGCGTAGGCCACGAGCGGCCGCACCGCGAGGACGAGGATCGCGATGAGGACGAACGAGGGTAGGAGTACCGGTACCAGGGACGCGGGGGTGACCGTGGAGGAGATCGAGACGAACAGCAGCCCGATGATCAGCTGGACCAGGGTCTCGAAGAAGGGACGGCGAGCCGGCATGTCGAAGCCGGGGATGTTGGCGACGGCCAGTCCCGTGACGATCGCGGCGATGAGCCCCGTGTCGTCCCGCACGACGTCGCAGCCCGCCGACACGGCGATCACCGTGGCGAGTTGGGCGAGCGTACCGAGGGTCTCGCCGAGCCTGAGGGTCCGCAGGGTGAGCCAGAGCAGCGCCGTCCCCACGACCCCGCCGACCAGCCCCACGGCCAGGCTGATGGCGAACTGGCCCAGCTGGTATCCGCGGCCGAGGTCGACCTGGGTCGTCGTGGCGATGGCATGGAAGGTGAGCGCGCCGAGGATGGCGCCGATCGGGTCGGTCAGCGTCCCCTCCCAGATCAGGATGCGCCGCACCTTGTCGGTCGGCCGTACGAAGTCGAGCAGCGGTCCCACGACGGTGGGGCCCGAGACGACGAGGATCACGCCCACCATCGCGGCCACCCGCAGCGGCATGTCGAACATCGCCGGAGCCACCGAGGCGACCAGCAGAAACGTGAGCAGCACCCCGTACACCAGCAGGCGTCCCACGATGCCCCGGGTCCGGCCGGTGAGCTTGCGCAGGTCGAGTCCCAGGCCGGCGTCGTAGAGGATCACCGCGACGGAGAGCGAGACGAGGGCGGAGAAGGCCGGCCCCATCAACGCGTCGGGATGGATGACGTCCGTGAGCGCGCCCGCGGCGAATCCGACCGGCAGCAGGATGATCAGGGCAGGGACGCGCAGCCTGCTCGCCAGGATCTGCGAGCCGACGGCGAGCACCACCGTCAGGGCGAGTCCGAGAAGGATCTCGTCGTCGGTCACAGAGGCTCCCTTCGCCTGATTCCGGGCACGGTGGATGTCGGTGTGGATCCGGCCGATCAGCCCCCGGGTGCCGCACCGTCACCGTCGGGGCCGCTCCGTGCCCGCAGTTCGGCGTCGGTGAGTTCGGCCAGCTCACCGTGGGTGTCGAGCCAGTAGAGAAGGAAGACGGCCGGCATGACGAGTACGAGCGCCACCAGGGTGACGATCGCCAGCCACGTCAGCGTGGCCGGCGCGCCCGCCGCGTCGGCCACCGTCAGCGAGGTGGGGACCAGATAGGGACGCTGCGCCATGCCCCAGGCGATGACGGCGCAGGCGACCACCGCCACCGCGGTGACGCGCGTCCACGCGCTCGGCGTCCGCAGCAGCAGCCAGGCCGTCGCGAGCGCCGCGGCCCCGGCCAGGACGACGAAGAGCAGCCCCAGGCCGTGGGTGAGTCCGTGCCACACATGGGGGGAGTCCTCGTGCGTGACGAATCCGGTGATCACCGCCAGGACGGTGAGCACGGCCAGGGAGCCCAGCGCCCGCAGCCGGAAGTAGCCGACCAGATCGGGGGCGTCGAACCGACGGGCGTCCCCGGTGAGGAACACCGCGCCCAGCAGGGCCGTGGTCGCGATGGCGACCAGCCCGAACATCACGGAGGTGGGGTTGGCCCACGCGTCCGTCGAAGCCCCGGTGCCGGGCGCCGCCCGCCCCGAGGCGACCCCGCCGACCGCGGCGCCGAGGAAGAACGGCGTGACCAGCGAGGCGACGGCGAACACGGCACCGTACAGCCGCCGGCCCGCGAGCCGCCGGGAGGGCTTGCGGAAGGCGAAGCCCGCGCCGCGCAGGACCAGGCCCACGGCCGCCAGCGCCAGCGGCAGCCACATCGCGGAGAACACCGTCTGGAACAGGACGGGGAAGCCGGTCCACATGATGACGAGGACGAAGATCAGCCAGACGTTGTTGACCTCCCAGACGGGGGCCATGGCGTGGTCGATGAGCCAACGGGGCCGCCGGCCGCGCTCCGCGCCCCCGGCGGTCAGGTCCCAGAAGCCGGCCCCGTAGTCCGTGCCGCCACCGCAGGCGTAGGCGGCCACGGCGAGGAGCAGCACCACGGCGATGAGGTCGGCGGTCATGGGCGGCCGTCCTCGGACTGGGCGGCGCCCCCGGGCGGGGCGTCACCCACCGGGAGGGGCGCCCGGGGACCGTACGGGGTGTCCGCCTCCGGCGCGTGGACCGCGCCTCCCGCGGCCCGTTGCTCGTCGGCGAGCCGCCAGCGCGTGCGCATCCTGAGCAGGATGACGAGGAAGGAGCCGAAGAGGAACACGTACACCACCATCACCACGGCGAGCATGATCCAGAGGGTGGTGGAGCGGGTCGAGGTCACCGCCTCGGCGACTCGCATGTTCTGGTAGACGATCCAGGGCTGGCGTCCCACCTCGGTGGCGATCCAGCCGCACTCGACGGCCACGACCGACGCGACGCCCGCGCAGGCCGCCGAGCGGTAGAACCACTTCGAGGCGGGAAGCCGGCGGTGCCGCAGCCAGACCAGGCCGTACCAGAGAGCCAGCAGGACCAGTACGGAGCCGATCACGACCATGAGGTCGAAGGCCCAGTGGGCGATGGTCGCCTGAGTGGCCGTGGGGCGCTGGTCCGCGGGGACGGAGGTCAGTCCCACCACCTTGGTGTCCGGGCTGAACCCGGCCAGGATGGAGTCGAGCAGGGGGATCTTGATGCCGCCCTTGACGGTCCCGTCCTCCTGCAGGCGGCCGAAGAGGTACTCCGGCACCCGGGTGTCGGTCTCCCAGACGATCTCCAGCGCGGCGAACTTCACCGGCTGCTTGTGGAACACGGACCGGGCGATCGCGTCGCCGAGGACGAACTGCACCGGAGTGGCCAACGCGGCGATGGTGAAGGGAACGGCGAACCCGAGCCGGTGGTAGTGGTCCCGGCGGCCCCGCAGCCAGCCCACGGCGTAGACACCCGACACCATGAAGCCCGCGGTGAGGATCATCGCCACGACGAAGTGCCAGTACTGCGGCCCGAACATCGGGGTGAAGATCGCCTTCCAGACGTTCACGTCGACCGGGTTGCCCTGCGCGTCCAGGGAGAAGCCCCGCGGTGTGTTCATCCAGGAGTTGGCGGCCAGGATGCCGAAGGCGCCGAGGAGCGCCGCGGCCGGGAGGGGCAGCCCGAGCAGGAAGTGCGTACGGGGCTTCAGCCGCCGCCATCCGTACAGATAGATGGCGATGAGGACGGCCTCCAGGAAGAACGCCCATGCCTCGACGCCGAATCCGATGCCGAAGACATCACCCCACCGGCCCATCAGGCCGGGCCAGAGCAGGCCGAACTCGAAGGACAGCACCGTGCCCGTGACGATGCCGAGCGCGAACTGCACCGCCATGACCGCCGACCAGCGACGCGCGAGGAGCAGGGCCGTCTCGTCCTTGCGGCGCAGCCCGCGGTAGTGCATGACCAAGGTGATGAAGGGAAAGGCCACGCCCAGCGGAACCAGGATGATGTGGGACGCCAGGGTGAAGGCCATGAGCTCGCGGGCCGGCAGGAGTTGGGCCGGGGCATCCGCCAGCAGGTGGAGCGAGGTGGACATACACGCCTTCGCTGTTCGTGACGGTCCGGGAGGGGTCAGCCGCCGGTGGCGAATCCCGGGAAGAGGGTCATGCCGCCGTCGACGTACAGCGTCGTCCCCACCACGTAGTCCATGAGGTCGGAGGCGAGGGCGACCACCGCGTGGGCGATGTCCTCGGGGTCACCGATCCGGTCGTACGGGATGAGCGTCAGCAGGTCGTCCCGTGCCTCGGGCGTCTCCCACGCCTCGCGGTTGATCGGTGTCCTGATGGCCCCCGGGGCGACCGCGTTCACCCGGATCTTCTCCGGCGCGAGCTCCTGGGCCAGGGTCTGCATCATCATCTGCACACCGCCCTTGGAGGACGCGTAGTTGACGTGTCCGGACCAGGGGATGATCTGGTGCACCGAACTCATGCAGATGATCTTTCCGGCGGCGCGGGACACCTCGGGAACCACACCGCGGCGCCGGAACTCCTTGACGGCCTCCCGGGCGCACAGGAACTGACCGGTGAGATTGACGTCGATGACCTTCTGCCACTGGGCGAGCGTCATGTCGGTGAGCCGGGCGTCGCGCTGCAGGCCCGCGTTGGCGACCAGGATGTCGATGGTCCCGAACTCCTCGACCATCCGCTCGGTCATCGCCGTGACCTGGTCCTCCTGGGAGACGTCCGCCTCGACGGCCGTCGCACGGACCCCGAACGAGGCGATCTCCTCGACCACCTTCCGCGCGGACTCGGGGTCCGCGACGTAGTTGACGACCACGTCGGCACCGGCTCGGCCCAGGCCGATGGCCGTCGCCTTGCCGATGCCCGAATTGGCGCCGGTGACCAGCGCCTTCTGACCTCGCAGCAGACGTGCGGGGATCACACCCTGCGGTGCTCCCTCGGTGGTGGAACCCATGACGCCCTGCCTCCTCGCCGTGTGGCCGTGTCCCGCCGGGCCGTTGCCGGGGCGGGCACGGAGGTCACGCAATCACCGGCCGTGGCGGTCGGCATGCAGGGAGGAGAGCCGTTGATCCGTTGGGCCGAACATCTTCGTCCGATCGGTCCAGCGTGCCCCGGGCTCAGCCGAGCCGTTCCAGGAGGTGGTCGCCGACGCGCAGGGCGTTGGCCATGGCCGTCAAGGACGGGTTGACCGCGCCGATGCTCGGGAAGAAGCTCGTGTCGACGACGTAGAGGTTGTCGAGGTCGTGGGCCTTGCAGTTGACGTCCAGCGCGGAGTCGGCGGGGTCGGTGCCGAATCGCACGGTGCCCGCCTGGTGCGCGGTCGCACCGATCGGCATGCCCTTGTGCAGGTAGATGCTGCGGGACAGCAGGTGGTGCTCGTGCATGCCCAGGTGGCCGAGCACCTTCTGGAGTTCGTGCCTCAGCCGCTTCAGCCCTTCGACGTTGTTCTTCTCGTCGAGAGCGAGGTGGACGCGGCCGTCCCCGTCGAGAGTGACCCGGTTGTGGGCCTGCGGCAGGTCCTCGCCGCACAGCCAGAAGTCGACGGCGTGATGCGCCAGCACCTCGAACGGCATGTCCGGTACGGCCGCGCCCGCCCACCGCGGCGCCTCGCCGTGGATCTGCTCGGCGTCCGACTTGCCCAGCATCTGGATGCCGCCCAGCGGGAAGTCCCAGTCGTCCGCGCCGAGATACCAGTCGTGCAGGGCCAGCGTCTTCTGGAACCGGGTGTCGTTGGGTTCCTTCGACACCGCCATCAGCGCCAGGTTGTTGTGCCGCATGTAGAAGCGCCCGACCACGTCGGAGCTGTTCGCCAGGCCACGCGGATGGTGCTCGTTCGCCGAGGCCAGCAGCAGCGCGGCGGAGTTGACCGCCCCGCAGGAGACGACGACCACGTCCGCGGTGAAGCGGACCTCCTCGCCGTCGTCCCGCCGACAGACGACCGTGTCCACACGCCGCCCGCGCGCGTCGGTCTCCAGGCGGACGACCCGTGTGTGCGTCACCATCTCGACATGGGGGTGTTCCAGGGCCGGCTCCACGCAGACCACCTCCGCGTCGGACTTGCCGCGCACGAGACACGGGAAGCCGTCCACCCGGTCGCAGCGGATGCAGACACTCGCGTGGGTGGCCCGCCCGCGGTCGTCCTGGCTCAGGTCGACGCCGATCGGCAGGTGGAAGGGATGGAGACCGAGTCTCGTGAGGTCGTCGCTCAGCTGCTGGATGCGCGGCTCGTGCTCCACGGGCGGGTGGGCGTACTGCGCGCTCACCGGACCCTCGCCGGGATCCTCGCCGTGCCGGCCGTGCACGCGGTAGAGGTGCTCGGCCTGCGTGTAGTACGGCTCCAGATCCTCGTAGCGGATCGGCCAGGCGGGAGAGAGGCCGCCGTGGTGGCGCAGCTCGCCGAAGTCCTCGGGCCGCAGCCGGAACAGGGCGGCGCCGTAGAACTTCGTGTTTCCGCCGACGTAGTAGTTGACCTCGGGCGGGAACTCGGCGCCGTTCTTGTCCAGCCAGAACTCCGGAGCCCGGTACTTGCCCTTGACGAAGACGGCCGTCGAGTCCCAGTTGTCCCGCTCCCTCGGCAGGTGGCCGCCGCGTTCGACGAGCAGGACGCGCTTGCCCGACGGGGCGAGCCGATGGGCGAGGGTGCCGCCGCCGGCGCCCGTACCGATGATGATGACGTCGTAGTGGGGAGCGTCGCCCACGGCGACCACCGTCCTCGCGTTCACGGCCCCGCTCCGGCGCCGGGACCTGTCGCTCCGCGCCGCGGAGCCCCTGCGTTCCCCACCCGGGCGGAGGGGACCGCGTTCCCCACCCCGACGAACGTAGCCGTGCTCCTGACGCACGGCGACCCGAGACGGGGCGAGCGGCTCACAGCACCGCGATCGGGTTCACCGGCGAGCCCGTGGCTCCGGGCAGCCGCAGCGGGGCCACCACGCACAGGAAGCTCCAGCGTCCCGCCGACGCGCAGACCGGGACGAGATCCTCGAACCGCAGGTAGTCCATCAGATGGATGCCGAGGGCATGAATGGCGAGGACGTGCACGGGAAAGGCGGTGCCCTCCACCGTGCTGGGCGCGGTGTCGTTGTTGCCGTCCCCGCCCAGGACCGCCACCTGCCGTTCGGCGAGGAACTCCGCGGCGGTCGGGTGGAGACCGGCGCGAGCGCTCGCCGCGTCCCACGGTCCGAGTTCCGCACGGCGGAGGCGGTGTCCCACCCGGACGAAGAGCAGGTCGCCCGGACCGACGCGTACCCCCTGCGCGGCCTCGGCGTCCGTCAGATCGTCCGAGGTCACGCTGTCGCCCGGTTCCAGCCAGCGCACGCCACGCGACCGCGGGACGTCCAGCAGTACGCCCCGGCCGACGACACCGTCCGCCACCCGTCCCACGGAGAGCGCACGGGCTCCCTCGGGCGTGATGCTGCTCGCGGGCACCCCGCCGTACAACTCCCCGTCGAGCACCACGTGGCACAGGGCGTCGAGATGGCTGTCCGCGTCCCCGTGCACGTTCATGGCGAAGCGGTCGGTGGCGAAGTGCAGCCCCTTCGCGTCGAGTTCGCCCGGGGCCGGTCCGGTCATCCGGTGGTCGGCCGGCTCGGGGTCGTCGGGGCCCGGCACGGTCTCGATCGGCGCGGCCAGCGACACCGTGCGTCCGAGGCGGACCTCCGCGGCGGCTGCCACCACCCGCTCGGGCGTCACATGGCGCAGGGCGCCGGGCCGGCCGTCCGGGGCCGACCGCGGTGCCTCGCGCCGCAGGCGCTCGTACAGCGCGCGGAAGTCGGCGGCGCCCATGCCGGGTACGGCCGAGGGACGCGGGCGACGGGTCACGGAGACCCCCAGGGACTGAGGCCCCATCGGAGCACGTGGGTGGCGCCCGGCTCCAGGACCGCGAGATCCGTACCGCTGCGAAAGGCGTCCGGCGGGCAGGACATCGCCTCGACGGCGACACCGCGGCGCCGTCGCTCCGGTTCGGCCAGGGTGTCGCCCGTGTACAGCTGGACGTACCGGGTGCCGTCGCCGAGCCAGAGATCGACGCCCCGCAGCCCGGAGGGATCCGCGAGGCGCACCACCGCCCGGCCGTCGGCGGCGCGGTCGAGCCCGGTGTAGGCGGTGTCCAGTCGCAGATCGCCGATGGGGCGCGCGGTGCGGAAGTCGTACGCGGTGCCGTCGACGGGCTCCCGGCCGACCGGCAGCCCGCGGTCGTCGGTACGGAGCCGGTACCGGGCGGGAACGGTCAGCAGCGCGGTGTCGACGAGATCGGTGCCGACCGTCAGATAGGGGTGCTGGCCCACTCCGTAGGGTGCCGGACCCGTGCCGGTGTTGGTGGCGAGGACCGAGGTCTCCAGCCCTTCGGGTCCCAGCCGGTATTCGGCGCTGACCTCCAGGAGGAAGGGATATCCGGGCTGCGGGCAGAGCGTCGTGCCGAGCCGGATCGCGTCGTCGCCGCGGGCGAGCAGCGCCCACGGCGTCCAGCGCAGCAGCCCGTGGATCGCGTTGTTCTTCTCCGGTTCCGTCAGGGGCAGCTGGTGCTCCCGGCCGCCGAAACGGTAGCGGCCGCCGCCCACCCGGTTCGGCCAGGGGGCGAGCAACTGCCCACGCCCGCCGGTGATGGCGGAGTCGGCGGAGAACCCGTCCAGCAGCTCCTGGCCGTTCGCGGCGTAGGAGCGCAGCGCCCCGCCCAACTGGGCGACCACGGCGCTCTGTCCGTCGCGGGTCAACCGCCACTGCGTGCCCGTGGGGCTGGGGGACATCGAAGGCTCCTCACGGAGGACGGCGTGTTCCGGGACGGTTCCGGCCGGAGGAGCCCCGGAGGCGGGGCCGCGCAGGAGCGAGAGCACCTCCGCGACGATGGCCTCCGGAGTCTGGTCGATCTCCACCACCAGCGGGTGTTCGTCCGGCTGCGGCTCCTGCAGGTCCGCGAGCTGGCTGTCCAGGAGCGCCGCCGGGAAGAAGTGACCGTGCCGGGCGGCCAGCCGGGAGCGCAGGAGTTCAGGCGATCCGCGCAGGTAGACCAGAGCGACTCCGGGGCGCCCGGCCAGCAGCCTGTCCCGGTACGCGCGCTTGAGCGCCGAGCAGGTGGCGACGGCCGGGCGGCCGGCCGCGATCTCACGGTCCAGCCAGGCCCCGATGGCGTCGAGCCAGGGGGCCCGGTCGCTGTCCGTGAGAGCCTGACCGGCGGCCATCCTCGCGCGGTCGGCCTCGGAGTGGAACTCGTCCGCGTCCCGGTAGGGCCGGCCGAGGCGCTCCGCGAGGAGGCGCGCGACCGTCGACTTGCCCGATCCCGCGACACCGACGACGAGCACCACCTCCGGCAGCGTCACGGCTCCCGTCCCGCGTGCGGCCGCGGCCCCGGACGTCAGTCCCTCAGCGGCCGGGGGGCGACGCACAGCGCCCAGATGACGACGGCGTCGAGCGCGATGATCAGCAGTGCCCACCACGGCGTGTAGGGAAGCCACATGAAGTTGGCGATCATGCTGAGTCCGGCGAGCACGATGCCGACGACCCTGGCCCAGGTGGCGCCCGAGAACAGGGCGATGCCCGCCAGCGTGATCACGATGCCCAGGATGAGATGGACCCAGCCCCATCCGGTGAGATCGAGCTCGTAGACGTAGTTGCGGGTGGTGAGGAACACGTCGTCCTCGGCGATGGCCGAGATGCCCGCGAGCAGCGTCATGATGCCGCCGAAGATCATGATCACGGAGGCGAACAGCAGCCAGCCGCTGCCGCGCGTACTCTCTCCCCGCCCCGGATCGCTCACATGTGTGGTCATGACAATCCTCCTGCCGTCGGCCGGCCCGCCGGGCAGGCTCGGGCCCGACGAGTCGGATACCTCCAATCTGGGGCCATGCCTCCCCGGGCGCATGTCGACGGCGCGGTGCCGAACGGGCCGGGGAGGCCGGTCCGGCCCGGCCCGGCAACCGCACGCCCGGCCCGGCATCCGCCCGGCCCGGCATCCGCCCGCTGTCCGACGCCTACGCGACCGCGTAGGCCGGGACCGCCCCACGGCATGGCGGGCTCCACCGGCGCGACGGGCCCTGGGAAGCCGCGCGGGGACATCCGTACGGGACCCTCGGGGAAACGATGCGCAACCGATGCGTCTTGAGCCGTGGCCTCCGCCCACCGGATGCTGAGGAAGCGGAAGCACCCGCCCCCGGGCGGCGGATCCGCACCACCAACGGCCGAGGTCCGCCCGCCCACCACGCCCGCTCGCCGGGCAGAAGGAGTGGCCGTCATGATCACAGCACCAGCGGCGCGCCGCCCCCGCCCCCACCCGACCGACACGGCGTCCGCGCCGCGCCCGGTCCCGTACGGTCCGGACGTACGCCCCGTGCACCGGCCCGCCGACGAGCTCACGGACGAGGAGATCGGCGCCGGGCTCGTCCGCGGCGACGAGCACTGCCTGGTTCTCGCCTACCGGCGCTGGGGCGGTCTCGTCCACACGCTCGCCAGCCGTACGATCGGCGACCCCCGCGAGGCGGAGGACGTCACGCAACAGGTCTTCCTCGCCGCCTGGCGCGGCCACCGGAGCTACCGCCCCGAACGCGGACCCGTCCCGGCCTGGCTGGTCGGCATCGCCCGCCGCAAGATCGCCGACGCGCTCTCCGCACGCACCCGCAGGACCGCCCTCATCGCCGCGGCGGGAGCCGCGCTGCCCCCGTCCACGGCGACGGCCGACGGGCCCGACCACGTGCTCGACCGCGTCGTCGTCGCGGGCGAACTCGCCCGCCTGCCGGGTGCCCAGCGCGACGTCCTGACCCTGGCCTACTTCGGGGACCTGACGCAGGCGCAGATCGCGCGGCGCACCGGCCTGCCGCTCGGCACCGTCAAGAGCCACGCCCGGCGCGGCATGCAGCGCCTGCGCTGCCGCCTGGCCCCGGACGCGGGAGACGACCTGCCGGACGGGGAGGCCACCCCGACCCGGACAGCCGTTCCGGATTCCGTCGACGCGTGCGGGGAACGCGCACCCATCCGCACCGCCGACCGCACCGAATCACACCCGTGGAAGCCCACGGACAAGAGGGGGAACCGATGAACCGAGGGACCGTCGCCGTCGTGGGGGCGGGCGTGGCCGGCCTCACCGCGGCCCATGTGCTCTCCCGCGTCCACGACGTCGTGCTCTACGAGGCCGACTCCAGGCTCGGCGGGCACGCCCACACCCACGAGCTGCCGACCCGGAACGGCGGCACGGTGCGCGTGGACACCGGATTCATCGTCCACAACGAGCGGACGTACCCGAACCTGCTGCGCCTCTTCCGCGAACTCGGCGTCGCCACCCAGGACTCCGAGATGAGCATGTCCGTCCGGTGCGACGGCTGCGGCCTCGAGTACGCGGGTGCCCGCGGCCCCCGGGGGCTGCTCGGCGGCGGAAACCTGCGCCGCGGCCGCCACCTGAGGATGCTCGCGGACGTGCCCCGTTTCCACCGCGCGGCACGCCGCCTGCTCGCCGCCGGGGACGAGGGCCCGAGCCTCGGCGCCTTCCTGGACCGCGAAGGCTTCTCCCCGTACTTCGTCGGCCACTTCGCCATCCCGCTGGTCTCCGCCGTGTGGTCCTGTCCGCCGGACACCGCGCTGCTGTACCCCGCGGCCTACCTCTTCCGCTTCCTCGACCATCACGGGCTGCTCTCCACCACCGGCTCACCCCAGTGGAAGACGGTCACCGGCGGCTCCTCCGCGTACGTCGAGAAGGCGGTCAAGCGACTCGCCGCCGTCCGTACGGCCACGCCCGTCCGGGCGATCGAGCGCTCCGCGGACCACGCGCGCGTGACCACCGAGGACGGCGAGTCCGAGACGTACGCGGCCGTCGTCGTGGCCGTCCATCCCGACCAGGCCCTGCGGCTCCTCGCCGACGCGACCCCCGACGAACGCCGCGTCCTCGGAGCGTTCACCTACTCCCGCAACCCGACCGTCCTGCACCGGGACACCACCGTGCTGCCGCGATCGCCGCACGCCCGCGCCTCCTGGAACTACTGGCTCCCCTCATGCCGGGCACGCCCCGGGTCCGTGCAGGTCAGCTATGACATGAACCGGCTCCAGCGCCTGCCGGCGGACGAGCCGCACATCGTGACCCTCAACGCCGGCGACCGCGTGGACGAGACCACGGTCCTCGCCCGCATGGTGTACGAACACCCCGTCTACACGCCCCGCTCCGTCGCCGCCCAGCGCGAACTGCCGGGCCTCGCGACATCCGTCACGGCCTTCGCCGGCGCCTACCACGGCTGGGGCTTCCACGAGGACGGCTGCCGCTCCGGAGTCGAGGCGGCCCGAGCCCTGGGGGTGACGTGGTGACCGCCCCAGCCGCCGACGTCCCGTCCGTCGCACCGCCCGGCCCCCGCGTCCCGGTGCCGTCGCTCTACCCGAGCGAGGTCGCGCACACCCGCGTCCAGCCGGTGCGGCACAGCCTGCGCCGCCGGACCTACCTCTGGCTCGTGGACCTCGACGACCTCCCCCGACTGCCCCGACTCCTGAGGCCGCTCGCCCGGTTCGAGGCCCGCGACCACTTCGGCGGGCGGGCGCCCACCCTGCGCGCCGGCCTCGACGCGTACCTCGCCTCCCACGGTGTGCGCGACGCCGACGGCCAGGTGCTGATGCTGGCCCACGCCCGGGTCTTCGGCCACGTCTTCAACCCGCTGACGCTGTACTGGTGCCACGACCGGACCGGCCGCCCCGTCTGCGTCGTCGCCGAGGTGCACAACACCTACGGCGGCCGGCACTGCTACCTCCTGCGGCCCGACACCGACGGACGCGCCGACGTCGCCAAGGACTTCTACGTCTCGCCGTTCTTCGACGTCGAGGGCTCCTACCGGATGCGACTGCCGCTCCCCGGCGAACGCCTCGACCTCACGGTCCAGCTGCGGCACGGCGACGGAAGCCGCCCCCTCACCGCCACCGTCCGAGGGCACCGCCGTCCGGCCGATCTCCGCGGCCTGCTCGCCGTCGCACTGCGCCACCCCTGGTCCACCGCGGCCGTCAGCATCGGCATCCGCTGGCACGGAATCCGCCTGTACCTCAAGGGACTTCCCGTCCGCCCCCGACCCGCTTCGCCCACCCGAGAGGGCATGCTGTGACTGTCACCGTACCGTCGGCCGAACCCATCGCCCCCGGTCCCGACCGCCCGCCCGTCGACCCCGAGCGCTGGCCCGACGTCGCCCGCCTCCCGCGGGCCTCCGCCCTCCGTACGGCCGTCGCCCGTCGTGTCGTCGAACGCGCCCTCGCCCGCCTGCCGCTGCGGATACGGAACGGCCCCGCATCCGGCGGCGTCCCCCACCCGGCCACGGACGGAGCCGGTCCGCCCACCCTGACCCTGCACGACCCCGCCGCCTTCCACCGCCGGATCGGCGCCGACGGCCTCATCGGCTTCGGCGAGTCGTACATGGCCGGCGAGTGGGACAGCGACGACCTCGTCGGCGTGCTCACCGTGCTCGCCACCCATGTGG
The DNA here is from genome assembly GCF_040653355.1 of Streptomyces sp. NPDC047971. Classification (NCBI taxonomy): domain Bacteria; kingdom Bacillati; phylum Actinomycetota; class Actinomycetes; order Kitasatosporales; family Streptomycetaceae; genus Streptomyces; species Streptomyces sp. NPDC047971. The sequence goes on along the minus strand of NZ_JBEZNW010000001.1, from coordinate 198,179 downwards.
ACGACCTCGTGCCCGGCCCGATGCGCCGCCTGCGCGGCGCGTGGGCGCACCGGCGCCCCGACAGGGACCGCAACACCCTCGACGGCGCCCGGGACAACATCCAGCGTCACTACGACCTGTCGAACGACCTGTTCGCCCTCTTCCTGGACCCGAGCCTCACCTACTCCTCCGCCGTCTTCGACACGCTCCCCGCCACGGCCGACGTGTTCCCCGCCGCCCAGCACCGCAAGATCGACCGCCTGCTCGACCTCGCCGGGGTCGGCCCGGGGACACGGCTCCTGGAGATCGGCACCGGCTGGGGCGAACTCGCCGTCCGCGCCGCCTCCCGGGGCGCCGACGTCCTCACCGTCACCCTCTCCGAGGAGCAGCGCGAGCTGGCCCTGAGGAGGATCGCCGACGCGGGCGTGAGCGAGCGGGTCACCGTCGAACTCCGTGACTACCGCCAGGTCGAGGGGCGGTTCGACGCCGTGGTCAGCGTCGAGATGATCGAGGCGGTCGGCGCCGAGTACTGGCCCGCGTACTTCACCGCCCTGCGCCGCCTGCTGGCGCCCGGCGGCGCCGTGGCCCTCCAGTGCATCACCATGCCGCACGAGCGGATGCTCGACACCGCCCGCACGCACACCTGGATCAGCAAGTACGTCTTCCCCGGCGGCCTCATCCCGTCGCCGGAGGCCATCGCCGGGGAGAGCGCCGCCGCCGGCCTGACCCTCACTCACGACACCGGGTTCGGCGACCACTACGCCGAGACCCTGAGGCTCTGGCGCGAGCGGTTCGTCGCGGAGTCGGAGGCGGTCGGCGCGCTCGGCTTCGACCGGGTCTTCCGCCGCATGTGGGAGCTGTACCTGGCCTACTCCGAGGCCGGGTTCCGCTCCCACTACCTGGACGTGCGCCAACTCCGGCTGGTCGCCGACGGCCGGGATCCGGAGGCGCGGCGATGACATGGTCCGCCTTCGCCGTGAACCTGGCCGCGTCGGCCGGCGCCGCCCTCCTGGTCATGCTCGTGACCTTCGCCGTGGCCCTGGTGAAGGGCGTCCACCGGATCGTCGACGTCGCCTGGGGGGTGGCGTTCGCCGCCGTCGCGCTGGTCACCTGGGTGCTCTCCGACGGGTACGGGGACGACGCGCGCAGGCTCGCCGTCACCCTCGCGACCTGCCTCTGGGGGCTGCGGCTCGCGCTCCACATCGGTCGCCGGGGACGCGGCCACGGCGAGGACCCCCGCTATGCCCGGATGCTCGCCCGTGCCCCCGGCAGTCCCGCCCTCTACGCGCTGCGCAAGGTCTACCTGCTCCAGGGCGCCCTCGTCTGGCTGGTCTCGCTCCCCGTCCAGGCGGCGGCGTACCTGCCCGCAGGCGTGGACGCGCTGCTGGTCGCCGGTCTTCTGCTGTGGGCGGTGGGGCTCGCCTTCGAGGCCGTGGGCGACCACCAGCTCGCCCGCTTCAAGTCCGACCCCGCCAACCGGGGACGGATCATGGACCGGGGGCTCTGGAGCTGGACCCGACATCCCAACTACTTCGGTGACTTCCTCGTCTGGTGGGGGTTGTATCTGACGGCATGCGCGAACCCGTGGACCGCCGCGCTCACCCTCGTGTCGCCGCTGGTGATGAGCGGACTGCTCATCTGGGGGAGCGGGAAGCGGCTGCTGGAGGCGCACATGGCGGAGCGGCCGGGATTCGCCGCCTACGCGGCCAGGACCAGCGGCTTCCTGCCCCGGCCTCCGCGTCGCCGGTCCGCGCCCCGGGCGGGCGCGTCCGGGAGCGAGGCCGGATGACCTCGCGGTACCGGCAGCGGCGGGACCCGGCGGGCGGGGCGGGGGCGCGCCGGGAACAGGCGGGCCCGCGGCGGGACGAGGCGGGCCCGCTGGTGGTGCGCAGTGCGCCGGCGGTTCCGGTCGCGGCCGTGCTCCTGCTGCACGGCGGCCGTTCCGAGGGGCTGGAGCCGCCGCCCGCGATCAACCTCCCCGCATTGCGCATGCGGCCGTTCGCGGCGGCCGTCTCCCGTGCCCTGTCCGGGCGCGACGTGCTGGTCGCCGAGGTGCGCTACCGGCACCGCGGCTGGAACGGAGAGCGCCGCGACGCCGCTCGCGACGCGGAGGCCGCCCTCGTGCGGCTGCGGGAGCGCTACGGCGCGGTCCCGGTCGTTCTCGTCGGGCACTCGATGGGCGGCCGCGCCGCCCTGAGCGCCGCCCGGGACCCGATGGTCCGCGGGGTGGTGGGCCTGGCCTCGTGGTGCCCGCCCGACGAGCCCGTCGGGCACCTGCGGGGGCGGGCGGTCTACCTGCTGCACGACGAGGCGGACCGGGTCACCTCGGCGCGGGAGTCCTGGGAGTTCGTGCGCAGGGCCCGGTCCGCGGGCGCCGACGCGGTCGGGGTCCCGATGCCCCGCGGAGGGCACGCCATGCTCGCGGGCGCCTCCCGCTGGCACCGCCGTACCGCCGAACTCACCGCGAGGCTGCTCTTCCACCGGTGACCCATGGCCGGTCCTGTGCACGGCGCGGCCCCTGTCGCGGCCGGAGCCGCGCCGGAGCAGCAGCGGCGCCGCGTCGCGACCGGAGCCGCGGGACGGCGACCGTGTCAGGCGGACGCGTCCCGGGCCGTGTCGGGGCCGGCCGTGCCGCACCGGTGCACGAGGATGTCGAGCGCCTCGCGCAGGCCACCGGGCCTGAGCATCCCCGGCGCGGTGGCGCGGCCCGCCCAGCCGGGGCCGGCGAGCAGCACCAGGGGATGGGTCCGGGCGCCCCTGACGCCGAAGGAGATGTCCGCCACGTGCCGTGCCAGGGCGTGGCTGGCGGTCGACCGGGACTGGGACCAGAGGACGACGGCCGTGGGGCCCAGACGCCGTACCGCGGCGTCCAAGGCCTCGGCAGGGACGGCCGCGCCGAACATACGGGTCGGCAGCCCTCGTTCGGCCAGTCCGGCGGCCAGGGCCTCGATCGGAAGGGTGTGCTGCTCGCCGGGGACGCAGGCCAGCAGCACCGGATTCGCGTCCGCGCGGTGCGGACGCGCGGAGCCGACCAGCTGACGGAGTGCCGTGGAGATGTGCCAGGACAGCAGGTGCTCCACCTCGACGTAGCGGTCGCCCGAGGACTCCCACTTGCGGCCGACGGCGTGGAGCGTGGGAGCCATCACCTCTTCCCAGGAGACGAGCAGCCCGTGCGTGGCCACCAGATCGCAGAGCAGCGTGTGCATGGTGGGGCTGTCCAGGCGCACCGCCGCCCGGGCCAGGCCGCGGAACTCCTGATGGACCGAGGTGAGCGGCAGCCCGTTGCCGGAACCCGGGGCATGCGGCCGCTCCGCCCGGTCGGGAGCGGGCTGTTCGGCGGTGTTCCGGGACGGCGCTTCGGCGGTGTTCCGCGACTGCTGTTCGGAGGCGTTCCGGGTCGGCTCCTCGGAGCGCTTCCCGGACGGCCGCGGTGCCTGATGACCGGCGCGCTCCCGGGCGACCCGGGCGGCCTCCGCCGGCGGCACGCCGGACGTCGTGAGCCGGCACATCGCCTCCAGCATCTCGACGTCCGCCGGTGACCAGCGCCGGTGCCGTCCGTCCTCCCGTTTCGCCGGGCCGATGCCGTAGCGCTGGTCCCACGAGCGCAGCGTGGTGGGGGAGACACCCAGCCGTCGGGCCACGGCCCCTGTGGTGATGCCGGCCGCCGTATCGCTCATACGGCCAGGATACGACGCACAAGCGATGCGAGCAGAGCGGTGGCGACCCAGGCAAGGGAGGGGTCAGCGGCCCGGGGCCGGAAGGGCGGTCAGCGGGCCGGGGCAGGAAGCGCGGTCGGCTGCAGGGGGCAGGGGGCAGGGGGCAGGGGCAGGGGCAGGCGGTCAGCGGCCGGGGGCGCGAAGAGCGGCCAGTTCGTCGTTCAGGACGGTGAGGAAACGCAGCGCCGTCGCCAGTTCCCGTTCGTCGAACCGCTCCCTGGCCCGGGTGGCCGCCTGCGCCAGCGGGAGGAAGTGTTCGCGGGCGGCCGCCCGCGCCCCGTCCTCGTAGTGCACATGGACGACCCGGCGGTCCGCGGTGTCCCGGGACCTGCGGATGTGGCCGGCCTTCTCCAGGCGGTCGAGACACGCCGTCACCGCACCCGAGGTCAGCCCCAGGTGCTCCCGGAGCCGCCCGGGGGTCAGGGGTTCGGCACTGTCCAGGACGATGCCGAGCGCCTGCACGTCGGTCGGGTGCAGACCCTGGGCCAGCGCGAAGCCGTGGACCAGCCTGCTCATCTCGGCATGCGTACGGCGGAGCGCGACCGCGAAGCCCTGGAGGTCGCCCGGAGTTCCGCCAGGGGGCTCGGTCGTCTCTCGGTCATCGGTACTGGCCACGCGATCACCCTATGCGCCCGGACCGCCGGCGGACGAACGCCGGGTCCGCGGCGGGGACGTGGCCGGGCCGCAGGCGAGTGGGGCGCCGGCTCATCCGTACGGCACGCGATGACGGAAGTACGGATGACCGCACTCCACCCCGGGCCGTCTGCCGCCCCGGGTGCCGTGGTCGTCGGCACGTGCCTCGCAGGACCGGACGCGAAGAGGAGCGACAAGGTGACGAGGAAGACGGAGGGTGGAATCGACGTCGTGATCGTCGGGGCCGGGGTGTCCGGGCTGGCCTGTGCGGCGGACCTGGTCGCCGCGGGGCTGCGGGTACGCCTGCTGGAGGGTGACGACACCGTGGGAGGGAGGATGCGGACCGACAGGATCGGCGGCTTCACCGTCGACCGCGGCTTCCAGGTGTTCAACACCTCCTATCCACAGGTCAAACGGCGGATGGACCTGCGGGCGCTCCGGTTGAGGCCGTTCACCCCGGGCGTCATGGTGCACACGGACGACGGGCGGCGACGGGTCAGCGACCCCACCCGGCGGCTCCGGGAGAGTCGGGACCTGCTGCCCGGCCGACTGGCCTCGGCCCGTGACCTCGCGGCCCTCGGCGTGCTCTCGGCGCGCGACGCGTTGCTGCCCGTCGCGCGGCTGCGCGGGCGACGCGACTCCACGACCCTCGGGGCCCTCACCGACGCGGGCGTCTCGGCCGAACTCGTGGACACCTTCCTGCGGCCCTTCCTCTCCGGAGTCTTCCTCGAGGACGACCTGGAGACCTCGGCGCGCTTCTTCCACCTCGTGTGGCGGTCCATGGTGCGCGGCACGCTGTGTCTGCCGGCCGACGGGATCGGTGCGGTCCCCGCCCAGCTCGCCTCCGGGCTCCCCGACGGGGTGGTGCGCACCGGTTCGCCGGTCGCCTCGCTGACCGTCGACGGGGTGGCGCCGGCCGACGGCGGGGAGCTGGCGGCGCGGGCCGTCGTCGTCGCCACCGGACCGGGCGAGGCCGCACGTCTGCTGCCCGGCCTCGCCGTACCCCCCGGCCGGACCGTCACCACCTACTACCACGCGGCGGAGCGATCGCCCCTGGGCGAGCCGACCCTCATGGTCGACGCGCGTCGGCGGTTCCTGAACACCTGCGTCCTGACCGAGGTCCAGCGCGGCTACTCCGGCGACGGCCGGGCGTTGGTGTCGACCTCGGTCCTCGGGGCGCCGGGCCCCGAGGAGGAGAAGGCCGTCCGCGTGGCGCTCGGCGAGGTGTACGGCACCGGCACGGCGGTCTGGGAGACCGTGCACCGGGTCACGGTGCACGAGGCCCTTCCGGCCATGCTCCCGCCACTGGCACTCTCACGGACCACGCGTTTCGTACCGGGCAGGTACGTCTGCGGCGACCACCGGGCCACGGGTTCGCTGCAGGGAGCGCTCGCCTCCGGAGCCCGGGCGGCCAGGGAGGTCCTGGCCGACCTCGATCGCCCGGCTCCGGCCTGATCCGGAGAGGGGTGTCGCCCCGAACACTTCTTGAGAAGGCAATCCAGCTCACGGCCCGCCGGTTCCGGTTTCCTGGGCCGGCCCAGGAGGAGAGAGCATCATGAACACCTCACACGTCATGCGCCGCGTCGCTGCCGTCGCGGCAGCCGTCACCCTTCCGGTGTCGCTGGGCGTACTCGCCCCGCAGGCGGTGGCCGCGGCGGAGAACGGGCCGTTCGGGCCCGGCTGCAGCGCGCTCCCGGCCGAGGGGGAGGGCAGCGCCGAGGGCATGTCCGACGACCCGGTCGCCACCGCGGCCGCGAACAACCCGGAACTGTCCACGCTCGTCTCGGCCGTCAAGGCGGCCGGTCTGGTCGACACGCTGAACAACGCCGAGGACATCACCGTGTTCGCGCCGACGAACGACGCCTTCGCGAAGATCCCCAAGGCGGACCTGGACAAGGTCCTCGCGGACAAGGCCGCCCTGACCAAGATCCTCACCTACCACGTGGTGGACGAGGAGGTGGGCAAGGCGGACCTCGCCGACGGCTCGTTCAAGACGCTCCAGGGCGGCACGGTGACGACCGACGGCTCCGGCGACGCCTACACGGTCAACGGCACCGCCAAGATCGTCTGTGGCGACGTGCAGACGTCCAACGCCAACGTCCACGTGATCGACACCGTCCTGATGCCGAAGTGACGCCCGCGGTGACGCCCGCGACCGGCCGAACGCTCGCGCCTCCCGTCCGGGGGCGCGAGCGTTCGGGGACGGTGCGACCGTCCGGAGGGGGTGGCGACCCGGAGAGGGTGGCGACGTGAGCGCCTTCGGGAGGACGCGGGCGAATTCGGCGTCGGGCGAGGATGGCGACGTGGGGCGCGAGGGCGGCGACGTGGTGCGACGGCTCAGCGGCAGTACGTCCACGGCTCAGCTGCAGGAGTACTGCGCGACCGCTCAGCGGCAGTACTGCGCGACCGCGGCCGGGAGACGTTCGGTCACGCCGTCCCCGAGCCGTTCGAACTCGGCCCGCAGGAAGGGCGTGGCCAGCTTGGCCAGTCCGTGGAACCGCAGGGATCCGACGTACGTCAGCTCCGTCACCGCGGGAGAACGCGCCTCGAAGCGCATGTCGTCGGTCGCGGTCACCGTCGAGTTCTTCCCCACGAACACCAGACGGGCCGGGTCCCGGGTCTCCAGCCGGTAGAGGAGGTCGCTGGTCCGCCCGCGGAAGTGCGAGGTGTTGCGCCATGTCGACCCCGGCCGCACCGGACCCTCGTCGACCCGGACGCAGCGCACCGTCCCGGGATCCCATTGCTCGGTCCTCCCGAAGTCCTCCAGATAGGCGACCACCTCGTCCAGAGGACACGCGATGACCATGTTCCGCCGCACGACGATCACGCCGCCGCCTCCTTCGTCCGGCCCGACGGCCGTCGGGTCTCGTCGTCCCTCCTTCTCCCGGAAGGACACCGCTGGATGCACGACTTCCCTCCGCACGTCACGACGGACGCCTCCCCGTGCATCCAGCCGAGTCGGGAAGAGGGAAGACCTCTCGTGTAGTACGGCTTGGACCAGGACGTCATCCGTTCCGAGCGTCCGTCCGTCGGGAAGGGGAGTGGCTGGCCATGGCGACGCGTACAGGGGACTCGTCCACGGGCGAGCGGTGTCTGGTCACGGGAGCCGGTGGATACATCGGCGGCCGGCTCGTACCCGAACTGCTCGACGCCGGGTACGCCGTCCGCTGCCTGGCCCGTACACCCGCCCATCTGCGCGACCTTCCGTGGGCCGACCGCGTCGACGTGGTCCGTGGCGACGTCACCGACGCCGACACTCTGCGGCCCGCTCTGCGGGACGTGCAGGTGGCGTACTACCTGGTCCACTCCATGAGCTCCGGCCGGGACTTCGAGGAGACGGACCGGCGCGCGGCCCGCATCTTCGCCGAGGAGGCCCGCGCGGCCGGGGTCCGCCGCATCGTGTACCTCGGCGGTCTCACCCCGGTCGACATCCCCGAGGACGAGCTCTCCCCGCACCTGCGCTCCCGGGCCGAGGTGGGAAGGATCCTGCTCGCCTCCGGGGTGCCCACGACCGTGCTGCGGGCGGCCGTCGTCGTCGGCTCGGGCTCCGCCTCGTTCGAGATGCTCCGCTACCTCACCGAGCGCCTCCCCGTCATGGTGACCCCCAGCTGGGTCAGCACCCGCGTGCAGCCCGTCGCCGTCCGGGACGTCCTGCGCTATCTGGTCGGCAGCGCCCGGATGCCCGAGGAGGTCAACCGGACCTTCGACATCGGGGGGCGCGACATCCTCACCTACCGGGAGATGATGGAGCGCTACGCCACCGTCGCCCGGTTGCCCCGCAGACTGATCCTCCCCGTCCCGATGCTGACCCCCCGTCTCTCCAGCCATTGGATCGGGCTGGTGACACCGGTACCCGCCGCGCTCGCCCTGCCGCTGGCCGAGTCGCTGCGGTACGAGGTCGTGTGCTCCGAGAACGACATCACCGACCACGTGCCCGACACGCCCGGTTCGCCGCTGTCCTTCGACCGGGCCCTGGCCCTCGCCCTCCAGCGGGTGCGCGACGCCCAGGTCGTCACCCGCTGGTCCTCCGCCTCGCTGCCGGGAGCGCCGAGCGACCCGCTGCCCACCGACCCCGACTGGGCGGGCGGCAGCCTGTACACGGACGAACGGCGGCGTGACGTCGCCGCCGGGCCCGAGGCCCTGTGGCGGGTCATCGAAGGGATCGGCGGCGAGAACGGCTGGTACTCGTTCCCGCTCGCCTGGGCGCTGCGGGGCTGGTTCGACCGGCTGGTCGGCGGGGCGGGGCTGCGGCGCGGCCGTCGCGACGCCGACCGGCTGCGGGTCGGCGACGCCCTCGACTTCTGGCGCGTGGAGGAGATCGAGCGGGGGAGCATGCTCCGGCTGCGGGCGGAGATGCGCCTGCCCGGTAAAGCCTGGCTGGAGATGTACGCCGAGCGGGACGGCGCCGGGCGGTCCCGGTACCGGCAGCGCGCCGTGTTCCACCCCCGGGGCCTCGCCGGACAGCTCTACTGGTGGAGCGTCGCGCCCTTCCACACGATCGTGTTCGGCGGCATGGCCCGCAGGATCGCGCGGACCGCCGAGGAGTCGGCGAGCGCCGGCCGCGGCGACGCGCCCGCTGCCGCGGACCCGGCCACGGAACCGCCCCGGCACGGCCGCGAGGAGCAGCCGCATCCGTGAGCCCTCCGCGCGGAGAAGGAGGACCGCAGTGCACACGCAGCAGTGCACCGGGCGTACCCGCCTCCGCCCCGGTGCTCGATCGCCAGGAGTGGTGACATGAACGTCTCGGTCGTCCTGTACACGTCGGACCTCCGCCTCCACGACCACCCGCCCCTGCGCGCCGCGCTGGAGTCGGCGTCCGAGGTGGTGCCCCTCTTCGTCCGCGACCCCGCCGTCGACCGCGCGGGCTTCGCCGCCCCCAACCGGCTGGCGTTCCTCGCCGATTGCCTGACCGACCTCGACGCGGGGCTGCGGGAGCGGGGCGGCCGGCTCGTGGTGCGGCACGGCGACACGGTGGAGGAGGTGTGCGCCGTGGCCCGGGAGGTCGACGCCGACGAGGTGCACATGGCGGCGGGCTGCAGCGCCTTCGCGAGCCGGCGGGAGGAGCGCCTGCGGCACGCCCTGGAGACGGACGGCCGCCGGCTGTACGCCCATGACGGGGTGGTGACCGTGGTGCCGCCCGGCGCGGTCACTCCGGGCGGATCGGACCACTTCGCCGTCTTCACCCCCTACCACCGGCGGTGGTCGGCCGAGCCGCCGCGTTCCCCGGTCGCGGCTCCCCGGTCGGTCACGGTTCCCGGGGACGTGCGCTCCGAGGACGTGCCCGCGCGGGGCGCGGTGTCCGAGGTGTCGGAGGGCCTGGCCGTCGGGGGGGAGCGCGAGGCGCGCCGGCGGCTCTCGGCGTGGATGTCGCGGCATGTCGACGCGTACGAGGACCGTCACGACGACCTCGCCGGCGACGTCACCTCCCGGCTCTCCCCCTATCTGCACTTCGGCGCGGTCTCTCCGGCCGAGGTGGTGCACCGCGCGCGGTCCCGGGGCGGGGCGGGCGCCGACGCGTTCGTACGGCAGATGTGCTGGCGGGACTTCCACCACCAGGTGTTGAACGCCCGCCCGCACAGCGTCACGGAGGACTACCGTCCGCGCCACGACCGCTGGCGGCAGGGCAAGGGGGCCGAGGCCGACCTCCTGGCGTGGAAGGAGGGCCGGACCGGCTATCCGGTGGTGGACGCCGCGATGCGGCAACTCGCCCACGAGGGCTGGATGCACAACCGGGGGCGGCTGCTCGCGGCCTCCTTCCTGACCAAGACGCTCTACCTCGACTGGCGGGCCGGAGCACGCCACTTCCTCGACCTCCTCGTCGACGGCGACGTCGCCAACAACCAGCTCAACTGGCAGTGGGTCGCGGGCACGGGCACCGACACCCGGCCGAACCGGGTCCTCAACCCCGTCCTCCAGGCCAGGAGGTACGACCCGGACGGCGCCTACGTCCGCCGCTGGGTCCCGGAACTCGCCGGTCTGGAGGCCCCGGCGGTCCACGAACCGTGGAAGCTCACCGCGCGCGGGGAGGTCTCCCTCGACTACCCCGACCCGATCGTCACGCTCGTCGACGGACTGGCCCGCTTCCGCCGTGCCCGCGGCCAGGACTGACGCCCCGGCCGCGGTCGCACCCTCAGGGGCGGTGCCGGAGGGCGCCCGGCCACCAGACCCCGGGGCCGATGTCCCGGACGAGGGCCGGCACCAGGAGCGACCTGACGACGAGGGTGTCGAGCAGGACGCCGAAGGCGACGATGAAGGCGATCTGGACCAGGAACGCCAGCGGGATGACGCCCAGCGCGGCGAAGGTGGCCGCGAGCACGACGCCCGCCGAGGTGATGACCCCGCCCGTGGCGACCAGGCCGCGCCGTACGCCCTCACGTGTCCCGTGCAGCGCCGTCTCCTCGCGCACCCGTGACATGAGGAAGATGTTGTAGTCGACGCCGAGGGCGACGAGGAAGACGAAGCCGTACAGGGGGACGGCGGGGTCTGTTCCGGTGAAGCCGAAGACGTGCTCGAAGACGAGGGCCGACACCCCCAGGGTGGCCAGGAAGTTGAGCGCGACCGTGGCCACCAGGAGGACCGGCAGCAGCAGGGAGCGGAGCAGCCCGACGAGGATCACCAGGATGATCACGAGGACGACCGGGACGATGAGCATCCTGTCGCGCTCGGCGGTGAGTTGGGTGTCGTACCGCTGCGCGGTGTAGCCGCCCACGAGCGCGTCGGCCCCCGGCACGGCATGCAGCGTGGTGCGCAGGTCGGCGACGGTGCTCTTCGCGGCGTCGGAGTCCGCCGTGTCGCTGAGGGTGACGTCGATCCGCACCCGTCCGTCGGCGACGAGCGGCTCGCGGGAGCCGGGGGCGACGAAGACCGTCGCGGAGTCGACCCCGTCGACGCCCTCGGCGGTGGTCCGTACCCTCTCGGCGGCGTCGGCGTCCGCGATCACCACTCCGGGGTTTCCGACGCCGCCCGGGAAGTGCTCGCTCAGGCGTTCCTGGGCGGCGACGGACGGGGCGTCCTGGACGAAGATCTCGTCGAGCGGGACGCCCTTGGAGTCGAGCGTGAGGGAGAAGGCGGCGCAGGCGAGCAGGGCCGCGAGGGAGGCGGCCCAGACCTTGCGCGGCGCCCGGTCGACGAGCGCCGCGACCTTGCGCCAGACCGGGTGGGCGTCGTCCCCGGTCGCCGCCTTGGGCCGGGCCGGCCAGTAGGCGGAGCGGCCGAGCAGGACGAGGGCGGCGGGCAGGAACGTCAGGGAGCTCAGCACGGCGCAGGCGATGCCGATGGCGCCGACCGGTCCGAGGGCCCGGTTGTTGGTGAGATCGCTGAGGAGCAGGGCGAGCAGGCCGAGCGCGACGGTGGCCGCGCTGGCCACGATCGGCCCGAAGGACTGCTTGAGGGCGGCGCGCATGGCCGGAACGCGGTCCCCGCCGCGCGCGCCGAGCTCCTCCCGGAAGCGGGCCGCCAGCAGGAGGGCGTAGTCCGTGGCGGCGCCGATGACCAGGATGGAGAGGATGCCCTGGACCTGACCGTCGACCCGCACGATGTCGTTGTCCGCCAGCACGTAGACGATGGCGCAGGCCAGGCCGAGGGCGAACACCGCTCCGATGATGATCAGCAGGGGGAGCAGGACGCTCCGGTACACCAGGAGCAGGATCACCAGGACGGTCACCAGGGCGACGACGAGGAGCAGACCGTCGATGCCGGCGAAGGCGTCGCCCAGGTCCGCCTGCGTCGCGGCGGGGCCGGCGATCCACGCCGTGGTCCCGGGCACGGCCGACACCGCGGCGTCGACCTTCTCCAGCGTCGCGCCCAGCTCCTCACCGAGGTCGGGGCGGAGCTGGACGATTCCGCGCAGCGCTTCGCCGTCCTCGGACGGCAGGGCGGGGGAGGGCGCGCCGACCACGCCCGCGGCGCCCGTCAGCGAGGCCAGGGCGCGGGTGGCCGCGACCTGGGTCGCAGGGTCGACGCGCCCGCCGCCGTCGGCGGTCCAGACGACGATGGCGGGCAGCGTCTCCTCCTGGCGGAAGGATTCCTGGGCCTGCAGGACTCGGGTCGACTCCGCGCTGCGGGGCAGGAAGGCGGCCTGGTCGTTGGTCGCCACCTCGCCGAGCTTGCCCGCGTACGGGCCGAGTCCGCCCCCGACGGCGAGCCAGACGACGAGCACCAGGAGCGGCAGCAGCCTGCTCGCCCAGCGCAGAGGTGTGGCCATGGAAACTCCCCAAGACATCTCGATGATTAACAATCTTAATGATCGAAATAAATTGAACCATGCGAGGCCGGGGACCCGCGCGGCCGGGTGCGGGAAGGCGCGCTCGGCATCTCCACCGTTTCTCTCCCCGGGCACGCGGTGGATGCGATGGACGGCGAAGTCGCCCGGGGGAGTGGTGCCGGCGCGGCTGAACGGCGCCGGGGGAGTGGTGCCGGCGCGGCTGAACGGCGCCCGGGACACCGGAGGTCAAGGGCGGGGCCGTGGACGGCCCCCGTAACGGCGGAGCAGGGCGCGGACCGACGGGGGCTCGGGCTCAGCGGCAGTACGGCCGCGCGCTCACCGGACCGCTCGCGGTCGATGGGCGGCGAGGAGGGCCATGTCGTCGCCGGTGAGGCCGTCGGCGTACCGCTTCACGTCGCCGACCAGCGCGCCGAGGAGCCGCACCGGGGAGGAGAAGGTCCGGCCGCCCAGCCGCGCCGCCGGGTCGTAGAACACGCCGTCCCGGCCGCGGGCCTCCGACAGGCCGTCCGTGTAGAGCAGCAGCGTCGACTCCGGCGGGAAGCTCCACTCGTCCGGCTCGCGCGGGGTCGGTGCCAGCTCGGAGAGGCCCAGCGGCAGCGCGTACGACCCGGGGGCCAGGGTGAGGACCTTCCCGTCGCCCGCGAACAGCAGCGGCGGCGGATGACCCAGATTGAGGACGCGGACGACGTCGTGACCGGGCGGGATCTCGACGAGCACACACGTGGCGAAGGCTTCGGTGTCGTCGAAACCGGACCGGCGGACGCTCTCCCGGGCCAGGGCGCGCTCCAGACTCCCGGCCAGCTCCACCAGTGTTCCGTCCCGGTCCGCCGCCTCCCAGAAGGAGCCCAGGATCACGGAGACGGTCTCGATCGAGCCCAGCCCCTTGCCCCGTACGTCGCCCATGACGAGCCGTACCCCGAAGGGCGTGGACCGCGCGGCGTAGAGGTCGCCTCCGACCAGCGTGTCCTCCACGGCCGCCTCGTAGTGGCTCACCAGGTGCAGGCCGTCCAGGCGTTCGGGGGGAGTCGGCAGGACGGCCCGCTGCGCCGCCTCGGCCGCACCCCGGGCCGAGGCGAGCCGCGCCCGCCCGCGTCGCACGACCCGGTTGAGGAGAAGGGCGATGGCGGTCACGAAGCCGATCGTCGCCAGCTCGGTCGCGAGGTCCTGGACCACCGCGGGCTCCCACATCGACCCGGCGACCAGATTCAGCAGCGCCGTCGCGACCAGCCCCGCGCCGCCGAAGAACAGCGTGGCCCACCACGTGTACAGCGGCGCCGCCATCAGCGGCGCCGAGACGAAGAAGGGCGTCCCGGTGAGCTGCGCGGGCGTGGTGACGTGGAACAGGACCCCGAACACGATCAGGAGGACGGGCAACAGCAGCGACAGCCTCAGCGCGTTGGTGCGCCCGCCCAGGGCTTCCTGGACGCCTGTGAGCCGTCTGTCCACACGCACCTCCGGGGGGAGGGGCTCCGCTCCTCAGTATGCGGGTGCGCGCACACCCTCGCCGCCCGCGCCCGAGGCAGCGCACCGCGCCCGGAACCCTGCCGCGCGAGTCGTGGGGCGGGGGCGTCCGTCTCGTCGCGGGTGGCGGGGTCGAGCCCGGTCGGCTCACCCCGCGGCGGCCTGCTGCTCCGCCCAGATCGTCTTGCCGTTCTTCGTGTAGCGAGTGCCCCAGCGGTCGGCCAGCTGGGCGATCATGAAGAGTCCGCGTCCGCCCTCGTCGCTCTCGGTGGCGAACCGCACGTGGGGGGCGGTGGACGCGCCGTCCGTGACCTCGCAGATGAGCGAACGGTGGCGGATCAGCCGCAGCCGGACCGGAGGCCGGCCGTAGCGGATGGCGTTGGTGACCAGCTCGCTGACGATCAGTTCGGTGGTGAGACCGAGGTCGTCGAGCCCCCAGTCCCGCAGCTGCCCCGTGGCCAGCGAGCGGGCCCGGCCGACGACGGCGGGGTCGGAGGGCAGCTCCCAGGTCGCGACCGACGTGGAGGGGAGGGCCCGGAGGCGGCCGAGGAGGAGGACGGCGTCGTCGAGGGGCTGTTGCGGGAGCAGCGCGTTCACCACGGAGCCGCACCGCTCGTCGAGGGAGCCGGACGCCGCGGCCAGAGCGCCGCACAACGAGGCCAGGGAGGCGTCGACGTCGCGGTCACGACCGGTCACCAGGCCGTTGGTGAACAGGGCGAGCGTGGCACCGTCGGCGATGTCGACACGGGTCGACTCGTAGACCACCCCGCCGAGCCCCAGGGGCGGTCCGACCGGAACGGGCAGCAGGTCGGCGGTGCCGTCGGGGCCGACGAGTGCGGGCGGGAGATGCCCGGCACTGGCGATCGTGCAGCGACGGCTCACGGGGTCGAAGACGGCGTAGAGGCAGGTGGTGCCGACGGACGGGGTCGGTTCGCCCGCGGCGAGCCTGATGTCCGTCGCCTGGCCGACGGCGTGGTCGAGCTGGGTCAGCAGCTCGTCGGGCGGCGGATCGAGCGAGGCCAGGGTCTGGATGGTGGAGCGCCACCGTGCCGCGTGCGCGGTGGCGTGGATGCCGCGCCCGGGGACGTCGCCGACGACCAGGGCGACGCGGGCGCCGGAGAGCGGGATGACGTCGAACCAGTCGCCGCCGACCTCGCCATGGGCCGCGGCGGCGACGTGCCGGTGCGCGACGCGGACGCTGTTCTGCTCGGGGAGCGCGCCGATGAGAAGACTGTTCTGCAGCGCGAGCGCGGAACGGTGCTCGCGGGTGTAGAGGCGCGCGTTGTCGACGCACAGCGCCGCGCGGGCGACCAGCTCCGTCGCCAGGGCCAGGTCGTCCCGCTCGAAGGGCTCGGGGCGCTGCCACCGGTACATGTGGACGACGCCCAGGGTGGTGTCCCTGGCGCGCAGCGGCACGAGCATCAGGGAGTGGATGCCCGCCCCGAGCATCGTCGCCGCCCTGACGGGGTCCTGGGCGAACCAGTCCTCGGCGCTGTGCAGCACGGGGATCAGCCGCGCGGCGCCCCCGGTCAGGCATTCGCCCAGGGGCGTCGCCGCGGGGAACGTCATCAGCTCGCCCACGGGATAGCTCGCTTCCGGGGCGTGCTCCCGTACGGAGCGGAGCGCGGTGCGGCGCAGCAGGGCGGTGATGTCCGGGGCGCCGGGCGGCGGGGGTTCGCCCTGGGCGACGCCCTCCAGCAGGTCGACGGCCACGAAGTCCGCGAGCGCCGGGACCAGGACCCGCGTCAGCTCCTCGGCCGTCCGGGTGACGTCCAGCCGGGTGCCGATCCGTTCGCCCGCGGTGTTCAGCAGGGTGAGGCGCTCGCGCGCCCGGTGGCGTTCGGTGATGTCGACGACGGAGGACGCGACCGCGGCCAGCCCCCCGGCGGGGTCGCGGATGCGGAACGAGCTGATGGACCAGACGTGGTCGTGGTCGGGGTCGGCCGGTGTCCTGCCGCGGTGCTCGGTCGTCAGCTGGGGGACGCCGGTACGCAGGACCGCTTCGAGCCGCCGCTCCATCGCGTCTCCCTCGGGCCACGGATAGACCTCGCTGATCCGCTTGCCGACCGACTCGCTCGCGGGGATGCCGTGGATCTTCTCCAGGGCGGGATTCACCCTGGTCAGGCGGAGGTCCGGGCCGTAGATCGCCAGACCGATCGGCGACTGGGCGACCAGGCCCTCGAGGATCGCGTACTCCGCCTCGCTCCGCCGCGCCGCCGCGCTCCGGACCGCGCTGACGTGCCAGACCGCCGGGCTTCCCTCCGCCGCGGCGAGCCGGGAGGCGCGCAGCCGCACCTCCACGCCGTGCCCGTCGCGGTGCCGGAGGGCCGCTTCGCCCTCCAGGGATTCACCGGTGCGGCACCGCGCGGCGCGGGCCGCGATGGCGGCTCCGTCGCCGGGCGCGAGGAGCAACTCCGAGGCGGGCAGGCCCACGAGGGATCCGGGGGAGTGGCCGACGAGCCGCTCCACCGCCGCATCGCAGGCCACGACGCGGCCCACGGCGTCGAGTACGGCCACGGCCGACTCGGGCTCGGGTCGGCTGCTCGGGGCGGGGGTGTGAGCCCTGCGTGCGCACATGGCCACCAGTTCCGGTGAGGAGGACTGCGGCACGAAGGATCTCCGCGTCGGAGAACATTATGGTCGGTTCCGGGCGCGATCGGCTCGGCGGAACGGTCGACCGGGCGAGCGACGTCCCCGACTCGACCCGACGCGATTCGACCCGATCCGGCCGCCCGATTCGAACCATCCTCGTCCCGCTCGCCCGCTCGCCCGCTCGGCGTTGCTTCGCCTGCTCGGGTGAGGCGCCTGACCCCGGGCCGACAAGGCGAGGCGGGGTCACCACGGGTCCGAGAGGCGCTGGGGCCTTTCAGGCGCTCCAAGCGCACAGGAATCACGCAGATTTGCGACCTGGTTCGGCGTAGGTTTTCGCGGACTGATCTGGAAACTTTTCGAGGATCCGATACGAATCACGAGTCGTGAATCTTCTTAGTGGTCTACGTTAGTGGTGCCGCCTTACCCAATCTTTGGGGTAAGTGGACAGAGAAGCGGGGGCACGCCGTACGACATGCCCCCGCTGTGAGGGTCGGACCCCGACTAGGATCCGTGGCCGTTCCTGAGCAGATCGAGTGCAAGTCGAGCTGTGTTCACCAGGAACGATCCCGCAGCGAGGACCCCGGTCGGGGTCCACCGCTTCCACCAAGGCGGCTTCTGCTTGTCCACTGAAGTCCTCTCGTCGTTGAACCGAGCGAAGACGAGGGACTCCTGTGACGGCACATCAACCACCACTGAAGGCAGCGTATTCACCGGGTGCGTCGTCATGGGTACGTTTCGCTTGGGAAGATGTAATTCGCCATCGTTCGCCATGGCGCGTGCAGCACGCCACCCGCAAACGCCACCCCTCGCTCATCTATGTCCGCCACTGCGGATATCGGGAATAGTCGTATAAAGACGACACTTCGGCCGTTGCGTGCTCCGGGTGTGCGGCTCTACGAACGCAGCGGCCGTCGGGTCCGGTCGACCGGCGGGCGCGGCCTCCCCGCCCGCCGGTCCCTGGAGTGGCGGAGCGGGCCGCGAACCCGTGGCCGAGGTGCGGGTGCTCGTGGGCGTGAGGTGCCGACACGCCCGCGTGGATGCGGTGGATCGCCGGCCCCGTCGACGAGGATCGGACCGCGGCCACCGTCCCCGTCCCGGAGAGGGCGGCCACCAGCGACGATCGTGCCCGCTTCGGCAGACCGCGCCGCGTGGGCGGGAGGCCGCTGCCGGTGTCCGGCGGGACGCGTCCGTCCCCCCTCCCCACCTCGCCGGAGTCACCCATGGCCCCACCCTCGGACGCACCTCGCCCCCGCCGTTCCGGGTCCTCGCTGCTGCCGGTCCTGCTGGCCATCGCGGTCCTGATCGTCGTGGCGGTGTGCGTGGGGTCCTGGCTGCAGTTCTCCGAGCGGGAGGCTGCCGACACGGTCCACACCGTCGGATCGTCGGCCGCCGATCGTGTCGACGTGGAGGCCGCCGTCCAGCGCGTCGACGCCGCGGCCAGGGAGATGGTCCTGCGCGTCTGGGTCACGCCGCGCGGGAGCCTCGGCGAGGCGGGGGGCGCCGCCCCGGCGGCCGATCTCACCCTCCAGACCTCCGGTGCCACCCTCGGCGACCTGGAGTTCCCGGCGCACGAGCGGCTCGCGACGCGGGACGTGCAGGTCGCGCTCTCGGGCGGGTCGATCAGCGACTACCCGTTCGACACCTACGAGACCGACATCGCCTTCCGCGCGCAGCTGGGCGGCGAACAGGTGCCGGTGCGCCTGATGTTCTCCAACAACGACACGCTCTTCTCGGTCACCGCGACCCCGGTGCCCTCCGGGCAGGAGGCCGTCATGCGGGTGGGGCTGTCCCGCTCGGGCAGCCTGCTCGGCTTCGTCCTCTTCATGATGGTGGTGATGTGGGCGCTGGCGGCGTCCGTGCTCATCGCCGCCTGGTATCTGACGACCCACGGCACGGGCCTGGTCTGGCCCGCCCTCGCCTGGATGGCCGCGACGCTGTTCGCCCTCTCGGCGTTCCGCAACACCGCCCCCGGCACACCCCCGATCGGCTGCGTGCTGGACTGGTTCGCCTTTCTGTGGGCGGAGACCGTCATCGCCCTCTGCCTGATCGCCGTGGTGCTGACCAGCGTCCGCACCGCCCTCCGGGAGACCGCCGACCGCACGGAGTGACCGGCCACCGAACAGCTCGTCGACGACGCGCACTCACCCGGACCCACGCGCACTCACCCGGAGCGGGACTGCTCCGAGTGGCGCTCAGCGGTGGTTGACGACCGCTCACCGGCAGAGGCTGGCCTTCGCGGTGGTCGCCACCCGACGCGGTCGGGGACGGGCGGAGCCGCCTCACAGCATCGTCATCAGTCTCGGCGCGGCCGAGGCGGTCAGAAGGACGGAATCACATGGCGGAACAGGGCATCAGAACGGGCTGCCCACCGTTCGCTCACGGAAGTGACGGGCCCGTACGGAGGCGGGCGCGTCGCCGTCACGCACCGCGAGGCTCCCGGCGGTCGCCCGGCGGGCTGGCGCTTCTCGCGGCCGGGCTGGCATTCCTGGGCGCGGTCGGCCCGACACCGAGCAGCGCCGCGTCACCCCCGTCGACCGGGCCCGGTCCGGGAGGTGCGACGCGCTTCGTCCCCGGCCCCTGTCCGCAGGTGCCCGAGCCGATCCCCGGACGGTGCGGCCTCCTGGAGGTGCCCGAGAGCCGGACCCACCGCGGCGGACGGACCATCAAGCTGACCGTCGCGATCATCCCGGCCGCGTCGGCGAAGCCCGCCCAGGACCCGGTGGTCTTCATGGAGGGCGGGCCCGGCGGCGACGCGATCGGGGCCATCCCCTTCCTCATCGCCTCCGGCGTGAACCGGGAACGCGAGCTGATCGTCATGACCCAGCGCGGCGGGCTCCATTCACAGCCGAACCTCGCCTGCCCGGAGATCGACCGGTTCAACGCGAGGGCCGTCGGGCTGCCCTACGACGCGCCCTCGACCGGACGGCTCCTGGTGCGGGCGGCGAAGGAGTGCCGGGACCGCCTGACGGCCGACGGCATCAGGCTGAGCGACTACAACACGACCGAGAACGCCGCCGACTTCGCCGACCTGCGCAAGGCGCTCCGCATCAAGAAGTGGAACGTCTACGGCTACTCCTACGGCACCGATCTGGCTCTCACCCACCTGCGCCGGCACCCCGAGGGCGTCCGCACGGTGACCATCGACTCGGTCGTGCCGCCCCAGATCGTGAGCCTGCCGTGGGCCTGGGACAGCGCCCAGGAGGGGATCAACAAGATCTTCGCGGCCTGCGAGGCACAGCCCCGCTGCAAGAGCCGCTACCCGGACCTGTCGCGCACGCTGACCGTGCAGGTACGGAGGCTCGAGGCGAACCCGCTGACCGTGACGGCGCAGCCGCCGGGCGGCGGAAGCCCCGTCAAGGTCGTCCTCGACGGTGGCACGCTGGTGAACCTGCTGGTCACCAACGGGGGCGCGCTGCCTGCCGTCGAGGTCCCCGCGGCGCTCGACGAACTCGCCCGAGGGAATCCGGAACGCTTCGCGCGCGCACAGGCCGCCGGCGCGACGCCCGCCATCGGCGAGTTCGCCCACGGTCTGACGCATTCGGTCGCGTGCGCGGAGTGGGCGCCGGGCTTCACGAAGGCCGACATCCTGGAGGCGGGCCGCCGGGCCTTCCCCGGGTGGCCGGACACGGTCCTGGCCCACGCGCCGCAGCTGCCCTTCGAGTACGACCTGTGCCGTGTCTGGAACGTCCCGGACCGCACCGCGATCCAGCGGGTGACCACCTTCAGCAAGGTGCCGACGCTGATCATCTCCGGCACGTTCGACGCGAAGACGGGGGCGAGCTGGGGGCCGTACACCGGACGCACGCTGCCGCGCTCGACCGCCGTGCTGATTCCCGGGATCGGCCACTTCGTGGTTCCCCAGTCGCCCTGCGCGCAGAGCGTCCTGGCCTCCTTCCTCGCGCGTCCGACCGCGCCCGACACCGGGTGCGTGGCGGGCCTCGCGCCGCAGCCGTTCCTCATCACCCCCGACCCGGAGAGAACATGATGTCCCTCTGCTCACCACGAGCCGGGCGCGCGTCGCGCGGGCTCCCGGCCGCGCTGGCCGGAGCCACGGCCGCCGCCCTCGTCGTCGGCCTGGCCGCGATGCCCGCACACGCGGAGCCCGACACCGGCAAGCCGATCGGCACGGTCGCGCGGACGGCGGGCGACGCCCGCTTCGCGCCGGGACCCTGCCCGAGGACGGCCGACCCGATCCCCGATCTGGCGCGTGCCCGCTGCGGGACCCTGACCGTCCCCGAGAAGCGCTCCCACCGCAAGGGCCGGAAGATCACCCTCGCGGTGGCGATCATGCCGTCCGTCGCCGCCCGACCGGCACCCGACCCGATCGTGTGGCTCGCCGGCGGGCCCGGCGACGACGCGGTCTCCGAGATCCCGATGGCGCTCGCGGGCGGCCTGAACCGCGACCGCGACGTGATCTTCATGTCCCAACGCGGGACCTACTCGGCCGACCCGGAGCTCACCTGCCGGAACATCGACGAGTTCGCCGCGGACTCCCTCGACCTCGTCTTCGGCGCACGGTCCACCGGGCGCCTGCACGTCGCGGAGACCCGCAAGTGCCGCGACGGCCTGGCGAGCCGCGGGGTCGACCTCAGCGCCTACAACGGCACCGAGAGCTCCGCCGACTACGACGGCCTGCGCCGGGCACTGGGCATCAGGCAGTGGAACGTGTTCGGCATCTCCTACGGCACCGACCTGGCGCTCCAGTACATGCGACTGCACCCGAAGGGCATCCGCTCGGTCGGCATCGACGGCGTCCTACCGCCGTCCCTGGCAGGCGGGGCCGTGACCTGGAAGGCCGCACGCGAGGGCTTCGACGGCATCTTCAAGGCGTGCGCCGACCAGCCCGCCTGCAACACCCGCTATCCGAACCTCAAGGCCACCTTCGAACGCCTCGTGGTCGAGCTCGAAGCACGACCGGTCACCACGACCGTCACGGTGCCGGGCCGGCCGGAGCCGGTGGAGGTGACACTGGACGGTGGGCTCCTGGTGAACTGGCTGACCTTCGCCAGCCACCTCGCGCCCGGCGTGCCCCGTTCCATCGACGAACTCGCCCGCGGCAACCCGCAGCGGATCGCCGAACAGTACGCGGGCGGAAAGCTCAGCCCGCAGGCCATCGGAAGGGTCTCCCACGGGCTCGTCTTCGGCGTCTTCTGCAGCGAGTGGACGCCGTACGAGAGCGAGGGCGACGTGATCCGGGCAGGGCGACGCCTGTTCCCGTCGTTCCCGCGCTCCGTGCTGGCCAACGCTCCGCTGCTCAGCTGGATGCACGCGGACTGCCGCGCCTGGGACATCCCCGCGGCGCCGCCCTCGATCCGGTCCGTGACGCGCAGCGACATCCCGACGCTCGTCCTGTCCGGCGGGTTCGACGCCCAGACCGCGCCGAGCAGCGGCCCGTACGCCGCCCGCACGCTGAGCCGGTCCACCGCCGTCACGATCCCCTACGTCGCCCACGTGGTCTTCGCCGACTCGCCGTGCGCGCAGACCATCACCCGCTCGTTCTTCAACACCCCGACCGCGCCCGACAGATCATGTCTCGCGGGTCTCCAGCCGCCCACGTTCGAGATCGCGCCGTAGCGACACGGCGGGGCCGGGTCCGGGACCGTCCCCGACCCGGCCCCGCCGTGCCGACCCGTATCGTCCGATCGTCGTGGACCCGGGTCACGGCCACCGAAGGATCACATAGCCGCGGTGCGGCACGTCGGCCTCCACGTGCACGCGCGGCCCCACCCGCCGCACCGGCACCGGCACCGGATCCTTGAGGGGCTCCAGCAGCAGCGCCGTCGGATCGACGTCCGTCGTCACGACGGGGCGCGCCGGGTCGGCGGACCCGTTCGCGATCGCCAGCCGCCGTGCACCGCCCACGTCGCCGTACTGCGGGATCAGGTGCGGTCCGCCGGTGACCAGGGGGAGTTCGGCGCCGAGGAAGCGGACCATGCGCTGCGCCAGGCGCTGCCCGTCGTCGCAGCGCCCCAAGGCGTCGGGCGCGCATGCCGCCAGGGTCATGACGCGTCCGCCGAGGCGGTTGGTGTGGGCGACACGGCCGTCGCCGCAGTGCTCGCCCCGTGGCGTGAGGATGTGCGTCCACGCCCGGGCCCCGGGTGCGGCGGTCATCCTGGCCAGCGCGGGCTGGACGTTCACGCTCAGCAGCGCGTCCTCGTCGAGGACGCGTTCCATGCTGTACGGATCGGGCCGCGGGGTGTCGCGCTCGACGATCTCGTCGACCCGGACGCCGAGGAACTCCCCGTAGCCGCGTTCGCCGAGGACGCGCGCGGCAACTCCGTCGAGGAGCAGCCCTCCGGCGAGGAGGCGGGGCAGCTCCTCGTCGGGTACGCCCCAGGCGGCGTTGCCGAACAGTGCCGTCACCGGCGCGGCGCCGGCCTGGACCGGAATGCCGTAGGAGAGCAGGAAACGCGCGGTGCGCACGGGGTCGGCCTCCAGCCCCCGCAGAGTGCCGTCGCCCGGGATCGACGCCGCCGTCTCCGGCCACCAGGGGACGCCCACGCCGATGGTCGTCAGGGCGTCGGTGACCGTCGCGTCGAGTGCGGGACGTGAGGAGTCGAGCAGGCGGCCGATGCGGGGGTAGCGCGCGGGATCGCCGGTGACGAAGGGGAACAGGTCCAGGAGGAGGGCGTCCGCGCCGGAGAGTTGGGCGGTGACCATCTCCGACCACGTCTGGGTGTCGGACTTGCTCCACTCCGTGTGCGACCAGTTCTCGATCTCCGGCGCGACCTCGACCGTGTCGGGCCGCAGCGGCCTCTGCAGTTCGAGCATGGCGACGGAGTGGGAGAGATGGGCGCCGGGCTGGTCGCTGTACGGGGCGAAGTGCGGGCGGTGTACGTCGCAGCGGGTGAACAGGGCGTCCCAGTCGCGCCCTTCCAGGGACGCGGATCCCAGACCGGAGCTCATGATGCCCAGCCGTGCCCGACCGCCGACGGCCTCGCGCACGGCGTCCAGGGCCTCCTCCTGCGTCCTGCGCCACGTACGTCGGAGGATCTCCCGCCAGGGGTGCACGCCCGCGCCGGTGACGGCCTCCACGAGCTGCTCCCTGGAGGGGCGTATGCCGGCCGACTCGGCGAAGCGGTCGAGCATGCCGGGCTCGAAGCCTCCGCCCCAGGTCAGGGGCGCGTGGTTGTGGAAGCGGAAGTCGTCCTCGATCCACAGCACGCGGAAGCCGAGTCGGGCGAAGCGGCCGTAGTGCGAGGCGAGCCAGTCGCGCCAGACCGGGCATGCGAAGGAGGCCGTCGCGGTGGCGACCTCTCCCCGGGGCGAGACCATGGGCGCGAATCCGAGGTCCTGCACACGCCCCCGGTCGGCGTGCCCGGTCGTCACCCAGGGGTTGAGGGCGAGTGAGACGCCGAACTCCGTGAGCACCTCGTGCGCGTGGGCCACGTGCTCGAACCAGAAGTCCTCGTCGGCTGCCGCCGGATGACCCGTGTGCAGCTCCTCGGAGCCGTAGATCAGGACCACCTCGTCGACGCCGTGCGCGACGCAGAACTCGCCCAGTTCGCGGGGGTCCCGCCCGGGAAGGAGCTGGTAGCGCAGGTGGTAGCGCGACGTGCCGGTCATACCTGGGGTCCCCTGTTCACACGGGTGACGGATGACTCAGGGAGCCGCGCGGACCTGCTCGCCCGCGGGACGGTCCTCGCGTGCCGCTCCCTGCGGCACGAGACAGTAGCGCACTTTATGAAAACCATCAGGTTTATTGGTGCCGGCCTCCGCGCTCCGGGGCTCTTCGCGCCCGAAACGGGCCGCTATGCCGGGGTGGTGTCCGATCCGCGGGCCGGCGCGATGCCGGATTCGGTGTGCTCGAGCGCCAGTCGCGCCGCCCCGGTGGCGACCGAGTCGCTGCCCAGGCCGGACGCCACGACCTCGGGCGGGTACAGGCAGGCCCGGTTCAGGTGTTCCTGGATGGGCTCCACCAGCAGGGCGCCGCCACTCGACAGCGAGCCTCCGATGATGACCATCTCCGGGTCGAAGGGGCCCACCACCGTCACCAGGCCCTCCGCCAGTCCGACCGCGAGCGCGGTCACGGCCTCCGAGGCCCTCGGGTCGCCCACGGCGGCCCGGGCGAAGGCGAATTCCGCGGCCTGCGCCGGTGAGCGCAGCTCTCCCGGTTCGACCGCCGTCGCGAACTCCATGACGGGTCCGAAGACCTGCCACAGGCCGGTGGCGTGTTCGCCGATCTCACCCGACGCCGAGTGGGCTCCGCGGTACGGCTTGCCCCCGATGAGCATGCCCAGGGACATCCGGTTGCCCGCGAAGAGGTAGAGCACGTCCATGCGGTCGACGGCGGCGCCCCGCCACCGCTCGGCCAGGACCGCGAGGCGGACGTCGTTCTCGACCACCACGGGCGCCGAGATACGGGCCGACAGCTCGTCCTGCAGCGCGAGGCCCGTCCACCCGGGCAGCACGGAACTCTTCACCACCCGCCCGGTACCGTCGACCACCCCGGTGGTGCCCACCCCCACCGCCATCGGGCGCTGGCCCAGTTCCTCCGAGCAGTCGTCGACGAAACGCTCGATCGCGTCGAGGCGCTCGTCCACGGTCATGTCGGGGAAGATCGCCGCCTTGCGGGACTGGGTGACCTCCCCGCTCAGGTCGACTCCCACCGCCTGCAAGCGGTAGGCGCTCACGCTCAGTCCGAGGACGCGTCCGGCCGACGCGCGGAAGCGGTAGCGCTTGGCGGGCCGGCCGCGCAGCCCGCGCTCCTGACCGCACTCCTCGGCCCACCCCTGTTCCAGCAGCTCTTCCATGATCGTCTCGACCGTCGGCCTGGAGACCTGCACCTGCTGGGCCAGCTCGGTCAGGGTCGCGGCCGTCTCGCGGTGCCGCAGAACGCGCAGGACGGCAGCGGAGTTCAACCGCCGCAACAGGGAGGCGTCTCCGCCGTGCTGGTTCATGTCACGCATCCTACTTACGAAAGTTCACAGAGAAACGAGAGTGCTGCGGAATTCGTCGGCGCTTCCTCCGTGCTGCCGGGGCGGAAGCCTCGTGGCCCCTGTCAGCTGGGGGTGCGGAGGTCTGCGCGGGGTCGGGCGGCTGCCGCTCGTGGCCCCGGCCTCCCACGCCTGGACCCCTCGTTAGACAAATGATTTGAATAAAGGTCTTGACCGGGCGCGACCCGACCTGTTGACTCCTGCCACATTCGCACCGAGGCCCGACGCCATCGAGCCGACGCCGGGCCTTCGGAAGCGCTGATGCCACCGCTCGGCCCTCCGGGCGCCCCAAGAACGCCGGGCGCGGGTCGACGTTCCCCCCGCTCCCACTCGCCGCAGGAGGTGCATGTGTCGGCCGCCGCACCCGCTTCGCCCCGTCCGGACACGCCTCAACCCGCTCCGCCGCGCGACCAGCGCGCACGTTCGCGTTCCGCAGCCGGAAAGGCGGTCCGGGAACCCGGAGTCCGACGCAGCATCCGGGACCGCCTCAGGCGGGACCGGATGCTGCTGCTCCTGTGCGTGCCCGGCATCCTCTACTTCGCGGTCTTCTTCTACCTGCCGCTGGCGGGCAACGTCATCGCCTTCCAGGACTACCAGACGTATCTGGGCTTCCAGCAGAGCCCGTTCGTCGGCTGGGCCAACTTCGCCGCGCTGCTGGAGCAGCCCGAGTTCTGGTCCGCCGTGTGGAACACCCTGGAGATCAGCGTCGTCCAGCTGTTCCTCTACTTCCCGGCACCGGTAGCCCTCGCGCTCTTCCTCAACTCCCTGATCAGCACCAAGGTCCGCCGGCTGATGCAGACCGTGGTCTACCTGCCCCACTTCCTGTCCTGGGTCGTGGTCGTGGGGATGTTCCAGCAGGTCTTCGGCGGCGCGGGCACGGTGACGAGTCTGCTCAACGACAACGGCGTGCCCGTCGGCAACATCATGAACAACCCGGACACGTTCATCCTGCTCCTGACCTCCCAGGCCGTCTGGAAGGACGCCGGCTGGGGGGCGATCATCTTCCTCGCCGCCATGGCGTCCATCGACAACTCGCTCTACGAGTCGGCGGCCATGGACGGCGCCGGCCGGCTGCGGCGCATGTGGCACATCACCCTGCCGGGCATCCGCCCGGTGATGATCATGCTCCTGATCCTGCGGCTCGGCGACATCCTCTCCGTCGGCTTCGAACAGATGCTGCTCCAGCGGGACGCCGTCGGCGCGGAGGCGGCGGAAGTGCTCGACACCTACGTCTACTTCCACGGCGTCGTCGACGGGGACTGGGGCATGTCCACCGCCGCCGGACTGATGAAGGGCGTCATCGGATTCGTCCTGATCGTCCTGGCCAACAAACTCGCTCACCGCCTCGGCGAGCAGGGGGTCTACCGATGAGCATGCCGTCGCTTTCGACGATTCTCGGCAAGGGGCGACGCCGCCGCCCGACGGAACGCCCCGTGTGGATGGAACAGCCCAGCAGGGCGGGCCAGGGGCTCAAGCTGCTCGTCATGGTCGCGATGATCGTCGCGGTCGGCTACCCGTTCCTGCTCGCCATCGGCACCAGCCTGTCCACCAAGGCCGAACTGGCGGCGAACGGCGGGTACGTGCTGTTCCCGACCGATCCGACCCTGGAGGCGTACCGGGTCGTGCTCTCCGGTGGCGTGGTCACCCGTGCCGCCCTGGTCAGCCTCGGCATCACCCTCGTCGGCACCGCGCTGAGCCTCGTGTGCACGATCTGCCTCGCCTACGGACTCTCGCGGCCCGGGACCCTCGCCGGAAAGCCGCTGCTCCTCATCGTGGTCGGCACGTTCCTCTTCACGCCGGGCATCATCCCCAACTATCTGGTGGCACAGGCGCTCGGACTGCTCGACACCTACGGCGCGATGGTCGTGCCCATCATGCTCAACGCCTTCAACGTCATCGTGGTGCGGGCCTTCTTCCAGGGCATCCCCGAGGAACTGCACGAGGCGGCGCGCCTGGACGGCGCCGGCGACCTGAAGGTGCTGCTGAAGATCGTGCTGCCGCTCTCGAAGGCGGTGATCGCGGTCGTCGGCATGTTCTACGCGGTCACCTACTGGAACAGCTTCTTCAACGCGATGCTCTACATCAACGACCCGGACAAGCTGCCGCTCCAGGTCGTCCTGCGCTCGTACGTCCTCCAGGGCGACACCTTCAACGCCAAGGCGATGGGCGTCAGCGTGCTTCCGGCCGGCACCTCGCTGTCGATGGCCGTGCTCATCCTCGCCGTCCTGCCGATCGTCGCCGTCTACCCCTTCCTGCAGAAGTACTTCACCAAGGGCGTCCTCACCGGCGCGATCAAGGCGTGAGCCCCCAAGTCAACCGCCCCGCCCCCCGGGCCGCCCGCCCCACCGCGCGTCCCGAGCCCCTGCCGCGCGTCCCGCACCCCGCCCGTCACCCGTCGCCCCTCGCCTTCCATCCCCTCAAGGAGAGCCATGTCCTCCAGAAGCCTCAACCGTCGTGGGTTCCTCGGAGCGGCCGGCGCCGCCGGCCTCACCGTCGCGGGTGGCGGTGCGCTCACCGCCTGCAGCACCGGAACGGGAACCTCCCAGGGCGCCGGCGCCGAGGCTTCGGCCAGGCTGAAGCTGCCGGACTACGTGCCGGCCCAGATCGCCGCACCGGACCTGCCGGGCAACGGCCAGGGACTGGACCCCGCGTACCTGCGCTACCCCAGGAACCCCGCCCGCAGCGTGCCCGCGGTGCCCGGTGACGGAGAGCCGGTCACCGCCCTGACGGAGACGTTCACCACCGCGGCCCCGGCCATGAACCGGAACGCCTACTGGCAGGAGCTCAACAAGCGGCTCGGCTCGGAACTGCGCATGACGATCGTCAACGGCCTCGGCGCCGAGGACGTCTACCGGGCGAAGTTCAACGCGACCGTCGCGGGCGGCGACATGCACGATCTGATGTGGTTTCCGCCGAACCAGGGTCTGAAGAACGTCCCCGCGCTCCTGCAGGCGAGGTTCCACGACCTGACGCCGTACCTCTCCGGTGACGCGGTCAGGAAGTACCCGAACCTCGCCAACATCCCCGACTTCGCGTGGAAGACCGCAGTCTTCAACGGCAGGATCTGGGGCGTGGCCGTCCCGTACGGGCGGATGGGCCAGGTCTACGTGGCCAACGAGGACTTCTGGAAGCCGGTGGGCGGGGTGAGCTTCGACAGTGCCCAGGACTTCCTCGACAAGGGCAGGGAACTCCTCGACGTCAAGCGCAAGAAGTACGTGCTGGAGCCTGCCTACGTCAACCACATCATGCAGTTCGCCCAGTGGCACGGGGCCCCCAACCGGTGGCGGCTCGACGGCGGCAAGCTCACCCACACGTTCGAGACGGACGAGTTCCTCGCCGGTGTCGAGTTCGCCCTCAAGTGCCAGCAGGCGAAACTCTTCTGGCCCGATCCCAACCTCGCCACCACACTGGAGAAACTGGAGGGGGGATTCCTCGGAGCCCACGTCCAGTCCTTCCCCGGCTTCCTCAACGACAGCGCGATGTACGACTGGCCGGCCAAGGTCATCGTCCCCTTCGCCGCCGAGAAGGGCGGCACCCCGAGCTTCAGCTTCGGCTACGGCTCGGTCGGCTTCACCGCCATCAACAACAAGGTGAGCAAGGCCCGCGTCGAGACGCTGCTGCAGGTCATGAACTACCTCAGCGCACCCTTCGGCAGTGAGGAGCGGCTCTTCCTCGACTACGGCATGGAGGGCACCCACCACACCCGGACCAAGGACGGCGACGTCACCCTGAACACCAAGGGCAACGCCGAGGTGCTCACCACCCGGCAGGCCATCACCTTCTTCGGCAACTCTCCCCAGACCCTCTACCTGCCGGGCAAGCCCGACACCACCCGCGACATCCACCGGACGGAGGTGGAGCTGATGAGGATCGCCCGGATCAACCCGACCACGGGCTACTTCTCCGACACCGACGCCAACAAGGGCGCCTCGGCCTCCGGCGACTTGTACACCTCTCTCGGGGACATCGTGGCAGGACGCAAGCCGCTCTCCTCCTTCGAGAAGGAGATCCTGCCCAAGTGGCAGCGCTCCGCCGGCAACGCGATCCGCCGCGAGTACGAGAAGGCCATCGCCCAGGGCGGTGCCAAGTGACCGACGACCTGCGCATCGGCGTCATCGGCCTCGGTCTGCGGGGCAACCTCGCCCGGTCGGCCCACCGTCCGGGGCAGGGCTCGGTCGTCGCCGGGGTCGCCGACCTCGATCCGGCTGTCAGGGCCCGGGTTCCCGAGCGCTTCCCCGGAGCGAGAGCTTTCGGCGACCACAGGGCGCTCCTGGACGACGACGGCATCGACGCCGTCATCGTCGCCACCCCCGACGACACCCACGAGGCCGTCGCCCGCGACGCGTTGGAAGCGGGGAAGGCGGTGTACGTGGAGAAGCCCCTGGGCATCACCGTCGAGCAGTGCGACGCGATCCTGCGCACCGCGTACGAGACCGGCAGCCACCTCTACGTCGGGCACAACATGCGGCACATGGGCGTCGTCCGCCTGATGCGCGACATCATCGCCCGCGGCGACATCGGTGAGCCGAAGACCGTATGGGTACGGCACTTCGTCTCGTACGGCGGTGACTACTACTTCAAGGACTGGCACGCCGACCGCCGACGGACCACCGGTCTGCTCCTGCAGAAGGCGGCGCACGACATCGACGTGATCCACTGGCTGGCCGGCGGATACACGCGGCGCGTCAACGCCCTGGGAGACCTGATGGTCTACGGCGACCTGCCGCGCCGCGAGGCCGGCACGCCGCGGCCGGAGGGCTGGCTGCGCGCCTTCGAGTGGCCGCCGGGCGCGCGCACGGACCTGCACCACATCGTGGACGTCGAGGACGTCTCGGTGATGAACATGCGGCTGGACAACGGCGTCGTCGCGGCGTACCAGCAGTGCCACTTCAGCCCCGACTACTGGCGCAACTACACGGTCATCGGCACCGAGGGCAGGCTGGAGAACTTCGGCGACCGGCCGGGCGACGAGGTCCGCGTCTGGAACACCGGGCCGAGCGACTACCGGACCGACGCCGACGCGATCCACAAGGTGCCCGACGCGGAGGGCGGCCACGGCGGTGCCGACGCACGGATCGTCGAGGAGTTCTGCCGCTTCGCCCGCGAAGGCGGCGCCACGGACACCTCGCCGGTGGCCGCCCGGATGAGCGTGGCCGCGGGGGTCATGGCGACGCGCTCGCTGCGTGAGGACGGCGCGGCGTACGAGGTGCCGCCGCTGGACCCGAAGCTGATCGCGTACTTCGGGAACGGGCAACTGCGGACGGAGGCCCCCCGGCAGGAAGCCCGGCGATGAGCTCGAAAGCCCGGCGATGAGCTCGACCCGCTCCGGGCCCCGCCGACATATGGCGGGGGCCCGGAGCGCGGCCTAGGAACCCCCGGGTTCCGGCTCGTGGAGGGTGATCGCCCCGGAGGGGCAGACACCGGCGGCCATCCGCGCGGCCGCGCGGTCGGCGGTGGGCGGTCCGGCGTCCAGCAGGATCACGAGGCCGTCGTCCGGATCCTGGTCGAAGACGTCGGGGGCGGTCATGGCGCACATGCCGGCGCCGATGCAGCGCTCACGGTCGACGCTCAGCCGCGGGGCGCTCATTTCTCGTCCCAGGCGACCGGGAGGCTCTTCACGCCGAAGATGTCCGCGGCCTCCGGGCGCAAGGCGACCTCCTCGGCCGGTACGGCGAGGCGCAGGGTGGGGAAACGGTCGAGCAGCGCACGGAACGCGACCCGCATCTCGACCCGGGCCAGCTGCTGCCCCAGACACTGGTGGATGCCGTGGCTGAAGGCCAGATGTCCGGCGGCCTGCCGGCGGATGTCGAGCGTGTGGGGCTCGGTGAACCGCTCGGGGTCGCGGTTGGCCGTGTGGTACGAGAGGACGACCGTCGTTCCGGCCGTGATGGTCCGGCCGCCCAGCTCGACGTCCTCCAGCGCCGTCCTGTGGAAGGTCTTGGCCACGCTCAGATACCGCAGCAGTTCCTCCACGGCGCCGTCGGTGAGCGTGGGATCGGCGCGCAGCGCGGCGAGCTGATCAGGGTTCCGCAGCAGCGCGAAGGTGCCGAGGGACAGCATGTTCGCGGTGGTGTCGAAGCCGGCCGCCAGGAGGATGAGGCTGATTCCCTTCAGCTCCTCGTCCGACAGGTCGCTGTCGGTGAGTTCGCTGAGAACGTCGTCGGTGGGGGCGGCGCGCTTGGCGGCCACCAGTCGTGCGAGGTACTCCTGGGTCGCGGTGTAGGCCGCGATCAGCTCCTCGTCGCCGACCTCCCCGCCCATGAACGTGTCGATCTGCTCCTGGAAGGACGCCCGGTCCTCGTAGGGCACGCCCAGGATCTCGCAGATGACGATGGTGGGGATGGGCTTGGCGAACGCGGTCACCAGGTCCGTCGGCGGTCCGGCCTCCTCCATGGCGTCCAGGCAGTCGGCGGTGATCTGCTCGATCCGCTCGGTGAGCATCCGCATCCGCCGGACGGTGAACTTGCCCACCAGGGGCTTCCGGTAGCGGCCGTGCTCCGGTTCGTCCATGAGCAGGAACTCGCCGGGCGGCGCCGGAGGGAGCGCGAAGTCGACCACGTTCATGAGGTCCTTGCGGGAGCTGAACCGCGGGTCCGCCAGGACGGACCGCACCATGTCGTATCCGGTGATCATCCAGCCCGGTTTGCCGCCGGGATGGGTGTAGAGGCTGATCGGGCCGTGTCGGCGGGCGTCGAGCAGCTCGGCCGGCGGGTCGAAGGGGCAACCGGCCTGACGCTCCGTCGGCAGCGTCGTGACGGTGTGGAGGGAGTCGCTCATGGTCCGTCCTCGTCTCGCGATATGACGTGTTTGAAGTCGATCGAAAGCTACGTTGCATTCATGAGAGCGTCAATCGTGTGTGCGCGTAATTCCAGCTCAGAGCAGGGGAATTGATGCAATGGGCTGCGGCCGAACGCAATGAGCGTTGCAATGGCGGAAGGCGAAGGCAATGCCGGGGCAGCCGCAAGGACGCGTGACCGTCAGGAACGCGTGAAGAGAGGGCGCTCCGGCGCAAGGATTCCGCCAGGGGAGGCCGAAAGCGCTCCGCGCGGGGCCACGCTGAGCGGACATCAGTCCGAAGGAGCGGCCCGCATGACCACCCCGACCACGGAGAAGGACGCCGTACCCGGCGCCGAAGAACCTCCCGATACCGGCGCACGGCACAAGCTGACCGCCGTCACCGGGCTCGCCGCGCTGTCCCTGGACGCGATGGCGTCGGTGGCGTACGGGCCCGAGGCCATCGTCCTGGTGCTGGCGACGGCCGGTGGACACGGGCTCGGGTTCACCCTGCCGGTCACCCTCGCCATCGCCGGACTGCTCGCGGTGCTGGTGGCCTCGTACCGGCAGGTGATCAAGGCGTTCCCGGACGGTGGCGGCTCGTACGCCGTGGCCAAGGCCCACCTCGGCCGCCGCACCGGCCTGGTCGCGGCCGCCTCCCTGGTCCTCGACTACGTCCTGAACGTGGCCGTCGCCGTGACCGCCGGTGTGGCCGCCCTGACCTCCGCCTTCCCCGGGCTGTACGGGGACCGGCTGGTGATCTGCCTGGCCGTCCTCGCGCTCGTCACGGCCGTGAACCTCCGCGGGATCGTGGACTCGGCCCGCGCGTTCATCGTGCCCACCGCCGTGTTCGTCGGTGCGATCCTGGTGCTGATCGTCGTCGGCCTGTTCCGTGACGCCCCCGTCTCCACGACCACGTCCGCCGGCCACGCCTCGGTCCTCGCCGACGACGCCACCACCGTGGGAGCACTGCTGCTCCTGAAGGCGTTCGCCTCCGGCTGCTCGGCGCTCACCGGCGTGGAGGCGATAGCGAACGCCGTACCGTCCTTCCGCGCTCCCGCCGCCCGCCGGGCCATGCGCGCCGAGGTGGCGCTCGGCGCGCTGCTCGGCGTGATGCTGATCGGGCTGTCGGTGCTGATCTCGCGCTTCGGGCTCCAGCCGGTCGAGGGCGTCACCGTCCTCGCCCAGCTCGCCGATGCCTCGCTGGGGCACAACTGGGCCTTCTACGTGGTGCAGTTCGCCACCGTCGTGCTCCTCGCGCTCTCCGCGAACACCTCCTTCGGCGGACTGCCGGTGCTGCTGAAGCTGCTCGCCCGCGACGACTACGTGCCGCACGTCTTCGGGCTGAAGGCGGACCGGCAGGTGCACCGGCACGGAGTCGTGTGGCTGGCCGTGGTCTCGGCGGCGCTCCTGGTGTTCTCCGGCGGCGACACCAACACCCTCGTCCCGCTCTTCGCCATCGGCGTGTTCGTCGGCTTCACCATCGCCCAGACGGGCATGGTGCTGCACTGGCGACGGGAGCGCGGAGCCGGATGGGCTGCCAAGGCCCTGCTCAACGGCCTCGGTGCCGTGCTCACCGGCGTCTCCGCGATCGTGGTCACCCTCACGAAGTTCCACGACGGGGCCTGGCTGATCGTGATCGCGCTGCCGCTGCTCGTCCTCGCTTTCGAGGCGGTCCACCGCGCCTACGTCCGGATCGGGGAGCGCCTGGGCGTCGGCCGGGTGCCCGAGCCGCCGCGTCGAGAACGCTCCCTGGTGCTCGTACCCGTCTCCTCGCTGACCAGGCTCACCAGCGAGGCCCTGACCGCGGCCGTCTCGCTCGGCGACGAGGTGCGGGCGGTGACGGTGTGCCATCCCGACCGGGAGGACCGGGAGGCGACCGAGGCGTTGCGGCGCGACTGGGCCCTGTGGAACTCCGGTGTGGAGCTCGTCCGCCTGCGCGACGAACGCCGTGCGCTCGGCCGCCCGATCGCCGCGTACGTCCGGGACCTGACACGGACCAGCCCGGACACCAGGGTCACCGTGCTGATCGCCGAGACCGAGCCGGAGCGCCTCTGGCAGCGACTGCTGCAGAACCAGCGCGGCGCCGTCGTCGCCCACGCCGTCCGCCGCGACACGGACGCGGTGATCTGCCGCCTCCGCTTCCGCCTCGGCGACCGCTAGCCCACCGCGTCGATCCGCCGGGTACCTGACGTCCGCGCGGCCCGACACCGGATCCGCGTGCGGCGCGCGACGACGCCCTGAGCAGGGGATCCGTGGCTTTCGGGGCGCCGCGTAGGGGATGCGTCAAGAGGGGCGTCACGAGCGTCAAGGCGGCGTCAACGGCGACGGCGATGGCTGGAAAAGGCGGTTTCCTCATCTCGTCAGAGAATCCGCTCTTCCTTCTTCACCGGGAGTTCACGATGGCCGACGTGGCCTTCGTCGTCACCACGATCGCGGTCTTCGCGCTGGTGGCCTTCATCGCCAAGGGGGTGGCGAAGCTGTGAGTGCCGAGAACATCGTCGGTCTGCTCGTCGCCGTCGCCCTGCTGGGATACCTCGTCCTCGCGTTGGTCAAGCCGGAGAGGTTCTGAGCCGGATATGAGTCCTGTTCTGGCTGGGGCCCTCCAGCTTCTGGCGCTCGTCGTCGCCCTCGGCCTGTCGTACCGGCCGCTGGGTGACCACATGGCGCGCGTCTACTCCTCCGACAAGCACCTGCGGGTCGAGAAGTGGATCTACAAGGGCATCGGTGCCGACCCGAACGCCGAGATGCGCTGGCCCGCCTATCTGCGCGGCGTCCTCGCCTTCTCGGCGGTGGGCGTCCTCTTCCTCTACCTGCTCCAGCGGGTGCAGGGGTCGCTGCCCGGTTCGCTCGGCTTCTCGTCGATCGACCCCGACCAGGCGTTCAACACGGCCGCCTCCTTCGTGGCCAACACCAACTGGCAGTCGTACTACGGCGAGCAGGCCATGGGCCACGTCGTGCAGACCGGCGGCCTCGCGGTGCAGAACTTCGTCTCGGCCGCGGTGGGTATCGCGGTGGCGGTGGCGCTCGTGCGCGGTTTCGCCCGGTCTCGCACCGGTGAGCTGGGCAATTTCTGGTCCGACATGGTCCGCGGAGTCGTCCGTGTCCTGCTGCCGATCTCGGTCGTCGGCGCGCTCGTCCTGGTCGCCTGCGGGGCGATCCAGAACTTCGCCGGGATCCACGAGGTCGGCCAGTTCATGGGCGGCACCCAGCAGTGGAACGGCGGTGCGGTCGCCTCCCAGGAGGTCATCAAGGAACTGGGCACGAACGGCGGCGGCTACTTCAACGCCAACAGCGCCCACCCCTTCGAGAACCCCAACGGGCTGTCGAACCTCTTCGAGATCTTCCTGATCCTCGTCATCCCGTTCGCGCTGACCCGCACCTTCGGCCGGATGGTCGGCTCGCTCAAGCAGGGCTACGCGATCCTGGCGACGATGGCCACCATCTGGCTCGTCTTCACCGGTCTGATGCTGTGGACCGAGTTCGCGGGCAGGGGTCCGGCCTTCGACCTCGCCGGCGGCGCCATGGAGGGCAAGGAGACCCGGTTCGGCATCGGCGCCTCGGCGATCTTCTCGGTCGCCACGACACTGACGTCGACCGGTGCGGTCAACTCGTTCCACTCGTCGAACACCGGCTTCGGCGGCGGCATCAACCTCCTGGGCATGCAGCTCGGCGAGATCGCTCCCGGCGGTGTCGGGTCCGGCCTGTACGGGATGCTGATCATGGCGATCATCGCGGTGTTCCTCGCCGGTCTGATGGTCGGCCGCACTCCCGAGTACCTGGGCAAGAAGATCGGCACGCGAGAGATCACGTTCGCGGCCTGCTACATCCTCGTCACACCCGCGCTGGTGCTCGGATTCACGGCGGCGTCGTTCGTCCTGGACACCCCGGCGAACTCGATGACCAACTCCGGCGCGCACGGCTTCTCCGAGATCCTCTACGCCTACACCTCCGGCGCCAACAACAACGGCTCCGCCTTCGCCGGCCTGAACGCCGACACGCAGTGGTTCAACTCGACGATCGGCATCGCGATGCTGCTCGGCCGGTTCCTCCCGATGGTGTTCGTGCTCGCGCTGGCCGGGTCGCTGGCGGAGCAGAAGCCCGTCCCCGAGACCGCGGGCACCCTGCGGACCGAGAAGCCGCTGTTCACGGGCCTCCTGGTCGGCACGATCATGATCATCACCGGTCTCACCTACTTCCCGGCGCTCGCGCTCGGACCGCTCGCCGAGGGGCTCGCGGCATGAACATCGACGTAAAGAAGCAGCAGGACACCATGTCCCCCACGACCTCTCCCGCAACGGCTCCGCACACCGACGTCCCCGTGGGCCGAAAGCCCACGTCGGGACGGGTCGGCGGCGGGCTCTTCGACCCCAAGCAGCTGATCGCCTCCTTCCCGGACGCCCTCAGGAAGCTTGACCCACGCGTGATGATCAAGTCGCCCGTGATGTTCGTGGTGCTGGTGGGTTCGGTGGTCACCACCGTCCTGGCCGTCAAGGACGCCGGCGACTGGTTCGGCTGGGCGATCGCGGCCTGGCTCTGGCTCACCACGATCTTCGCCAACCTGGCCGAGGCGGTCGCCGAGGGCCGCGGCAAGGCGCAGGCCGACACCCTGCGCAAGGCGAAGACCGACACGGTCGCGCGCCGCGTGATCGGGAAGAACGAGGAGCGCGTCCCGGGCACGGAGCTGCGCATCGGGGACCTGGTGGTCTGCGAGGCCGGCGACATCATCCCCGGCGACGGGGACGTCGTCGAGGGTGTCGCGTCCGTCGACGAGTCCGCCATCACCGGTGAGTCGGCCCCGGTCATCCGCGAGTCCGGCGGCGACCGCTCGGCCGTGACCGGCGGCACGAAGGTGCTGTCGGACCGGATCGTCATCAAGATCACGACCAAGCCCGGCGAGACCTTCATCGACCGGATGATCAACCTGGTCGAGGGCGCGGCCCGGCAGAAGACCCCGAACGAGATCGCCCTCAACATCCTGCTGGCGTCCCTCACCATCGTCTTCCTGCTCGCCGTCGTCACGCTCAAGCCGTTCGCGATCTACGCCGGGGCCGACGAGCAGACGTCCCTCATCGTGCTCACCGCCCTGCTGGTCTGCCTCATCCCGACGACCATCGGCGCGCTGCTCTCGGCGATCGGCATCGCCGGCATGGACCGGCTCGTGCAGCGCAACGTGCTCGCGATGTCCGGCCGCGCGGTCGAGGCGGCGGGCGACGTCTCCACCCTGCTCCTGGACAAGACGGGCACCATCACGCTCGGCAACCGCCAGGCGGCGGAGTTCGTCCCGGTCAAGGGCGCCACGGAGGCCGAACTGGCCGACGCCGCCCAGCTGTCGTCGCTGGCCGACGAGACCCCCGAGGGCCGCTCCATCGTCGTCCTCGCCAAGGAGAGGTACGGTCTGCGCGAGCGCCACCAGGGCGAGCTGTCCCACGCCGACTGGATCGCCTTCACCGCCCAGACACGGATGTCGGGCGTGGACGTGGACGGCCGCAAGGTCCGCAAGGGCGCGACCGGTTCGGTCGTCGCCTGGGTGGAGGAGCGGGGCGGCACCGTCTCCGACGACGCCCAGGCGCTCAACGACCGGATCTCCCAGGCCGGCGGCACCCCGCTGCTCGTCGCCGTCGAGGACGCCGAGGGCGCCCGCGTCCTGGGCGTCATCCACCTGAAGGACGTCGTCAAGGAGGGCATGCGCGAGCGGTTCGACGAGCTGCGCCGCATGGGCATCAAGACCGTCATGATCACGGGTGACAACCCGCTGACCGCGAAGGCCATCGCCGAGGAGGCGGGTGTCGACGACTTCCTCGCCGAGGCCACCCCCGAGGACAAGATGGCCCTCATCAAGCGCGAGCAGGCGGGCGGCAAGCTCGTCGCGATGACCGGCGACGGCACGAACGACGCGCCCGCGCTCGCCCAGGCGGACGTCGGTGTGGCCATGAACACCGGCACCTCGGCCGCCAAGGAGGCCGGGAACATGGTGGACCTGGACTCCAACCCGACCAAGCTCATCGAGATCGTCGAGATCGGCAAGCAGCTCCTGATCACCCGGGGCGCCCTGACGACCTTCTCCATCGCCAACGACGTCGCGAAGTACTTCGCGATCATCCCCGCGATGTTCGCGGTGGCCCACCCGTCGCTGGACAAGCTCAACATCATGGGCCTGGCCTCGCCGGAGTCCGCGATCCTCTCCGCCGTCGTCTTCAACGCGCTGATCATCGTCGCGCTGGTCCCGCTCGCCCTCAAGGGCGTCCGCTACCGGCCCGGTAGCGCCGACTCGATGCTGCGCAGGAACCTCGGGGTCTACGGCCTCGGCGGCCTGATCGCCCCGTTCATCGGCATCAAGATCATCGACATGCTCATCTCCCTCATCCCCGGAATCGGCTGACGATCATGAACAACTCGGTAGGAAACACCAGCCGCGTCCTGTGGGCCGGGCTCCGGGCACTCCTCGTTCTCACCGTCGTCTGCGGCGTGCTCTACCCGCTCGCCGTCACCGGCATCGCGCAGCTGGCCTTCCCCGGCAAGGCCGACGGCTCGGAGGTCGAGGACGCGAGCGGGAAGGTCGTCGGCTCGGAACTCATCGGCCAGCGCTACGACCTGCCGCTCAAGGACGGCGAGGAGACCCCCGCGCCGGACCTGAAGTGGTTCCAGCCCCGCCCCTCCAACGGTCTCGGCACCAACTCCGTCAACACCCAGTACTCGATCATCCTGTCCGGTGCGACCAACCGGTCCGGTGACAACGAGGACCTGATCCAGTGGGTCAAGGACGCCAAGGCCGCGGTGGTGAAGGACAACTCGACGGCCGGCCACCAGGTCGGGCCCGAGGACGTCCCGGCGGACGCCGTCACCTCCTCCGGCTCCGGCCTGGACCCGCACATCTCCCCGGAGTACGCGAAGCTCCAGGTCCACCGGATCGCGGAGCGGAACACGCTGGACGTCGCGGCCGTCGAGAAGCTCGTCGCCGACCACACCGACGACCGGATCCTCGGCTTCATCGGCGAGCCCCGGGTCAACGTCCTCCAGCTCAACATCGCCCTCAAGGAACTGGCGGCCAAGGGCTGATGGCCTTGCCCGAACGACAGCGGAGCCGGCGCGGCCATGGACGGTCCATGGCCGCGCCGGCTTCGGCCGGCGGGACGCCACCCAGTCCTACGCGGCACTCGGCCAGACCGTCGGCCTGTCCGTGGGCGCCGCGCACGAGCGGGTGCGGAAGCTGCGCGAGCGAGGCGTCGTCCGGCGGACCACCGTCGACGTGGACCCGGCCGCCGTCGGCGGCGCCGTCCTCGCCTACGTGATGGTCGACTCGACGTCCTGGATGGGGGATTCGGCGCAGGACTTCGCCGCGCTCCCCGAGATTCTGGAGGCGCACGTCATCGCGGGCAGCGCCTCGGTGCTGGTGAAGGTCAGGACGGCGACGACCGAGCAACTGCAGGACGTGCTGCGCCGGATCTACGCCATCGACGGGGTCAGCGGCACGCAGGCCACCGTGGTCCTGGAGACCTTCTTCGAGCGGCCGCTCTCACCCCTCACCGGCGACCTCGGGTGACGCGGCGATCTCCTCGCGCCACGGCGTCCGCACGGCTCGAAGCCCCGGGCACCGTCGTCTTCGACGACATGCGCCGGCCGCCGGAGCTGCTCGCCGGGTGCGTGAGGTGACTCCGGGGGAGTCGCGGTGGCTTTCGCCGCCCTCGTCCTCACCATCAGCCGGCACCACCCGAGCGGGGACGTCGGCGGCCCGGGTGTGAGTCCTCCAACACCCGGCGGCGGCTGACCGGACATGCTGATCCCTGTAGTCTCCCGGCAACGCCCTTGACCCGCAGAAGCCGGCAGGGAGCAGACGAACCGGGAGTGCCTCATGCTTCGCACGATGTTCAAGTCCAAGATCTGACTATTTGGCGTTGCCGCAGGTCAGGGGCATCATGTGCCCCCCTCAGGTCAGCAAACGGTCAGCATGCGTCCGCATGGTTTCCGTGCTTGCTGACCTTCGACCTACAGTGCGGCGCCTGAGCATGATTCTTGGGCTGGATCGGATGGTTCGCGACATGGCCCGACAGCTCGCCCGCGGCATGGGGTCCTTCTTCAAGGACTGCGGCTGCCCGAAGCCCACCCGCTGCCCTCACCCGTACTCGATCCGTTTCCGCGACGCGCTCGGCAAGCAGCGCGAGGAATCCGGCTACGCCACGCAGGACGACGCGATCGAACGCCTCACGCAGCTGTACGCGGAGAAGAAGACCACGGCGCCCTCGGTGGCGGCGGCCCGCCGTGAACTGGGCCAGCAGACGGTCGAGGAGTACGCGAAGCAGTGGCGGCCCCGGCAGCGCAGGATGACGGACTACTCCACGGGTGAGCATGTCGACAGCTCGATCAACGTGCACATCGTCCCGCGCCTGGGATCGCGGAAGCTGAACTCGGTCACGTCGATGGTGATTGAGCGGTTCCTGGACGAGATGGAGAACGACGGGGTCGGCCGAGGCAACCAGGTGAACATATTCCGGGTCCTCAAGACCATCCTTCGGGACGCGTATGCCAAGGGGGCCATGGCGGACGACCCGGTGAAGGGGGTTCAGGAACCCGAATACGTGCGCGGAACGGTTGCCATTCCCTCCCTCGCCTACGTGACGAAAGCGCTGGCCGTCGCCGACGAGGACCTGGCGCTGGAGATTGTCATGATGGCGGGGTGCGGCCTGCGGAAT
This sequence comes from Streptomyces sp. NPDC047971, assembly GCF_040653355.1. Taxonomy (NCBI): domain Bacteria; kingdom Bacillati; phylum Actinomycetota; class Actinomycetes; order Kitasatosporales; family Streptomycetaceae; genus Streptomyces; species Streptomyces sp. NPDC047971. The sequence continues at coordinate 157,174 of NZ_JBEZNW010000001.1, read as the reverse complement.
GGGGAGGCGCGAGCGGTGAACGTCCACAACGTCGTGGCCCAGGACGTCTACCGGGTGCGGGAGCAGATCCATTCCAACACGCTGAGGCCGGCGAAGCTGAAGCACCGCAAGGTGGGGGACTTCCGGGAGGTGCCTTTGCCACGGTCGGTCCGGGAGGCGATCGAGCGGTACGAGGAGAAGCACGGCACCACGAAGGACGGCTACCTCCTGTGCGGCCCGGGTGGCTACTTCACCGAAGGCATGGAGCGGCGGCGGGTGAGGAAGCTCTTCGCGGACCTCCCGCCGGAGGAGGGGGTCGGGATGTACGGCTTCCGGCACTACTTCGCCTCGAACGCTCTCGGCAGCGGCATCCCCATCACTGACGTGGCGGAGTGGATGGGTCACAAGTCCATCGAGGAGACGTACCGGACCTACCGGCACCTGATGCCGGGCAGCATCACCAAGGCCGCCCGGATCCTGGACGCCGGCCTCTGGGCAGCAGCCTGATTTTCGGCTTTGAGCTAACAGCAGGTTCTTCGTGTGCTGGTGGTACACGCCTCACATGGCCCCTGACCTGCGGAAACGGTCACGATTCGGCCAAGCTGCAGGCGGCTGGTCCGCGTATGGCCCGGATCTTGGTCGGCCTCGTCCCTGGCCCCGAAGAGCGACCGCCATGCGGGAGCAGGTCGCACCGAAGGACGACAACCGCTCAGCCCCGCCCCCTTATGGCCACGATGAACCGAGAGTTGTGATCCCTACACCCCCGCTCGGGCGGGGACCACTGGTCCCTGAGGGGCTGGCCACTCGCCGCCATCGGAACACCCCCGCCCTGATGTGCGTTCTGGACCGGCCCCTGGCAAGTTCAGCCGACGCCCGGCTTACGGGATGACCCACAGCTGGGCGTGGCTCCTGAAAGAGCGTCTGCGCCTGCGGCGGGATGAGTCGGCTGCGTCGTGGCTCCGGCGGGGACGGGGCTGGGGTGCGGAGCGGCGTTCCTTATCTCCAGTATCCGTTTGGCGAACGCGGGATATGTGCTGGCCCAGACCGGCGGCGGCCCCTTTCCGGGCTCCGCGACAGGGCACCGATGTTCCCCTCGCTTGCGGGGTGTGGAGGTCGGGAGAGCCCTGCGGCCTGGGAGGCTGAGCCCTCGGCCTCGGCGTCGCCATTCTCCCCAGATTCTCCCCAGGGGGCCTTTGGGGGTGCCGCTCATGCTTTGCTCGCGCTAAGTTGATCAAGGGTCTGGGGTGGGTGGCTACAGCCAGTCCTTCTTCTTGAAGACCACGTACAGGCTCACGCACACCACCGCCATCAGCAGCACCGCGAACGGGTACCCGCCCGCCCAGTGGAGCTCCGGCATGTTGTCGAAGTTCATGCCGTAGATCGTGCCCACCAGCGTGGGGGCGAAGAGGATGGCGGCCCAGGCCGAGATCTTCTTGAAGGCCTCGTCCTCAACGCGCTGACCTGCGCAGATGGCCGTACGGGGGCTCTGACCTGCGGCTTTGCTCGTTTCTGGGGATCTCATGATGACGCTGTTTCACGCGGTCGGTTCTCCCCAGCGGCTCCCCAACGGACCGACGTTCTCCCCAGATTCTTTCCAGTGGGCACCGCTTACAGAGAGGTAACACCGCTGGTGAGGGACCTGATCCGAACCAGACAAGGGGCTGCAGACCGTAGCGGAAGACGGGCAGGGTCGCAGATGCCTCGCGCCCGCCTCCTGTTGGAAGGGTTGCGGGAGCGCGTGAGGCTTTCGGTTCCGGCGAGCGCTTCCCTGCCTACGCCGAGTAGCCTGACGTGGGGGGCCGTCCGTCGGGAGGCCGTCATGACAGGACCCGGGGCAGGAGAGCAGCAGGTCGGCACTCCGTTCAGCCCGGGGGCCATGGCCACAGCAGTGCTGGACCAGCGGGGCGACGTCATCGGTTGGGACGCCGCGGCCCAGGAACTCTACGGATATCTGGCGGACGATGTCCTCGGAAAGCCGGCCCGCAGGTTCTTCGTCCCCGTGGACGGACGCCCTCTCCTCGACCCGGACGTCCCCGTCGAGTCCTGGGGCGAGAAGCGGGCCTTGCGTAAACGCGGTGGGGGCGTCGTCGAGGTGGTGCTGTACGTCCTGCGGCTGGGGTCCGGCGAGGCTCGCCCGGCGACTGCGGCCTGGGGCATCCTGTCCGTCGCGGCCGAGCGGATGGATCGCTGGGTGACCGACCAGGCCATGCTGGCCGGGCTGTCCACTCAGTCGCCGATCTCGCTGACCGTGATCGGCTCGGACGGTCGCGTGAAGTGGGTCAACCCCGCCATGCAAGACCGGTTCGGCCTCTATCGCGATGACTGGTTCGGCGCACGGGCGCGGGACATCCTCCCCGAGGGCGAGATCATCTCCCCGGACTTCCGAGGACGGTCGTTCGAATCGGTGATCGATCAGGTCTATCGCACCGGCGAACCCGTCATCGACCTCCACTTCCGAAGCCCCCTGCCGGGTGACGCCGTCCATCTGCACGTCTGGTCCTGCTCCTACTTCCGCCTGCAGGACGCCGCCGGTCACCACCTGGGCGTATGCGAATCGGCCTTCGACATCACCGAGCGCTACGAGGCCCAACAACGCCTTGAGCTGCTGAGCCGCTCCAGCAGCATCGGGACGACACTGGACGGGATCCGGACGTGCGAGGAATTCGTCGCCGTGGCCGTCCCCGATCTCACGGACGCGGCATGGGTCGACCTGGCGGAGCCCGTGCTCACCGGAGAGGAACCTGGTCCCTGGGGCGTCTCGAAACCGTTGCGGCGGGTCACCCGCAGAGATACCACGGGTGACAAAGGCGCACCGACGGAGGACCTTCCCCCCGACGACAGGCAGTTGGTCCTTCCTCTGGCGGCCGGAGAGATGAGGCTCGGGGTTGTCACCCTTCTGCGCACCGCGGCGAGGGGCCCCTTCAATGATGCAGACCGTGCCCTTGCCACCGAACTGGTCGCCCACACGGCGGTGTGCATAGACAACGGGCGGCGTTACGCCCAAGAGCATGCCACCGCCCTGCTGTTCCAGCGCAATCTGCTCCCGCAGGAGCTGCCGGAGCTCACTGCCGTGGAGACCGCCCACCATTACGTCCCCAGCAAGGGGCCCACGGGGGTCGGCGGCGACTGGTACGACGTGATCACGCTGTCCGGCGCCCGCGTCGGGCTCGTCGTGGGCGACGTGGTGGGCCATGGGCTGCATGCCGCGGTGACGATGGGACGACTGCGGACGACCGTGCGAGCCCTGGCCGCTCTCGACCTCGCACCGGACGAACTCCTCAGCCGGGTCGACGACCTGGTCGGGCAGGCGCGTATCGGAAGTGATCCGAAAGAGGCGAACGGCATGGACCCGGCGGTGGGCGCGAGATGCCTGTACCTGGTGTACGACGCCGTCCACGGACGGTGTGCCGTGGCCAGCGCCGGTCATCTGCCCCCGGTCCTCGTCGCCCCAGGCGGCCCCGCCACGCCCCTGGACATCCCCGTCGGCCTGCCCCTGGGCATCGGGGGCATGCCCTTCGAATCCGCGGAGTTCGAGATCGCCGAAAGCAGTCTGCTGGCCCTGTTCACGGACGGACTGGTGACGGGCGCCCAGCACGACCCCGATGCCGGAGTCGCCGAGCTGTGCCGAACCCTGACCGAGTCCTCCGGTCTTCGCCCGGCCGGGATCCGGGGCCGGATCATCGCGTCCGGGCTCCCGGCCGACGCGCGCGACGACGCCGCGCTCCTCCTGGTCCGCGTCCACGCCCTGGCCGAGGACGACATGGCCAGCTGGCGCATAGCCCCGGACCCGGCGAAGGTGGCGGAGGCCCGTGCGGCCACGAATGCCCAACTGGCCCACTGGGGCCTCGACGCCGTCGGCTTTGTCGTCGAGCTGATCGTCAGCGAGCTCGTCACCAACGCGATCCGGTACGGGGCCCCGCCGGTGGACCTGCGGCTCCTGCGGGACAAGGACCGCACGCTGATCTGCGAGGTGTCGGACGGCCGCGAGACCTCACCACACCTGCGGCGGGCACGGCCGGATGAGGAGGGCGGCCGCGGCCTGTTCCTGGTCGCCCAGCTCGCCGATCAGTGGGGGACGCGCTACACGCGCGAAGGAAAGACGATCTGGGCCGAGGTCCCGATCGGGACGGACGCCGGCGGCCTCGACGCCTTCGGCGACGTACTCGGCGTCTGAAACGAATCAGAGACAGTCACTGTTTCGGATCAGTACCTTCCAGCGTCCGGACAAACGGGAGGTCGAGCAGGACCCAGAAGCGGTCCGCCTCTGGCGCGAGGAGACCTGGCCAGCGACCGGGGCGAGAGCGGAGAACGGTGAAGTCCTCTTCGTTGACCAGCTCGGGATCTTCTCGGACCAGGTCACCGGCCGCACCTGGGGCACAAAGGCGCCACTCCGGTCGTCCGCCGCACCGGGAACCGGTTCTCCGCGAACGCGATGTCCGCGATCAGCACCCGTGGCCGGATGCACTCCATGGTCTTCACCGAGTCGCTCGACGCGAAGGTCATGTGCCGCTTCCTCGCCCGCATCGTCGGGCACTTCGACCACAAGGTTCACCTGATCGTCGACCGGCACTCGGTCCACCGCTCGAAGACCGTCCGGATCTGGCTCGCAGGCCACAAGGCCCAGTTCGAGCTGCACTTCCTGCCCTCGTACTCACCCGAACTGAACCCGGACGAGCTGGTCAACGGCGACCTCCAACTCAGCCTGCCCCACACTCACCGGGCCAGGAACCAGACCGAACTCGCCGCCGAAACCCTCAGGTTCTTCCACAGACGCCGTCGTCAGCCCCACATCGTCCGCGGCTACTTTCGGCGGCCCCCACGTCCGCTAAGTCCTGGACGAGAACCCCGTGAAGGTCGGATCGCGGGTGAGTATCGGCGCATCATTTGGCCATGCTCGCGCACGTCTTCCAGGCCGCCACAGCACATCAGGCCGTGGAAAGGGGGCGGAACAGGTGAGACGGCCGGGTCATCGGGCTCACAGTGGCGGAGGTCCGGCGATTCCTGGCAGCTTGTCGTGCCCGGCCCCCGCAGCTGAGAGGCCGCCGAGGCAGACGGCATGCGCTGAGCTGGTCGAACTGGCGCCGTCGACGCCGAGCAGTCGCCCGCCGCTGTTACTGCCAGCGGCGCTGTCGCACGATCCAGAGGCGGTCTCGGTGAGACCGCTCCCGCACGTTCGAAGTCCCGCTACAATCCCGCCACCCGGCGAAGAGACCAGGTCAGACAGCGAAATCCTGCTGGAGTACTAGGCGGTCACGCGGACCTGTAGGGGAGCGCGGAAGGAGAGCAGGCCGAGGATCGGCGGTTGCTCGGCCGTCGGGGCGATGCGGGCGTCCGGGAGGCGGCGGGCAGCCGCGCGGAGGGCGAGGGCGGCTTCCATCCGGGCCAACGAGGCGCCCGGGCAGCGGTGCCGGCCCACGCCGAAGGACAGGTGGTGGCGGGCGTTCTCGCGGTGCGGGCACATCTGGTCCGGGGCGTCGAATACCTCCGGGTCCGAGCCGCTGCCCATGAGCATCAGCAGCAGCTGTGCCCCTGCGGGGACGTCCACGCCGCCGAGCGTCACGGGCTCGGCGGCCACCCGGCGCCATGTGGTCACCGGCGGTTCGCGACGCAGTACTTCCTCCACCCACACCTCGGCCAGACCCGGATCGCCGCCCGCGCCCGCGCGTGACCACAGCCCCGGCTCGGCCAGGGCCCGATGCAGCGTGGTGGAGATGAGCTGCCCGGTGGTGGACTGGCCGGCGATGAAGACGAAGAAGCACGCGCCGACCGCGGTCCCGACGTCCACCGGCCTGCCGTCATGCAGGCGGTGGCGGGTCAGCGCATCAACGAAGCTGCCGGACCGCGCAGAGGCGGCGCTCACGGTCGCGGTGAGCCACTGGTGGAACTCGCCGACCAGAATGGCCAGTTCCAGCTGCCGCTCGAGGGTGGGCCTGCCCCAGAACAGCTCCAGCGAGGCGTCGCTCCACCGGACCAGGGTGAGGGGGTCGACACCGTCGATGCCGAGGAGCTCCATCAGCACTCGGCAGGGAAGGATCTGGGCATAGGCCTCGAACAGGTCACAGGAGCCTGTCGCGTCGAGGCGCCGCTGAGCGGCGTCGAGGAGTTCGTCGGCTATGCGCTCGATGACGGGGATGGCCGCGGCGACGCGCTGGGCGTTGAAGAACCGGGTGACCACGCGCCGCAAACCGTGGTGACTGTCGGTGCCGTTGTTGGCGAGCGCGGGCGGGAGCCTGAAGCCAGCCCGGGCCAGTACCCGCAGCACGCCCACGGGCAGCGGGGTGACGGCGGCCTGCGCGTTGTCGGGGCGGAACGCCGCCGGGTCCAGCAAGACACGCCGGATGTCGTCGTAGCGGCTGACCAGCCACAGCCCGGTGCCCGGGTCCTGGTACACGGGGGCGTCGGTCCGCAGTGCGTCCAGCCAGGGGTGGGGATCGCGGACGAACCCGTCCCCGAACAGGTCGAGCCGGGACACCGCGGCGGATACGGGCAGGTCAAGGGCCGGGGGAGTCACGTCCGGACGCTAACACGTACGTGGTCCGGCACCGGGGTGTGCCCGGCCCCGCCATCCTGCCGACACGTCAGGGAAGTCGGCGATCGGTCGGCGTGAGCTCTGCGACACCTGGGACTGCTGACCGGGCATGTGAACCGTTGTCGGCTACGAAAACCGCCCTTGACCTGCAAAGGCAGGCAGGGAGCAGACAATCTGGGAGTTGCTTCGTGCCGCGTACCGAGTTCAAGTCGAAGAGCTAGCTGTCTGGCGTCGCAGTAGTTCAGGGTCATCATGTGCCTTCGGGTCAGCAAACGGTCAGCACGCGTCATCGCCGTGCCGATGCCCTTCGGGCACCCGGGGCGGGTACCCGAAGGGGAGGGCTTGGTCCGTGACACGGCGCGGAACATCGATGAGGTGACGGCTCAGAGCTTCAGGTGGTCGGCGAGCTCGCGGTAATCGCTCATCCAGAGGCCGGGGTTGCCGCTCGGGTACTGCGACCGGAAGCCGATGAGGCTCTGTACTCGGGGTGACAGGGTTCGGGCCGTCTCCATGGAGACGAGGAAGGGATACGCCTCCTCGCCGGTGAGGATGCTCGGTGACAGCCCGATGCTGAGCGCGCGGCGGTAGAAGTCGTCGGTCACGTTGGCACCGCCGCCGTGCGCTGTCTTGCCGCTGAACAGCAGGACGTCGCCGGCTTTCATGATCGCCGGAATCGTCTGTGCCGGGGTGCCGCGGTCCTCGTAGTCCGGCCAGTGGTTGCTGCCCGGGATCACCCGGGTGGCCCCGTTCTCCTCGGTGAACTCGGTCAGGGCGAAGAAGAAGTTGACGCCGGTCTCCGGCCCGCTCGGACCCATGCCGATGAACGGGTACCAGTTCTCCAGGTCGCGGTGCAGGGGCTGCGCCCTGTTGCCGGGGCCGATCTCGATGACTTGCCCGGTGACCATCCAGTAGCTGCCGCACTCCTCGAGGAAGATGGCATCGGCAAGGCCGTGGAGGAGGTCGTGGTCGATGATCTCCTTGCGGAAGACCTCACTGTGGGTGATCAGGTTGGTCAGTCGCTTGGTGTTGGAACCGAAGAATTCCTTGACCGCCTCGTTGCCGACCGTTGCTCCGGGACGGATACCGGCAAGGGCGGGCTCGACCTCCGCGTTGAAACGCGCGACCTGGTCTGAGGTGAGGAAGCCTTCGACGATGACCCCGCCGTCCTCGCGCATGATGCCGAGGATCTCCTCGATCGGTGTGTTGCTGCCGACCCTGTGCAGGCACGCGGTGGTGGCTTCAGGCATGGGCACAATCCGTTTCACTTGACTGCCCGCCGCGGAAGTGTTCCGCGTCCGGTTGCCGTCGGATGACGGCTGAGTGACGTCGCTCTCAGGCTGGCCTCGATCGGTACGGGGATCCATGTCGCTGCGCACCCCTGTGACGCTGCGGACAGTGCAGAGTGCACCGTGGGCTTTCATGGGGCCGAACACTCCTCCGGCGCGGCCGCTCCGGCCGATCGGCGCCCTTCTGTAGGAAGCCGGTGTCTCACGGATCAGGGTCGGCACACCGGCGGATGTCGTGGAGGGCCGGTCACCGGCGAGATGGGGACGGCATCCGCCAGGCTCAGGAGCCCTATCCACGGGGATCCGCCGGATGTGCAGTGTGCACCGGACGTACGGCGTCAACGGTCCACATTGCCGCTGGGCCCGTGCGCGTTCTGCTTGCAGTGTTGCGCCTCACATCGTCGGTGCCACGAACCCGGCGGAAGTCCACCACTCACAGGCAGGAAGATCGACATGACCGGATGGAACTGGGCCGCGGCACTGTGTGCCGCTCCCCCGAGCCGGCTCCTGGCCGGCGCGCCCTCCGTCGCAGGAGGCCTCCTATGAGCGGCATCCGGAGCACGGGCGCCGCGGCAGAGGTCGAAACCCCGCACCTCGAAGCCGGGCACCTCGGTCGCGGCACGCTCGTGTCGCTCTCCCTGGCATCGTTTTTTCCGGCGGTCGGCATCGCCCTCGTTCCGACGTTGGTCCTCACCGCGACCGGGAACGCCTCGGCCTGGCACGCGACGCTGCTCGCCGCCGTCTGCGTCGTGCTGATCGGACGCCCGATCATCGTGTTCGCACGCCGATTCGTCGCGACCGGCTCGCTGTACTCCTACGTCTCCGAAGTCTTCGGGCCGTGGGCGCGTTACCTGACCGGAGCGGCCATGGTGAGCGGCTTCGTCTGCGGGGTCGGCGGGCTTGCCATGCTCGTCGGCCTCTTCGTGGGCAGCTTCGTGCACGGTCGTCAGGCCGACCCGACGGACCTGTCGCCCCTGGAGTTCCCCACCCAGGTCGTCATCTTCGCGCTCGCCTTCCTGATCGCGTCCGCCATCGCGTACCGCGGGCTGGACAGTTCGGTGCGTATCGTGGTTGGCCTGGCTGTGCTCTCCATCCCCCTGGTCCTCGTCATCACCATTGCCAGCGCGCGGCACACCGGTCTTCAGCTCGCCACGCAGTTCGACTTCGCCCAGTTCAGCATGGGCTCCACGCTTCGTGGCGTGGCCATCGGCATCGCCTTCCTCGTGGGCTTCGAGAGCAGCGCGGCACTGGCAGCCGAGACGCGTGATCCCCGGCGCAATGTTCCCGTCGCCATCATGGCCGTGCCCGTCGTGCTGGGCGCTGTCTACACCGTCGCGACGATTCTGCAGGTTCCCGGTCTCCTGCAGGCCGGCGGCCAACTGGCCGCGGGGGCATCACCACCCGCGGCTCTGGCCGTGCAGGCAGGTCTGGGAACGACCGTGGGCGCGGCCACCGACCTCGTGCTGGCAGCCGCGTGTTTCTCCTCGCTCATCGCCTTCGTCAACTACGGCACCCGATTCGCGCTGGCCATGGCCGAGGACGGACTCCTTCCCGCATTCCTGACGCGCATCCACCCGAAGTTCCACAGCCCCCATGTGGCCGTCGTGTCGCTCGCCGTCGCCTGTTTCACGTTCATCTCGGCCGCCGTGTTCCTGATCGGAGACGTGGCATCCGCCTACAACGCCCTCACCACCTTGCTGGTGTACATCTGGGCCCTGCCGTACGTGCTGATTGCCGCGGGTGCCATCGTGCTGACGCGCCGGACCGGAGAGCTCCGGCCGGGCCTGTGGATCTCCGCCGTTCTCGGCGGGGCCGCCATGGCCTGGACCTATGCGAACGGCTGGATAAACCCTCCTGCGGCCCCGGCGGACTCCATGGCATGGATCGCTGTGGTCACTGTCGTCGTCGTCCTCGCTCTGATCGCGCTGAGCTCTCTTCGCCGCCGAGGTGCGCGGCAACCCGCGGCAGCTGAGGGCTGACCTGCTGGTGATGGCCCGGAAGGGGCGGTGGGTGCCTGGGCACCCACCGCCCCTTCCGGGCGTCCGGCTCCGGTGTGTGCTCCGGCTCGGCGCGGACGGGAAAGCGTGCGAAGGGGCCACGGGCAGTGGCTTACCCGTGGCCCCTTCGTGCGGAAAGGCGATTTCACCGCCGCCCGGTGACTAGCGGGAGGCCGGGACGTCGGCCGCCTCTGCGGTGGCCAGGGCGGCGACCTCGGCCGCCGCCCGTTCCCCGGCGATGACGGCACCCTCCAGCGAGCCGGCCCACCTGGGCGAGGTTTCCGAACCGGCGAAGTGCAGACGCCCGGCCGGCTCGGCGTAGCCCGGCCCGCTGGTGGTGAGGAGCCCCGGCGGCCAGGTCGGGACGCATCCCGTCGTCCAGCGCTCCTCCGTCCAGTTCATCTCGTGGTACTCGTCAGGATGGAGGGCCTCCTCTCCGAACGCCCGCGCCAAGCCCGCGAGGACCGCCTCACGACGCCGGACCGGGTCGGTCGGCATTGGGTCGGGCAGATCCGCACTCCTCCCGCCGTCGCCCCGCGCGAATCCGACGAGGACTCCCTGCTGCTCCCCGGGGGGAGTGTCGTCGAACGTCAGCATCAAAGGGGCGCTGTCGCTCATGGTCGCGCCGCTGAGGCCCTGACGACGCCAGAAAGGCTCCGGATAGACCACATGGACCTTGTAGGCGTGCAGCATCGACATACGCTCGCCCATGGTCCGTTGGGGCAGCGGGAGCTGGGGATCCACGCTGATGGCCGCGCGGTCGGAAGGGCTCATCGCGATCACCACGCGTCGAGCGTGATGGGTCCGGCCGGGTGTGTCGACCTCGACGTGGTCGTCGTACTGCCGGATCGCAAGAGTCGGGGAATCGAGGACGACGCGGTCTCCCAGTTCGGCGGCGATCCTCAGGCTCAGCTCGGCCGACCCCCCGGTGAACGAGCGTTCGTCGCCGCCGGAGAGAGACGCGAGGAGCGTTTCCACGCCGCCGATCGCGCGCAGATGGCGGAGGACGAAGAGCAGGGACATGTCGCCGGCCGTACCGCCGAGGGTCAGCGTGGCGATGATGGCCCACAGCGTGCGCGCCGTAGCCGACTTGGTGCTGCGGTTCACCCATGACGCGAAGGTGAGGGCGTCCAGTTCGGCCGCCTCCGGCGTCCCCAGCGCCTCGTCTCCCGGATACCGCTTGCCCAGGCGGTCCAGACGGAGCAAGGACCGCGCGAAGTCCGCCGAACCCAGTGGGTCGGCGGTCCACGGCATCGATCCGCTGAACTTGATCACGCGACCGCGGCGCTCCAACACCGCCTTTCCGTGCTCGTTGTGGGGCCAGGTCGACACGCCGAGCTCTTCTCCCAGCGCGATCAGCCGCTTGTACTCGGGACCGACCAGCTGGCCGCCTTCCTCCACGTACCGGCCGTTCCCGAGCCGGTGGAGCTTCGTACGCCCACCGACCCTGTCGCGGGCCTCGAGGACGCGCAGGGAGGAGATGCCCGCCTGGACGAGACGGCGTGCCGAGACGAGCCCGGACAGGCCGGCCCCCACCACGATCACGTCGACCGTCGAGTTCTCAGGTTCCATGTATTCCTCGCTCTCCCCGGATCTTGTGCTTCAGTTCACCTTCGCGACCGGCTTCACAACCGCTCTACGCCAACCCCCACCTGGTGCGGTCCGCCGGCGGTGCACTGTTCACCAGGCTCTGGGGAGGGCCCTTCGCTGCGGTCGCCGGGAATTCGAGGGCATCGGCCGGCACGCCATCCAAGAGCACGGGGTGGGTCCCCGACCCGTACTGCGGTCGGGGACCCACCCCGTGCGTGAGCAAGCGGCCTTCTCGGCGCCGGCGACATGCTGTGAACAGCTATTCCCTTGGGGCCTCGGCCTTCGGTTCGGCTTCCCTCCCCGTCAGGATCAGGTGTTCGACGTGCGGCGAATGGTGTTCGGAGCTCCCTTGTCCGTTCCGGCTGCCCAGCCACCCGAGCAGGAATGCCGCCGGTACGGAAATCAGGCCGGTGGTCTGGAGCGGATACCAGTTGAAGTCCGCGTCCGGGAACAGTGCGAACGAGTTACCGGAGATCGGGGGCGAGGCGATGGTGAGGGTGAGGCAGATCAGCAGCCCGCCGTAGACGGACCACAACAGCCCTCGACGATTGAACTTGCGCCAGAACAGGGAGTACACCAGCCCGGGAAAGACCGCCGACGCGGAAAGGTTCACCACGATGATGATCAGGAAGTCGATGGGGAACTCGTGCAGGGCGGCGGACATCGTCAGTGCCAGGACACAGAGGGCGATGATGACCGGACGAAGCAGCCGCGCTTCCTTGGTCTCGGCGTCGATGCGCCTGCCGTGTGCCAGTCCGTCGTGCACGGTGGAGACGGCAGCGGCGAAAGTCGCACTCGTCACGGTCGAGAGCACCGCGAGGAAAATGACACACGCCATCACGGTGATGAGGACGACCCGTACTGCCGAGCCGTAGGGAAACAGGTCCGCGGCCATGAGGATCACGGCGGACTGCCCGTTGCCATCGATCGCCGTGACGTCCAGGCCTTCCAGCATGGCCGCCGTCGCGAAACCCGCCGCGATCAGCAGGAAGACGATCACACCTCCCAGCCCCGCCGCGATGCTCATGGAGCGTCGCGCCGAGCGCCCGGAGCGGGACGCGGCCACACGCAGGACCAACGGGGGCAGCACGGCCATGCCGAGAACCTCGACGATGTTGTCGCCGAACCTGTCGAGCCCTGCGGCGCTCGTCGTGTAGACCCACATGCCGGGGTCCATGTAACTGTCCGGATCACTGCTCCCGCGCGCCGCAGACGCGAGAAGGCGTTCAGGGTTCCATCCGAATCTGGCGAGGGCCAGCAGCGTGATCGCCGCAAGCACCAGGATGGTCAGGGGCACCTTGACGACCTGGATGACGCTGACGCCGCGCAGATCGGCCACCGAGGCGAAGCAGGCGACGAGGACGCCCATCAGCACGGTGCACACCACCTGGGCCCCGGGCGTCGACATGCCGATCAGCAGAGCCGCGCTGAGGCCGGCGGCGCGCAGCTGGATCAGGAGCACGGGGATCGCGATGACCAGGGTCACCACGGCCGCGGCGATGCGGGGCGCCGCCCCTGACACCCGCAGGGAGAAGAGACCGCCCAGCGTGTAACGACCGCTGTTCCGGATCCTCTGCGCCAGCAGCAGCATCACCCCCATCGACATCATGATCTGGATCCCGAAGGAGATCCCGTCGTAGCCGTACAGGGTGACGGTCGCGGGGATCGTCAGCAGCGTGGCGATCGAGAGCCACTCGCCCGCCAGGGCGACTCCGTTGAAGACCGGGGAGAGAGAACGGTCGGCGATGTAGAGCCTTTCCGGATGATCCTCCTGACCGGCGGAGAGCGTGAAGAGCCACAGCATCGACAATCCGATGCACACCAGGAAGGCGATGATCACAGGGCCTCTGGTATCGGAACCGATCGGGGTGATCACGCCCTCACCGCTGAACGTGTCCGAGATGAAAGTCGGCAAGGTCATCGCTTCACCGCCAGGGCCCATGAGCGGGAGATGCGACCGGCATCTCGGACTGATCCATGCCGAGCCTCAGAGAATTCTCGACAGGATCGCACAGGCGCGTGGCGCACGTTTCGTACCACCAGGCCGTGCCGATGAACAGGACGACCTGGAGGATGGCGAACAGGATGCCCAGGGTGAATCGCCCGTGAAGCGACACGCCGGGTATGTCTGTGAACGAGCCCAGGGTGCTGATGCCGAAGGGAACCGCATTGACGAGGAAAAAGGAGCGTTGCGTGCTGCGGATGACACCGCGGAGACTTTCATGGTGTCGCAGGGAGGGGCCGTCCGAGTAGTGCGACCTCGGAGGGGACTGGGGATGCACGGATACCTCCGGCGAGTACGGGCGGGTGGCTGCGGCGTGCGGCATCGACGCGGCGGGGGACCGGGCAGCGGGCTCGTCACCGCAGCGTGGATCAGGTGAGGGCGGGAATCTCTTCGGGCACGTCCCGCACGTGGGAGTCCCGGACGACCTGCACGCTGGGCAGGTCGTCCGGGACCGCTCTCAGGCGATGCGTGTCCGCGACGTCGAAGCCCCCGGTGGCGCCGGCGCTCCCACAGAGGAGCTCATGCGGGTCCGAGGCCGGACGTACCGGCGCAGGACACTGGAGGTCCTCTCCGTCGACGCCGCGGTGGGTGGCCGGACTCGCTCTACGGACGTGGTGATCAGGCGGTGATCTCCTCGACCACGACCTCCACGACCTCGGCCGGGCGCTCGCCGTCGGAGCCGTGGCGCGCATACCGGGCCAGGTCGTCGAAGAAGGTGCGGGCGTCGATGACCTCGGGGCCGTGGACGCCCGGCCGGTCGACCTCACCTCGCGCCGCCATCAGCGTCGCCACGGCCAGGGGGATGCCGGTCATGGTGGCCATGCTGTCGTCGGGTACGACGAGGGGCCTGGCGCCGACCCGTACACGCTTGCCGTTCTTTGTGCCCTCGGCGACGGCGAAAAGCACGGGCAGGGACGGCGCGGGACCCGCCGCGGATCCCATGGTGTTCGGTTCGAGGACCAGGGCCCGGCTCGCCTCGGCCACATCGAGCTCACCGGAGCGGACCCGGTCCGCCGTGCGGATCACCGCCTCCATCAGCCGCGGACGGGACGACATGAGGTTGAGGGACTCCCGCACGCCGTCGCGGTACCGGGGAAGGGTCAGCGGCTCGGGATGACCGCAGACCCAGACCGGGGACTCGCCCCGTCCCGGGTAGCTGATCGAGCGCTCCTCGAGCGGCTGGGCGTCGGCGAGGCCGCCGTCGCGCCATGCCTTGATCGTCGCGGTGCAGTTGTGGATCCAGTGCTCCACCGCCGCGGAGGACCGCACGTCGGTGTCGACCTCCGCACGCTGGAAGCCGGAGGCGCGCCAGGAGGTGTAGATCGTCTCCACCGCCTCGCACTCGTCCATGGCCAGGACACCGAGGAGGTTGCTGATGCCGGGGCTCGCGCCGACTCCGATCACCGCCGTGATGCCGGCCTCGCGCGCGTCGGTGTCGAGATCGAGCATCTCGAGAGTCGGCTCGAAGTCGTCACAGATGTCGAGGTAGTGCGTCCGTGCCGCGATCGCGGCACGCAGAACGAGCGGACCGAACTGGTAGAACGGCCCTGCCGTGTTGAGTACGAAGTCGACATCGGCGAGTGCGCCGGCGAGCCCGTCCGCGTCGTAGATGTCCAGCGCGAGCGGCTTCGCCCGAGGGCCGAGCTCGTCGGCCAGTGCCTTGGCGGCCTGTTCGTTCCTGTCGGCGATGAGGACCTCGGCGATCTCCTCGGCGCTGGCCAGCACTCGGCAGGCGTGGGCGCCCATCTCTCCCGCGCCGCCCGTGACGAGGACTCGCTTTCCTGTGCGGTGTTCAGCAGCCATCGTGGGTCTCACTCTCCTGTTTTGTCGGCGGAAGTCGGGCCCTGGGGACGGTCGGGAGACGCGTGCTCGATGTCGGCGTCGAGTGCAGCACGCTCTCTCGCGGTGAGCGGCCGTGAGCGGCGAGCCTCGACGTCCCAGGCCACGAGCGTCGCCTCGGAGCGGTTGCGGACGGTGCCGGCGGCGTCGAGGAGCAGCTCCGCAAGGTCGAAACTCGAGCGGCCCACGCGCACCGGCCGCATGACGACCTGCAGCGGGCCGTCCTCCTCGAGGATCTCCCTGAGGTACTCCATCCGGTGCGAGGCCACGACGTACGCGGGCGCACGGGTCCGCCAACGGTCGCGGAGGTACTCCATCCGCGCTTGTTCGAAGGCCTTGGGGTAGACGGCGGCGGTCAGGTGGCCCAGGTAGTCGAAGTCGTACGTCCACGGGTGCACCGTCGTTGTCCAGCTCATGGCGTGCTCCAGGTCAATGCGATCTCCAGGGTCTTGACATCGGATGCGCGACAACCGTTTTATATCAAGCGTCTCAAATAAGAAACCCCTCCCGCCCGATGAAGGGACCACCCCGTGAATGACGTCGGCAGGTGTCGGCCGCCCGCGGTCGACCGTGTCAGCCCGGTTGACGATTTGTTGCGTGCGGTCGCCCAGGACGCCGACCGCACGCTGCTGCGGTCCCGCAGCGAGGTTCTCTCCGTGGGGGACCTGGCCGACCGGGCGCGCCGCGTGGCTGTGGCGCTCGGGCGACGCGGCGTCTCGGCGGGGGACCGCGTGGCGCTGGTCAGCGGCAACTCGATCGAGCGGGTCGTGTGGATGTTCGGCATCTGGTGGCTCGGTGCGGTCGAGGTATCGGTCAACGTCGAGCTGCGCGGCCCGATGCTGGCCCATGTCCTGACCGACTCCGACCCCAGCCTGATCGCCTGTCAGGACGAACTCCTCGAGCAGGTCCGCGACGCGGCGGTCGGGGACGTCCTGCCGATGAGCACGCTGGTGGCGGAGCCGGTCGACCACGTGGCCGGGGACGAACTCGACGCGGCGCAGCGCGGATTCGGTCCCGGCGAACTCGCGACCATCCTCTACACGTCGGGGACGACCGGTCCGGCCAAAGGCGTGATGCTCCCGCGTGCCTACTTCTCCAACCTCGCCGAGGTATGGATCGACCGGATCGGCCTCAGTGCCGATGACATCGGCTACTTCCCGCTGCCGTTCTTCCACGTGGACGGTCACGTCCAGCTCACGGCATGCTTGCAGTCGGGCGGCTCGATGGCCTTCCGCGAGCGGTTCTCCGTCTCGGAGTACTTCACCGACGTCAGCCGGTTCGGAGCGACCTGGGCGACGGGGGTGGGATCGATGCTCTCGATGCTGGCCCAGGCGCAGTTGCCCGAGCCGGCCTCGCACCACCTCACCCGGCTGGTCGGGGCGCCGGTCCCGCAGATCGCCTACGAGACGTTCGAGGACCGGCTCGGCATCCCGGTTCTCACGCTTTTCGGCCAGACCGAGTGCGACGGCATTGCGATGGACAGCGTCGAGCAGCGACGCCGTGGCGCGGCGGGACGGACGCACGAAGCGATCGAGGTGCGGGTGGTCGACGACAACGACCGACCGGTTCCCGTGGGCGAGACGGGCGAGATCCTCTACCGTCCGCGCGGACCGCACCTCACGGCCCTGGGGTACTGGAGCCGACCCGAGGCGACGGTCGAGGCGTGGCGCAACCTGTGGTTCCACACCGGCGACTCCGGCCATCTCGACGCCGACGGCTTCCTCTACTTCGACGGGCGCCGGACGGACAGCTTCCGCCGACGCGGCGAGAACATCTCGGTATGGGAGCTGGAGCACAGCCTGAACCTGGCCGCCGGCGTACGGGAGTGCGTGGCCATCGCCGTCCGTGACGAGCACGGCGGCGAGGACGAGATCAAGGTCTTCGTGGTCCCGGAAGGGGAGTCCCTGGTGCTCGAGGAGTTCATCGAACACTGCCGCAAGGTGCTTCCCCGGTTCGCCGTGCCGCGCTACCTGACGGTGACCGACGGCTCCGAGTTCGTCCGCAGCGCCGGGACCGGTGTGGTCCAGAAACACCTGCTCTCCCGCGACATCACGTCGCCCGACGTCATGGAAGTGCCCCGATGAACACACCCGGTGGATTCAACTGGCCGGACGCCCTGTCCGAGTTCGACGAACGCCGTGCCCGGGCCCGCCGGCTCGGCGGCGAGCGGCGGGTGGCACGCCAGAAGGAACAGGGCCGCTACACGATTCGCGAGCGGATCGACGCCATCTCCGACAGCTTCAGCGAGATCGGCGAGTTCGCCGTCTTCGAGGAGTACGACGCGCTCGGCAACAGGATCGGCACCCTTCCCGCGAGCTACGTCTGTGGGCTGGCGCGCGTGGACGGCCGACCCGTGGCCCTGGGAGGGGAGGACTTCACGGTACGTGCAGGTGCCCCGCAGTCGTACCTCGACCGCATGAAGGGCGGGATGGGAGGTTTCGTCGAGGACCTCGCCCACGAGTACAAGATTCCGCTCATGATGTTCGTGGAAGGCATCGGCGGAGACGTCGCCGCCCAGGAGGACAAGGGACACGCCTACCTCACCAGTTCCATGAGCTGGACCCGCTCGTTCGAACTCCTCGACGAGGTGCCGGTCCTGACCATGGTGAGCGGCGCCGCCGTCGGAGCCAGCGCGGCGCGGGCCGTGGCCAGCCACTTCTCGGTGATGACCAAAGACTCCGTGATCTTCGCCGGTGGGCCTCCGCTGGTGAAGCGCGCACTGGGCATCGACATCGACAAGCACGAGCTGGGCGGTGGACCCGCCGCGACCGGCTGCGGTGCCGTCGACAACCTGGCGCAGGACGAGGACGACGCGATGGCCCAGATGCGCGCGGTGCTGGGCTACCTGCCGCAGAACGTCTGGCAGCTCCCGCAGCGCACGGCCTGCGACGATCCCGTCGACCGTCGTGCACCGGAGCTCCTCGACATCATCCCCGAGAATCGCCGGCAGGCCTATCGTGCGACCAAGGTGATCAAGGCCGTGGTCGACGAGGGCTCGTTCTTCGAGATCGGCTCCAGGTGGGGCAAGAGCCTGGTCACCGGTCTCGCCCGGATCGACGGGATGCCGATCGGCGTCCTCGCGAGCAATCCGCAGCACCTCGGTGGGGCGATGGACGCCGCCGCGTCCGAGAAGCAGGTGCGGCTGATGAATCTCTGCAACACCTTCCACCTCCCGGTCCTCTACTTCGTCGACGTCCCCGGATTCATGGTCGGTCCGCAGGCGGAGCGGGCCAACGTCATGCGATGGGGAGTCCGCGCGATCCGGTCGATCGTCGAGGCGACGGTGCCGATCATCACGGTGCAGGTGCGCAAGGCGTACGGCCTGGCCGTCTCCGCGACCGCCAACCCGGACCGGCTCGGGCTGCGCCTCGCGTGGCCCAGCGGCGAGTGGGGCGACCTTCCGATCGAAGGAGGCGTGGAGGCCGCCTACCGGCGCGAGATCGAGGCGGCGGAGGATCCCGACCGGATGCGGGCGGAGATCGAGGCCCGTATGCGCTCTCTCGTCGATCCCTGGCGGACCGTCGAGGCGTTCGGCGTGGAGCACATGATCGACCCGCGGGAGACCCGCGAGGTCGTGGCCTCGTTCCTCGACGCCGGCCAGGGAGCGCTCGCCGCTGCCGTGAGCCCGACGGGTCAGGACAGGCGCCGCCGCCGATGAGCACCACCAGGTGCGGCGTGACCACCCCCAGCAAGGAGGAGAACAATCATGAGTGAGATAGCGGCCGACTGTGCGGCGACGGTGTGGAAGGTCGTCGCCGCACCGGGGGACCAGGTCAGGGAGGGCGACGTGCTGCTCATCCTCGAGTCGATGAAGATGGAGATCCCGATCGAGGCCGAGGACGACGGCGTCGTGGCGGAGATCCACGTCGGCGTGGGAGCTGTCGTCGCCGACGGCGACCTCCTCGTGACGCTGGAGGGCTGAGCTCATGTTCGACAAGGTCCTCGTGGCGAACCGAGGCGAGATCGCCGTACGTGTCATCAAGAGCCTGCGGCGTCTCGGCATCGCGAGCGTCGCCGTCCACTCCGACGTCGATGCCGACAGCCTGCACGTACGGATGGCCGACGAGAGCGTGCCCATCGGCGCTGCCCCGGTGGCGGAGAGCTACCTGAGGTTCGATCGCATCATCGAGGCGGCCCTCGCCACCGGTGCCCAGGCGATCCATCCCGGCTACGGCCTGCTGTCCGAGAACCCGGAGTTCGCCCGCGCGTGCACGGCGGCCGGGCTGGTGTTCATCGGTCCGAGCCCCGAGTCGATGGAGATGATGTCGTCGAAGATCCAGGCCCGAGTGACGATGACAGAGGCCGGTGTACCGGTCGTTCCGGGGGGCACCGACCCGATCCATCCCGGACCCGAGGCCTTCGCGACGGCGGAGGCGATCGGCTATCCCGTCGCCGCCAAGGCGGCGAGCGGCGGGGGCGGAAAGGGGTTCCGCGTGGCCCGCGGACCCGACGAGCTCGCCGCCGCGGTCGAGGGGGCGTCGGGTGAGGGAGAGCGCTTCTTCGGAGATCCCACCGTCTACCTGGAGCGCTACCTCGACGACCCCCGTCATGTCGAAGTGCAGATCATCGCCGACACGCAGGGCAACGTCGTTCATTTGTTCGAGCGGGACTGCTCGGTGCAGCGCCGGCACCAGAAGCTGGTCGAGGAGGCGCCCTGTCCGCTGCTCACGGACGCCCAGCGCGCACGCCTAGGGGAGATCGCGGTGCGGGCGGCGCGGGCTGCCGGCTACCACTCCCTCGGCACGGTCGAGGGACTGCTCGTCGGTGAGGACTTCTACTTCCTCGAGATGAACACCCGCATCCAGGTCGAGCATCCCGTGACCGAACTCGTCACCGGTCTCGACCTGGTGGAGGAGCAGATCCGCATCGCCGCCGGCGAACCGCTGGGCTTCGGGCAGTCCGACGTGCGGGTCGACGGCCACGCGATCGAGTGCCGGATCAACGCCGAATCGGCCGCCAAGAACTTCCGCCCCGCCCCGGGCCGGATCGAGCGGTTCGTCGCACCTGTCGGAGACGGAGTACGGGTCGACACCGGTGTGGCCGACGGAGACGCCGTCCACCCCTACTACGACCCGATGATCGCCAAGGTGATCACCTGGGGCGAGGACCGTCAAGCGGCCACCGAGGCGATGCGCAAGGCCCTCGACGACATCGTGGTCACGGGCCTGCCGACGCTGATCCCGTTCCATCGCGCACTCCTCGCGAGTGAGGAGTGGGAACGCGCCAGCACCTGCCGAGAGCTGATCGGGGACCGGGCCTGGTTGAAGTCCACCGACGCCTGGGCCGACGGTTCCGGGTGACCTGTGCAAAGTGCACCACCCGGCATCCGCGGACGCGCCAAGAGTGCGTGGCGCGGGCACGAGCCGTTGCCGAATCATGTGGCTACCGGGTCGGTGGATCGACCCGGCGGATCGAGCTCAGGAGCCACTCCATGGCCGACGCCAGCGTCCTTGCAGCCGCCCGGTCGCGGCGGCCGGCTGGTTCTGCCCGGAGGGACTCGCGGAACGCGGCTCGTCGGGGCTCAGTGATCCACCGCGTCGAGCGTGCTCATCGCGAGCGCGGATTCGACCCACATCCGGACCGGGGGCGAGGCGGTGGGATCGTCGCCCTGCCAGAGGTTCGAACCGAGCACCGCATAGCTGGCGTAGCCGTCGATGAGTGCCACCAGGTGGTCACCGATCGCCCGCGCCCGGGACATGGGCAGGTCGCGGAAGACCAGCGCCGCGCGCACGTGGGTCTCGACCGTCGAGCGCCACGACCGGAGGTAGTTGATCATCTCCTGCCCCAGTTTCTCCGGGGAACTCGCCGCCTCCGCGTAGAAGAACAGGGTGATCCGGCCGAAAGCCACCGACGGCCCGTCGAGCGGTATCTGCGCGGTGAGTACGCGAACCAGTCGCTCGACCGGGTCGAGCCCGGTGTCGTCCGCGATCGTGGCCAGCCGGCGGCCGGAGAGCCAGAACGCATGCCGGAAGGCCAGTCGCAACAGGTCGTCCCGACCGCCGACGTAGTGATTCAGTACGCCGGTTGACCAGCCGCTACGGTCCGCGACCTCCCGCAGGGTGACGCCCGAAACGCCGTCCTCGGCGACGATCGCGAGGACGGCGTCAGCGATCTCAGCACGCCGTTGGCGGTGGTCGACGATCTTCGGCATGACGCTATTTAAACACAACCGATTGAGTTAAATACCGACTCTGCAAGGAGCGCGCTCATGACCACGACCGGCTCGTCCGCCAGGCGCGACGACATCGATGCACTGATCATCGGCGCGGGCCCATCCGGTGTCACCGCGGCCCGGCTGCTGGCCGAGAGCGGGTTCCGCGTGACCGTTCTTGAGCAGGGCGACTGGCCCGACGTCGCCGACTACCCCAGCGACAAGCCCGAACGGGACCTACTCATCGCCGGCCCCTGGAACCCCAACCCCAACCACCGTCACCGGCGGAGCGACTACCCCGTCAACGACTCCGACTCCGACGTGCACCCGTTGATGTTCAACGGGGTCGGCGGCAGCAGCGTCCTGTTCTGGGCGGAGTGGCCCCGGATGATCCCGTCCGACTTCCGGGTCCGCACCCTGGACGGCATCGCCGACGACTGGCCCCTGACCTACGAGGACCTGCAGCCCTACTACGAGGCCGTCGACGAGATGATCGGGGTCTCGGGACTGGGCGGCAACGTCGCCTACCCGTCGGGCTACGTGCCTCCCCAACCGCCGCTCCCCATCGGACGCATCGGCCGGCTCGCTGCCGAAGGCATGAACAAGCTGGGCATCGGCTGGTGGCCCGGCACCTCGGCGATCCTGTCGCAGAGCACCGGCTCCCGCGGGGCATGCGCGCGTTGGGGGACGTGTGGGACCGGCTGTCCCGAGGGGGCGAAGGCCTCCTTCGACGTGGCCATGTGGCCCGGTGCGCTGGCGGCGGGTGTCAACCTGGTGACCGGGGCTCGGGTCAGGGAGATCACCGTCTCCGACCAGGGTCTTGCGACCGGCGCCACCTGGATCGACCGCGAGGGAGTCGAGAGGCACACCTCCGCGCCGGTGGTGATCGTGTGCGCCAACGGGGTGGGCACGCCCCGCCTGCTGCAGCTGTCCACCTCTCCGCTGTTCCCGGACGGGCTCGCGAACTCCTCCGGCTACGTCGGGCGCAATCTGATGATGCACCCGGTGGCGACGGTACTGGGAGAGTACGAGCAGGAACTCGAGCCGTGGCTCGGGCCGGAGAGCCATCCGGTCTGGTCCATGCACTTCGCGGAGACGGACCTCAGTCGCGGTTTCCGCCGTGGCGCCAAGTGGACGGCTGTCGTGCTGCAGGGGCCGGTGGGCCTGCTCCAGCGGTTCGCGGAGCTGCCGCTCGCCGAGCGGAGCGGTCCGGCCGGGCACGCCCTCGTCGAACGCCTGCACGGCCGATCGTTCGAGATCTCAGCCTCGATCGAGGATCTGCCCGACCTCGACAACAGGGTGACCCTCGACCCGGACCTCGTCGACAGCGACGGGATCCCGGCACCGAAGATCCACTACAGGATGTCGGACGAGAGCAGGCGTGCTCTCGACTGGAACCTGGACCGCATCGTCGAGGTTCACGAGGCCGCCGGCGCCCTCTCCACCAAGCGCGTGGACTTCGCGGGCGCGACCGGGTGGCACCTGCTCGGCACCGCCCGCTGCGGCAACGATCCTGCCACGTCGGTGGTCGACGGCTACGGGCGGTCCCACGACGTCCCCAACCTCTACATCTTCGACGGCAGCGTCTTCGTGACGTCCTCCGCGGTGAATCCGACGCCGACGATCACGGCCTTCGCCCTCCGCGCCACCGAGCACCTGATCGAGACCGCTGCTTCCCAAAGGACTCCGCTGTGATCGCTTTTCCCGACGACCGCACCCGTTCCGGAGCGGCGAGCCTCGCCGACCTCTGGTTCCCCGGGAGCGCGCGGTCGCCCCGGATGACCGCCCTGCCCGGCTACGAAGCCCTCCTGAGGCGCGCCCTCCAGGCTGATCCGGAGCTGTCCGAGGCGTTCCTCCAGGCCGCCGACCTGGCTGCCGAGAGTGATGAGCTCACAGCCGACGTGGTCACGGGCTGGCCGGTCGAGCTCGCCGAGGCGGCCTTCTACTTCCTCAGCAGCACCTACTACATGGCGCCCGAGGCACGGCAGGCGGTCGGCTATCCCGGCCAGGCCCGTACGCCCTCCGCGGAGGCCACGCCGGACCAGTTGGTCGACGACGCCCTGCTCGCACCCGTGCTCGCACTCGGCCCGACCTACATCCCCACCCCCAGCACCGACTGAAGGAACAGCACATGACCCCTGAGCAGATCCTGGCGGATGCGCAGCGGCGCATCGACGAGCTGGCGCCGGCCCACCACATCGGCGGAACCTTCGTCGCGAGCACGGGCTCGGAGACGATCGAGGTGACGAATCCCGGCACCGGCACACGGCTGGGGGCCGCGGCCAGTGGTACCGCGGCCGATGTCGACACCGCGGTCGCGGCGGCCCGCAGGGCACTGCCCGGCTGGGCACGACTGACACCCGGCGCCCGAGCCGAGCTGCTGTTCCGGTTCGCGGACGCCGTCGACGAGCACGCCGAACTGCTGGCAGGGCTCGAGGCACTCAACGTCGGCAAGTCCTACGCCTATGCGGCGTACGAGGTCCCCCTCATCTCCGACTGCTTCCGGTTCATGGCCGGCGCCGCGCGTACCGCCCAGGCGCCGGCGCCCGGCCAGTACGCCGAGGGCCATCTGTCCTACATCCGGCGCGAACCCGTCGGAGTGATCGGCGCGATCACGCCGTGGAACTTCCCCCTCCTGATGGCCGCCTGGAAGATCGCTCCGATACTCGCGGCGGGCAACACCCTCGTGCTCAAGCCGTCCGTGCTCACCCCCCTCAGCACCCTGATCCTCGCCGACCTCGCGTCGGGCATCCTGCCGGACGGCGTGCTCAACGTCGTCACGGGCAAAGGCACCACCGTCGGTCACGCGATGAGCCACCACGACGGCATCGACATGATGGCACTGACCGGCGGCGTCGGCTCGGGACGGCAGGTGGCGGAAGGCGCGGCGGCCACGGTCAAGCGACTCCACCTCGAACTCGGCGGCAAGGCCCCCGTGGTGGTGTTCCCGGACGCAGACCTGGACCTCCTCGTGTCGACCCTGGTGGCGACCGGATACGGCAACGCGGGCCAGGACTGCGGCGCGGCGACGCGGGTGATCTGTCACGAGGACGTGCGGGACCGGCTCATCGAAGCCCTCGCAACGGCCGCGGGGGACCTCCGCAGCGGAAACGCCGGGTCGGGCGAGGAGTTCGAGCTCGGCCCCTTGATCAGCGCAGCCCATCGCGACCGGGTCGCCGCCATGGTGGAACGGGCACGCAAGGACGGCGCCCGGGTCGTCCTCGGTGGCGAGGTGCCCGAGGGCCCCGGCTTCTTCTACCCGGCGACGATCCTCGCCGACGTCGCCTCCGGTTCGGAGATGTCGCGCGAGGAGGTGTTCGGGCCGGTGATCTCGGTGGAGACCTACTCCACCGATGCCGAGGCGCTGGCCAAGGCCAACAACGTCGAGTACGGCCTCGCGGCATCCGTGTGGACCAAGGACCAGGCCCGGGCCCTTCGCTTCACCGAAGACCTGGCCTTCGGCTCGGTCTGGGTCAACACCCACCTCAACTTCACCAACGAGATGCCGTGGGCCGGTTTCGGGAAGTCCGGCTATGGCCGTGACAACTCCACGTACGCCCTCGACGACTACACCCGTACCAAGCACGTGATGCTCCCGATCGGGGAAGCGCTCGACGCCTGATCACGGCTCTCACGGGGGCCTGGTGCACTCTGCACCAGGCCCCGCTCCAGAACACCACGGATGTGCGTGGCCTCGGCCGACCGCACTGGCACAGCATGACGAAGCGGGCCGAGGGACCGGCCCGTGCTGAACGAAACGAGGAGTCTTCCATGGCCGGTACCAATGCCCCTCCCGAGTCCGCCGACATCGTCATCATCGGAGCCGGCGTCTCCGGCGTGGGATCGGCGTGCTACCTCCGCAACGCCTTCCCGGACAAGAAGATCGTCGTCCTCGAAGGGCGCGGCCGCATCGGTGGCACCTGGGACCTCTTCCGCTATCCCGGTGTCCGTTCCGACTCCGAACTCCACACCTACGGATATGAGTTCAAGCCCTGGACTCATGAGCACGCGGTCGCGGACGGGCACCTGATCCGCGAGTACCTCGAGGAGACCGCTGTCGAGAACCACGTCGACGGCCTGATCCGCTACCACCATCGGGTCGTGTCGGCCGACTGGTCCAGCGCCGAGGGCGCGTGGACCCTCCAGGTCCAGGTCGCCGTGCCGGGCGAGAAGCCGAGAAACGTGCTGATCAAGACCGGTTGGGTCTACGGTGCCACCGGCTACTACCGGTACGACGAGGGCTACACGCCCCGCTTCGAAGGCCGCGACGACTTCGCCGGCGACATCCTGCACCCGCAGTTCTGGCCCGAGGACTACGACTACGCGGACAAGAAGGTCGTGGTCATCGGAAGCGGAGCCACCGCGATCACCATGGTTCCGGCGATGACGACGGGCCCGGGCGCGGCCCGACACGTCACGATGCTGCAGCGCACCCCCACCTACGTCATGACGCTCCCGCGTGTGGACAAGGTGGCCCAGTTTCTCTACCGAAGCCTCGGCCTGGAGCGCGGATACGCCGCCACCCGGCTCAAGAACATGTGGCGGGACCTCGCCTTCGTTGCGTACATGCTCAAGTTCCCGGACTCGGGGCGCAAGCTGATGCGCAACCTCACCCGGAAGGCGCTGCCCGAGGGCTACGCCGTCGACACCCATTTCAACCCGCCGTACAAGCCCTGGGAGCAACGGCTCTGTATGACGCCCGACGGCGACTTCTTCGAGGCGATCGCCGAGGACAGGGCCTCCATCGTGACCGACCGAATCGAACGCTTCACCAGGAACGGCATCCTGCTGGCCTCGGGCCGGGAGATCCCCGCGGACGTGATCGTCACCGCCACCGGGCTCAACCTGCGCATGTTCGGCGGGATCCCGCAGACGGTCGACGGGCAGGAACTCACCATCGGCGACTGCGTCACCTACCGCGGAATGCTGCTGTCCGGCCTGCCGAACTGGTCCTTCGCCTTCGGATACACGAAGTACTCGTCGTGGACCCTCAAGGTCGGTCTGACCGCGCAGTACGTCATCCGCCTGATCCGGCACATGGAGGCTCACGGATACAGCAAGGTGCTGCCGGTGGCCGAGCAGGGGATGGCGACCGAGCCGCTCCTCGACCTCAACGCGGGCTACGTGATGCGCAACGCGGACACCTTGCCCAAGCAGGGGGCCGAGCTGCCGTGGCGGATGCTCACGTCGTACCAGGCGGACAAGAAGCTCCTCAAGGGTCCCGTCCATGACCACCACCTGCGGTTCAGCTACGGCGGCGACCAGCAGGGCCGTGGGCGGGCAGCGGTCGCCACCCCGTCCGGGGGCAAGGAGAACGCGCGATGAGCGCCTCACCCGCCGCGACCGGCATCTCGGTCGGGGAGTGGATACAGCGACAGCTCGGGATAGGGATGGGCAGGCTCCCCGCATCACTGCTGAAGCGTCTCGTCGACGTGCCAGCGAACGCGGACGGGGAGCAGATGGCCCCTGAGATCGCGATGCTCATGTCCGGCGCTGCGAAGGCCCCCGACTTCAGTGACCTCAGCCCCGCCGAGGCACGTGCCGCCGAGCTGAAGGGCGCCAGGATCTTCGGCGAACGGCCCCTGCCGATGGGACACGTGGAGGAGCTCGAGCTGCCAGGAGGCCTCGCCGCGACCCGGTACCGGGCCGGCACCTCCTCCGCAGGGCTGGTGGTGTACTTCCACGGCGGAGGGTTCGTCCTCAGCAACAGGGCCGTCTATGACGCCCCCTTGCGGTTCCTCGCCCACCACACGGGCATGGACGTCCTGTCCGTCGAGTACCGCCTCGCGCCGGAGAACCCGTACCCCGCACCGCACGACGACGCGATGGTCGCCTGGGAGTACGCCCTGACCCATGCCGCCCGATGGGGCATCCCGCTCGACCGCATCGCCGTCGCGGGCGACAGCGCCGGAGCGAACATCGCCGCGGTCCTCACTCAAAGGCTGCGCGGTCACGAGCGGCAACCCGCTCTTCAGGTGCTCATCTACCCGGTCACCGACCTGGCGGGTGCCCGGCCCTCGAACCGGGAGTTCGCGGATTCGCCGGCACTGACCGCCAAGCAGATCGCATGGTTCCTCGACCAGTACGCGCCGCCGGGCGTCGACCGCACCGACCCGTGCGTATCGCCCCTGCTCGCCGACGACCTGACCGGCCTGCCGCCGGCTCTCGTGACGGTCGCGGGCTTCGACCCGCTCCGCGACGACGGCCTGGCCTACGCCGCCAGGCTGACCGAAAGCGGTATCCCCACCGAGCTGATCAGGGAGCCGGGGCTCGTGCACGGATACCTCACGCTCACCGCGCTCAGCACGACGAGCCGGGACGCGGTCAAGCGCCTCGCGTCGGCCGTCGTGCGGGCGATGGCCTGAACCCACCGACCAGCTCCGGGCCGGGCGACGGCACCGCACCCGACGTCCGGCCCGGCCACCACATCGCCGTCAGGAGCCGCCATGCTGAACCTCTCCGTCCTCCTCGAGGACTCCGCCCGGAACCACCCGGACAGGAACGCGCTGGTGCTGGGCGAGCACCACATGACGTACGCGGAAGTCGACGCCGCGGCGAACCAAGTCGCGAACCTCCTGGTCGAGCGCGGCATCAAGCGGGGCGACAAGATAGCCCTGAGCTGCACGAACAGGCCTGAGTTCGCCGTCGTCTACTACGGCGTCCTCAAGGCGGGAGCGGTCGTCGTACCGTTGAACGTCCTGCTCAAGCAGCGTGAGATCGCCTACCACCTCGCGGACGCCGGTGCGATCGCCTACTTCTGCTTCGAGGGCACGGAGGAGCTTCCGATCGGGCACGAGGGCCGTCGGGCGTTCCACGACCTGGACTCCGTCGACCACTTCTTCCTGATCACTTCCGACCCGGACGCGCCCGCTCCGACCGAGGGTGTGGAGACGCTGAGCGCCGCCCTCGCAGACATGCCGCGGACGTTCGAGTCCGTGGCCACCGAGGCGACCGACACCGCCGTCATCCTCTACACCTCCGGTACGACGGGTCAGGCGAAGGGCGCCGAACTGTCGCACGCGAACACGATGTTCAACGTGCTGACCGTCAACCGGATGCTCCAGAACCGGCCGGCCGCCGACAGCCACGTGGTGTGCCTGCCGCTGTTCCACACCTTCGGTGCCACCGTGCAGATGCACGCCGGCTTCTCGACCGCGGCCACGCTCCACCTGGTGCCCCGCTTCGACCCGGCCCGCGTCGTCCAGCTGATGGCCGAGGAAGAGATCACCTTCTTCGCGGGCGTGCCGACGATGTGGTGGGGACTGTTGCGGGAACTCACCGAAGACATCGATGTCGCCCGCATCGCCGGGAACCTGCGCATCGGCATGTCCGGTGGAGCCTCTCTGCCGGTCGAGATCCTCAAAGAGGTCGACGACCGTCTCGGTGTGAGGATCATCGAGGGATACGGGCTGTCCGAGACCTCGCCGCTCGCGACCATCGGCGACCCGGACGCCCCGCCGCGACCCGGCTCGATCGGCCGGCCGATCTGGGGCGTCGAGCTGAAGCTGCTCGGCCGGGACGGGACCGAGGTCACACGTCCGGGCGAGATCGGCGAGATCGCCGTCCGCGGGCACAACGTGATGAAGGGATACCACGGGCGGCCCGAGGCGACCGCGGAAGCCCTCCGCGACGGATGGCTGCACACCGGTGACCTCGCCCGTAGGGATGAGGACGGCTGGTACTACATCGTCGACCGGTCCAAGGACATGATCATCCGAGGCGGCTTCAACGTGTACCCACGGGAGGTCGAGGAGGTCCTGATGACCCACCCGGCAGTCTCCCTCGCGGCCGTCGTCGGCGTTCCGCACGAGAGCCACGGTGAAGAGGTCAAGGCGTTCGTGATCCTCCACGGAGGCGTCGAGATGACGCCGGCCGAGCTCGTGGAGTGGAGCAGAGAGCAGATGGCCGGCTACAAGTACCCGCGGATCGTAGAGGTCGTCGACTCCCTTCCGACGACCGCCACCGGCAAGATCCTCAAGCGGCAGCTGCGATGAAGCGCGCGCCCAGGTACGACGTCGCCGTACTCGGCTGCGGGTTGATGGGATCGGCACTGGCACGGCGGTTCGCCTCCAGTGGCCTCGCCGTGACGGCCTGGAACCGTACGTCGCGCGGGGCCGAGGAGCTTGCCGCGGACGGCGTCAGGCCGTCCGCGACTGTCGGAGAGGCGGTGGGAGAGGCCGGACTGGTGATCGTCTGCATGTCGGACACCGGGGCGGCCCGCAACGCACTCGCAACGGTGCCGAGCCTCGTGGACGTGACGGTCGTCAACCTCAGCGACGGAACCCGGGACGACGTCGCGGAGCTGGCGCACCGGCTTGGCGAGCAAGGAGCCTCATGCCTTGACGGGGCGACCTTCTGCTATCCCGAGCAGATCGGCGAGCAGAGTGCGATGCTGGTCTTCTCTGGCCCCTCCCGAGCCTGGACGGAGCACAAGTCCACCCTGATGCTGCTGGGTGGCCGTGCACGGCACGTGTCCGAGGACATCACGGGAGCGAAGGCGTTGTACCTGGGAAGCGGCGCCTTCTTCGTGACCGCGCTCACCGGCTTCGTCGAGTCGACGGCCTGTCTGCTGCGCCGCGGTCACACGCTCGAGGAGATCCGGGAAACCACGCTGTACGGCCTCGAACTGCTGGGGCACGCCACACAGGCGGTGGCCTCCTCGATCGCGTCCGGACGCCACGAAACGGACCAGGCAACCGTCCACGTCTTCGCCGATGGAGCCCGAAAGGTCCTCGGGGAGCTGGAGAGCGCCGGCATCGACTCGTCGGTGATGGCAGCGGTGGCGGGGAAGCTCGACGCCACGGAGAGCGCCGGCATGGGGCACCTCGGATACTCCGCGCAGTCACTGCTCTAGGGGGGGGCGAGGCGGGTCGAGCCGCCGTCACTCGTTTCCCTGCAGCTCGACCAGTGCCAGCGCCGCGTCGACGGCGGCAGGGTTGTCTGCGAGCGGGCGCGGAAGCAGTTCGTCCACCCGGTCGAGGCGGCGGTCGATCGTGTTGCGGTGCGCAAACAACCGGTCGGCCGCCTTGGAGGTGTTGAACTGCTCGGCGATGAAGACGCGAACGGTCTCGTGCAACACCCGATCGGCGGTCGCCAGCCCGCCGAGCGTGTCCGTGACGAACTCCCGCGCCTCGGCGAGGTCCTTTGTGAGCAGTGAGATGAGCTGCACGTCCTCGAATCGGACGGCTCGACACTCGGACCGAAGACGGGCGAGCAGCCCCTGGGCGGCGGCTGCGTCGAGATGACTGCGGCGAAAGCCGCGCACATCGCGCGCCGGGCGTCCCAGGACGATGCGCACACTCGGAAGGTCTGTCATGAGCCGATCAAGGTCCACTCGGGAGGGCGTGGAGCTCACCGGCATCCACACCCAGAGGGTCGCCGTCCCCGCGGCGAGGGTCAGGCGGCGCCCGGCACCTGCTGCGCGCATCACCCGTTCGGCTGCCTCTTCGAGGCCGGCGACCTGGTCGTGAGAGTCGCCCCAGATGATCGCCGCCAAGTGGTGTCCGGTGAGGGCGTAGCTGAGCTGGGCCTCGGCCCGCGGACGCGTGATCGGCGCGCCTCGGAGCAGCAACTGGACGGTTGCCAGTCGCTCCCTCTCGGGTCCTTCGGCGAGCTCGGTCCGCGCCTCTTCGATGTACGACGCGACGGCGGCCATCGAGTCGTCGATGAAGGTCGCCAGGGAGTTGCCCGACACCTCGACGAGCTCGCGTAGCTCGTCCTTGTCGTCGGTGGTGTCGAAACAGAACCGCAGCCACTGCGACCAGCCGACTTGCTGGGCGGCTCGCCACGGCTCGACGTCGTTCACGTCCAATCCGCGAAGTGCGAGGTCGCGTGCGTAGTGCCTGGAGTCGGGGATCAACTTCGGCTCGACCCTGCAGCCGGGATCGTCGATGTTGGCGACGAGCCAGTGGGCCAGGGTGGAGGCCGTGAAGAGCTGGTCCGTCCTGGCCAGGAGCGGGTCCTCGGCGAGGGCGCCCTCGCGCAGGCTCCGCTGGCCCGCGGCCCACATCTCATGGGCGATCTCAGTCGAGTGCTCCTGCATCCTGGTTGCTGCGGTACGGAAAAGCTCGCGCACCCGTTGCTGCCGCTGCTCGCCCTCCGCGTTCACCACTGCCTCCCGAACCTTCGCCGAACGACCGGCAAACCCTCTTCGAAGACCAGCCTATGGGGAGATGCGGCGGCCGTCGCGAGTGCAGATTGCACCAGGCCGCCGCCTGGCGTGGTGGTGCTTGGTGTAGGCGGCGGTCTCTTCCGGCGAGCAGGGTGTGCCTCACGCCACCCGCTCGGGCGGTTCCCCCCCGGACGGCCCGCACGTCGTGTCCGTGAAGGAGAAACATGCCCACCTCCAAGCTCGCTCTCTACACGCAGAAGATCCGCGAGATCTGTACCGCCGTCGCTGCGCGCGACCTCGACAAGGTCCTCGGATACTTCGACGACGAGTGCGTCGTCGTCAACGGGGTGGACGGTACTGTGGGTGACAAGTCGGCCCTTCTCCCCGGGTTCGAGGCGATGTTCGCGGCCTTCCCCGACTGGACCCCGCGGGTGGCCACGTCGTTCGTGGAGGGCGACACCGTGGGCGTTCTCTACGAGTGCACGGGGACCGCCGGCGGGTCCGGTCCGACGGTCACGTGGATCGGCACCGGCTACGCCACGTTCGACCCCGAGACGCTGAAGATCGTTCGCGACGTCTACTACATGGACGAGGCAGCCGTGGAGCAGAAGGTCAGCGACGCCGGGGTGGTCGGCTGACCACTCGGGTGGTCGTTGGCCTCTATGGGAGCTCTCGTCTCGGCGGATGGGCCCGGGGACCCGTCGGCTGACGCCGATGCAGCCCATGACGTGCTCGAACCAGGCACAGCCGTGTGATCCCCGTCTAGGCAGACAAGCACGGCCGACTGCGTCGAAGGAGCCAGGGCTTCAGGCCACAGGCCGTCGACGGCACATCGCAGAGACCTCCCTCCGGCCAGCCGTCTGATCCGAACAGAACCGCCTGGACCTGCCCGCGTCGCGAACAGGCCGGAAGGTGCATTGTTCACACCTCTCCTCTCCATGGTGATGAGGAGCTGCCTGGATCGCCGCAGGAAACTCAGCCAGCCTGGGCAGCGCTGCCGAAGCCGTCGCTGCGTCCTGGGCGGCGATGAGGCTCTCGTCGGCACCTCGCGCGACGATGCACGGCTTTCCGCGTCGCCGGCAGTCGACCACGCGTGAGCTGCGTCCCGGCGCGCGGGGTATTCCTGGTGCCGGCCGCTGACGCCCTGAGTTCCGCTGCCGAGAGTGGCGGGTGACCAACCGCTTAGTATCTCTGGAGTAAGCATGCCTGAAGCAGTCATCGTCGCCACCTCACGAT
Organism: Streptomyces sp. NPDC047971; assembly: GCF_040653355.1. Lineage (NCBI taxonomy): Bacteria > Bacillati > Actinomycetota > Actinomycetes > Kitasatosporales > Streptomycetaceae > Streptomyces > Streptomyces sp. NPDC047971. The sequence continues at coordinate 124,451 of NZ_JBEZNW010000001.1, read as the reverse complement.
CCCCCATAGGCCGCGCCGGCAAAGGCTCCCTCAAGGACATGCGTCCCGATGAACTCGCCGCGCAGATGGTGCGGGCCGCGCTGGCCAAGGTGCCTGAGCTGGACCCTGCCGAGGTCGTCGACCTGATCCTCGGCGTGGGCCAGCCGGCGGGGGAGTCGGGCAACAACCTCGGCCGCGCTGTCGCCGTGCTGGCCGGCATGGACGGTCTCCCGGGTGTCACCGTGAACCGGTACTGCTCGAGCAGCCTGCAGACCACGCGTATGGCGTTCCACGCCATCAAATCGGGCGAAGGGCACGCTTACATCTCCGCCGGCGTCGAAACGGTGAGTCGCTACGCGAACGGCTTCGCGGACAACCCCGAGGGGCAGAGCCCGGCCTTCGCGGAGGCGCAGGTGCGCACCGAGAAACGAACGAGCGGAGGCGCAGAGCCCTGGGTGGACCCGCGGACGGCCGGGGCGCTGCCGGACCTCTACATCGCGATGGGCCAGACCGCGGAGAACGTCGCCCAGACCATCGGCATGTCGCGCCAGGAGCAGGACGCGTTCGCCGTCCGCAGCCAGAATCTGGCATGCCGCCGGATCGAAGAGGGCTTCTGGGTCCGCGAGATCACGCCGGTGACCCTGCCTGACGGTTCCGTCGTCTCGACCGATGACGGGCCGCGCCTCGGCACCACGCTCGAAGGCGTCAGCGGGCTCAAGTCGGTCTTCCGCCCCGACGGCACTGTGACCGCCGGCAACGCCTGCCCGCTCAACGACGGCGCCGCCGCCCTGGTGATCATGAGCGACGTCCGGGCCAGGGAGCTGGGCCTCACCCCGCTCGCCCGGATCGTCTCCACGGCCGTCACCGGCCTCTCCCCAGAGATCATGGGCCTCGGCCCGGTCGAGGCCATCCCGGCCGCCCTGCGCAACGCGGGCATGGGCCTGGACGACATCGACCTGTTCGAGATCAACGAGGCGTTCGCCGTCCAGTCGCTCGGCTCCGCCCAGCTGCTCGGCATCCCGCTGGAGAAGCTCAACGTCAACGGCGGCGCGATCGCCGTCGGCCACCCCTTCGGCATGACCGGTGCCCGCATCACCGCCACCCTCATCAACTCCCTGCAGTGGCACGACAAGCAGTTCGGCGTCGAGTCCATGTGCGTCGGCGGCGGCATGGGCATGGCCATGGTCATCGAGCGGCTGAGCTGAGAGGAGCGGACATGAGCAAGCGTTTCGAGGGCAGGACGGCGATCGTCACCGGTGCGAGCCGCGGCATCGGGCTGGGCATCGCCGAGCGACTGGTCGCCGACGGCGCCCGTGTCGTCATCACCGCACGCAACCGGGAAGCCCTGGACGAAGCGGTCGCCCACCTCGGGGGACCCGACGTGGCGCTGGCCGTTGCGGGCCGTGCCGACGACGGCGACCACCAGGCCGACGTGATCCGACAGACGATCGAGACCTTCGGCAGCGTCGACTTCCTGGTCAACAACACCGGGATCAATCCGGTGTACGGACCGCTCGTCGAGCTCGACCTCGCGGCGGCGCGGAAGATCGTCGAGGTCAACTGCATCGCCGCCGTGTCGTGGGTGCAGCAGGTCCACCGGGCCTGGATGAAGGAGCACGGCGGTGCGATCGTCAACGTCTCCTCGCTCTCAAGTGTCCGCACGGCGCCGGGGATCGGCTTCTACGGTGCGAGCAAGGCGATGCTGAACTCGCTCACCGAGCTCATGGCGGTCGAGCTCGGCCCGGACGTCCGGGTCAACGGCGTCGCGCCGGCGGTGGTGAAGACGAGGTTCGCGACCAAGCTCTACGAAGGACGCGAGGAAGAGGCCGCTGCGGCGTACCCCCTCAAGCGGCTCGGTGAGCCCGAGGACATCGGCAGCGTGGTGGCCTTCCTGCTCTCCGGCGAGGCCGCCTGGCTCACGGGTCAGACCGTACTCGTCGACGGCGGGGTCAGCCTCGCCGGCGTCGTGGAGTGACGCGGTGCGCGAGATCGACGCGGTCCTGTTCGACTACGGAGGTGTGCTCACCGGTCCGGTGAAGCACTCGATCGCCGCCTGGCTCGTCACGGACGCGATCGCACCGGAGTCATTCTCGCGCACGCTGCGGGCGTGGCTGTCCCGCGACGCCGGGGACGGTACGCCGATTCACCGGCTGGAGACCGGGGAGCTCCCGGTCGAGGATTTCGAGACACTGCTCGCCGCCGAACTGCGAACCACCGACGGGCGTCCCGTGACCCCGTCCGGGATCCTCGGACGGATCTTCGCAGGCATGCAGCCAGACTCCGCGATGCTTGGGCTGGCCGAGGAGCTGCGCTCGTACGGCGTGCGGGTCGGCCTGCTCTCCAACAGCTGGGGCAACACCTATCCGCGCCGGAGGCTCGATGCGCTCCTCGACGCGGTCGTGATCTCCGGCGAGGTGGGGCTGCGCAAGCCCCACGCCGCCATCTATGAGCTGGCCCTGGGCCGGCTCGGTGTACCCGCCGACCGGGTGCTTTTCATCGACGATGCCGAGCCCAACGTGCTCGGTGCGCGAAGCGCGGGGCTGCACGCCCTACTGCACGTCGACGCCTGGTCGACCCGCGCCGCGCTCGCCGGACTGGTGCCGGACCTCAACCGTCACTCGACAGGAGTCATCGCATGACCACACCGACCACGCCACGGACCGCGATAGTGACCGGGGCCGCCCGCGGGATCGGCGCCGGCGTCGCGCTGCGCCTCGCCGCCGACGGGTTCGCCGTCGCCGTGCTCGACCTCGACGAGGCTGCCTGCAAGGCGGTCGTCGAGGAGATCGAGACGGCGGGTGGCCGCGGCCTCGCGGTCGGCGTCGACGTCGCCGACGAAGCCGCCGTCCAGGCCGCTGTCGAACGCATCGCAGCACAGCTGGGCGAGCCGACCGTCCTGGTCAACAACGCCGGGATCATCCGCGACAACATGCTGTTCAAGATGAGCGTCGACGAGTGGGACGCGGTGATGAACGTGCACCTGCGCGGCTCGTTCCTGCTGACACGTGCGGTCCAGGGCTACATGACCAAGGCCGGCTGGGGCCGGATCGTGAACCTGTCCAGCACCTCCGCGCTGGGCAACCGCGGCCAGGCGAACTACTCCGCGGCCAAGGCAGGCGTGCAGGGCTTCACCAAGACGCTCGCCCTCGAGCTCGGCAAGTTCGGCGTCACCGCCAACGCGATCGCCCCCGGGTTCATCGAGACCGACATGACCAAGGCCACCGCGGAGCGCATGGGCTACCCCTTCGAGGACTTCAAGGCCGCCATCGTCAAGAACATCCCGGTCGGCCGCGGCGGCCTCCCGGCCGACATCGCGCACGCGGTCTCGTTCTTCGCCGGCGAGGGTACCGGCTTCGTCTCCGGCCAGGTGCTGTACGTCGCCGGAGGGCCGCAGGCATGAAGGTCTTCAACGGCATCGCCGAGCTCGAGAAGGCCGTCGGCACGCACCTCGGCCACTCGGACTGGCACACCATCACCCAGGACCAGATCGACACGTTCGCCGCGGCGACGGGCGACCACCAGTGGATCCACGTCGACCCCGAGAACGCCGCCCAGGGGCCGTTCGGCTCGACCATCGCGCACGGCTTCCTCACCCTGAGCCTGGTACCGATGCTCACCTGGCAGGTGTACACGGTCGAGAGCGTCCAGATGGGCGTCAACTACGGCGCCGACAAGCTCCGCTTCCCCTCGCCGGTGCCGGTCGGCTCACGCGTCCGTGCCGGAGTCGAACTGACGGCGGTCACGCCGAACGCACTCGGCTACCAGGTCGCCACACGAGTGACGATCGAGCGTGACGGCGGCGACAAGCCGGCGTGCGTCGTCGACATGCTTGTCGTGGTGGTGGCGTGATGGTGACGACCGACATGCCCCCCGGCCTCGACCTCGATGCACTCGGAGCATGGTTCGCGGCCGAGATCCCGGACGCCGGTGACCAACTGCAGGCGACGCTGATCGCCGGCGGAAAGTCCAACCTCACCTACGTTGTGACCGACGGCGCGCAGGAGTGGATCGTCCGGCGACCGCCGCTCGGACACGTCCTGGCCACGGCCCACGACATGACCCGCGAGTACCGCGTGATGTCGGCGCTTCAGGACACCGGCGTGCCGGTCCCGCGGACGTACTCCCTGTGCGGGGCCGCCTCGGTCCTGGGGGCCGACTTCTACGTCATGGAGCGGTGCTCCGGCACGCCGTACCGGCGCGCCGCCGAGCTGACGCCGCTTGGTCCGGAACGCACCCGTGCCATCTCCGAGCGGCTGGTGGACACGCTCGCCACGCTGCACGCGGTCGACCCGGCGTCGGTCGGGCTGGGCGACTTCGGCCGGCCCCAGGGCTTCCTCGCACGCCAGGTCGGCCGCTGGAAGAAGCAGCTGGACGCGTCGTGGTCCCGTGACCTGCCGGCAGCCGACGAGCTTCACAGGTTGCTGTCCGTGAACGTTCCGGCCGAGTCCGCCGTCGGCATCGTGCACGGCGACTACCGGCTCGACAACGTGCTCGTCGACGAAGCCGATCAGGTGACCGCCGTCCTCGACTGGGAGATGGCCACTCTGGGCGACCCGCTGACCGACCTGGCACTGATGCTCGTCTACTTCCGCCTCGGGGCCGCAGGCATCAGCGACTTGAGCGACGTCTCCACGGCACCGGGCTTCCTCGACGAGCGCCAGGTGATCGAGCAGTACTCGCGCGGCAGTGACCGCGATCTCTCCGGATTCGGCTTCTACCTCGGCCTCGCCGCGTTCAAGCTCGCCGCGATCCTCGAGGGCATCCACTACCGCCATCTGAACGGACAGACCGTCGGGGCGGGCTTCGACCGCATCGGCGACGCGATCGACCCGCTGCTGGACGCGGGCCTCAGCGCAGTGAAGGGGTACCGCTGATGGACTTCCAGTACGACGCGCGGACCCAAGAGCTGCGCGAGAACCTCCTGGACTTCATGGACAGCCAGGTCCATCCGGCCGAGCCCGTCTTCCACGAGCAGCTGGCGGCGCTCGACGACCCATGGGCCTGGGACTCGGTCCCGGTCCTGAAGGAGTTGAGGGACGCGGCCCGCGCGCGGGGGCTGTGGAACCTCTTCCTCCCTGGCAAGGACGGCGCCGGACTGACGAACCTTCAGTACGCCCCGCTGGCGGAGATCTCCGGTCGCAGCCTGCATCTCGCGCCGCCGGCGATGAACTGCGCGGCGCCGGACACCGGGAACATGGAGGTGCTGCACATGTTCGGCACCCCCGAGCAGAAGGAGCGTTGGCTGCGGCCACTGCTGAACGGCGAGATCCGGTCGGCGTTCGCGATGACGGAGCCGAACGTCGCCTCCTCCGACGCGACCAATATCAGCACCTCGATCGTCCGCGAGGGTGACCACTACGTGCTCAACGGCCGCAAGTGGTGGATCACCGGCGCGATGAACCCCAACGCCCAGATCTTCATCGTCATGGGCAAGACCGACCCCGGCGCTGACCGGCACCGTCAGCAGTCGATGATCCTCGTCGAGCGGAACACCCCCGGTGTCGAGATCCACCGCGGCATGCACGTCCTCGGGTACGACGATCACGAGCACGGCGGGCACGCCGAGCTCTCCTTCACCGACGTACGGGTCCCTGCGGCTCACCTGATCGGCGGCGAGGGCGACGGCTTCGGCATCGCCCAGGCGCGCCTCGGCCCCGGCCGTATCCACCACTGCATGCGCTCGATCGGGATCGCCGAGCGGGCCATCGAGCTGATGTGCGCCCGCGCCGAAGAGCGCGTCGCGTTCGGCAAGCCGCTCGCCGACCAGGGCGTGATCCGCGAGTGGATCGCCGAGTCCCGGGTGCGCGTGGAGCAGCTCCGGCTCCTTGTGCTCAAGACCGCCTGGCTGATGGACACCGTCGGCAACAAGGGGGCGCACACCGAGATCCAGGCCATCAAGATCGCCACCCCGACCACGGTGCAGTGGATCCTCGACAAGGCGATCCAGGTCCACGGCGCGGGCGGGCTGTCTCAGGACTTCCCGCTCGCCATCATGTACGCCGGCATCCGCACGCTGCGTTTCGCCGACGGTCCGGACGAGGTCCACAAGAGTGCCCTCGCGAAGAGCGAGCTCCGACGCCAGGAAGCACGGCGGAAAGCACAGGCATGAGCGCGTGATCCGACAGGTGGCGGCCTTCGCCAGGGGCGGAGGCGGGCGGGTAGTTGGTCGCCGCGCCGGTTGTAGTGGCTGACGGTTGTCCGGTTCTGGTGGAGGGCTCGCCAGTGGTGCTGCTCCAGGTAGTACGCGGGCTCGTGGTGGCCGACGAGGGCGGTGGCGGCGAGCACGCCAGCAAGCGCTGGAAAGGCCAAGCGGATCAGCGGCAGGCGCTCGTCTCCTCCTTCTGCCCGGCTTCTTCCTGCTCTTCACCCTGTTCGGGGGCGGTGCCGGAGCCTGTGTGGTCCTCGGGCGCGAGTGTCTGCCCGGGGCGGGGTGCTGGGCGCGTTGGACGGTCACGAAGGCCAGGCGAGCATCACGCAGGTGACGTGACGGTGCCAGGAGTTCCATCGGCGGACCTGGCGCTGGCCCAGCCCGGTGATCTGTTTCGCCTGCGCGTTGTACTCCTCGATCTTTCAGCACACTCCGGCCCGGCACACGGCTTCCCGCAGCGTGGCCTTGCGGCGGTGCTACACGAGGAAGTATTTGTCGCCGCCTCCTGAACGGCGGGCTGGTATGGCTTGCCGGGTGGGCCGGCCGCCGGCAGCGTGACTTGTACCCCCAGCACGTAGTGCAGGGCACGCTCATGCAGGAAGGTGCACAGGGCGAGTCCCTTGCCGTAGTAGGCGTCGGCGGCGAAGGTGATCTCCTCAGGCCCCCTGGCGTTCCGGGGGCGCTCCACGTCCCCGGCCCGGACGGCGGGCAGCTACAGGCGCCGGTCGATGAAAGTGCGCGGCCCCGGCCGCGCAGGATCCGGTGCGGGGTGGCGTGCCCGGCCTGCTCGGCCATCGTCCAGCCGCAGCCGCACCAGCGGCCTGGACCCCACGCCCGGCCGCCAGATTTTCTTACCGGCGTGCGGGACTGCGCCTCGTGAAAGTCACGATGATCGCGCCGAAGGTCAAGGCGGTAATGGCGTACGAGAGCCAGAGCTGCGGCCGAGCCGTGCCGCGCAGCTCCGCCTGCACCGAGCGGTGCGCGTAACCAGGCGCACCGTGATGCGCCCGGACGGCGATGAGAGTGCAGACGGGGCTTGCCGCGGTCGCCACGGCCACGGCTCAGAAGACGGCGCGCCAGCTGGCTTGATGGCTCAGACGGTTCCCGCGGGGACGCCGACGATGGTGGCGAGGGTGAGGCTCTTCGCGCTCTCGGGCACGAGAATGACAGCGGCGGCGACGAGGCCCCAGAATCCGGCGTAGGCAAGGGCGCTGACGACGCGGGTCGCGAACAGGAGGCCGTAACCGGGTGCGAGCGTGCCCGCGATGTGCGCGACCACGAGCATGGCCTGAAGCCAGACGAGGGCGGTACGGCGGTGAAGGTTAGAGTCGCAACGGCGAGCAGGTGCGCGCCGACGACCACGCCCATGGCGAAGGCCGAGATGAACAGGCTGGCGTGAGGAACCGAAACCCTGAGGTCGGCGGTCATATCGAGAAGCAGCCTTGAGGGCACTCCGCAGGTGTCCTCGCACCGGATCCACCGGTAGCGAGCGCGAGACCCGAAGGACCCGGCATGTCCGCTGAACGCCGAAGGTCCCGGCGAGGGTGGACACGAAGTCCCAGCGGTGGGTGTTCACTTCATGTCCGGCGCGAAATACGCTGCCGCCCCGGTGCAGGATTTCCGGCTCGAGCTCCCATTCCTACTCCGCTGTACGCAGCCGGCCGATCTCCACGCGCAGCCGGGCCAGCCCCTCATCCTGGCCTTCCGCGGTCTGGTCCCCTCGGCCGTGATGGCGGCCCGCCCTTTCGTCGGCCTGGCGCACCCAGCTCCGCAGCGTCTCGCCGATCCCCCCGACATCCGCCGCCACCGGCGCATACGTGCGCTTCCCACCCGCCGCGCGATACAGCGTGACCGCATCGTTCCTGAACTCCACCGGAAACGGAGACTTCCGTCCCTCCAGGACACCCTTCCTCGGATCGACATGATCCATTGTCAGAGTGTCCACACCGCCGGGGGCACCTCAATCGTGTGGTGTGTCCTGTTGTCAGTCACTTTGCGGTAACTTATTGATCACTACGCGATGGTGAGGGTGTGCCGGGCGTATCGGCTGCGCTCTCCCTGGACACCACGATCGCGCCGGGTGTTACAGCGCCAACATGCGCACGATGCGTGGGGCCGTCGATCGGAGCAGGCCAGCGGCCAGGAGGCCGCCGAGCCCGACGAGTAGCAGGTACGGAACCATAGGCATCGTGGTGAAGAGAATGCCGAGGATGCCCGAGATGGCAGCACCCCCACCTATCATCAGCACCGCGAGAGCCGTCAGCCGGCTCCGGAACACCCGGGGCGCGATCCGGGTGACGAGGGAGAACGTGGTGGGGTTGACGAACACCTCGGAGACGCCCACCAGGGCCATCGTCACCAGCACGAGGAACGGTGAGACGGTCTTCCCCTCTCCGGTGGCGACCGGCAGGAGGATCAGGAAGGCTACGGACACGATGACCAGCCCTACGGCGATCTTCGTGGCCGCGCCGAACCGGTCGAAAAGCCCGCGCTTCCAGGTCCGGGCGATCAGAGGCGTCAGCGCGGGGCCGAAGAACCCCACCGAGGCGATCAGCCACGCGGCCGGGATGTCCCACCCGCCCAGCCGAAGGTCGACCCGTGCATCGATGAATATCGCCATCGTGGTGAAGATCTGCAGCAGGACGCCGTAGTAAAGAACCGCCGCGATCCAGAGCGGGATGAACGCCCGGACCCTGACGCGTTCCACATCGGTGGTCTCGCGCGAGGTGAGCACGAACCGGAACAACAGGGCGGCGCACACCACGATGAATCCGCCGGCGTAGTACGTCAGATGTTCGGTGGGGAGCACACCGGTTGCGATTGCGGCCCCCACCAGCGTCGCCGCCGCGACACTGATCACCGCTGGCAGTATCAGCTTCGAGCGCCCGATCGGGTTGGCCACCATCGCCGACTCCGCCGGCATCCGCGAGTAACAGGTGAGGTATTGGACCAGGCCCAGCGCCATGCCCACCGCGGCCACCGCGAACGAGACGTGGAACCCCGCGACGGACTGCGTCCATCCGGTGGCGAAGGGGCCGAGCAGGCCACCCAGGTTGATCGCCGCGAGGAAATAGCCGTAACCCGAGTCCCGCAGCTTCTGATCCTCCGGCAGCAGGTGCCCGACGGTCGCGGTGATGTTGGTCTTGAGCGCACCGGTGCCGACGGCGATCAGAACCAGACCCACCGACAGTCCGGGCACCCCGGGGATGATCCCGAGGGCGATGTGGCCGGCCATGATCGTGGCGGCGCCGATCAGGACCATCGTGCGCGGCGCTATCACGCGGTCCCCGAGCCATCCGCCCGCGAACTGCATGATGTAGACGAAGGCGCCATATGCACCCACGACACCCATCGCGGTGGGTGTGGCGATACCGAGGCCACCGTCGGTGAGCGAGTAGAACAGGTAGAAGCTCAGGATCGCCTGCAGGCCGTAGAAGCTGAACCGCTCCCACACCTCGGTGCCCGCGAGGCTCCAGAACTGGCGCGGCAACCGGAGCGAACTCGACTGCGACGATGACGTCGCCGCGGAGTCGGATTCTCTCGGTTCCTCAGAGGTCTCCTGCGTCATTTCTCTCCTTCTTACACTGGGGTCTGCTGGTCACCGGCGATCTCCACCCGGTGTTCCATCGCACGCAGCGCGAACACGGGGATGGCCAACGTCGGGTTGAGCGAGGACGAGGTACGAAGGCACTGCCTTCGAAGACGAACAGGTTCGGCACGTCGTGCCAGCGCACGAAGCCGTCCACCACCGAGGTCGTCGGATCGTCGCTGCAGCGGGCTGTGCCAAGTAGGTGCCGGCTGGGACGTTCGCCGCGCATCCCGATCTGCGCCCCCCGGGTCGGGGGCCTCTCGTCGGCGGCGAAGTCGCGATGACCACGATCGGTCGCCTGGTGGGGCCCGGGCTAGGTGAATTCGGCGCAGGATCGGCGCCGGGACGGTGCAAGGTGCCACGCCGCCGCCGCTCGCGCAGGCTTGATCGTGCGAGCCTGCACTGAGTGCGAGGCGCGAAAACGGCAGGTTGTCTCACGTGGTGATGGTGTGGGCTACCGCATGATGTCTCTATTTGGCGTTGCCGCAGGTCAGGGGCATCATGTGCCCCCTCCGGTCAGCAAATGGTCAGCACGCGTCCCAACCGTGTCCCCGCTTGCTGACCTTCGACCCGCAGTGGGCGCCTGAGCATAATTCTTGGGCTGGATCGGATGGTTCGTCACATGGCCCGACAGCTCGCCCGCGGCATGGGTTCCTTCTTCCAGGACTGCGGCTGCGCCAAGCCCACCCGCTGCCCGCACCCGTACTCGATCCGTTTCCGGGACGCGCTCGGCAAGCAGCGCGAGGAATCTGGATACGACACGCAGGACGACGCGATCGAACGCCTCACGTAGCTCTACGCGGAGAAGAAGACCACGACACCGTCCGCCGTCCGTGGCGGCGGCCCGCCGCGAACTGGGCCAGCAGACGGTGGAGGAGTACACGAAGCAGTGACGGCCTCGGCAGCGCAGGATGACGGAGTACTCCACGGGCGAGCACATCGACAGCTCGATCAACGTGCACATCGTCCCCCGCCTGGGATCGCGCAAGCTGAACTCGGTCACGCCGATCGTGGTCGAGCGGTTCCTGGACGAGATGGAGAGTGACGGGGTTGGCCGAGGGAACCAGGTGAACATATTCCGGGTCCTCAAGACCATCTTGCGGGACGCGTACACCAAGGGGGCCATGGCGGACGACCCGGTGAAGGGGGTTCAGGGACCGGAATACGTGCGCGAGCAGGTGACGATCCCGTCGCTTGACTACGTGAAAAGGGCGCTGCTTGTCGCCGACGAGGACCTGGCGCTGGAGATCGTCATGATGGCGGGATGCGGCCTGCGAAACGGCGAGGCGCGGGCGGTGAACGTCAACAACGTCGTGGCGCAGGACGCCTACCGGGTGCGCGAGCAGATCCACTCCAACACGCTGAGGCCGGCGAAGCTGAAGCACCGCAAGGTGGGTGAGTTCCGGGAGGTGCCCCTGCCACGGTCGGTCCGGGAGGCGATCGAGCGCTACGAGGAGAAGCACGGCACCACGAAGGACGGCTACCTGCTGCGCGGCCCGGGCGGCTACTTCACTGAAGGCATGGAGCGGCGCAGGGTGAAGAAGCTCTTCGTGGACCTCCCGCCGGAGGAAGGGGTCGGGATGTACGGCTTCCGGCACTACTTCGCCTCGAACGCTCTCGGTGGTGGCATCCCCATCACCGACGTGGCGGAGTGGATGAGTCACAAGTCCATCGAGGAGACGTACCGGACCTACCGGCACCTGATGCCGGGCAGCATCACCAAGGCTGCTCGGATCCTGGACGCCGGCCTCTGGGCAGCGGCCTGAGGTGTTCCCCTTCCCGGACGGGGCGGCGGGCCGTGTACAGCCGGTACGACAGCGGCTGTCCGGCATCGAGGCAATCGATGGTCGAGACAGTCTCCACGGTGAGCCCGTGCGCGACGATGAGGTCCTCCCACAGCTGGGGTTTGAGGACCCACATGTGGACGGTGTGGTCCTCGGTGGTGCCGGGCAGTCGAAGGATCTCCGGGCGTGGTGCGACGGTGGACGAGGGGCCAGCCGAGTTGGTGTGCAGCGCGCTGAACAGCAGGCGGCCTCCGGGCCGGAGGGCATTGGATAGTGCGCGCAGGAGTCGGTTCGGGTCCATGAAGGGGACGCCGCCGATGGAGTAGATCAGGTCGTAGGGGTCGGCGCGTTGCAGGTGGGTGGCGGCATCCGCGCATATCAGTCGGAGGCCCGGCGTGGCCGGGTACCGGGCGAGGGCGCGCTGGTGCTGGGTGGGTGCGGCTTCGAGGGCGGTGACCTTGGCGCCCAGGGAAGCCAGGAAGGCGGCCTGCCGACCGAGGCCGCTGCCGAGGTCGAGCGCGCGCAACCCTTTCAGGCCTCCAAATACCTCGACTCCGGGCCCGGCGCCGGGGATGTCCCATGCCCACCCGTCCAGTTCCGGCAGATCGACATCGCGAGCCAGCTGGTGTGCGCCGTAGGTCGTCCGCACTTCCTTATTGCGCTGCTCGGCGTTCGTCATTCAGCGTCTCCGGCGGGTTGAGGCGGTCAGGGACGGAGGGCGTAGCAGCGAAGGACATCGAGATCGGCCGCTTGTACGCGGGACCACCCGGCCGAGAGCGTCTCGGCCTCCGATAGCGTGATGCCCAGGTCCTGGAGGCGGTGACTGTGCTGGCGGCGGCCGGCGATCTCGGTGACCACCCAGAAGGTTCCGCCGGGTGCGAGGAGTCGCCGGATGCGGTCGAGGAAGGCCGGCTTGTCGTCCATCCACCGGTAGACCAGGCGGCAGGTGATGACCGCGTACGCCGGCTCCGGCAGGGCCGTGAGGTCGCCGGTGGTGATGTCCAGACACTGCCACACCGGCCCGAGCCCGGGCCCCGGGCTCCGGGAGGCGGCGAGGGCGACGGCACTGGGCGAGCAGTCGATGCCCGTGGTGCGGTAGCCGAGACCATGGAGGTGGCGGGCCAGGGCCCCGTCGCCGCTCCCGACGTCGAGGGCGGCGCGTCCGCGACCGGGTCCGAGGTGCCTGGCCAGTAGCCGTGTCTCGGCGTCGTCGAGTTGCCGGTACCGCCGGCCCTGGGCCCACAACGGCTCCCAGTAGTCGACGGTGGAGGTCATCTCGGTCATAGGACTCCTTGGGGCGTGGGCGGCACAGTGCAATAACTGCCGCGACGGGAACCGAGTCAGTCATGGAAGCTGCCGGGAACGGAGGAACCGGCTGGCCCTGGCAAGGTCCTCTGGAGTGTCGACCGCCAGCCCGTCGTCCACGACGGAGAGCATCCGTACACGGTGCCCGTGTTCGACGAAGCGCAGCATCTCCACGCCCTCGGTTCGCTCCAGCGGCCCGTGCGGGAGTTGTCGGAACAGTCTGAGGGCGGTTCCGGTAAAGCCGTAGAGCCCGAGCTGCCGCAGGTATCTCGGTCGGTCGCCCCGCGGATAGGGGATGGGCTGGCGGGAGAACATCAGGGCGTTGCGATCTGCGTCGACGACGACCTTCACGACGTTGTGGTCCAGGACCGCGCCGGCGTCGTCCAACTCCGCGTACGCGTTCACCGCGAGTGTGCCCGGCTCCAGGCGCTCCAGGGCCTCGGAGACCGCATCGATCGCGGCGGGGGAGATGAACGGTTCGTCACCCTGCACGTTGATGTACGCGTCGGCGCTGAGGCGCTGCGCGCACTCCGCGACGCGGTCGGTCCCGGTGGGGTGTTCTCCCGTGCGCATGCACTCGATGCCCAGGTCGCGGCACGCCTCCTCGATGCGTTCGTCGTCGGTGGCGACCACCACGCTGTCGAGGCGCTTTGCCTCTAGGCAGCGCTGATGAACGTGCCAGAACAGCGGCCTGTTCCCGAGCTGGGCCAGGGGCTTGCCGGGAAACCGGGAGGCGCCCCAGCGGCAGGGGATGACCGCTATGTGTCGGCGTGAGGGGGTGCGTGGGGACGCGGTGGCAGCCACGGTGCTCCTGTCGGTGAGTATCGAGCGTGGGGGCGAAGTCGTGTGCAGCCCGCTATGCCGCGTGGCCATACGCGGCGGAACCGGCAGCCAGCGCCTGCATGTGGGCTCGCATACCGGTGTGGAGGTCGATCTGGGGCCGCCAGCCGAGGACCTCGTGGGCGCGGCCGGGGTTGGCGCGGGTGGTGAGGACGTCGCCGCTGCGCGGGTTCTCCTGGTGGAGCTGGATCTCGCGCCCGGAGAGGCTGTTCGCGATGTTGATCACTTCGAGCAGGGAGGCGCTCGAACCGCCCCCGACGTTGATCACCCCGCTGGCCGTCGGGATGGTGGCCGCGGCCACCGTGGCGATCACCGCGTCGTCGACGTACGTGAAGTCCCGGCGCTGGTGCCCGTCCCCGTACAGACGCAGTGGCCGGCCGGTCAAGGCCGCCGTGAGCGCGCGGTGCGTGAACATGTCCTGGCGCTGGCGAGGGCCGTAGACGGTGAAGTACCGCAGGGCGACGACGCTGGTGGGGCAGTGCGCCTGTGTGGAGTGCGCGAGACAAAGCTGCTCCTCGGCGAGCTTCGTGACCGCGTACGGGGATGCGGGCTGGGGCCGATCGGTCTCGATGCTCGCACCGCCGTCGGTGGGCCCGTAGACGCTGGAGGAGGAGGCCACTACGAGTCGCGGTACGCCCATCCGGGAGGTGGCTTCCATGACGCGGTGGGTGGCGAGGACGTTCGAGGCGACGTACTCGCTGAACTTCGGCCCCCACGAAGGGCGTACCCCAGGGATGCCCGCCAGGTGGAAGACGGCGTTCGCCTCCACGAGAAGCGGCTCGATCGCGCAGCTGAGGAGGTCGGCGGTGACGTGCATGTACCCCGGGAGCCCCTGCAGGACGGAGAGGTTGGCCGCGGCCGTGGGGTCGGTGGCCGGGCCGCGCCGGTCGACGCCGATGACGACGGCGCCCGCTTGGACGAGGGCGTGCGCGAGGTGGGAGCCGATGAAGCCGGCGGCACCGGTCACCACGGCCCGGCGGGGCACGGCGGCGGTCAGGTGTGATGGGTGATGCGACACGGGGATCTCCAGGATTTCCGGCGAGGGCGTGGTTTTCAGGTGAGGCGGGCCAGAACGGTGCGGCCGTGGGTACTGAGCGAGAGGTCGTCCTGCTCGTGCCCGCGGACCAGGGCGGTGACGGCCTCGATCGCGCCGAAGGACTCCAGCAGCCGCTGTTCGGTGTCATTCAGTGGCTGTCCGTATCCGGCGAAGAACGCTGTCCGGAGGCTCGGGACGGCCTGCCAGCGGCGGAACTCGAGCCGGGTGAAGTCGCGGATGCGGGCGTCGCGGCGCACGTGCTCGAAGTCGCACAGCCCGAAAGCGTCGCCGATGAGCCAATTCCGAGGCTGGTAGTCGAGGTGGCACACGGCGCTGTCCATGAGCGTGTTCGCCAGGACGTCCGCGTTGTGGTTCAGGCGGTCGCGTTCGACCTTGGAGATGAGATCGGCCCGGTCTGCGCGGGCGATCCAGTCGCGCAGCCGCTGGGCGAGTTCCGTGCCGACGGCGCCGGTACGCGGCGCCGAGGTGGCATGGTGCAGCTTGCCCAGCACGCGCCCGGCCTCGTAGTGGGCCTGCTCCTCCTCGGGCGACCCCGGTGCGACCGTGTCTGCCCGTACGCCGGGGACAGCGGTGAGCAGCAGGGTGCACGTCCGATCGTGGCGGCCGACCACGCGGGGGACATGGCCGATCAAGCGAGATCCCCAGGCGAGGTAGGCGTGCAACTCGCGGGTGTACCGGTCGCGTTCGCTGTGCTGCTTGGCGAAGAACTCGTCGCCGTCGGTGTTGACCAGACGCATGACGCGGGACGGGAGCGTCGGATCGTGCACGACACAGACCTCTCCGAGGGCGCCTCGGGCCAGGTTCAGACGCGGGTCGTCGCACATCGTTATCACGAGGCGGCCTCCTGCGTTAAGGCGGCCAGGTGCTCGGTGTCGTTATGCCGGTCGAGCATCCACCGTCTCTGTCCGAGGCGGTTGCGGTGGTGCTGCCAGCGGGTGACGGACGCGTGCGAGACCGTGAATCCGGCCGAAGAACCGGGCGGGATCCCCAGGAGCAGGGTGTGCGCAACGAGCACGGTCTCGCCGTGCGCGGCGAACAGGATGCGGTCACCCTCGTGCTGCTCGATGAGCCCCTGCAGGAGGCGGCCGGCGCGTTCCAGGTATCCGTTCCAGGTGTCGGATCCGGCTGCCCACGGCTTGTCAGGGTGGGCGTGAGGCCCACCGTCGGCGGCGGCCTTCACGTCGGTCCAGGGCAGACCGTCGGCGGCGCCGTGGACGGGGCCGTCGAGACGGTCGTCCGTGTGCAGAGGGAGCCGAAGGGCCTGGCTGATGATCTCGGCGGTCTGGCGCAGTCGGATGCGCGGGCTGGCGTGCAAAGCGTCGAAGGGCTTGGCGCGGTGCTCGGCGGCGAGGCGGAGCGCGACCCGTTCGACCTGGTCGTATCCGAGGTTGGTCAGTCCGGTGCAGGTGCGGGGGCCGCCGACGAGGCCGTCGATGTTGCACTGGGCCTCGCCGTGGCGGACGAAGACGAGTTCGGTTGTGATCATGGGGATCCTTGGGGGCGGTGTCGGGAGGGCCAGCTGTGGAGGTAGCCGTTGCGCCCGGCGTACGGAGCGGTCAGGACGGCGTGCAGGGTGAGGAAGTCGTTGAGCCGCCGGCGATCCGTGGTGGCGAGTCGGGGGTCGTGGCGCTCGGCCGCCTCGTTGTACGTGCGCAGTGCGGAGTCGATGGCCGGGGTGGGCAGAGGCCCGTACATCAGGATGAGCGTCGCGATCAGCTTCGCCAGGTCGTACCCCATCGGCGCCAGCGTGAGGTCGTCGGCGTCGACCGTGTAGACGTCGCCGGCTTCGGTAATGAGGAAGTTCCGGGGATTGCTGTCCTTGTAGAACGCAGTCGGCCCCTCGGCGGTCTTCTCCAGCAGCGTCAGCATCGCGTGGAGGGCGTCCCGGTCCGCCAGGTACCCCTGCTCCAGTCTTCTTCGCAGCGCGGCCTGCCGAGGCCCGGTGTAGTCACCGAAGGCGATGCCGTCCCGGAAGCGGTGCGGCGTGTTCAGAGAGGCCGGCCGGAGGTCCGTGGTCCACGCGGCGCCGTGGGCGTCGCCCAACAGCGCGGCCAGGGCCAGCAGGTCCTCGGGCCGAGCCGGGCGGCCGTCGATCCATTCGTACGTCAGGCTCGTCGGCCCGACCACGGTCAGCGCCGGCAGCCGCAGCGGCCGTGCGTGCTCGGCGAGCCAGGCGTGATGGCGGGCTGCCGCGGCCACCAGGCCAGGCGCCTCGAAGCGCTTGGTGAAATACCGGAGCCTCACTGCCGTCCTCCCCGCGACTGGGCGAGCACGAAGGTGACGAGGGACTTGGTGGTGAGGGGCCGGTCCGGCAGCAGCTCGTGCAGGGTCGTGGCGAGCGCGGCCGCGTCGCTGTAGACGCCGGGGGCCAGGTCGTACTTCGGGTTGGTGGCGAGGTATTCGGCGACGTGGTCGTGGCCGTCGAAGGTGAAGGTGTGCTCTTCGTGCTCCACCGCGAGTACGTCGAGCGACACGGCGACCAGGTCGGCGAGGTTGCCGCTGTGCGCCGAGACGTACAGGCTCTCGTGCTGCTCTGCTGCTGGATCGAGGCCGGCGGCAGCGACGAGCTGGTCCATCTCCCGGTAGCTGTCGAGGCTCTTCGTGACGAACACGGCCAGACCGCCGGGAACGAGCGCCCGGCCGATCTCCGCGACCACGGACCGCGGACGCGGCGAGTGATACAGGCAGAACGCTGCGACGACGACATCGCACGACCCGGCGGACACAGGGAGATGGTGGAAGTCGCCCTGATGGAAGGTCACCGGGAGATCGGGTAGTCGCCGGGCGCGCTGACGTGCCTGCTCAAGCAGGGCCGGTGCGGCGTCGAGGCCGACGACGTGCCGGGGGCGGAGGTCCTCGGCGAGGGTCAGGCTGCTCGTGCCTCGACCGCAGCCGAGGTCCAGGACCAAGCCGAGGCGATCCGGTCGCTCGTGGTGGTGGCGCACCAGCCCGACGATTGTGTCCGGTACCGGGTGCCCGGAGGTCTTCGCCCGCATCAGCGCGCTGGACCGGCTTGCCAGCCGGGAGTCGTCCCCGTACAGCTCCGCCTGCCGCAACGGGTCCAGGAACGGGTTGATGCCGCTCACGCCGCACGCTCCCCTCGGGCGAGCGGTGCACTCCGCGGTGTACTCAGCGGTGCTCGGCGGCGACCTTCCGCAGCCAGCGACGCGTCTGCCTCCGGCTGGACAGCAGCACCACGTCGGCACGGCCCGAGGCGAACTCGCCGATCTTGGCCATGACCCGCGGGCGCATTTTGCGGCGGTACGTCGCCACGTACTTGATCACGCCCCAGTGGATGCGGTTGTGCACCCCGTTGCCCTTGTGCCCGGCCCCGTGCCGGAGCTGGCGGGAGAAGATCCCGAACAGCGCGGCCGCGGTCGAGACGTCCATCAGGACCACCGTGTCGCAGGCTTCGAGCCGGATCTGCAGCGTCGAGTTGTAGTTCCCGTCGATCACCCACCTCGGCTGCGCGACCAGCTCCCGCTGCAGATCGGCGAACCTCTCCATGGGCAGCTCGTTCCACTCGTCGTCGTAGAACGCGGCGTCCAGGTGCGTCACCGGGGCGTTGAGAATCCTGCCCAGCTCGCGCGCCAGGTACGACTTGCCGCTGCCTCCGCTGCCTCCGCTGCCTCCGCTGCCTCCGCAGCCGACGATGGCGACCTTCTTCATGATGCTCCAGCGTAGAGGTGCTCGGGTGCTCGGTCGGACCGGCTGCCGGGGCACTTTCGGATGATCCGGACTTGGTGGCCTGGCTGCTCAGCTGCATCAGGCCGCTCCGCGTTCCAGTGCCACGACGGGGTCCACGGCCGTGTTCAGGACGGCTTCCAGCGCGTCGACCTGTCGACTCAGGCAGAACAGGTCCAGGCGGTCCAGGCAGGCTGCGATCAGGTCCGCGTGCTGCTGGGTGCTGGCGATCCGCTGGAGGTGGTTCAGTCGCTCGATCACCTCGCCACCGGATCGGACGATCAGCTCCTGGGGTACGAAGCGGTCGGCGTGCACGATGTCGGCAGGGGCGAGCGGGAGGCAGCCGGCGAGCACGGCCTCGAAGATCCGCTGCGTCATCTGCCCGACGGCGGCGTACCGCTCCGGCAGCATGAGCACGGTCGCCAACGACCTGCCGTACACGCCATGGACCGCCTCGAAAGGGAGTCTGCCGAGGAACCGGACGTGCGGCCAGCGGCTGGCGTTGGTCCACTTGCCTCCGACGAGGTGGTCGAAGCGCGCGGCGGCCGGTGCGAAAAAGCGGTCGAAGTGCTCGTCGCGGTCGTATTGGTTGCCGAGGTACCCGAGGACGAGGTCCCGGGGCCGCTTGGCGAGCGCGACCGGATCCGCCCCGGCGAGCAGGCGGTCGTCGACGGGGAAGAGCAGGCGGTGAGCCCCAGGCGTCGGTTCGAGAGCGGCCTCGCAGACAGTGGCCTGGGGAACGCGCCGCCACACGCTTTCCGCCCGGAGCTTGCGGTCCTTGTCCCAGATCACGGTCGGCGTCTTCCTACGCACCGTGTACCGGGTGATCAGTTCGGCCTGGCGGTGCAGGTCGCACGTGTGGCCTTCGGCACCACACGGGGTGGTCGTCATGGCCGCCGCCGTCGCTGGCCCAGTGCACGAACTTGTACGTCGCGTACGGGCAGAGCAGCACGAGGACCATCACGACGATGCCTGCCATCGCGTCGGACAGGGCCGCCATCCCGTCGCTGGCGTCGCTCTTGCCCATGGCGGAGACGCCGATCAGGAAGACCACGGTCATCAGGAGTTTGGAGACGACCAGGGTGGCGGTGGCCTCGATCCAGCCGCGCCGCCAACGCTTGGCGACCTCCCAGCCGCCGCCGGCACCGGCGAACACGGCGAGCGAGACCATGATCAGGACGCCGACTTTGCGGGCGACCATGACGCCCCAGTAGAGGAAGGCGCCGACCGCGCACCCGAGGGCGACGAGCGCCGGGACGCCCCAGCCAAGGCCGTACATCGCCCCCAACTGGTTGACCTTCACCACGCGCCGGATCGCGTCGTCGACGGAGGTGTTGGCCGCTTGGAACAGTCCGTCGGAGAGGGCGTCGACCACGGTGATGGCGACAGTGGTGAAGGCAATGGCGGAGAAGCTGAAGAGGACGCCGGTCATGGTGCCGAACGCAGCCTGGGCAAGGGCGCGTTCATCGCGACGCCAGGCCGCGGTCATGAGCTGGACGCAGAAGATGCCGACGGTCAGAGCGAGCCCGATGGGCAGCAGGAGCTCGTAGTTGTCCCGGAACCATCCGGCGTTGAGGTCGATGGCGGTCGTCTTGTTGACGGCTTGGGCGGCGAGGTCAGCGGCGCTGGCCGCCAGTTCACCCATCGACTTCGCGATCCACGCGCCGATGCCGTCGGTGACGGTTCCGGCGGGGTTGGTGGCGAAGTCGACGGCACCACATACCTTGTCCATCAGCGGGAAGTCGCAGACTCCCATGGTGCTACCTCCTTTCTCGGACTGGGGTCAGGGCGCGACGGACGGCATGACGCCGACCAGGGCGCAGGGACGGTCGGGCCGGCACTGGACCGCGAGGGTGGTGGCACGGCTCTCCGCGCCGCCGGCGGGCGAGCCCTTCCAGGCGATCGACTGCTTGCCGGAGACCGTGACGGCGTAGACGTACGCCTGGGTGATCGCGCCGGGCTCTTCCTGCAGGGCCCGGGTGAACGCGTTCGGGAAGTGCCCCTCGTAGACCTTGGCGGTGGCGAACTGGCCGTTGGAGGCCATCTCCTTCCACAGCGCAGCCGAGGGGACGACCTTGTCGACCGAGGCCGGATCGGCGTAGTTGGTCTCCGTGGTCAGCCACCCGCGCAGAGCCTTCCGCAGCTCGGGCTGCGAGTACGCACGGGTGTCGTAGGACCACAGCGCTGCGGCGGCTGCCTTCCCGTACGCGATCGGGTCATGGGTCTTCGGTGGGACCGGAAGAGCATGGGGACGGGTGTGCGGGGTAGACGACCCGGACGCCGAGGGAGGCGAAGAGGAGCCCGAGGGTGAATTCGGCGGTGGAGCAGGGGCTTCGGAAGGACCCCTGCCGTCGCGGGTGAGGTACGCGGCCAGGCCGGCGAGGGCGACGAGCACCACCAGGACGACGGTGCCGAGCAGCGCCCGGCGGCGCACGCGAGATGCGCCGCCGGGGTGGGTGGAGTGCTGAGTCATCAGCGGACGTGCGTCCCCAGCGTGCTGAAGAAGGCGACCACGCCGTTCGCCGCGCCGAGCAGAAGAGCCGCGCCAGCGCTCACCAGCACGCCCTTCTTGCCGTTGGCCTCGGCCTGGTGACCGCCCGAGTGGTGGCCCCAGGCCCACACGCCCGCGCTGACGGCGAGGGCGCCGACCACGGCGATGAGCCCGAAGAGGTTGATCGAGCCCATCACCTGCTCGAGGACGGATAGGCCCGGCAGACCGCCCTCGTTCGGCTTGATCCCGGGATCGTAGGCGAGCTGAATGACCTGGTCGGCGAGATACATGGAGAACTCCAGTTCGATGGTGCGCACGCCGAGGCCCGCTGGGGCCAAGCGGCGGCGCGAGGAAAGGGGATGGGGGAAGAAGCGCCGGTCAGACGACTCGGCGGGCCGCGAGAATCCGCGGTTTCCAAGAGGCGAGGGTCGTGATGCGGACCACGTCGCCAGTGCGGGGGGCGTGGACGATCAGGCCCTGCCCGATGGCCATCCCAACGTGCTCGGGTACGGCGGCCGTCCCCTCGGTGAAGATCAGGTCACCCGGCTGAAGGGCATCCACCGACACCGCCTTGCCCTCCTTGACCTGCGTGTACGTCGTACGTGTCAGGGTGCCCCCGGCGGCCTTGTACGCCTGCTGCATCAGGGAGGAGCAGTCGCACCGGCCCAAGGCGTCCTCGCCGTGAGAGTCGGTGCAGGTCCCGCCCCACTGGTACGGCGTGCCGAGCTGGCCGAGCGCCCACCGGATCGCCGTCTGGACCTCTCGCGGAGCGGTGGCGGGGATCTTGTACTCGGCCGGCAGCGCGCCGGGCGGGATGGTGCCGAAGTCGGTCCCGTCCCCCTCGGCACTGCAACCGCCCGCGAAGCCGGGCGCAGGACTGCCAGTGTCGGCCGAGCCAGACGGTGAAGGGGCTGGCAACGCGCCACCGGCCTTCGGTAGCAGCGGCTCGATGGCCTTCTGCAGAGCGGTGGCCAGCGGCTCCCACTTGGCGTACGCCTCCGGGAAGCCCGACCGCTGCACCGCCTGCGCGGCCTGCGTGATCGACAGGGACTGCCAGCCTGAGACCTTCTGCAGCCCCTCGTAGAACTTGGTCGAGGCGTGCACCGGGTCGAGGATCTCGTTCGCCGTGCCCCAACCCTGTGACGGCCGCTGCTGGAAAAGCCCCAGCGAGTCGCGGTCGCCGTAGGTCAGATTCCGCAGGCCGCTCTCCTGCAGGGCGGTCGCCAGCGCCACGACCTGCCCGCGGGCCGGGATGTTCATCGCCACACCGGTGGCCTGGATCGTCTTGGCGTTGGACACCTGCTCGGCCGGATCGTCCAGGCCCGGCACGGAGACCGAGCCCTTGTCGCCGCCGTCCAGGATGGCCTTCACCTGGGTGGCGACGGCGGCAGTATCCACATCCTGTGCCCCGGCGGTCGAGCAGGCGGCCGAAGCTGTCCCGGCCCCAATGGCGAGAATCGGAACGGCCAGCAGCAGCGGAGCGGTCGCGCAGAGACCGACGACACCCTTGGTGGTCTTCTTCATCGCCGCCGCCGCTCACCGAGGCGGCGGTGTCGGCCGGGTGACGCCGTCGGGTCGGGGCGCGGATGTATCAGGGCATGCTGCATCGCAGCGGCTCCTCGCTGTTCGTAGGAGGCGCGGTGCCGACTTCTCGTGCAAAGCCGTCGGCACCGCGCCGATGTGCATCCGCCGCTCGGGCGGCCCCCGGGTCAGAGGAGTTGGTAGCTCCTGCCGCGGGCCGGCTGACCCTCGGACGCCGGTCTCAGGTCACGCGCGGCAGCCAGCCGCGCTCGTAATCTCAGGCAGTACACCGGGGCTCCTGACGGCATGCGGGAAGGAAGAGGACAAGGTGCCCCCGATACCGCTCGACTGGACGAGGTAGCACGGAAAGCACAGGTCAGCGACGGTGGAGCGACGCTCCTGTCCGGTGACACGGCGAGACAGTAGACCGGGCATCCGGCCGCACCAAACGACTCCCGGACCGCGCTCGTAGTATGGACCGCCCTCGTTGGGTACGGCCGTAGAACGCCGCTAACCTCCAGCACAACCCCGCCCCGGAAGAACGCCGTTGAGCGCTGCCCGAAGCGGTCCCAGCCCCGCCATGCCCTGAGAGAGGCCCTTCCCGTGAGCTACACGCTGCACCGAGGCGACGCCCTGACCGTGCTGAAGTCCCTTCCGGACGAGAGCGTCAACGCCGTGATCACCGACCCGCCGTACAACTCCGGCGGCCGTACGAGCTCGGAACGCACCGGACGGACCGCGCGCGCCAAGTACGTCACCAGCAACAGCGCCCACGACCTCGCCAACTTCCCCGGCGAGAACCGAGACCAGCGCTCCTACCGCTCCTGGCTGACCGAACTGCTCACCGAGGCGTACCGGGCCTCGACCGAGCACGCGGTGGCCATGGTCTTCACCGACTGGCGCCAGGAACCGACGACGTCAGACGCCCTGCAGACGGCCGGGTGGACCTGGAGCGGCACCATCCCGTGGATCAAGCCCGCCAGCCGGCCCCGCAAGGGCGGGCCGAAGCAGGACTCCGAGTTCATCGTCTGGGGCGTCAAGGGATCCCTCGACAACACCCGCGATCTCTACCTGCCCGGCCACTACATCGCCTCCCAGCCCCGCAAGGACCGGGTCCACATCACCCAGAAGCCCGTCGAGATCATGCAGCAGCTCGTACAGGTCTGCCCCGAAGGCGGCACCGTCCTCGACCCGTTCACCGGCAGCGGCTCCACGGGCGTCGCGGCCCTTCGCGAGGGACGTCGCTTCGTGGGCGTCGAGCTGTCCTCGCACTACGCCGATGTGGCCGAGCAGCGGCTCCGCGCCGAGCTGACCAAGGACGACTTCGACCTCGCCGGACCGGAGGCGTGATCATGAGAGCGGACAGAGCCTGGGGCCGGCGGGCCGCAGACGCCGAAGGGCGGATGGTGTATCGAATGACCGATGCACCAGCCGCCCTTCTCGTCGCGTCAGGCCGCCTCGAACGCCCGCCGGATCAACGGCGCCGCCTTCTCCAGATCCGCCGCCGAGACGAGACGCACCTCCAAGGCCCCGGTCCCCAGGTGCCCGACGCCGCGCATGTCCCGGGTGAACCCCTCCTCCAGCACGACCGAGTCCGGGTCGAGTCTGAGATAGACCAGGATCGCCCCGTGCTTCGCACGGAAGATCACCGACGCGACGTTCACCAGCCGCCGGTAGGCGATGTAGTGCCGCAGCGGCGCCACCTCGACCTCGCCCCACGCTGTAAGCGCTTCGTCGAGCTCGGCGTACAGGTCCCGCAAACAGTCCGGCACGAGGCAGGCACCCGCCGGCGAAGGCGTCGCTGGTGCCGCTGGCGGGCTGCCGACCACCGCGTCCCGCTCCCGGCTCCGCCGAGACGAAGCGGCGCTCGGCGAAGCGGGAGAGCAATCGACGAGCAGCAGACTCAACAGGCCGCCCTCGAAGACCCGGTAGCGCACCAGGTCTATCCGCTCTGGCAGCCACTGCACGGCCACACGGTCATGGTGGGAGAAGCCCGCTGCGATGCAGACCATCCGCGGACGCCGCCAGTCGATCGACTCGGCCGCCTCAGCGCCCAGCACCTTCCGGACCAGCGCCTCGAATTCGTACTGCGCCGAACGAAGCCAGGACAGATACGAGACGGCCTGCGACAGCACCCCGGTGTTGGAGCCCCTCTTGAACTCGATCACCACCGGGCTGCCGTTCTCGTCCAGCCCCAGCGTGTCGATCCGCCCCCGATGCCACGGACCAGTCGCATACTCCGACGCCACGAACCGAATACCGAGCATCTGCTCCAGCCCGGCCTCGACCCGCCGCTGCAGCTCCACCTCCAGCGCCACCGTCGAACCGGACAGCTCGACATCCCGCCCGTCCGCGTCCTGCCGGAACAGCATCAGCTCAGCCACTAGCGCCCCTCCCGTGATCTTTGCACGAAGACCAATCGTCGGAGAGCTCGCGGTATTCCACATCTAGGCACCGAGACGGAAGGTCGTTCAGCTGCGCCGTCTGCCAGCCTCCGTGCGGCTCGGAGAGCTGAACACAGCTGGGTCGGGCGACGGGGCACAAGAGGAACTGCCCTCACACCCTGACGCTTAGGTGTCGTGCTCTGGTGAGTGCGACGTAGAGCGCGCGGTGGGCCTCGTCGCCGGGGTCGAGGCCCTTGCGGAGCGCGGCCAAGTCGGACTCCTCCAGCCGCACTCCGACCCTGTCCCATTCCCTGCCCTTCGCCTGGTGACAGGTCAGACCGAGTATCAGACGCTCGTGATGGACGTTCAGGCGCGCGCGCAGGTGGCCGAGAGCCTTGCGTGGGGTCCGTTTGTGCCCCTCCGACGGCTCGACGCGCGCCGTAGCGACCACCGTACGCACCAAGGCGGTCCAGACCTCGGAGAGATCGTCCTGGCCCGCCAGGCGTTGGAGCGCGCTCTGCAGGTCCGGACGCAGCTTCTCAAACGTCTCGGCCTCCTTGATGCCCAGGGTGGTCCAGGCCTCCGGGATGAACAAGGCTGGCAGGCCGAGGGCCGTCTGAGTGAGTTCGTTCAGCAGCAAGGTGCACAAGGCTTTCTGGAGCGGCCCCATCCTCCACCTGGCGGTGGCCAGGGGGAGGACCTGAGGGGCGCAGTCCCACAGCGACTGCCACTTCCGTGCGAGCACGACATTGACGTCTTTCGCCGCTCCCGCGGGGATGATCGTGCTCTCGCCGCGGCGCAGTCCTTGCGTCAGTGACGTCTGGGTCACGCTGTCGCGCCATCGGAACGTGGTCCGGAGGTCGCCGCGTTCGAACTCCAGCAGTCCGAGGAGTCGGCGCACGCTCTCCGGGCGGGCGCCGCGAAAGGCGTAGAGGGCCTGCCAGGGGTCTCCCACCAGGGTGACGGCCAGTCCCGCGTCGGCCGCCACACGGATGATCTCCACGTCCAGGTCGTTCGCGTCGTAGACCTCATCGACGAGCAAGGACCTAATCGCCGTGGCGAAGTAGGCCGTGACCCGGGCGCGGATGTCCTCAGCGTCGAGGGCGTCGCGCAGGACCTCACGCACGTTCTCGTGGGTGCACCGACCGTCCCCGACCATGGAGGAGAAGTCCACCGGCTTGATGTGGTAATTCGGTTCGTCTTCCTGCTGATAGGTGGTGACGACGCGGGTGCCCGCGAGGCGGAGGACCGGCTTTGCTTTCGTTCGGGTGGTGGGTAGGTGGGTCGGCCATGTGTCCAGCACCTCCAGTTCCTCGTGGTTGCCCGGCCACTGGAGGACCCGGGACCGCAGGAGGTCGGTGAGAAGGTCGTCGAGAACGGTGTCGAGTGTGACGATGCGATGGGGCCAGGTCAGGGCTGAAGGGCCCCACTGTCGGGACACACGGCTGCGTATCTCCTCGGTGGCCGAGCGGGTGAAGCTGACCGCCACGACCGCCCGGTGGTCGGTCGTGCGCGCGAATCGGTGCAGGCCGAATCGCTGGTGCGAGACGGTCGTCTTCCCCGAACCTGGGAACGCCTCTATGTAGAGGAGGCGGTGAGGGCTCGCGGCGACAAGGAGTTGTTCCCGCGTGAGGACGGGGTTCTCAGCTCGGCGGCTACTCATCGGTGTTCGTCATTTGATGCGTGGCTGTGGGCCAGGCGGCTCTGGGGGAGGGGCACCAAGGCAGGAGTTCGTCCCAGGGCGGCGCATCCGGCTCTGGTACGCCGGGGAACGGTTCGTACCCGGCTGCTTCCGCCCAGTAGCTTTCCTCCTCTTCGTCATCGTCCAGCCAGTGGAAGCCCTCCACGTCCGTGGCGTACTGCTCGTCCGTGCCCTGTTCGCCCTCCACCGCGAGCCAGTCCGGCTCGTCGAGGGGCCCGAGGGATGTGTTGTGTGGCGCGGCATCGCCTTCGTCGGCCGGCGTGGGCGCGTAGAGAAACTCGAACAGGCGCCGCATGTGCTCAGGCACGGCTGGAAGGAACCAAGCCTGCTCGGGGTCTACTTCATTGGCTTCCGCGAGAAGACCGGCGAAAGCCAGCGCGAAGTCGCCCTTCTTACGCCGGTTGCCGCGGAACAGCTCGTACACCGTCTGGGGCGTCACCTCTCCCAGGTTCAGCCCGATTTCGTGCAGGGCCTCCTCGACCAAGTCCTCGTTGCCTGCGGTGATGGACGGCTCCAAGGTCGGGTGACTGACGAAGGCGTCGACGACCGACGGGTCGTGATCGGAGAGCCATCCCGGCTTCTTCCGCTCCTCGCTATCGAAGGGCAGGTCGTTGTCGACGAGGATCGCCAGCCTGGTGCACAGCTCGCTGCCCCGGGTCGCCAGGAGGTGCACCGGCCACTGTCCGACTTTCCAGCCCATGTGCACGATGCTGAGCGCGTCGATGAACGCGTGCTTGCGTGCGTCCATACCTGCCCAGGTCCTGCCGAACTCCCGCACGACAGCGGCGTCGGTGACACCCTCCACCAGCAGGAGACGTTCGGCGAAGAGTGCGGCGGACCGGCTGGCGTCCAGATGGAGTCGTGTCTTCCGCAGTGTGACGTCGCGGTGCTCGGCCGGTACGACGTCGGCGACGGTGCGACAGACCCTCCCCCGCGCCGTCCTGCGGACGACGACGAGCTCCTCCGGGGCGCAGGACGTGATGATGTCTGTTGCGTGGGTGGAGAGGACGACCTGCAGCTCCGGTCGCCTCTTGACGGTCCTGCGCAGGTAGCGGACCAGAGCCTGCTGCAACTGCGGATGGAGGTGTGCCTCGGGCTCCTCGATGACGACCGTCGCGTGGAATGGCTTCGTACCGAAGAAGGAGTCCTCCTCTGCGTCGGCGTCCGCCTGTGCCTGTTCGAGGTTCAGGGTCGCCTCCCGTATTTGCTCCTCCTCGGTGAGGGGCGGCTGATCTGAGGTGTCCGAGGGAAGCCACGCCCCAGCCTGCGGAGGTTCGGCGGAGTCCGGTATCGCCGCCAGAGTCACGGCGATGTGCAGCAGGTTGACGTATCCCAGCCCGGAGACTTCGAGGGGGCGTGCGAACCTGCGTCCCTCCATGACGGCGAGCATGACTTCCAGCACACGAGCCAGGTAGGTGTCGTCGATCACCTGGCCGCGTATGTACGGCCACTGGCGGTCCACTCCGGCCGACAGATCCATGAGGTATCCGCCGATCCGCTTCTCGACGGCGTCGATGATGCTCTCCTTGGCCAGCTCCTCAAGCAGCTGGGAGGCGCGCGCCCGGAGTCCCACCAGGTTCCGGGTACCGTTCAGGCGCTGCTGCTCGGCACGGAGCAGCTCGACCAGGATCCGCGCCTCACGGCGCGCCAGCTCGTCGAGCGGATGGCGCCAGGCCGGCAGGTAGATCAGCTTGTACGGGTCCAGGTCCAAGGACCTGCCGTGCGCGCTCTCGATCTTCGTGGCGACGCCTCCGAGTCGACGGCTCAGCGTGACACCCCAGCTCTGGGCGACGTGACCGAGGGGCCGGTGGTCGGCCTCGTGTAACTGGCGTCCGAGGCGCCCTTCCTCGGTGAGGCTGTCGCCCAGCTTGTAGGAAACCTCGATGCTGCGGGTGGACCTTTCGGGCGCGAGCGTGGCGGATCCGTACCTTGGCAGGACCGGGAAACGGTTGGTCGGATGCGCCAGGTAGAGGGCGTCCGTGAGCGTCGTCTTCCCGGCACCGTTGGCTCCGATCAGCACACTGAAACGACCGGGGAGGTCGCAGGTCATCTCCTCCTCCGCGCTTGCCCGGAAGCCGCTGACAGCAATACGACTCAGGTGCACCATGTCCCCCCACGGGCCAATCAGTACGGGTGGTCATCGTCACCCATGCCACTGACAATCCCTGAAGAGGTTGGTTGCTTGCGAGTACCTGTCGGGTTTTTCCTGAATTCCCTTTGATGTGCCAAGCGTTCGACGCTTACAGGACCAAGTGGTCTAGCGCGACGCCGACGGGGATGCTGAAGATCAAGCTAATGGATCTTCTGTTGCTCCAGCCATTGGAAGACCTCGGCCCTCTTGTACAGGACCTTGGCGTTCCTGCCTCGGCCGAGTTTGTACCCCTTCAAGCCCAGTTTCGACGCTTCCCTGTAGACCCAGCTCGTGGACATGCTGAGCATCGCGGCGACCTCGGAGGTTTCCATGAGGACGGGTTCGAGGGGTTGACGCCGTCGTGGTCGGGTGGTGTCGGAAGGCTGCGGTTCCATGGGTGAGACGGCTCCTGCGAGGCTGGCCTGAGCGTGATCGCAGTGCCGAGCTGCTCCGCTCTGGCGGGATTCTGAGGTCTTCGGCGGCCGCCCTGTGTCACTGCCAAGAGTCACCGGGCGGGCTAAGGCCATGGTCATGAGGAACGCCGGTTTCGCTGGGCCGGGATTCGCTGCTAGGTTCCCGCGCCGCTTTTTCGGGGATTCTTGCGGTGGCCTCGTGCACGCGCGGATCGGGCGTCGCCGCTCTGTGAGAGTGACGGTGATCACGAGGGCTCTTGAGCGCGTGCTGCGTAGGCTTGTGGGGTCGTCGCGGTGGAGCCAGGGAGAGTGGGCGAAGTTCCCCGGAATTGCCTGATGATGCGTCAGGAAAGTCAGCAAGTGGTCAGCATGAGTCCTGAAAAACCTGGGGACAGCTGCCTGAACTTGCGACTCGTTGTAGGGTGTGAAAACAGCCCTTGACCTGCAAAAACGCAGGCAGGGAGCCTATGTCCAGGAGTACCTCGATGATACGTACAATGTTCAAGTCCAAGATCCACCGCGCCACCGTGACCCAGGCCGATCTGCACTACGTCGGCTCCGTCACCGTCGACGCCGATCTCATGGAGGCGGCCGATCTGCTGCCCGGGGAGCTCGTGCACATCGTCGACATCGACAACGGCGCCCGGCTGGAGACCTACGTCATAGAGGGCGAGCGGGGGTCCGGGGTCATCGGGATCAACGGGGCGGCCGCCCACCTGGTCCATCCCGGGGATCTCGTCATCCTCATCAGCTACGCCCAGGTCGAGGACGCCGAGGCGCGCGCGCTCGTGCCGCGCGTCGTGCACGTGGACGCGGACAACCGGATCATCGAACTGGGGGCCGACGCCTCCGCGCCGGTGCCCGGGAGCGACACGCGGCGCAGCCCGCAGGCCGTGCCCGCGGGCGCCTGAACCGAACGAGGGAGACGCGACGCATGGCCGAGCGGGAGATCAGGGACGACCGGGAGAAGGGGCGCCTCGAAGCGTTCGAGGACGGCTCCTACGTCGGTGTGATCGTCTACTTCGTCCTCGACGCCGATCCCCACGCGCTCGTCGCCGTCCACACGGTCGTGGAGGAGGGCAACGAGGGCAAGGGGATCGCCGGGTCGCTCGTGCGGGAGTTCTACGGCATGGCGGCGCGGGAGGGAGTCCCCGTCGTACCGCTCTGCCCGTACGCAGCCAAGTGGGCCGAGAAGCACCCCGACGAGGCGCCCGTGCCCGCCGAGGACGTCGTCCGCGCCGCCAAGCAGCAGCTGAAGGCCACGCCGGAGCTCTGGTGAGGCTCGGCCTCCTGCACACCTCGGCCGTTCACGTGCCCGTCTTCGACGCGCTGCGCGACCGGCACCACCCGGAGCTCGACCTGCGGCACCACGTCGTCGAGGAGCTGCTCGAACGGGCCCGGGCCGAGGGGCCGCACGCCGTGGTGGGCGCCGTCCGCGACGCCCTCGCCGAGGCCCTCGCGGACGGCGCCCGCGCCGTCCTCTGCACCTGCTCGACCATCGGCGCCGTCGCCGAACGGTGCGCCGCCGAACTGGGAGTGCCCGTCCTGCGGGTGGACCGGCCGATGGCCGCCGAGGCGGTCGGGTGGGAACGGATCGTGGTGGTCGCGAGCGTGCGGTCCACCCTCGCTCCCACGCTCGACCTGCTCCGCGAGGAGTCGGGGGACCGGACCTCTTTCGTCACCACGCTCGTCGTGGACGGCGCCTGGGAGCGGTTCGAGGCCGGCGACCGGGACGGCTATCTCGACACGGTCGCCGCGGCCGTGGACCGCGTCGACCCCGACGGCGGGGGCGTCGTCGTCCTCGCCCAGGCGTCCATGGCGGACGCCGCCGAGCGGACCACGACCCCGCTGCCCGTCCTCTCCAGCCCGCGCCTCGGCCTCGCCGCCGCGGCCGAGGCGGTGCGCCGACACGGATGAATGGCCCCGGCGGGCGCGGGCACACGCTCCAGGAGAGCCTGGAGCCGTACGGCCCCGTCGACCGAGAGGCCCGTCATGACCCACCCGTACCCCGACCCGGTACCGCCCTCTCCCATTCCGCCGCCGGGGCCGGTGCCGTCACCGCCGACACCGGTGCCCGAGCCGCCTCCCGTGCCGCCTCCCAACCCGGTTCCGGAGCCCCCGGGTCCCGTACCCGTACCCGGACCCGAGCCACAGCCCGAGCCGGGGCCCGCACGGGGCTGATCCGTAGCTGACACAAGGGACTTGGGGTTCGGCCCCGGCCCTTGTCACGGCCTGTGACCTTCCCTTACCTTGGGCGACTGCCGATGCGCTTCCACTGACGCGCACAAGGGGGGGCCATGGCCGCACGGGGACGACACCGCCGGTATCAGCCGAGCCGGATCAACCGCGCCTCGCTCACCGTCACCGCGGGCGGTGCCGGGATCGCGTTACCGCTGGTCGGGGCGGGCGCGGCGCAGGCCGCGTCGCTCGACGTCTGGGAGAAGGTCGCGGCCTGCGAATCCTCCTCCAACTGGCGGATCAACACGGGCAACGGCTACTTCGGCGGTCTGCAGTTCAGCCAGGCGACCTGGGAGCGCTACGGCGGCACGCACTACGCGCCCCGCGCCGACCTCGCCTCCAAGGACCAGAAGATCGCCGTCGCGGAGAAGGTGCTCAAGGGCCAGGGTCCGGAAGCCTGGCCGACCTGCTCGTCGCGTGCGGGACTCGGCCAGGCGCCGGAGCGGACGAGCGCCCGGCCCGCGGCCGTGCCGGCGCAGCGCGACGGGGCGGCGCCCGGCACCGGACCGGCGGAGCGGACCGGAACGGCGCGGAGCGACGCGGCCGCGCAGCGCACCGGGCAGGCCCAGCGGCCCCCGGCGGCCGAGCCGCCGGCCGCGACCCCGACGACCGTGCCGACGATCCGCGAGATGTACACCGTCGCCCCCGGCGACTCCCTCTCCCGGATCGCCCGGGAGGAGCGGGTCACGGGCGGCTGGCAGCGGTTGTACGAGGCGAACCGCGCCGTCGTCGGCGGCGACCCCGACCTGATCCACCCGGGCCAGAAGCTGACCCTCCGGATCACCGCCCCCAACCGGCCGCCCACCCCGCACCCTCCGGTGGCCAAGCCCGCGCCCACGGCGAAGCCGCCCACGGCCAAGCCGGCCTCGACCAAGCCGCCCACGGCCAAGCCCGCCGCGAACCAGTCGACTTCGGCCGCACCGGCTCCGCAGGCGACCAAGCCCCGCACCACCCCCCAGGCCAGGCCGGCGGCCAAACCCGCCGCGAAGCCCGCCGCCACACCCGCACCCCGGGCCGACGGCTTCAGCGCCCCCGTCTCCGCCGCGATCGGCACCCGCTACCGCGTCTCCGGCTCCTCCTGGTCCAGCGGGTACCACACCGGCGTCGACTTCCCCGTCCCCACCGGCACGTCCGTGAAGGCGGTGGCCACCGGCACGGTCGTCTCCGCCGGTTGGGGCGGCGCGTACGGATACGAGATCGTCCTCCGTCACGAGGACGGGCGCTACAGCCAGTACGCGCACCTCTCCGCGCTCACCGTCAGGGAAGGCCAGCGGGTCAACGCCGGGCAGCGGATCGCCCGTTCAGGATCGACCGGCAACAGCTCGGGACCGCATCTCCACTTCGAGGTGCGCACGGGTCCCGGGTACGGGTCCGACATCGACCCCCTGGCCTACCTCAGGGCGCGGGGCGTCTCGATCTGACACGAGCCGTTTCTCTGACACCGAGAGCGAGTCGCCGGACGCCGTCAGCCGGTCCGTCGTGAGCTGGATCAGACCGCCGGCCGCCACCGCGCCGCAGATCAGCGCGGCGACGGTGCCCGCCGTTCCGTACCGGAAGCTCTCGCCGAACAGGGTGAGGCCCACCGCGGCGGCGACCACCGGGTTGACGACCGTGACCGTGGCCAGCGGGGCGGCGAGTCCGGCGCCCCGGTAGGAGGCCTGCGAGAGCAGCAGTCCGGTCACCGCGAGGGCGGAGAGGACCAGCAGGCTCGTCCACTGGGCGAACGGCGCGTCCGGCGACCACTCCACGGCCACGGTCTTGGTGAAGACCGAGGCGATGCCGAACGACACTCCGGCCGCCGCCGCGAGCACGATGCTGCGGAGCACCGAGCGGCCCAGGAGACGGGCGGCGGCGAACAGCCCGGCGACCACACCGAAGGTCCCCGCGGCGAGCAGCCAGCGTTCGGGCCCGTCCAGCGCCTGGGAGTCGGCGCCGCCCGTCAGGCTGAGCAGCCCGGCGAGCCCGACCGTGGCCATGAGCGCGCCGCGCCAGGCCGTGCGGCCGGCCTTGCGGCCCACGAAGAGCGCGGCCATGGGCAGCGCGAAGACGATCGTGAGGGCGCCCAGCGGCTGGACCAGACTGAGCGGACCGTAGGCCAGAGCCGCGACGTGGAGCGCCGCGCCGAGACCGTTGAGCAGCACGGACCCCCACCAGGCCGGGCTGCGCAGTGGTGCGTAGGTCGGGCCGCCGGCGGCGGCCGCGACCCGCTCCTGCACGATCGCCGCGGCCGCGTAGGCGACCGCCGAGACCAGTGACAGGAGGACGGACAGCAGGAGGGGGCTCATACATACAACGATCTCTCTTCCGGGCGTTCACGTCGTCGTACCTGGGAACCCCTTCAGACGTACTGCTCTCGCAGTACGGGACCGTCGCGTACGTCTCCGGATGTACACCGGCGCAGGTCAGGAGGGGTGGAAAGCGACCTTTCCGGTATCCAGGTCGAAGCGGGCGCCGACGATCCGAGCCGGGTGGAAAGCCTCATCCCGAGCCAGTCGACGCCGAATCCGGTCCACATTGGCCCGCACCGTGTTCTCCACCCAGTCACCCGGCAGGTCGCGGGTCGCGCGCGCCGCGGGGGCGAGCTCCTCCACGATCCGGGCGAGGTGTCCCTCGACGGGCCTGCCCGTCCGTACGTACTCCACGGCGGCGGTCGCGGCACCGCACCGCTCGTGACCCAGCACGAGGACGAGTGGGACGCCCAGCTCCTCGACGCCGAACTGGAGGGAGCCGAGCACCGCCTCGTCGAGGGCCTGCCCCGCCGACCGTATCGCCAGCAGGTCCCCGAGCCCCTGGTCGAAGACGAGCTCGGGAGCCACCCGCGAGTCGACGCAGCCGAGGACGAGCGCGAACGGGTGCTGGGACACGGCCACGGCGGCGCGCCGGGCGGCGTCCTCGTGCGGATGGGTCTGCCGGAGGGCCGCGAACCGGGCGTTCCCGGCGCGGAGTCGGGCCAGGGCCGCGGCGGCGGTGAGCGGTCCGCCGGGGCGTGGGCCGAGGTCCGGGCGCGTGGCGGCCCGGGCGGAGGCGGGGATGCCCGCCGCCACGGCCGCGGCGGTCAGCGCGAGCACCGCGCGGCGGGCGGGAGCGGCGGAGGGGGAGGGGTTCGCGGGAGGTGTCATGCGGTCGAGCGTCACGGTGCCCGGCGGTCGTGGAGCCGCACTTGGGGCGAGCATGACCCGGACGTGGCCGTCCATGACCCGAAGATGACCACGCATGACCGGAATGCGACCGGGCTTTTGCCACGGGCCGGTGAACCGGCGACCATGCACCCCGGTGGCCGTGTGATCGACGCGGTACTCCCCGGTGGTCGTGTCAGGAGGCAGTGACGGTGGATCTCGTCGAGAGCGGACGGGTCGGCGGCTTCTTCGCCCTGCGGACGGCCGCGCCGGAGACGGGCGGGGCACATCTGCCGCTCGCCCGCCTGTACGCGGGGGAGACCGGCCCCCTCTCCGCCCGCGTCACCCGCGTGAGCGGACGCCTCCGCGCCCCCGAGCGACGGGTCGCCGCCTCGATCGCCCACCTCGGGCTCGCCGCCCGGCTCTGGTCCACCGCGCTCGGCCCGGCCGCCCTCCACGGCCGCTTCCCGTCCCTCGACCCGGCGGAGCTGCACTGGGACGGCGCCCTGACCTCGCCCGACGACCTGTGGTGGGCGGGCGCGCACACCCGTCCCGCGACCGTGGCCGACCTCCGCGAGGCCGTCCAGCAGGCCCACCTCGTGCCCCTCCACGAAGCCCTCCGCCGCGACGGGCGGATCTCGCCCCGGTTGCTGTGGGGGAACGCGGGCTCCGCGCTCGCCGGAGCGCTGCGCGAGCTGACCCGCTGGGCCCTGGCGCAGAACAGGCCCGAGGTCGCCGGCCGGGCCTCCGAGCTCGTGACCGGGCTGCTCGACCACCCCGACCTGGCGGGCACGGTCCGGGGTCCGGCCCTGCGACGCGCCAGTTGCTGCCTCTACTACCGCTGCCCCGGCGGCGGACTCTGCGGCGACTGTGTGTTCGACCACCCTCCCGTCACGGGTTTGGAGACAGGGCCCCGGGCTCCGTAAAGTTTCTCTTTTGAGGACATGGGCGCGCGCGAGCGTACGAGCGATCGAGGAACGACAGAGGCCATGACGGTGACCGAAGAATCCCAGGAGTACGGGCCGGGTATCGACCCCGAGCGCCTGGCCGTCTGCCTGAGCGTGCTCGACGAGCTCGACGAGCTGGACGTCGACCACCCGGACGCGATCACCGTCCGTCGTGCCACCGCCGGCATCTACCGCACGGTCAAGCAGCGCCGCCGCCAGGAGCGCCGCGCCGCGAAGACCGCCCACGACAAGGCGGTCACCGAGGCCACCGCGACCGGCTCCGCGCAGCGGATCGACGACGAGACCGAGGGCATCCTGCCCTCCTCCGTCACCGAGGCCGGCCGGATCGCCGGGATACTCCAGCGCCCCCGCTCCTGCTACACCTGCAAGAAGCGGTACGTCGAGGTCGACTACTTCTACCACCAGCTCTGCCAGGAGTGCGCCGCGCTGAACCGCGGCAAGCGCGACGCCCGCGCCGACCTCTCCGGCAAGCGCGCGCTGCTCACCGGTGGCCGCGCCAAGATCGGCATGTACATCGCGCTGCGGCTGCTCCGCGACGGCGCGCACACCACGATCACGACCCGCTTCCCCAAGGACGCCATCCGCCGCTTCAAGGCCATGGAGGACTCGGCGGACTGGATGCACCGGCTCGAGGTCGTCGGCATCGACCTGCGCGACCCCGCGCAGGCCGTCGCGCTGGCCGACCGGATCGCCGAGGACGGCCCGCTGGACATCCTCATCAACAACGCGACCCAGACCGTGCGGCGCCTGCCCTCCGCCTACGCCGCCCTGGTCGAGGGCGAGAGCGCCCCGCTGCCCGCAGGCGAGCTCCCCGCCCAGCACGTGATCGGCGCCTTCAACTCCGGCGCGGTCGGTGATCTCGATGGACCGGCCGCGCTGCCCGTCGGGGTCACCGGCCTGGACGCGCAGAAGGTCGCCGACCTGGCCCTGGTCGCCGGGAACGCCAGCGTCGAGCGGCACCGCGACGGCAGCGCCATCGACGCGGGCGGCCTGGTGCCGGACGTCGTCGACACGAACACCTGGGTGCAGACCATCGAGCAGATCTCCCCGGTGGAGCTGCTGGAGACCCAGCTGTGCAACTACACCGCGCCGTTCATCCTGATCAGCAAGTTGCGGCAGGCCATGGCCGAGGCGGCGGGCAAGGCGTCCAGTGGCCGGGCCTACGTCGTCAACGTCTCGGCGATGGAGGGCGTCTTCGGCCGCGGCTACAAGGGAGCGGGGCACCCGAACACCAACGCGGCGAAGGCCGCGATCAACATGGTGACGCGGACCAGCGCCCAGGAGATGTTCCAGAGCGACGGCATCCTGATGACCTCGGTCGACACCGGCTGGATCACGGACGAGCGCCCTCACTTCGACAAGCTGCGCCTGGCCGAGGAGGGCTTCCACGCCCCGCTCGACCTGGTCGACGGCGCCGCGCGCGTCTACGACCCGGTGGTGCGCGGCGAGGCGGGCGAGGACCTGTACGGCGTCTTCCTCAAGGACTACGCGCCCGGCAACTGGTGATCGGCCGGCGGTAAACCGATTTCGGCAACCAAGCCGCGGTAAACCGTCCAGATGTCCGAAATTCACTCGATCGCGTCACACTTCTGGGCCCCATAGAGCGATAGGGCGCTCATTTGGTTAGTCTGATGTCCACGGTCGGCCACCGGGGTTTCACAAAACCCCCACGGCTTGCCTGGGGACTGGCCTGCCACCAAGGCCGCGGTCCCGCCCGAAGAACGGCGCCACCGC
This sequence comes from Streptomyces sp. NPDC047971, assembly GCF_040653355.1. Taxonomy (NCBI): domain Bacteria; kingdom Bacillati; phylum Actinomycetota; class Actinomycetes; order Kitasatosporales; family Streptomycetaceae; genus Streptomyces; species Streptomyces sp. NPDC047971. The sequence goes on along the minus strand of NZ_JBEZNW010000001.1, from coordinate 87,367 downwards.
GACCGAACGGCCATGTCCTCATAGGTACGCGACACAAGGGAGTGCGCGGTGACACCAGAACTGACGAAGCAGGAACAGCGACCGGCCGAACATCCCGAGCGGCCCCGCCGCTCAGGTGAGCTGGGCAGCCTCGACGTGTGGGCCCATGCGGCTCCGATCCGGCTGGCGGGCTACGAGGACGACCTCGCGGAGCCGCACATCCTGCCCGGTATCGACTGAGTCGTAACTGTCGCTTCGCCCTGTGCCCCCGGCCGCCCCGAGACCGGGGGCACAGGCATGTCCGGGTCCGGCGCCGTCAGCGCCGCGCCACGGTCCGCAGCTCGACGGGCGGCAGATACTCCCGTACGAGCGTGCGGTGCCACCACGCCCCCGTCTCCCGCAGCTCGCGCCAGGTCGTGTAGCGGTAGCGGTAGAGGCGGGCCCTGACACGGGCCGGCGGCGCGTCCGGGAACGGATTGTGGCGCAGCAGCCGCAGGGTGTCCGGGTCCCCGTCGAGCAGCCGCTCGACGAACGGCCCGAACCAGTCGCGGGCGTACGCGGGGGAGAGCGCCGCGAACCACATCAGCCAGTCGAGCCGCAGATGGTACGGGGCGAACTGGCGCGGCAGCAGGCGCGGATCGCCCGGCTTCCCCTTGAAGCCGTACTCCTTCCACTCCGCGTCCCCGTTTCGCAAGGGGTCGGAGGTGCCCTCGATGACGATCTCGTCCCGTATCCGGCCGACGGAACCGAAGGCGCCGTACGTGTTGACCAGGTGGAACGGGTCGTACGAGCGGTTCATCGCCTGCCGCCGCGACAGCAGGTTGCGGACCGGCCGGTAGCTGCGGAAGAGGACCAACGCCGTCACGGCGATCACCACGACCACGTACCAGATCGGTGGGGAGGGCTGCGGGTGCTCGCCGACGAGGAGCGAGCCGTCCACGGCGGAGAGCGCGAGGACGATCGTCAGCCAGTTCAGCCAGGCGAAGTTGCCCGAGAGCACCAGCCACAGCTGGGTCGCCACCATCAGGCCGGCCGCCACCGTCGCCACCGGCTGCGGCGTGAAGAGCAGCACCGGGACCAGCAGCTGGACGACGTGGTTCGCGGCCACCTCGACCCGGTGCAGCGGGCGGGGGAGGTGGTGGAAGAACCAGCTGAGCGGGCCGGGCATCGGCTGGGTCTCGTGGTGGAAGTACAGGCAGGTCAGCTTCCGCCAGCAGGGGTCACCGCGGATCTTGATGAGTCCCGCGCCGAACTCGACGCGGAAGAGCAGCCAGCGCAGCAGCCACAGGACGAGGACGGGCGGCGCGGTGTCGTCGTTGCCGAGGAAGACCGCGAGGAAACCGGCCTCCAGGAGCAGCGACTCCCAGCCGAAGGCGTACCAGGTCTGACCCACGTTGACGATGGAGAGGTACAGCGCCCAGAGCACGGCCCACAGCAGCATGGAGACGGGGAGCGGCACGGCGTCGCCCGCGCCCGCCACCAGGGCGAGGGCCACGGCCGCGCCGCTCCAGCAGACCGCGGCGAACAGCCGGTCCGAGTAGTGCCAGTGGAAGAGGCTCGGGGCCCGGCGTGGCTCCACCCGGCGCAGATACTCCGGCACGGGGAGCATTCCGCGTTCGCCGATCAGAGCCCGGAACTGGAGAGCGGCCGAGAGGAAGGCCACGAGGTAGAGCCCGGCGAGCCCCCGTTGGAAGACGATCCGGCTCAGCCAGTAGTCCGGTGCCGTGAACCACTCCATCCCTTCCAGTATCGGCCCGGGGGGTCAGCCCTTCTTCTCCTCCTCGTCAAGCGAGCGCAGGCCCTCCGCCTGGGACGGTGTGGTGCGGGCGGTCAGCGGATGCCGGTGGTCCCGCTGCAGCGTGTCCATGTCCTCTTCGAGGCGCTCGCCCTCGGCCTGCGAGGGGGTGCTGTACGTGTACTCGTCGTACTGGCTCACGGCCGCCTCCGGGGGTCGGAACGTATGCCTACAGAAGGAGCGTAACCCCGCGCGTGACCTCGGGTGTCATCCCCCCGCGAGGCGCTGCAGGACGCGGCCGAGGCGGCGTGCGTAGGCGTGCTGGAGCACCGGGACGAGGCGCCCGGCGAGGCGGGTGTGCCAGGCTGCGGGGCGGCTGAACGCGGTCACCGTGAACCAGACCGAGCCGTCGTCGTGCAGATCGACCAGGAAGGACTCCTCGCCGCGCTCGGGGTGCCCGGTGCGGGTGCCGTAGGCGAATCCGACGCGGTCCTCCTCGTACGCGGTCCAGATCACCTCGCAGGGCGCGGCGAGCCGGACCGGACCGAGGCCGATCGAGACCTCCACGAAGGCGCCGGCTTCGGCCCGGACCGCCTCGCTGTGGACCCGGGCACCCGAGGCGCGGTGCATCCGCCAGGTGGTGACGGCGCTGCCCGCGGTCTCGAAGGCGTCGCGGCCCCGCCCGATCCGGACCGTGTGGTGGAGGTGGTGGTACCCGGCGGGGAGGCGGTCCCCGCGGGTGGCGCCCACGTCCTGGTAGTTGAGGGGCGCGGGGGCGGTGGCGAGGTCGCGTATCAGACGGGCCATGGTGCGGTCTCCTTGATCGGGTCGGTCGCCCGCAGGCGATGCCGGGCGAGCAGCGAACAGAGCGCGAATCCGAGGGCGTTGCCGAGGCCGTGGGTGGCGGCCATCCAGGTCAGGTTCGGGTGGGGCAGGCCGGTGGCCTCGCCGAGGGCCCAGCTCAGGGCGAGCAGCATTGTCGCCACCAGCACCACGGCGGAGACGGCCAGGAGGCCGCGGGTGACCGGGTCGAGGCCGCCGCGCAGCTCCCGCCGGGTCTCCAGGGCGACGGCCCACATCCCGGCGGTGAGCACGAGCGCCCCGACGAGCTCGGCCCAGTCGTCGACGAAGTAGCCGATGAGGACGAGCAGGGTGCCGAGCGGGACGCTGAGCGCGGCGAAGCGGGTGGCGCGTCCGTCGGAGGTGCGGCAGACCAGTCCGGCGACCAGGGCGGCCGCGAAGCCGGCGAAGTGGAAGTGCGGGACGGTCAGCGCGAGGATGTCGAGGTCGAAGCCGAACAGCTCGTGCCCGGCGCGTTCGGCGACCAGGGCGAGGCCCGCGACCGAGGGGGCGACGAGCGCCGTGAGCACGGCGATCTCGGCAGGGGCGAGGAGGCGGGGCGAGAAGCCTCCCTCCCGCCGGGCGAGCGCCGTGATCCGGGCCGGGGCGCAGAGCGCCAGTGCGACGGTGGCCAGCGCGTAGACCGCGGCGAGCGCGGCGGCGGTGGGCGAGCGGGGGAGCCACAGCGCCAGGGCGCCGGGAGCGGCGAGCAGGGGCCAGGCGCGGCGGAGCGACCGCAGCCCGCGCGGCCGGGGGCCGTCGATGAGCCCCAGGCCCATCGGGACGATGACGAACATGCCGAGCATCACGATGAGATCGACCAGCACCGACATCTGCCCACCCCCTGGTTGAACGTGTTCAAACCTCTCGGGAGTGAGGGTAGAGGCTTTCTTGAACGTGTTCAAGTGTGCCTTCCGGTGCGGCCGGTGGTCCGTCCTCCGGCCGGCCGCGCTCGGCTTGCGGGCGACCGTGCGGTGCGACAGACATGAAGGAATGCCGGGGTGGAAAGAGGCGGGAGATCCACGTGCGCTCACCCATACGACGTCCGCGACGGCCCCACGTCGCCGTACTCGTCGCGCTGGCCGCTTCGCTGGTGCTCGCGGGCTGCTCGTCCGACGGCGACCGAGGCGGAGCCGGGACGGCCGCCGCCTCGCGGGACGTCTTCCTGCAGCCGCTCGCCGCGCCCGGTCCCGACCCCTTCACCGCCTCCACGGCGAGGACCGGCGCTCCGCCCGTCCCGAGCGCCGCCCCGCCCGACACCCCGACGGCAGACGCCACCGCCGAGGTGATGCGCGAGGTCACCGGCTCCACCCCCGGCCTCTACGGCGGCACGCGCTCCGTCGCGAGCTGCGACGTCGAGCAGCAGGTCGCCTTCCTCTCCGGCGACCGGGCCAGGTCCCGCGCCTTCGCGGAGGCCGCGGGCATCCCCGAGTACCGTCTCGCCGACTGGCTGCGCGGCCTCACGCCCGTCGTCCTGCGCGCCGACACCCGTGTCACCGGCCACGGCTACCGCGACGGAGCCGCCACCCCGTTCCAGTCCGTCCTCCAGACCGGTACGGCGGTGCTCGTCGACCGGTACGGCACCCCCCGGGTCCGCTGTGCCTGCGGAAACCCGCTGCGCGCGCCGGTCGCCGTCCAGGGCGCCACGCACCGCGGAAAGCCCTGGGGCGGCTTCCGCCCCGACCGGGTCGTCGTCATCAGGCCCACCGCGACGACCGTCGACAGCCTGGTCATCGTGAACGTCGCCGACAACACCTGGATCGAGCGGAAGGCGGGCACCGACGGCGAGCGCGACACCCACCCCACCGTGGTCCCGCCCTGCGATCCCGCCACCTGCGACCTCGCCGGCTCGCCGACCCCTTCGGCCACGACCACCTCGCCCGCTCCCGATCGCGACACCTCCGCGAGCCCCGACGGCCCGGCCACACCCGGTGACACGGCCCCGCCCGGCCGCTCCACCCCGCCGGGGAGCGACTCGCCGGCCCCGTCCGCCACCGACTGCCCGTCCCTGCCGCCGAGCCCCGGCGACCCGGACTCCACCGTTCCCGACCCGGCCTCCCCGAGCCTCCCGCCGGGCTGCCCCACCCCGACCTGGTCCGAGCCCGAACCCGATCAGGACCCGCCCTCCTTCGAGGAGCTGTTCCCCGACGGCGACACGGGCGCCCAGCAGCCGGAGACCTTCGAGGGATGAGGCGGAGCTCCGGGGGCAGGGCCTCCGCCGTGCGAGCCGCCGGGCCTCGGCCTAGCGTGGCCCCATGAGCGCGGGCACCGGGGGAGGAGCGGCGGCGGACCCCTGCCGCTGCGCATCCGGGGCAGGGGGCCTGACGTGCTGCTTCCTCCGCGACCACGGCCGGGCGTTCCGGATGGGGAGCTTCGACTGGGACCTCGGCAACGGCGTGCTGGCCATGGACGAGGGCGCCCTCCGCGTCTTCGATCTCGGACCCGAGGAGTACGACGGGAACCCGGGCAGCCTCTCCCCCCGGGTGATGGCCGACGAAGCGCGTCAGCTCGACACCCTGGTGAGCCACGCGCTCAAGGACGGCAGCGACCACTACGGCGCCTACTTCCGTGTCCGGCTCAGGGACGGCACCCCGCGCTGGACGCACACCGAGGGCCAGATCGAGCGTGACGACAGCGGCCGTCCCGTCCGGATCGTCGGCATCGTCCGGGACGCCTCGGAGGAGGTGTCCGAGCAGGCCGCCCGGCTCGGCCTGGACGAGGGCCGGCGCAGACGCACCAGCGTCGTGGAGGGCACCACCGCGGCCCTGGCGCACGCCCGGACCGTGCAGGACATCATCGACTTCCTCGGCGCCTCGCACGGCCTGCGGTACTTCGGTGCCACCAGCCTCGTCATGGGACTCCTGGAGGCCGGCCGCATCCATCTGGTCGCCGAGGGGCCCACCGGCGCCTTCGTGCCCGGCACGCGATTCACCCGGGTGGACGAGCCGTACCCGATGAGCGAGGTGGTCCGGACCCTGCGGCCGCGCTTCATCGAGTCCGCGAAGGACTTCGCCGAGTCGTACCCGATCCTGTGGCCGCACATCAGCGGACTCGGCATCACCTCCGCGGCCTATCTGCCGCTGGTCGCCCAGGCCCGGCCGATCGGCGCGCTCGGGCTGCTCTACAGCGACAAGACCGGCTTCAGCGCCGACGAGCGCAATCTTCTGGTGGCACTCGGCAGCAGCATCGCGCAGAGCCTCCAGCGCGCCATGCTCTACGAGCAGGAGCACGACCTGGCCGAGGGCCTCCAGCAGGCGATGCTGCCGCGCCGCATCCCCGAGGTGGCCGGCGCCCAGATAGCGGTCCGCTACCGCTCGGCCCGTCTGGGCCGGGACATCGGCGGCGACTGGTACGACGTCATCCCGCTGCCCGGCGGCCGGGTCGGCGCCGTCATCGGGGACGTCCAGGGGCACGACACCCATGCCGCGGCCGTCATGGGCCAGCTGCGGATCGTGCTGCGCGCCTACGCCGCCGAGGGCCACACCCCGGCGACCGTGATGGCGCGTGCCTCCGTCTTCCTGCACGAGCTGGACACCGACCGCTTCGCCACCTGCACCTACGTCGAGGCGGACCTCGCCACCGGCGTCGTCCAGGTGGTGCGCGCCGGGCACGTCGACCCGCTGCTCCAGGACACCGACGGCAGCTGCCGCCGGCTGCCCGTGGAGGGCGGACTGCCCCTGGGCCTCTCCGCCGAGTTCGGCCGCCTCGACCATCCCGTGACGACCCTGGAGCTGTCCCCGGGGCAGACCCTGCTGCTCTACACCGACGGCCTGGTGGAGAAGCCGGGCGCGGACCTCGACGAGGGGCTGACATGGCTCTCCTCGCTGGTCAGGCGTGGACCCCGGGACCTCCAGGAGCTGGCCGACCACCTCTGCGAGGTCGTGGACGACCGGGGCGGCGAGGACGACGTGGCGATCCTGCTGCTGCGTCGCCAGGGGACGTACTACCCGCAGTCCGGCGGCCGGCTCCAGCAGCACGTGGCGCAGAGCGACCCGGAGGCGCTGAGCTCCGCGCGCCACATGATCCGGGCCGCGGTCCGGGCCTGGGGCGCCGGGGAGCGCTCGGACGAGATCGAGCTGGTCTCCGACGAACTGATCACCAACGCGCTGATGCACACCGACGGCGGCGCGATCGTGACGCTGCGGATGCTGGCCGGACCGGAACGGCGGCTGCGGGTGGAGGTCGAGGACCGTTCCAGCGCGCTGCCGCGACGGAGGGAGGCCGGCGAATCGGGCGTCTCGGGCCGGGGTCTGATGCTGGTCGACCGGATCTCGGACGTCTGGGGCGTCGAATCGCGTGGCAGCGGCAAGTGCGTCTGGTGCGAATTCATTGTTAACCCTGCGTACATAGATCGTACTTGACCGTAACCGACCGTACGCGATTGACTGCGATCCCCTGCCATCCTCTGAGGACATGTGATCACTTGAGCAGTGAGCTTCTGGCCCCTCTCGATCTGGCGTTCTGGCACCTCGAATCCTCCGACCACCCCATGCACCTGGGCGCGCTCGCCCACTTCGGTCCGCTCCCCGCCCACGGCGATCCGTCCTCCGTCCTGCACCTGCTCGCGAGCCGCGCCGCCGCGATCCCCCGGCTGCGCATGAAGGTCCGCGACGTCCTGCTGCCCGTCGGAGGCGCCGCCTGGACCACGGACCAGCGGTTCGACGTACGACGGCACGTGCGGGAGGTCGCGCTGCCCGGCGCCGACTTCGCCGCCGAAGCGGCCGGGCTCGCGGGCGAGCTCATGGAACGGCCGGTCGAACGAGGGCTGCCGCCCTGGGAGATGTACCTGCTCACCGGCGCCCCCGACGGCTCGTTCGCCGTCCTCGTCAAACTGCACCACGCCCTCGCCGACGGCATGCGGGCGGTCGCCATCGGGGCCGGCATCTTCGACGAGATCGCCGCCACCCGGAGGTACGGCGGGCGGCGCGCCCGCGCCGTACCGCCGCGCTCCTGGCTCCCGGGCCCCGGCCGGATCATGGGCGCCGCCCGGGAACGGATCGAGGACATCGGCCGCGCCGTCGAGGTCGGCGCGTCCGTGGTCGGCCAGTCCTTCCTCCGCGCCGGCCGGATCGACGTCCGGACCCCCTCCGCGCTCGCCGCCCACTCCAGCGGAACCCGCCGCGTCGCCACCGCCGTCCTGGACCTCGACCGTGTCCACCAGGTGCGCCGCGCCCACGGCGGCACCGCCAACGACGTCCTCCTCGCCGTCGTCGCCGGCGCCCTGCGCCGCTGGCTCGACGGACGGGGCGAACCGCTCCCCGCCGATCCGCGCGCCCTCGTCCCGGTCTCCCGCCGCCGCCCCGGCTCACCCGCGGGCAACGGCAACAGTCTCTCCGGCTACCTCCTCACCCTCCCCGTCACCGACCCCGACCCCGCCACCCGGCTGGCCTCCGTACGGCGGGACATGGACCGCAACAAGGCCGACGGGCCGATGCGCGGTGCCGGAGCCGTCGCCCTGCTCGCCGACCAACTGCCCCCGCTCGCCCACCGCTTCGGCGCCCCGCTGGCCTCCGGAGCCGCCCGGCTCCTCTTCGATCTCCTGGTCACCAACGTCCCGCTGCCCCGCTCGGCCCTCTCCCTCGGCGGCGCCCCGCTGAGCGCGCTCTTCCCCATGGCCCCGCTGGCGCGAGGCCAGTCCCTCGCCGTCGCCATGTCCCCGTACGCCGGCCGCGTCCACGTCGGACTGGTCGCCGACGGCAAGGCCGTCCCCGACATCGAGGAACTGGCCGGCGCCCTCGGCGACGAACTCGACCTGCTCGACGAGCTCGGGGGTGTCTGAGCGCGCGTCCTGACGGCTCGTGCGGGAAGGTGGAGTCATGCCCGAACTGCCCGAGGTGGAAGCGCTGCGCGAATTCCTCGACGAGCATCTGGTGGGCAAGGAGATCGCCCGCGTACTGCCCGTCGCGATCAGCGTGCTGAAGACGTACGACCCACCCCTCGCCGCCGTCGAGGGCGCCACCGTCACGGCAGTCGCCCGGCACGGCAAGTTCCTGGACATCACCACCGACGGCGAGGCGGGCGAGCTCCATCTCCTCGTCCACCTCGCCCGCGCGGGCTGGCTCCAGTGGAAGGACCCCCTGCCGTCGGGGCCGCCACGCCCCGGCAGGGGACCGCTCGCCCTGCGGACCGCGCTCACCGAGGGCGACGGCTTCGACCTCACCGAGGCGGGCACCACCAAGCGGCTCGCCGTCCACCTCGTCCACGATCCGCGGGACGTGCCGGGCGTCGCCCGCCTCGGGCCCGATCCGCTCGCGGACGACTTCGACCTCGCCGCCTTCACGGCCCTGCTCGCCACGGAACGGCGCCAGATCAAGGGCGCCCTGCGCGACCAGAGCCTGATCGCCGGCATCGGCAACGCGTACAGCGACGAGATCCTGCACGTGGCGAGGATGTCCCCCTTCAAGCCCACCCAGAACCTCACCGACGAGGAGATCGCCACCCTCCACGAGGCGATCCGCACCACCCTGAGCGGAGCCGTCGAACGCTCCCACGGACTCGCGGCCGGCAAGCTCAAGGCCGAGAAGAAGAGCGGCCTGCGCGTCCACGGGAGGACCGGGGAGAAGTGCCCGGTCTGCGGCGACACCATCCGCGAGGTGTCCTTCAGCGACTCCTCCCTGCAGTACTGCCCCACCTGCCAGACCGGCGGCAAACCGCTCGCCGACCGCCGGATGTCGAAGCTGCTCAAGTAGCCGGCCCCCCGGAGCGGCCGACGCCTCTCCACCGGCCGCCCGGGCCCCGAACCCCCGGCGGCCGCTCGCATAGACTCCGCCGCATGGTGCGCGTACTGGCCGTCGACGACGAAGAGCCGGCCCTCGGCGAGCTGCTCTACCTCCTGCGTGCCGATCCCCGGGTCCTCAGCGCCGAGGGGGCGACCGACGCGACCGAGGCGCTGCGCAGGATCGGCCGCGCCCTCGACGCCGGGCCGGACGGCGCCGACGCCATCGACGTCGTCTTCCTCGACATCCACATGGCCGGCCTCACCGGACTCGACCTCGCCCGGCTGCTCGCCGGCTTCGCCCGGCCGCCGCTGATCGTCTTCGTCACCGCCCACGAGGGCTTCGCCGTCCAGGCATTCGACCTCAAGGCGGTGGACTACGTCCTGAAGCCGGTGCGCCGCGAGCGCCTCGCCGAGGCCGTCCGCCGGGTCCGCGAGCTGGTCCACGCCTCCGCCGCACCCGCGGCCCCGCCGACGGCGCCCGAGCAGATACCGGTCGAACTGGGCGGGATCACCCGTTTCGTGACCGTCGACGACATCGCGTACGTCGAGGCCCAGGGCGACTACGCCCGCCTGCACACCGACGAGGGCAGCCACCTCGTCCGCATCCCGCTCTCCACGCTCGAGGAACGGTGGGCCGACCGCGGCTTCGTCCGCATCCACCGCAGCCACCTCGTCGCCCTCGGCCGCATCGACGAACTGCGGCTCGACGCCGGTGCCACCTCCGTCCGCGTCGGCTCCACCGAGCTGGCCGTCAGCCGCCGCCACTCCCGCCAGCTGAGGGACCTCCTCATGCGCCGCGCGGGCGGCTGACCACGGCGGGGACGGTCCCCGGAAGCCGGCCGACGCCCCTACCCCGCTCCATCACCGCTGCGTAGACTCCGTTCACTCCCAGCCCTGCGAGGTCGACAGATGACGGAGCGGACACCGACGTCCGAGCAGCCACCGCCGCGCCGGCCCCGGCGCGAGACCGTCACGCGCGCCTCGGCCCTCCGCGACAGCGCCGGCGGCCGGCCCCCGCGCGGTCCGAGCGGCCGTCCGCCCGGCCATCCCCCCGCGCGCTCCGAGATCAGCGAACAGACCACCCTCGGCCACACCTACGTGCGCTCCCTGATGAGGAGCCAGCTCAGGGCCGCCCTCACCGCGCTCGGCGCCCTCGTCCTCCTCGTCGGCCCGCTGCCGCTGCTCCTCGCGCTCCCCGCACCCGAGGCCGTCGTCTGGGCCGCCCTCGGCGTCGGCGTCTACCCGGTCATCTGGGCGGTCGCCCGGTGGTACGTCCGTCGCGCCGAACGCAACGAACGCGACTTCACCGGCCTCGTCGAGGGCCGCTGACCGCGGGGGCAGGACGTGAACCACACCTACGCGGTGGCCGCCGTCACCGTCGTCGTCCTCGCAACCGTGCTCATCGGCGCCCTCGGCCTGCGGATATCCCGCACCACCTCCGACTTCTACGTCGCCTCCCGCACCGTCCGTCCCGGGCTCAACGCCGCCGCCATCAGCGGCGAGTACCTCTCCGCGGCCTCCTTCCTCGGCATCGCGGGACTCGTCCTCGTCCAGGGCCCGGACATGCTCTGGTACCCCGTCGGGTACACCGCCGGCTATCTCGTCCTGCTCGTCCTGGTCGCCGCCCCCCTGCGCCGCTCGGGGGCGTACACCCTCTCCGACTTCGCCGAGGCCCGGCTGGAGTCCCCGCCCGCGCGGCGGCTCGCCAGCCTCTTCGTCGTCGGCATCGGCTGGCTCTACCTCCTCCCACAGCTCCAGGGCGCCGGGCTCACCCTGGAGATCCTCACCGGAGCGCCCGACTGGGTCGGCGGACTGCTCGTCGCCGTCGCCGTCACCGGGATCGTCGCCGCGGGCGGGATGCGCAGCATCACCTTCGTCCAGGCGTTCCAGTACTGGCTCAAGCTCACCGCCCTGCTCGTGCCCGCCCTCTTCCTCGTCGCGGCCTGGTTCGGCGACGCCGCCCCCCGCGTCCGCTTCGACGCCCCCGCGGTCTTCCGCGAACACACCGTGGTGCGCGTCGCCGACACCGTACGGATCGAGGTCGACGCCCCGCTCACGCTCACCGTCACGGGCCGCGTCGACGAGACCGCGTACGAGCGGCGGACCCTCACCCTCGACAAGGGCGCCCACCGAGTCGAGGGCGGCACCGAACTCGCCTTTCCCCAGGGGGCGCCCGTCCCCGCCCGGGCCTCCACCGGCGCGGACCCCCTCGGCTGGTCCCAGCCCCTGGCCGGCGGGCGTGACGGCCACCAGCTCTACGCCACCTACGGACTGATCCTCGCCACCTTCCTCGGCACGATGGGGCTGCCCCATGTCGCCGTCCGCTTCTACACCAGCCCGCACGGCCGCGCCGCCCGGCGCACCACCCTGGTCGTCCTCGGCCTGGTCGGCGTCTTCTATCTGCTGCCGCCGGTCTACGGGGCGCTCGGCCGGATCTACGCGCCCGACCTCGCCCTGACCGGAGCCGCCGACGCCGCCGTGCTCGTCCTGCCGGACCGGATGCTGGGCGGAGTGCTCGGCGACCTGCTGGGCGCGCTGCTCGCCGGCGGAGCCTTCGCCGCGTTCCTCTCCACCGCCTCGGGGCTCACGATGTCCGTCGCGGGCGTGCTCACCCAGGACGTGCTTCCGTCCCGTGGAGTACGGCACTTCCGGCTCGCGAGCCTGCTCGCCACCGCCGTTCCGCTGGCCGTCGGGGTCCTCGCCTCGAAGGTTCCGGTCGCCGACGCCGTCGGCCTCGCCTTCGCCGTCTCCGCCTCCTCCTTCTGCCCGCTGCTCGTCCTCGGGATCTGGTGGCGGAGGCTCACCCCGCCCGGTGCCATGGCCGGGCTGCTGCTGGGCGGCGGCTCCGCGCTCGCGGCCGTGATGGCGACCCGGGCCGGGCTGCCCGAGGAGGGCTGGTCCCACACCCTGATGGCCTGGCCGGCGGTCTGGTCGGTGCCGCTCGGCTTCCTCACGATGATCGTGGTCTCGCTGGCCACCCCACGCCACATCCCGGCCGGCACCCCGGCCCTGCTCGCCCGGCTGCACCTGCCGGAGGAGCTCACGGGACGCACGGTCGCGAGGGACGAACTCCCCGATCCGGAGCCGCGCGCGGACCCGGTGCGCGTTGCCGAGCCGCGGTCGGGAGGTCGGGAGCGGTGACACCGATCGTCTATGCCGCCGGCGCCGCCGGGGCCGTGCTGCTGGTGGCCGGCTTCGTCCTCGGCCGGATCGCCGCGCGCCGCGGCGCGGCCGATCTCGACCTCGGCACGCCCGTCGAGCGGGCCACCTTCCACACGCTGCATGCGGCCTCGCTCGCCGCGCCGCCCCTGCGAGGGGGCCTCACCGAGGACACCGCCCGCAAGGCCGTCAGGCGACTGCGCCCGCTCCTCGGGACGGAGGCGCTCTGCCTGACCGACCGGACCGCCGTCCTCGCCTGGGACGGGCCGGGCGAGGGGCATCACCGCGAGCATGTGATGGACCAGGTCGCCGGGATCCTCGACTCGGGCCGCAGCAGATCGGAACACACCGGTTGCGCCGATGTCGCCTGCCCGTTGCGCTGGGCGGTGATCGCCCCGCTCACGGGCGAGGACGGCGTGCTCGGCGCGCTGGTCGCCTACGGCTCGCGGGAGTCCGCCGTGCTCGTGCGGGCCGCGACCGAGGTCGCCCGCTGGGTCTCCGTCCAGCTGGAGCTGGCCGAGCTGGACCGCTCGCGGACCAGGATCGTGGAGGCGGAGATCCGCGCCCTGCGGGCCCAGATCTCGCCGCACTTCATCTTCAACTCCCTGGCCGCCATCGCCTCGTTCGTCCGCACCGACCCCGAGCGTGCGCGGGAGCTGCTGCTGGAGTTCGCGGACTTCACCCGCTACTCCTTCCGGCGCCATGGGGAGTTCGCTCAGCTGGCCGACGAACTGCGCGCCATCGAGCAGTACTTGGCGCTGGCGGGAGCCCGCTTCGGTGACCGCCTCAAGGTGACGCTCCAGATCGCGCCCGAGGTGCTGCCGGTCACCCTGCCGTTCCTCTGTCTGCAGCCGCTGGTGGAGAACGCCGTCAAGCACGGCCTCGAGGACAGCGTGAACGCGTGCCGGGTGACGATCTCCGCCCGGGACGCCGGCGCGGAGGCCGTGGTCGTCATCGAGGACGACGGCGTGGGCATGGATCCGGCCGTCCTGCGCGCGGTTTTGCTCGGGGAGCGGCCCAGCGGCTCCGGGATCGGTCTGTCCAACGTCGACGAGCGGCTGCGCCAGGTGTACGGGGCGGAGCACGGCCTCGTGATCGAGACCGGGGTCGACGCGGGGATGAAGGTCACGGTACGGATCCCCAAGTACCGCTCGGGGGTGCACCGTACGACCCCTCAGCCGCCGGCGCCGTAGAGGTGCAGGGCCAGATGGCCCAGAGGGAGTCCCAACTTCCATGCGGGAAGCCAGACCTGCTCCGACTCGTCGACCGGGGGGAAGACCCCGGGCGAGGTGGTCAGCCCGCTCAGATCGGCCGCACGGATGCGGGTCGCCTCCAGGAGGCGCCAGGTCTCCCTGGCCATGGCGAGGTCGGGACCTTCCCGGCCCGCGCGGCTCCGTGCGGCGAGCCGCTCGCGGACCCACTGCGGCCAGGGGTGGTCGTGGGCGGTCCGGGACAGCCATTCGTCGATGAGGCCCGCGGACCACGACGTGGCGGGGGCGTCCGCGTCGGCGCAGAGATGGATGGTGAGGGCCAGCGTCTGCCGCCCGGCCCGGTACTCCAGGGTGCCGGGTGCGACCAGACACCCCGTGCGCAGCAGATCGTCCGCGGTGAACTCGGCACACAACCAGGCCATCGGGACGGCGAGTCCGCCTCCGCTGGTGCCGTTCGTACTCTCGGGCAGCACGCTCCCACCTTCTCCCGGACGTGTCGGTCGGCGACCCCCGGACACGAGCCTCCACCGAGGAAGACGCGCGTGGGCCGCTCTTTGCTCAACTCGCCCGTGTGGTTTCGGATACGTTTCCCCGCCGGATCGGTACCGGTGGGAAACAGGGGGACACGGGGTGCGTCAGGGCAAGGTGGGGCGGCCACGCGTGCGGGTGAGGAGGAGCGCCGCCGGCCTCAGCCGAGCAGCGCGTACACCGCCGTCGCGTGGGCGGCCGTCTCGTCCGAGCCCTCCGCCGTCATCGTGATGTCCGCGAACGCCATCCGCTTGCCCGCCTTGGTGAGCCGCGCCCGCACCAGGACGTCCGCGCCGACGACCGCCCGCTGGAAGCTGATGGACTGCTGCACCGTCGTCATCGGCACGAAGCCGCCGCGGGCCGCCGCGACCGCGATGACGGTCGCCGTGTCGGCGGCGGCCATCAGCGCCTGGCCCGAGAGGCCACCGCCCTCCCGGGCGAGCCGGTCGGACCAGGGGAGGCGGAGGACCGCCTCCTCCCCGTCGACCGAGGCCACCGAGAGCCCCAGATCGAGCACCCAGGGGGCGAAGTTGTCGGCGAGAACCTTTTCCGCGGCGGCGAGAGTCAGCGTCACGCGGTCATTGTGCGGCCCTGGCCCGGGGGCGGGCAACGGTACGGCGCCCGGTCCGGTAGCCCGGCAGGCAGTGGCCCAGCTGCCGCAGCGCGTAGTGCGATCGGGACTTGACGGTCCCGGCGGGGATGCCCAGATCGGCGGCGGCCTCGTTGACGGTCAGGCCGTGGAAGTAGAGCCGGACGAGGACCGCGCGGTGCTCGGGGCTCAGGCCCCGCACCGCGGCCCGGACGTCGACCGCGGCGACCGCGGACTCCGTGGCGTCGGCCGGATCGGGGGTGGCGGCGAGCACTCCGTCGCCGATCTCGGTGGGCCGGGCGAGCCGGGAGCGCCGGGCGTCGATGGCCAGGCGGCGGGCCACCGTGAAGAGCCAGGGGCGCATCGACTCGTAGGGGCCGTCGAACGCCTCCGGGTGCAGCCAGGCGCGGACCAGCGTCTCCTGCGCCAGGTCCTCCGCCCGTTGCCGGTCGCCGTAGGTCAGGCCGAGCAGGAAGCCGAGCAGGGCCTGACCGTGGTCACGCTGCAGCTCCGCGAGGGCCCGCTCGTCCGTCGTCGCCGTCGTCATGCTCCACACCTCTCCTGCCGGCTCGTCGTCCCGGGGCGTATCCGAACGCATGTGGGCGGCGAGGGACAGGGAACGCGCACGTGTCTGCGACGAGCGGTCGCACCGAGCGGCGAATGGTGCGATGAACGGTCAGGCGGAGGTGCTTCGTCCGTTTCGGCAGGGTTTGGAGCTCTGTACGGCTTTGACTCTTGACTGTGGCTTCTGCCCCCTGTGAATTCATCCGCAGAGATGTTCATAGGACTAATTGGGCGGAGTCGGCGGATGACCCAACGTACGAGACGGGGGGCGGTGGTCTTCGCCGCCCTCCTGTTCACCACGGCCACCGGCTGCGCGGGGAGCGCCCGCGGCCCCGTCGGCCCACCCGCGGGGCAGGACCCGGCGAGCCCCGGGTCCCCCTCGGCGGTGGGCGGCGCGCCCTCCGCGCGGACCGGTTTCACACTCGTCGCCTCCGGCGACGTCCTGCCGCACGAGTCGATCATCCGCCGGGCGGCCATGGACGCGAACGGGCGGGGATACGACTTCCGTCCCATGCTGTCCGGGGTGAAGAGCGTGGTGGCCGGAGCCGACCTGGCGATCTGCCACATGGAGACCGTGTACGGGCCGGACGGCGGGCCGTACACCGGCTATCCCGCCTTCAAGTCGCCCCCCGAGGTCGCCCCCGCCCTCAAGGAGACCGGCTACGACTCTTGCTCCACCGCCTCCAATCACTCCCTGGACGACGGCGCCGCCGGCCTGCGCCGCACCCTCGACGCCCTCGACAAGGCGGGTGTCCGGCATGCCGGATCGGCACGCACCGCCGAGGAGGCGGCCCGCCCCACGCTGCTGAGCGCGGGACCCGCGACCGTCGCCCAGCTCGCGTACACGTACGACACCAACGGCTACCCGATGCCCGAGGGGCAGCCGTGGGCGGTCAACCTGATCGACGAGAAGAAGATCATCGCCGACGCGCGGGCGGCCCGTCGGGCCGGCGCCGACGTCGTCGTGGTCAGCATGCACTGGGGGACCGAATGGCAGACCGCCCCCGACGGGCGCCAGCTCACCCTCGGCCGCGCCCTCACGGCCTCCCGGACCGGCGGCCGCCCCGACATCGACCTCATCATCGGCACCCACGCCCATGTCCCCCAGGCGTACGAGAAGGTCAACGGCACCTGGATCGTCTACGGCATGGGCGACCAGATCGCCGGCGACATGGTCAACCACGAGGGCGCCTTCGACCCCCGGGGCAACCAGGGCACGCTCGGGCGCTTCACCTTCACCCGGCCCGAGGCTCCCGGCGCTCGCTGGGAGGTCACCCGGGCCGAGTTCCTCCCCCAGTGGTTCGACACCGGCCGCGGTCGGGTGGTCAACCTCAACGCCGCCATCAGGAAGGGCGAACCCCTCACCGCCGTGCGCGACACCATCCGCGACGTCGTCCTCGGGCGGGGCGCCGCCGGGGAGGGACTGACGATGGGGGAGTAGGGGCGAGCGCGGGCCCCGGGAGGGGTGTGCGCCCATCGAGTGTTTTCGGGCGGGCCGTCGGTGTGGGGCGGGGGCGGTGGCGTTCGGCCGTGCGAGCTATTAGTCATGAAAAAGGATCAGATGCCCACCGGGCGGCGGACCGTGCTGCGCATCGCCGCCGCCCTCGGGGCCACAGCCACGGTCGGAGTACTCACGGCGGATCGTTTGGGCACGCCGCCCGGCGCGCCGCCGAGCGGCCGTCCGGACATCGCAGGGGGGCCCGCCCCCGGCCCCGGACCCGCGGCGGGAGCGCCCGCGAGCAGCCGGCTCAAGCCCTCCGCGTACCGGCTCCAGCCGATGACGGCCGACGCGCCCCCGGCCTTCCGCAAGGCGCTGCCACCGGTCCGGCAGCGGCCGTTCCTGAGGATGTCCGGCGTGGGCCGGTCGATGGTGCTCACCTTCGACGACGGGCCCGACCCCCGCTACACCCCGGCGATCCTCGCCACCCTGCGCCGCTACGACTGCCGGGCGATGTTCTTCGTCTGCGGAGAGATGGTCGCCGAGAACCAGGACCTGGTACGGGAGATGGCCGCGGACGGGCACGTGGTCGGGAACCACTCGTGGTCGCATCCGCTGATCCCCACACTCCGTCCCTCGCGCATCAGGGACGAGCTGGGCTCCACCAGCGAACTCGTCGAGAAGATCCTCGGCGCGGCCCCGCTCTGGTACCGCGCCCCCTTCGGGGCGTGGAACCGGCACTCCTTCGAGATCGGTGCCGAGCTGGGCATGGAGCCGCTCGCCTGGACCGTCGACACCCTCGACTGGAAGGAACCGGGAACCGACAGCATCGTCCGCCGGGTCCTGGACGGCGCGGCGCCCGGTGTCGTCGTCCTCTCGCACGACGCGGGCGGGAACCGCTCGCAGAGCGTGGCGGCGCTGAGGCGGTATCTGCCCGAGCTGCTGGACGCCGGCTACAGCATCACCGTGCCCAGGAGCTGAGTCCGTACGGCGAGGGCCCCCGGCGCCGCTCGGCGCCGGGGGCCCTCGCGTGGGCCTGGCCACCCCTCAGGTGGATCCGATCATGCGTGCGTAGACCACCACGTTGCCCTGGTAGCCCTGCGCCCGCGAGTAGCCGCCGCCGCAGGTGATGACCCGGAGCTCGGGCTCCCCGGTGTCGGCGTAGACCTGGACCCCGGGGAAGTTGTTCTTGTCGTACACCTCGATGCCGTAGATCTCGAAGACCGCGACCCGGCCGTCGTACCGCTCCACCTCGATGTGCTGGCCCCTCTCCAGCGAGCCGAGGCCGTAGAACACCGCGGGGCCCGCCTCGTTGTCGACGTGGCCGACGACGACCGCCGTGCCGCGCTGGCCCGGCGCGATGCCGTTCTGGTACCAGCCGGCCATGTTGGCGTCCTGCGGGGGCGGCGCCTCGATCCAGCCGGCCGGATCAAGGCCGACGTCCATGATCGGTGCGGCGACCCTGATCGAAGGGATCCTGATGCGGGAGGCCGGGGCGTGCGGCAGGGGCTCGACGCCCGCGGCCAGGGGAGGCGGAGCGCCGATCCGGCTCGCGTCGGGAGCCTCGGCGGCCGCGGGCTGCGGCGGGCCGAGCTCGACGTCCACCCCGTTGCGCATCATCGCCAGACCGGACAGCATGACGAGAGCCAGAACGCCCCACGGCGGGCGTCTTCTTCGCGGCTCAAGGACGCTGAAGTCCTTGGGTCTCATGGTTCTCCCTTCGTGGCGTCGTCAGAACGGTAAGGGCGGCGGGCCGGACCGGCGATCAGAGCGGTGCGAACGGGTGGCGGCCGGGATTCCGGGGTGCGTCCGGGGCCGGGGCCCCTTGGTACCCGAGGGCGGGCCGGGTGACGGGGACGATCACCCATCCGAGTATTCGTCGGACAATCGTCCTGATGGTGCGTGACCTGCGGCTCCGTCAGATCCGGAGCCGTTTCCTCGGCGTGTCGCCTCACCGGGGTGGCCCAGTGCCGAAATGCGCAGGTTGCCCCCGCTTGTGAGGGTTCGTCATGGAAGGCGTACTCGTCGAATCTCCCGGAGCGCCGCTTTGGGGCGTCTTCCACTGGAGGTTCAACCATGCGTGCTGCACGCACTCTGGCGGTGACCGCCACCGCGTTCGCGGCGGTCGGGCTCGCAGCCCCTCTCGCCGCCGCCCACGGACCCAGCAACCTGGCCGTCGGTCACTACCAGGTCGACCAGGGTGGTGACGGTCGTGGCGGTGACGGCGCCAACAGCGTCACGGTCTCCCCGTTCGCCGTCCACCAGGGGGCGACCCTCACCATCACCGTCAGGGGCTGCGCCGGAGGCACGGTCTCCTCCAACGCCTTCCCGACGGTCACCCTCTCCGGCAACGTCAACGGCGTCTCCACCGCCACGGCCCGCATCCACAACAACGCCACGCCCGGCCAGTACAACCTGGCCGTCCAGTGCGGCGGCCGCACGCTCACCCAGACCTTCCGCGTGCTGGCCGGTCAGGGCGCGCTGGGCGGCATCGGCGGCTCCCTCGCGCCGAGCTCCACGGAGATGGCCGTCGGCGGCTCGCTCGTCGCCGCGGCAGCGCTCGGCGGCGGTCTCTTCATCGCCCGGCGCCGTATGAGCGGCGGAAGGGCCTGACCGGCCGAACCTCCCGGTCGGCCCTGTACGCCCGTCGCCCCCGAGTCCTGGTCCCAGGACTCGGGGGCGACGGGCGTGTGCGGGTGGGTCTCGATCGTCGGGCTTCTCCGCCGGTGCGGGCCCCGGGTTGGGGGCCCGCCGGGGGCGCCGGTCCCGACGTCAGTGACGCCGGCCCCGGGCGAGGTCGGTCCGGCGCCGTACGGCGAAGAAGGTTCCGGTGGCCGCGGCGAGGACCAGGCCGGCCCCGGCCGCCAGCGTCACCGTGTCGACCCCGTCGACCGAGCCGCCGAGACCGCCCTGGACGCCCCGCGGGGTGGTCAGGATGGTCGAGCTGGTGGTCGCGGAGGCGGTGGTGCCGCTGATGGTCAGGGTGACGGTGTCGGTGATGCCACCGGTGCAGTTGAACGCCACGGTGTAGACGGCGCCGCGCCGGGCGTCCGTGTCCACCGTCGCGGTGGCCGAGGACCCGGGGGCGATGGTCACCGTGTCGAAGACGCCCGACGACACCAGCGTCGTACTGCGGCATCCGGGAGCGGTGAGCGTCACCCGCCCGCCGGGCGCCACCAGAGAGGGCGTCACGACGAAGTCGCCCGGCGCCTTCGCTCCGGCGGCGTTGGGGTTCGGTGCGGGTGCGCCGTCCGCCGCGGCGGCGACGGGAGCGGCCAGGGCGAGAGTGGCCGCCCCCAGCAGGGCAGTGGACACGGCACGTATCGCGCGCATGGAATCCTCCGGGTCCCCGAGGAGCAGCCGCGGAAGGGGTTTCCGCGCAAGGACAGGGCGTGCACCTCGATACCCGAAACGCTAGGAGCGCACTATCACGGCCGCGATCCCAGACGGGCGAATGGGTCATTCATGTCCCCCGTGCGGCCCACTCGTGTCGCGCCACGGCCGGAAGTCGGTCCGCGGATCGCGCGCCGACCATGGGTGAGTCCGTCAGCCGTCGAGGAGGACCATCATCACGGCGTGGAGGACGATCACGGCGCCGCAGCAGAAGACCAGGACGGCGCCCGCGTAGGTGTTCACCAGGTGCGTGAGCGGCGCCGCCGGCACCAGCACGTCCGCCGGGTCCTCCGGGGGGTGGGCGACGGTGATCGTGGGGCCGGCCTCGCCGTGCACGAAGCCGCGGTACGTCCCGGTCGCGTCCGGGTAGACGTACGCTCCGCGGGACATCGTGGCCCGGGTGGCGGTCACCATGACGCCGTGTCGGTACAGCCAGCGTTCCCGCCGTGCGCGGATCACTCCGTACAGGCCCAGCCACAGACCCAGCCAGGCGAAGCCGCCGATCGGGACCGTGAGGAGCACCAGGTCCCACCTGCCCAGCGAGCCGGCCACCACGCAGACGACGACGAGCGCCAGCAGGTGCCCGAGCGTGCCCCGGAGGATCCTGCGGTGGAACCTCGACCGCCAGGTGGGGGCGAGCGAGCGGACCACGGCGAACGGGGCCCCGTCGACGTCGTCGCTGTCGGTCCGGTTCGCCAGGATCGCGTTGACCCCGTCGGCGAAGGCGGTGGCCGCCGCCTCGTCCACGTCGTCGATGCGGTGGACGCGCGGCGTCGCCCCGGCCCTCGCCCGCAGTTCGATCAGGACCGAGCGGCCCTCGGCGCGTATCCGGCCCAGCCCGTCGGGGGTGAAGGTGACCTGCTCGCGCGGGAGGTCGAGGACCAGTCCGATGTCCTCGACGGACAGGACGGCCCCGCCCCGGCCTCGGAGCACCGGGAGGGAGGAGAAGGAGGTCGACATGGGCATGATCGTAGAGGGGAGGCCGGCCCGGCGGGCCACGGAATCGCTTCACGCGACCCGTCGTGCGCGGGCCGGGAACCGGGCGCGGGGGCCGCTCCGTGACGGCCCGGCACGGCCGTTCGACATCCCCCGGATCCACGGGAGTTCACCTACTCCGTCAGGTGCGGGAAGAGGTCGGTGAACGGTGCGGCCGTCGCCGAGATCCCGCGTCCGAAGGGCGCGTCGAAGTCCCAGATCAGGAAGAGCAGGAAGGCGATCAGCGCGCTGAAGAGCCCGGCGAGGAGCAGCTCACGGCCGGTGCGCCGGATCTGCAGGGTGAAGATCAGGCCGACCGTCACCAGCGCTCCGGTGATCAGGCCGAACCACACCACCCCGGGCATGGTCGCCCCCGCGTTCTGGCCCCGCGCGCCCCGCGTGTCGTCCACCACCGCCACCTGGTCCACGAGGGGCTGGTACGCCTGCGCCTCGTGGTCGTCGGCCGGCCGGTAGTCGGTCACGCTCCGACGCAGCCGCTCGAGCAGGCGGGTGCCCTCCTCGCTGAGTTCGCCGTGCTCGGACATGTGGCTCCACTCCTGGTCGACCACGGAGGAGACGTACGCGTCGACGTCGGCGCGGATCCGGGTACGGACGTCGACCGGGTACACCTCGACCCGGGCCGAGATCTCGTGCAGCGCCTGCGCCTCCTGACGCACGGTCTCCTGCGCCGCGCCGCGCGCCTCCCAGACACCGGCGATGGCGAGACCGAGCACGATCGCGTAGATCACGCCGATCATCATCGTCATGTACTCCATGACGTCGGGGGTCTCGCTCGGATCGTCGTCGTCGGGGACCCGGCGGTTGTTGATGACGACGATGGTGAGGACGACCGCGCAGGCGGCCGCCATCGCGATGGTCAGGACGAGCCATTCGGACATGGTGTCTCCTTCGTCGGGATCAGCGGGAGCGGGCGCGCAGGATCGCGGTCGCGAGCACCGCGGGGGCGGTGACCAGCAGCGTCATCGACACGAGCGAGGGGCCGCCCTCGGGTTCCGGCCGTGCCGCGCGGCGGTAGGTGGGCAGGGCGACGGGGGTCGCGGCCGGTGGGCGTGGGCGCAGCGAGGGGGCCGGGGGCGACGGCGCGGGCGGCCTGGGGGCCGGGGGCGGCGGTGCGGCCCGCGGCGGGGCCGGCGTCGCGGGAGGCTTCAGCCTCGGCGGGGGCGGAGGGTCCGCGCGTACGGGAGGGGGCGGCTGTACCGGTGGCGGAGGGGGCTTCGGCGTGGGTTCGGGCGGCGTCGGTGTCGGTGTCGGTGTCGGCTCGGGCGACGGGGGAGGTGACGACGGGGAGGGGCACGGCGGCGGAGAAGGAGGGGGAGGAGGCGGGGGAGTGGGCGAACACGCGCCCGGCCCGGCGACCGCGACCGAGGTGTTCGAGCCGCCCGGCCCGGTCGTGGCGTAGGCGCAGGCGTCGGCGGCGGCGGGCGCGGGTGCGGTGAGGAGCCACAGCAGCGCGGCGGCCGCCAAGGGCCGCGCGAAAGACGATCCGTACGGAGACACGCCGAAGAGCATGATCAGAGGCCGCGGGCACCACGCCGTGAATCGGCCCGGATTCCCCGGATGGTGGGGATCTCGCCGAGCGGGGTTTGAGGCGTGCCGGAAATTTCTTCGGCTCCTCTTGAGCACGATGCCGTCGCCCCCCGTATTCAAGGCCGGGAACGGCGTTCGGCGCCGCACCGACTGGCGATGAAACAACAGGAGTTGACATGAAGACCTGGGGCAACGCGGCACTCGCGCTCACGGCGGCGGCCATGCTCGCGCTGACCACGGCGTGCGGGCAGGAGCAGGGCTCGTCGTCGCTCGGCGGCCAGCCCGCCGGAGCGGCGAACCCGGCCGGCGCCCCTGCCGACAACGGTTACAGCTCCGGCGGTTACGCCTCCGGGGGCTACGGCGACGCGGGCGGCGGTGCGGCCGAGCCCGCCGGGCAGCTGGCGGTGGCCGACACCAAGCAGCTCGGCAAGGTCGTCACCGACAGCGAGGGTTTCACCCTCTACCGCTTCGACAAGGACTCCGCCTCCCCGCCCAAGGCCACCTGCGAGGGCGACTGCGCCAAGGCGTGGCCCGTCGTGAGCGCCGAGGGTGCCAAGCCCCCGGCCGGGGTGGACCCCTCGCTGATGGGCGAGGTGGCCCGGACCGACGGCACCAAGCAACTCACCATCGACGGCTGGCCGATGTACCGGTACGCCAAGGACACCAAGCCCGGCGACCTCAACGGCCAGGGTGTCGGCGGTACCTGGTTCGCCTCGGCCCCCGACGGAAAGAAGGCCGCACCCGCCGCGGGCGGCGGGGCCGACGAAAGCGGTGGCGAGGATTCCGGAGTGGACGCGGCGGGCCTCTCGGTGCGTAAGGACCCCAAGCTCGGTGACATCGTGGTCGATTCGCGCGGCATGACGGTCTACCGGTTCAAGAAGGACTCCGCCTGGCCGATGAAGACGGCCTGCACCGACGCCTGCCTGGAGAAGTGGCCGGTTGTCGCCCCTGTGGAGAAGAACGACACCAAGGGCATCACCAAGAAGGGCTTCGTCACCTTCAACCGGCCCGACGGAATCAAGCAGCAGACGATCGACTGCTGGCCCCTGTACACCTTCGCCGGTGACGAGGAGCCGGGAGACACCAACGGCCAGGGCGTGGGCGGCACCTGGTACGCCGTCTCCCCCGAGGGAAAGCTGGTCGGAGCGCCCAAGTAGGTCCCCCGCGCCGCGCTCCCGGCCTGTCGGCCCGCTGTCACCCCTCGGGTGACAGCGGGTCGGCGCACGTCCATGTGCACGTGAATATGCACGAGCTGAAGGCGTGAATCCTTCGTTCCGCACGCACGTGCCAATGGCGTGTGACCAAGAACGGACCGCGAATTTCCGTTTCTACTCGCTCTCCAGGCGGGCGATCAGTAGCCTCGGCTCGAACACCGGCCGCGAACACATGGCCGTATCCCCCGTGGCGACTTGTTGGAGACATTGATGGAGCGTCCCGCCTGGGCCCCGCCGGGTATCGATATTTCGGTGCCGAGCGTGTCCCGTATGTACGACTTCTATCTGGGCGGCTCGCACAATTTCGAGGTGGACCGGGAAGCGGCCCGCAAGGCCATGGAGTTCATGCCGGGACTCCCCAAGATCATGCAGGCGAATCGGGCCTTCATGCGCCGGGCCGTGCGCTTCGCCGTCGACAGCGGAGTCACCCAGTTCCTCGACATCGGCTCCGGCATACCGACGTTCGGCAATGTCCACGAGGTCGCCCAGGCCGCGTCCCCCGACACGAGCGTCGTCTACGTCGACCACGACCCGGTCGCCGTCGCGCACAGCCGCGCCGTGCTGGAGGGCGAGGAACGCGCCGCCGTCGTCGCCGCCGACCTGCGCAAGCCGCTGGAGATCCTGCACAGCCCCGAGGTCCGCCGACTCCTGGACATGGACAAGCCGGTGGCGCTGCTGCTCGTCGCCGTCCTGCACTTCCTGGAGGACGAGGACGAACCGGAGAAGGCCGTCGCGGAGCTCGTCGACGCCCTCGCGCCCGGCAGCCTGCTCGTGGTGACCCACGCCTCCTACGAGGGCATCCCGCTCCTGCAGGACGAGGCCGAGGGCACGGTCGGGGTCTACCGGAACATCCGCAACCCCCTCGTGATGCGCTCGCACGCCGAGATCAGCCGCTTCTTCGAGGGCTGCCCGCTGGTCGAGCCGGGGCTCGTGTCCATGCCCGACTGGCGGCCCGACAGTCCGTCCGACGAGGAGGATCCCTACGCCTTCTCCGGCTTCGCAGGGGTGGGGCGCAAGGCGTGAAGGTGCCGTCACAGCCGTCCGGTTGCGGCGCGGATCCGGACGGGCTCGAGGACAGACTCAGGCGGTTCGTGACCATCTGGAGCCGGGCCATCTTCCCGGTCACGGCCACCCCGATGACCCGCGCCGAGTTCGAACAGCATCTGCTGCCGCTCGCCCGCGAACTGCGCGCCGCGCTGCACGCCCGGACCTTCGACACCGCCCCCGCCCACCGTGCGGGCGGGGCGCTCGTCGGCGTCCACTGCACGGACCCCGACGCGCTGAGCCGCACCCTCGGCGTCATCGACGCGTATCTGGTGCTCTACTGCGGCGAGGACGGCACCTCCACCGAGGAGTTGCGGGCCCGCTGTTCACGCCTCCAGCACGCGATGGCCGCCGGCTTCGCCCAGGCCCTGCGCGAGCGGACGCTGCTGGAGCAGGAGGCCATCGCCCGCTCCGCCCTCACCGCCCGCAGCGCCGCCGAGGTGGCCCTGCACACCACCGAGAGCCGCTTCCGGGCGGTCTTCGACGGCGCGGCCGTCGGCATCGGCATCGCCGACCTCGAAGGCAACGTCCTGGAGGTCAACGAGACCCTCACCCGGATGTTCGGCGGACTGGACCAGCAGATCCGCAGCCGCAAGGTCAACGAATGGGCCCACCCCGAGGACGGCCCGCACGTCTGGAAGCTCTACGACGAGCTGGTGCGCGGCGAACGCGACCACTACCGCGTCGAGAAGCCGTACTACCGGGGCGACGGCACCGTCCTGTGGACCAACCTGACCGTCTCGCTGCTGCGCGACGCCGAGGGCTTCCCCCGCTATCAGCTCGCGCTGCTGGAGGACACCACCGAGCGGCGGCTGCTCAACCTGCGGCTGCGGTACGAGGCGACCCACGACGCGCTCACCGGACTGCCCAACCGGACCCTGTTCTTCGAGCGCCTCGACAAGGCGCTCACCCTGGGGGAGGGCGCCCGCTTCGGGCTCTGCTACCTCGATCTCGACGGCTTCAAGGCGATCAACGACAGCCTGGGTCACTCGGCGGGGGACCGGCTCCTCGTCGAGGTGGCCGACCGGCTGCAGAGCTGCGCCACGGCGCCGGGCGAGATGGTGGCCCGGCTCGGCGGCGACGAGTTCGTCGCCCTGACCACCGGCCCGAACACCGAGCGCGAGGTCGTCGAACTGGCGAACCGTATCCTCGCCGCGCTCGCCTCGCCGGTACGGATCGACGGCCGGGAGCTGACCGTGCGGGGCAGCATCGGTGTCGTCGAGGGGCCGGCGGGGGAGCGGACCCCGGCCGAGGTGCTGCGCAGCGCCGACATCACCATGTACCGCGCCAAGTCCGCGGGCGGCAACCGCTTCGAGTTCGCCGACGCGGAGGCCGACGCGCGCGCCATCACCCGGCACGGGCTGACCACCGCGCTGCCCGCGGCGCTGGAGCGGGGCGAGTTCTTCATCGAGTACCAGCCACTGGTCCACCTCGGCGACGGCAGCGTGCACGGCGCCGAGGCGCTCGTCCGCTGGTGCCACCCCCAGCACGGGGTGCTGGGACCCGACCGCTTCATCCCGCTCGCCGAGAACACCGGCCTGATCGTGCCGCTCGGCCGCTGGGTCCTCCAGGAGGCGGTCCGCCAGGCGCGCTTCTGGCAGACCCGGCACTCCGACGGCGGTCCGCTGCGGATCAACGTCAACCTCTCTCCCACGCAGCTGCACCACCCGCGGCTCGTCGCCGACACGGTCGACGTGCTGGAGCGCTCGGGCCTGGAGCCCGGGGCCCTCTGCCTGGAGGTCACCGAATCGGCGCTGATCGGCGCGGACGACGACCTGCTGAAGCCGCTGCGCCAGCTCGCCGAGATGGGCGTGGACATCGCGCTGGACGACTTCGGCACCGGCTACTCGAACCTGGCGAACCTGCGCCGGCTGCCGGTGAGCGTCCTGAAGCTGGACCGCTCCTTCACCCAGGGGATGCAGCGGCACCCGGCCGACCCGGTCGACGTCAAGATCGTGGAGGGCATCGTCGGACTGGCGCACAGCCTGAAGCTGGCGGTGACGGTCGAGGGGGTCGAGACGGGGGCGCAGGCGCAGCAGCTGCGGGAGCTGGGCTGTGACACGGCCCAGGGCTGGTACTACGCGCGCCCGGGCGCACCGGACCGGATCCACACGCTCCTCCTGGCGGACGCGGTCTGACCGACCGTGCGGGGCCCGGCCGCCGCGCCCTCCGGCCCCGGCCGGCGCCCACCCCGCGGGACGGGCGCCGGCGAGGGCGACACCGCCCCTCGTCGGACACCGGACACCGCCCCTCGTCGGACACCGCCCCTGTCGGACACCGCGCCCGGTCGCACACTCCCCCCGTCGGACACCGCCCCCGGTCGCACACTCCCCCCGTCGGCCCCCGGCCGGTGCCTCAGGTCGAGCGGAGGAGGAGGCGCTGGAGTTCCCTCGCCGCCCGGGGCGGTGCCACATCGCTGCGGTGCGCCAGCGCGATCGTGCGGCGCAGGCCCGGGCGGGCCAGGGCCGTGACACGGAGGTCGCGGCCCGCGCGCGCGGCGACCATCGCCGGGACCACCGCCACCCCGAGACCCGCCCGTACGAATCCCAGCACGGCGTCCATCTCGCCGCCCTCCACGGTGAACGAGGGCTCGAAGCCCTCCGACCGGCATGCGGCCACGGTCAGCTCCCGCAGGTCGTAGCCGTGCCGGAACATCACCAGCGGCTGGTCGCGCAGATCCGCGATCCGCACCGGCCGCCGCGGCGCGGGCGCCGCCGCGCTCGACACCACCACCAGGTCCTCGCGCAGCAGCTCCACCGTCGTCAGCGCCGGGGACGGCGTCGGCAGCGGCAGCACGACCAGCGCCAGATCCAGCGCGCCGCGCGCCAGCTCCCGGACGAGGTCGTGCGAGCCGCCCTCCTCGATGAGGAGCTGGATCCCCGGGTGCAGATCGTGGAAGGCGCGCAGCACGTCCGGCAGCAGGCCCGTGCACAGGCTCGGCGTCGCGCCGAGCCTCACCCGCCCGCGCCTGAGCTGCACCAGCTCCTGCACCTCGTGCCGTGCCGTGTCCGTGTCCGCCAGGATCCGTCGCGCCAGCGGCAGCAGCGCCTCCCCCGCGTCCGTCAGTGCGATGTTCCCGCGGGCCCGGCTGAAGAGCTCCGCCCCGAGCTCCTGCTCCAGGGCCCTGATCTGCTGCGAGAGCGACGGCTGGGAGACATGGACCCGCTCGGCGGCCCGGGTGAAGTGCCGGGTCTCGGCGACGGCCACGAAGTAGAGGAGCTGCTGGAACTGCATAGGTTCAGCCTATCGAGATGAGCCGCACCATGTCTTGGACCTCTCGGGCCCTTCGCCCCTACCGTCGGTCGCATGGCTCTGGCAACGAAGACGGCTCCGGCGGAACGACCACCGTCCCCCACCCGCTCACGCGGCTTCTGGGCGTCCACGATCGGCAAGAAGACCGTGATGGCGGTCAGCGGCCTCCTCATGCTCGGCTACCTCGTGGCCCACGTCGCGGGCAACCTCAAGGTCTTCTTCGGCCCCGAGGAGTTCAACGCGTACGGCCACTGGCTGCGCACCATGGGCGCCCCCGTCCTGCACTACTCCTGGGCCCTCTGGCTCGTCCGGATCGTGCTGCTCGCCGCGGTCGTCGCACATGCCGTCTCCGCTTACCAGCTCAGCAGGCGCGACATCAAGGCCCGCCCCACGGCCTACGTCCACCGCCGCAAGCGGTCCTCGTACGCCACCCGCACGATGCGCTGGGGCGGGATCATCGTCGCCCTGTTCATCGTCTGGCACATCCTCGACCTGACCACCGGGACGCTCCACCCCGGCGGCTTCCAGGAGGGCCGTCCGTACCAGAACATCGTGGACACCTTCTCCACCTGGTACGGCAACGTGATCTACATCGTCGCCATGCTCGCCGTCGGCCTGCACGTCCGCCACGGCTTCTGGAGCGCCGCGCAGACCCTCGGAGTCGGCCACGCCCGCCGCGAGCGGCTGCTCAAGGTCCTCGCGAACGGCCTGGCGCTCGTCCTGACCGTGGGCTTCGTCTCCGTACCCGTAGCCGTCATGACCGGAGTGGTGAGCTGACATGAGCTTTCTCGACTTCACGACCGGTGAGCCGGTCGTCGACCACAAGGCCCCCGCAGGCCCCATCGCCGAACGCTGGGACACCCGCCGCTTCCAGGCCAAGCTGGTCAACCCCGCCAACCGCCGCAAGCACACCGTCATCGTCGTCGGCACCGGCCTCGCCGGCGGTTCCGCCGGCGCGACCCTCGCCGAACAGGGCTACCACGTCGTCCAGTTCTGCTACCAGGACTCCCCGCGCCGCGCCCACTCCATCGCCGCCCAGGGCGGCATCAACGCCGCGAAGAACTACCGCAACGACGGCGACTCCGTCCACCGCCTCTTCTACGACACCGTCAAGGGCGGCGACTTCCGCGCCCGCGAGTCCAACGTCCATCGCCTCGCGCAGATCTCCGTCGAGATCATCGACCAGTGCGTCGCCCAGGGCGTCCCCTTCGCCCGCGAGTACGGCGGACTGCTCGACACCCGCTCCTTCGGCGGAGTCCAGGTCTCCCGCACCTTCTACGCCCGCGGCCAGACCGGCCAGCAGCTGCTGCTCGGCGCGTACCAGGCGCTCTCCCGGCAGATCGCCGCGGGCAACGTCGAGATGCACGCCCGCACCGAGATGCTCGACCTGATCGTCGTCGACGGCCGGGCGCGCGGCATCGTCGCCCGCGACCTGATCACCGGCGCGATCTCCACCCACTACGCGGACGCGGTGGTCCTCGCCAGCGGCGGCTACGGCAACGTCTTCTACCTCTCGACGAACGCCATGAACTCCAACGCCACCGCCGTGTGGCGGGCCCACCGGCGCGGCGCCTACTTCGCCAACCCCTGCTTCACCCAGATCCACCCCACCTGCATCCCGCGCACCGGCGACCACCAGTCCAAACTGACCCTGATGAGCGAGTCGCTGCGCAACGACGGCCGCATCTGGGTCCCGAAGGCGAAGGGCGACACCCGCCCCGCCGCGCAGATCCCCGAGGCCGAGCGCGACTACTACCTGGAGCGCATCTACCCCTCCTTCGGCAACCTCGTCCCGCGCGACATCGCCTCCCGGGCGGCCAAGAACGTCTGCGACGAGGGCCGGGGCGTCGGACCGGGCGGGCAGGGCGTGTACCTGGACTTCGCGGACGCCATCCGGCGGATGGGGCGCAAGGCGGTCGAGGAGAAGTACGGCAACCTCTTCGACATGTACGAGCGGATCACCGCCGAGAACCCGTACGAGGTCCCGATGCGGATCTACCCCGCCGTGCACTACACGATGGGCGGACTCTGGGTCGACTACGACCTCCAGACCACCGTGCCGGGCCTGTTCGCGATCGGCGAGGCCAACTTCTCCGACCACGGCGCCAACCGGCTCGGCGCCTCCGCCCTCATGCAGGGGCTCGCCGACGGCTACTTCGTCCTGCCGTCCACCATCAACGACTACCTCGCCCGTCACCCGCACGCCGAGCCGGTCACCGACGACCATCCGGCCGTCCGCGACGTGCTCGCCGAGACCGAGGACCGGCTGAACCTCCTGCTCTCGGTGGACGGCGACCGGACGCCCGACTCCTTCCACCGCGAACTGGGCGAACTGATGTGGGAGTTCTGCGGCATGGCCCGCACGGACGAGGGGCTGCGCAAGGCCCTGGAGCGCATCCCGCAGATCCGCGAGGAGTTCTGGCGCCGGATCAAGGTGCCCGGTACCGGCGAGGAGTTCAACCAGTCGCTGGAGAAGGCCAACCGGATCGTCGACTACCTGGAGCTCGCCGAGCTGATGTGCCTCGACGCGCTGAACCGGGCCGAGTCCTGCGGCGGCCACTTCCGCGAGGAGTCCCAGACGGCGGACGGCGAGGCCGCGCGCCGCGACGAGGAGTTCTCGTACGCGGCGGCCTGGGAGTTCACCGAGGGCGCCGCCCCGGTCCTGCACAAGGAAGACCTCGTCTTCGAGTACGTCCACCCCACCCAGCGGAGCTACGCATGAGGCTCACCCTGCGCGTCTGGCGCCAGAAGAACGCCGACGCCCCCGGCGCCATGTCCACGTACGACGTGGACGGCATCTCCTCCGACATGTCCTTCCTGGAGATGCTCGACACGCTCAACGAGGAGCTCATCCTGCGGGGCGAGGACCCCGTCGCCTTCGACCACGACTGCCGCGAGGGCATCTGCGGCGCCTGCAGCCTGGTCATCAACGGCGACGCCCACGGTCCCGAGCGCACCACCACCTGCCAGCTGCACATGCGGTCCTTCCGGGACGGCGACACGATCGACATCGAGCCCTGGCGGGCCTCGGCCTTCCCGGTCGTCAAGGACCTGGTCGTCGACCGCTCCGCCTTCGACCGCGTCATCCAGGCCGGCGGCTACATCAGCGTTCCCACCGGCGCGGCCCCGGAGGCCCACGCGACCCCGGTCCCCAAGGCCGACGCCGACTTCGCCTTCGAGCACGCCGAGTGCATCGGCTGCGGCGCCTGCGTGGCGGCCTGCCCGAACGGCTCGGCGATGCTCTTCACCTCGGCCAAGGTCAACCATCTGAACGTCCTGCCCCAGGGCTCCCCGGAGCGGGAGACGCGCGTCCTGGACATGGTGGCCCAGATGGACGCGGAGGGGTTCGGCGGCTGCACCCTGACCGGGGAGTGCGCGACGGCCTGTCCCAAGGGCATCCCGCTGCCCTCGATCGCCGCCATGAACAAGGAGTGGCTGCGCGCGACCCGCAAGTCCGGCCGCCGGCAGGCGGGTTGACCCCTATACTCCCTGTGCTCGCCGGTGGGCCCGGCGGGCGGGAGATGGGGGAGGCATGGCGGAGGCCGCGGAAACAGCGCTGACTCTGGACGTGTTGACGGTGGTGGGACCGGCACTGGTGCTGAGGTCGGTGACACTGCCCCTGCTGATCAGGGCGCAGCAGGCCGTACGGCGCCAGGCGCTGGCGGATCCGGGCACACCGCCCCGGAAGGTCCCCGGCGCGGTTGTCGGGGAGCTGGCCCTGGGAGTGGCCGGGGGCGTCGGCCTGTGGTTCGCGCTGCCCCACGAGGTCCTCGGGGACTCGCTCGTGCTGGGGCGCCCGGTCGTCTTCCAGACCGGGGAGTGGCTGTCGGACGTCTACGGATACTCCCTGGCGATGGCGTGGATCCTGTACGTCCTCTTCGCCGCCCTGGCGTCGGTGCTCTGGCCGGTGCTGTGGTCGCGGACCCATCACACTCTGGTGACCACCGGCGTCGACGGGGGGTCGTGGACCGCGACCCCGACGGCCGCCGGCGCGTGGGCGCTCTGGTGGCCGTCCGCTTCGCGCTCGGGCTCTTTCTCCCGGTGGGCCTCGCCCTGGCGGCCTTCGCCTGCCAGGCCGTCGCCTACGGGGTGAGTCGCCGGTACCGGCACGGCGCGGCGCTCCCGGACACCGTGGCCCCGGCCCGGGCGGGCAGGGTCCACGGCGCGGAGACTCCCGTCGGACGGCCCCCGGCCGGGCAGGACGGCGACGGCCGGGCCTCCGAGCCGCCGAACCCCTCCGACCAGGCCCTCGCCGAGGCGCCGAACCCCTCCGACCCCGCCCTCGCCGAGGCGCCGAACCCCTCCGACCCCGCCCTCGCCGAGCCGCCGAACCCCTCCGACCCCGCCCTCGCCGAGCCGCCGAACCCCTCCGACCCCGCCCTCGCCGAGGCGCCGAACCCCTCCGACCCCGCCCTCGCCGAGGCGCCGACCTCCGGGCCCGGGCCGGCCCCGGCCGCCCGGCCCGTCGCGTACGTGCCGACGCGGCAGGACCGCCCCGACGCCCGCGTGCCGGCGCAGGCAGGCCCGGTCGCCGACGCCCTGACGCCCTTCCCCCACCGGCCGCTCCTCCCCGGCGAACCCCAGACGATCGGCGGCTACCAGCTGCTCGGCCGGATCGGGTCCGGCGGCATGGGAACGGTCTACCTCGCCCGGCGGGAGGGCGCGGCGACCCAGGTCGCGCTCAAGACGATCAACCCCGAACTCCTCGACAACGCCGATCTGCTGCGCCGCTTCCAGCGCGAGTCCGAGGTGCTGTCGATGGTCTCCGGCGCCTATACCGCCCGCGTGCTCGACTCCGGTGTCGACGCCGTACGCCCCTACCTGGCCATGGAGTTGCTGGACGGACGTCCCCTCGACGTCCATCTCGCGGAGCAGGGACCGATCCGTGCCCCCGAGGCCCTGCGGGCGCTGGCGCTCGCACTGGCCGTGGCGCTGTCCGGGGTGCACCGGCTCGGTCTGGTCCACCGCGACCTCAAGCCCGCCAACATCATGCTGACGACGGCCGGCCCGCGGCTGCTCGACTTCGGCATCGCGGACCTGGTGGACGGCACCAGACTCACCCGCACCGGCGCCGGACCGGGGACCCTGACCTACATGGCGCCGGAACAGTTCGGCGAGGAACGCGTCGGTCCGGCCGCCGACGTATGGGCGTGGGCCTGCTGCGTGGTCTGCGCGGCGCACGGCACCAGCCCCTTCTCGGCGACCAGCACGGGCGCGGTGATCCGTCGGATCGTGGACACCGGCCCCGAGCCGTCCGCGCTGGCGGCGGTACGGGGCCTGGACCCGGACCTCGCGGCAGCCGTGGAACGGGCGCTGGCCGTCGACCCGGTGGGACGTCCGGCGGACGGCGCGGGTCTGGTGGAGCTGCTCACCTCGCCGGCGGAGGCGCGGCACGAGCCGACGCTCGTGGACGTCCGCGAGGAGATCACCCGGGGCTGGCGCACCCTGGCCCTCTGACGGTCACGGCCCCGCCGGCCCGCCCGCCGCGGGGCCCCGCTCAGCCGCCGACCGCGCGCAGGGTCCCGGGGCGGCGGCCCATCAGGCCGTCGAGCGCCGACGACGTCGCCTCGTCCGCCGGCAGATGCACCACCAGGTGCTGGCCGTCCGCCTCGGGCAGCTCCAGCACCTCGTAGGCGAGCCGCAGTTCCCCGGCCTCCGGGTGGACGAACCGGTCGACGCCCGAGCGGGCCCGCAGCAGCCCCGGCGAGCGCAGCCGGTCGGAGAAGGCCGGGCCCGCCGTCACCGTCAGCTCCCGGGCCAGTTCGGCCATGTGCGCGTCCGAACCGGTCACCGCGAAGGACAGCGCCCCCACCTGCTGGTCGGCCACCCGGTCCCAGTCGGGGAACACCTCACGGGCCCGGGGGTCGGTGAACACGAAACGCAGCAGGTTCGGCGGATCCCCGTCCAGCAGCCCGGCAGGACCGGCCAGCCGTGCGTAGCCCTCGGTGTACGCCACGGTCTCGCCCAGCATGTTCGTCACCGCGGCCGGGGTGGGACCCAGCCGGTCCAGCAGCGCGCGGACCGTCGCCCGCACCTCGCGGGCCGGATCCGGGGTCATCGCGCACATGTGCCGCTGCATCCCCGACTTCATCAGGTTGCGCAGGTGCACCCGGGCGTCCAGCGGCAGTCGCAGCGCCTCGCTGAGCGCGCCCAGGACCTGTGGGGACGGATTGCGGTCCCGTCCCTGCTCCAGCCGGGCCAGGTACTCGACGCTGATCCCGGCGAGCATCGCCAGCTCCGTCCGGCGCAGCCCCGGCGTCCGCCGCCGCGGCCCCGCCGGAAGCCCGGCCTCCGCGGGGGTCATCGCCTCGCGGCGGGCGCGCAGGAAGGCCCCCAGTTCGTTGTCGCTCATCCACCGATCGTACGAGCGCGGGACCGGCGGAGGGTGGCCCTGTCACTACCAGCCTCGGCACGGCCTTCCTCCGCCTCCCGCCGGGCGGCAGCGTGAAGCCCATGACCACCGAATCGCACAGCACCACCGCCCTTCCGCTGGCCCCCGGCGACTGGGTCTTCGACCCGCTGCACTCCTCCGTCGGCTTCACCATCCGTCACCTCGGCATCTCCAAGGTGCGCGGCCGCTTCAACGAGCTGACGGCCGAACTCCGCGTCGGCGACACCCTCGACACCTCTTCCATCACCGCGACCGTCGCCCTCGCCTCGATCGACACCGGCAACGCCGACCGCGACGCCCATGTCCGTGCCGCGGACCTCCTGGACGTGGCGAAGCGGCCGACGATGGGCTTCCGCTCCACCCGTATCGCCGGCACGGGCGAGGAATGGACCCTGGAGGGCGACCTCACCATCGGCGACGTGACCCGGCCCATCACCTTCGACGTCGACTTCGGCGGCGTCGTCGACGTCCCCATGGACGGCAGCAGGCACGCCGGATTCGACGCGACGGGAGAGTTCCGGCGCAGCGACTTCGGGCTCGACTTCGCTCCCGGCTTCCTCGGCGACGTGATCAAGGTGAACCTGGAGGTCCAGTTCGTCGAGCCCCGGTAGACGCCGGCCGTCTCACACGTCGAGCCGGGCCGCTGCCGGACACGGCGGCACGTCTCACACGTCGAGCCGGCCTGCCGGAGACGGCGCGGCACGTCTCACACGTCGAGCCGGGCCGCCAGATACGGTGCGGTCCGGCTCGACGCCGCGCGCGCCACGTCGGTGGGCGTTCCCTCGGCGACGATCAGGCCGCCGTCCTCGCCGCCGCCGGGGCCGAGGTCGAGCACCCAGTCCGCCGTGGCGACCACGTCCATGTCGTGCTCGACGACGATCACCGTGTGACCGGCGTCGACCAGGCCGTGCAGCTGCCCCATCAGCACCTCGACGTCGGCGGGATGCAGGCCGGTCGTCGGCTCGTCCAGGACGTAGAGGGTGTGGCCGCGGCGGAGCCGCTGGAGCTCGGAGGCGAGTTTGATGCGCTGGGCCTCGCCGCCGGAGAGCTCGGTCGCGGGCTGGCCGAGCCGCAGGTAGCCCAGACCGACGTCGAGCAGGGCGCGCACGCTGCGCGCGGCGGCCGGGGTGTCCGCGAAGAACCCGGCCGCGGCCTCCACCGTCAGATCGAGCACCTCGGCGATGGTGAGCCCGCGCAGCCGCACCTCCAGGGTCTCCGGGTGGTAGCGGGCGCCGTGGCAGTCGGGGCAGGGCGCGTACGTGCTCGGCAGGAAGAGCAGCTCGACCGAGACGAATCCCTCGCCCTGACAGGTCTCACAGCGCCCGCCGGGCACGTTGAAGGAGAACCGCCCGGCCTTGTAGCCGCGGGCGCGCGCCTCGTCGGTGGCGGTGAAGAGCTTCCGTACGACGTCGAAGAGGCCCGTGTAGGTGGCGAGGTTGGAGCGGGGAGTCCGTCCGATGGGCCGTTGATCGACCGTCACCAGTCGTTCCACTCCCGCCAGTTCCTCCGACAGCTCGCTCACCAGCGTCGACTTCCCCGATCCCGAGACACCGGTCACGGCCGTCAGGACCCCGAGCGGGAAGGCCGCCTCCAGGTCCCTGAGGTTGTGCCGGGTGACCGGGCCGGTCCGCAGCCAGCCGGTGGGCTCGCGCACCGCCCGCGCGGCCGGCCCGGCGCGGTCGAAGAGGAAGCGGCGGGTCGCGGACTCCTCGACGCCCGCCAGCTCGTGCGGCGGGCCGCTGTGCAGCACCCGGCCGCCGTGCACCCCCGCCAGGGGGCCGACGTCCACGATCCAGTCGGCGTGACGCACCACGTCCAGGTGGTGCTCCACCACGAAGACCGAGTTGCCGGCCGCCTTGAGCCGGTCGAGGACCACCAGGAGCGCCTCGGTGTCGGCCGGGTGCAGCCCCGCCGACGGCTCGTCGAGGACGTACACGACGCCGAAGAGCCCGGAGCGCAACTGGGTGGCGAGCCGCAGCCGTTGCAGTTCGCCGTTGGACAGGGACGGGGTGCTCCGGTCCAGGCTCAGATAGCCGAGGCCGAGCTCCGTGACCGTGCCGATCCGCGCGAGCAGGTCCCCGGTGAGCACCTGCGCGGTCTCCGAGCCGTCGTGCGCGGCGAGCAGTCCCGCCAGCGCCGTCAGCGGCAGCGCGGCCAGCTCGGCGATCGTGCGGCCCGCGAAGGTGACGGCGAGGGCCTCCGGACGGAGTCTGCTGCCCCCGCACACCGGGCACGGCTCACTGGTCAGGAAGCGCTCCGCCTTGGCGCGCAGAGTCGCGCTCCTGGAGTCGGAGAAGGTGTGCATCACATAGCGCCGGGCGCTCATGTACGTCCCCTGGTACGGGCGTTGGATGCGCCCCGCCTCCCGTACCGGATGGACCGTGACGACCGGCTGCTCCTCCGTGAAGAGGATCCACTCACGGTCCTTGGCGTCCAGCTCCCGCCACGGCCGGTCGACGTCGTGCCCGAGGGCGTCCAGGACGTCGCGGAGGTTCTTGCCCTGCCAGGCGCCCGGCCAGGCGGCGATCGCGCCCTCCCGGATCGACAGCCCCGGGTCCGGGACGAGCAGTTCCTCGCTGGTCCGGTGCACCCGGCCCAGACCCTGGCAGGACGGGCAGGCCCCGGCGGCGGTGTTCGGCGAGAACGCGTCGGAGTCCAGCCGCTCGGCCCCCGAGGGGTAGCAGCCGGCGCGGGAGAACAGCATCCGCAGCGAGTTCGACAGGGTCGTGACCGTGCCGACGGACGAGCGGGCGTTCGGCGACGAGCGGCGCTGTTCGAGCGAGACCGCCGGCGGCAGCCCGGTGATCTCCCCGACCTTCGGCGCGCCCACCTGATGGATCAGCCGCCGCGCGTAGGGCGCGACGGACTCGAAGTAGCGCCGCTGGGCCTCCGCGTAGATCGTGCCGAAGGCGAGGGATGACTTGCCCGAGCCCGACACCCCGGTGAAGACGGCGAGCGCGTCGCGGGGAATGTCGACGTCGACGCCTGCGAGATTGTGCTCGCGGGCACCGCGAACGCGGACGTACGGGTCGTGGCGCTGGTCGTCGGAGCTGTCGGGCATTCCTCGATACTAGGCGTTTGCGCTGGTCAGCCGCGTACGCAGGCCCGCGACACGGGCGAGCGCGCGGTAGGAGTCGCGCAGCGCCTCGCGATCGTACGTACTGGTCGTGACCAGCACCTCCCGCGCCCCGCTCTCCTCCACGACCCGCTCCAGCGCGTCGGCGACCTGCTCCTCCGTGCCGTACACGTGCCCCCGCAGGCCCGATTCGAAGAACTCGCGCTGCTTCTGCGTCATCGTGAGCGCCTCGATCCGCTCGACCGGCAGGAGCGGCGGGAACACGCCCTTGGTGCGCGAGTAGGCGAGCGACCACGCCTCCGGGATCAGCAGTCGCCTGGCCTCCTCCTCGGTCCCGGCCACGGCGACCGTGCCCGCGACGACGACGTACGGCTCCTCGGACCAGCGGGAGGGACGGAAGGAGGCGCGATAGGCGTCGACGGCGCGCAGCATCCGCTCCCGGCCCCGCAGATCACCGATGACCATCGGAAGGCCGGCCTCGGCGGCGATCGTCGCGCCCTCCCCGGTCGCGAGGACGTACGGCGGCACGCGCAGGCCCTCGGCCGGACGGGCATGCACCTGCGGATGCGCGGTCTGGGTGCCGGTGAACCAGCCGAGCAGTTCGGTCAGCTGCTCCGCGAACCGCTCGGCATCGTCCTTGTCCCGGCCGAGCGCCCGCCGGATCCCGTCGGTGAAGCCGACCGAGCGGCCGATCCCCATGTCGACCCGGCCGGGGTACAGCGACTCCAGGACGCCGAACTGCTCCGCGACGACCAGCGGCTGGTGGTTCGGGAGCATCACCCCGCCCGTGCCGACCCTGATGGAGGACGTGGCACCGGCGATCGCGGCGGCCAGGACGGTGGGGGCCGAGCCAGCCACACCGGGCACGCTGTGGTGCTCCGACACCCAGAACCGGTGGTATCCGAGCGCCTCCGCCTCCCGGGCGAGATCCACCGTGGCCCGCAGGGCGACGGACCCGTCCTCGCCCTCCCGGGTCCGGGAGCGGTCGAGGACGGAGAGACGGATGCCGTCGAGAGAAGGGGTCACGAAGGGTTCAACGCCGCGGCGCCGCGAGGATTCCCGCGGGGGCGGCGGGCCCGCGGTGTCGCTCCCCCCGGTGTCCGGCCCGTCCGTCGTGACGGACAGTGCCGACGGGCCCGCCTACGCTGTCCGTGTGACACGCAACAGCAGGCCCGTGGCCGTCTTCGATCTCGACAACACCCTCGCCGGCACCGCCCACCGCCAGCACTACCTGGAGGGCCGGCCGCGTGACTGGGCCGGCTTCTTCGCCGCCGCTCCCCAGGACCCGCCGCTCGCGCAGGGTGTCGCCCTCTGTCTGGAGGCCGCCGAGGAGTGCGAGATCGTCTATCTCACCGGGCGTCCCGAGCGCTGCCGCAAGGACACCGTCGCCTGGCTCGCCGCGCAGGTACTGCCCGACGGGCGGATTCACATGCGCCGCAACAACGACTTCCGTCCCGCGCGGGTCACCAAGCTGGAGATCCTGCGCGGGCTCGGCCGCGAGGTGCGGATGCTGGTCGACGACGACGAGCTGGTCTGCGACGCGGCCGCACGGGCGGGCTTCCGGGTCGTCCGCGCCCGCTGGGCGGCGGCGTCGGAGGAGCTGAGGGACGCCCAGGAGAAGGAGGGCCGCACCTGACCCACCGGTCAGTCGCCCTCCTCCAGCCGGAAGCCCACCTTCAGCCCGACCTGGAAGTGCGCGATCGCCCCGTCGACGAGGTGGCCGCGCACCTGCGTCACCTCGAACCAGTCGAGGCCGCGGAGCTTCTGCGAGGCCCGCTCGATACCGTTGCGGATGGCCTGGTCCACGCTCTCCGTGGAGGTGCCGACGATCTCGGTGACGCGGTAGGTGTGGTTCGACATGGGGCCGAACTCCTCTCCTTGGGCCTGGGGGGTCACTCCACCGTGCCCCACCACGCCCCGGTCCGCGACACGTCGGGCGCCGGGTGGTCGGCGGCCCCGTCGGAGAGGGCCAGCCGGGAGACGATCCGGTAGCGGTCGCCCCGGTACAGCGAGCGGACGTACTCCACCGGCCGCCCGCCCGTGTCCGAGGTGATCCGGTCGAAGAGCAGGGCGGGGGAGAGCACGGGGACGCCGAGCAGCTCGGCCTCCTCCTCGCTCAGGACGGTCGGCTCGATCGACTGGACCGCGTGCGCCGTCCGGATGCGGCACGTCTCGCGCAGATGGGCGTAGAAGCCCCTCTCCATGTCGGCGGGGGTCAGCCCGGGCACCAGATCCGCCGGGACGTGCAGATGTTCCAGGGCGATCGGGGCCCCGTCCACCTGCCGCAGCCGCGCGACGTACACGAGCTCCGCCGCGGGGGAGACCTTCAGCTTCCGCCCGATCCGCGCGCCCGCCCGGACGGTACGGAACTCCAGCACCGTGCTCGTCCAGCTGCCGCGGCTCCGGGGCGCGCCCGCCGCGTGGTCCTCGGCGACGAGCTCCTGGGTGATCTTGGCCGGTGCGACGAACATGCCGCGTCCGTGCTCCCGCACGAGCACGCCCGTCGCGACGAGTTCGTCGACGGCGGCGCGCAGGGTGGGGCGGGAGACGCCGAGGGTGGCGCACAGGGTGCGCTCCGAGGGGATGGCGTCGCCGGGGCGGCGCCCGTCGATCACGGCCAGCAGATGCTCGCGTACCCGCTCCCGCTTGAGCTCCATCGCCCAGCCCTCCCCGGCCTGTCGTCCGGCGGTCAGTATGCATCCCCCGCGGTCGAGGAGGTCACGACGCCGTCGCGGGTGAAGTCGAGCCGGGACACGATCCGGTAGCGGTCGCCCCGGTACACCGAGTGGACGTACTCCACCGGCCGGCCCGAGGCGTCGAGGGTGAGGCGCTCGATCAACAGCGCGGGCGAGAGGACGGGGACGTCCAGAAGGGCCGCCTCCGCCTCGCTGACGACGGTGGGTTCGATGGACTGTGTCGCCTCCCGGACGTGGACGCGGTGGTGGTCCCTGAGGTGGTCGTAGAGGTCGCCCGCCTCCAGTTCCTGCGCGGTGAGCGCTTCCGGGACCAGGTCGGCCGGGATGTGGAGGTGCTCGATCGCCATGGGGGAGCCGTCGACCAGGCGGAGCCGGGCGATGTAGAGCAGCTCGGCCGCGGGGGAGAGGCGGAGCTTGCGGCCGATGCGCGCGCCGGCCCGGATCCTGGCGGACTCGAGCACCGTGCTGGACCAGCTTCCGGAGGCGCGCGGCACGGTGAAGGCGGCGTCGTCCGGGGCGAGTTGCTGGGTGATCTTGGCCGGTGCGACGAACATGCCGCGTCCGTGCTCCCGTACCAGCGCGCCCGTCGCGACGAGTTCGTCGACGGCGGCGCGCAGGGTGGGGCGGGAGACGCCGAGGGTGGCGCACAGGGTGCGCTCCGAGGGGATGGCGTCGCCCGGGCGGCCTGCCTCGATGAGGCCCAGCAGATGTTCCCGTACGCGCTCCCTCTTCAGCACCCCGCCCGAGGGGCCGTCCTTCATACGTTCTCCCTGACTGGTCAACTGGTAAGTCTCATCCTAACCAGACGGCCATGCCGTTGAATGAGTGAACAGCGCATATTTTTCAAGGGGTTGACGGCCACATTGGTCCATGCCACCTTCTGGTCACGCATCTGACCACTTGACCAATTGGTCAACCAATCAGCGAGGTGCCCGTGACCATCCGCCCTCTCGCCGGCCCCGTCGCCCTCATGGCGACCCTGGCGCTCTCCGTCACCGCCTGCGGTTCCGCCGACGACCCCGCGAACGCCGACGGGGCCGCGAAGGTCACCGTCTGGATCATGAAGGACAGCGTCACCGACGACTTCCTCACCCGCTTCCGCACCGACTTCGAGGCGACGCACCGGGGCACCACCCTCGACATCCAGATCCAGGAGTGGGACGGCATCGGCGAGAAGGTCACCGCGGCCCTGGCCAGCAAGGACGCCCCCGACGTGATCGAGGTCGGCAACACCCAGGTCGCCCAGTACGCGGCCAGCGGCGGTGTCCGCGACCTCAGCGCCAAGGTCGCCGACCTGAACGGAGCCGACTGGCTGCCCGGGCTCGCCGAGCCCGGGAAGGTCGACGGGAAGCAGTTCGGCATCCCCTGGTACGCGGCCAACCGCGTCGTCATCTACCACAAGGAACTCTTCGCCAAGGCCGGCATCACCGCCCCGCCGAAGACCCGAGCCGAATGGCTCACCGTCACCGCCGCGCTCAACAAGGGCTCCACGCAGGGCATCTACCTCCCCGGGCAGAACTGGTACACCCTGTCGGGCTTCATCTGGGAGGAGGGCGGCGACCTCGCCGTACGGAACGGCGAGGAGTGGAAGGGCACGCTCGACACCCCGCAGGCCCTCGCGGGCATGGACTTCTACCGGCGGCTCCAGGCGCTCGGCAAGGGGCCCAAGGACTCCGACGAGGCCAAGCCGCCGCAGGCCGATGTCTTCGCCAAGGGCGACGTCGCCCAGATCATCGCCGTCCCCGGTGGCGCGAAGATCGTCGAAGAGGCCAATCCGGCGCTCAAGGGCAAGCTCGGCTTCTTCCCGGTCCCCGGGAAGACGGCGGACAAGCCGGGCGCGGTCTTCACCGGCGGCTCCGATCTCATCGTCCCCGAAGCCTCCGCTCACCCCGACGCCGCCTACGAGGTC
Organism: Streptomyces sp. NPDC047971; assembly: GCF_040653355.1. Classification (NCBI taxonomy): domain Bacteria; kingdom Bacillati; phylum Actinomycetota; class Actinomycetes; order Kitasatosporales; family Streptomycetaceae; genus Streptomyces; species Streptomyces sp. NPDC047971. Next base: position 45,108 of record NZ_JBEZNW010000001.1, on the reverse strand, counting down.
GTCAAGGCGCTCGCCGGCGAGAAGTGGCAGACGGAGATGGCCCGAACGATGAGTTACGTCCCCAACCGCACCTCGCTCGCCACGGTGATCCAGGACGACGAGGGCACCGCCGCCATGGCCGCCGGCGCCGCGCAGGGCCGCGCGACGCCCAACTCCCCCCAGTGGGCGGCCGTGGAGGCCACCAACCCGATCAAGCAGTACATGACCGCCGTGCTCACCGGCACCGACCCGGCGCGGGCCGCGAAGGACGCGTCGGAGAGCATCACCAAGACCCTCGGCTCGTGAGCCGGCCGCGTCGTGGGGCCGCCCTGTGGCCCTACGTCCTCGTCGCGCCGACGGTCCTCGGCGGGGCCCTGCTCCTGGGCTACCCCCTCGTCCGCAACCTGGTCATCTCCTTCCAGCAGTACGGCATGGGTGAACTGATCCGGGGCGGAGCCGGGTTCGTCGGCCTCCGGAACTACCGGACGGTCCTGACCGACCCGGAGTTCTGGGAGGTCGTCCGACGCACCTTCTGGTGGACCCTCGTCAACGTCGTCCTGATCATGGTGATCGGCACGCTCGTCGCGCTGATGATGCGACGCCTCGGCCGGCGGATGCGGATCCTGGTGACGAGCGGGCTCGTCCTCGCCTGGGCCAGCCCGGTCATCGCCACCACCACCGTCTTCCAGTGGCTCTTCGCCTCCCGGCTCGGGATCGTCAACTGGGTGCTCGTCCGCCTCGGATTCACCTCCTTCGAGGGGTACTCCTGGCTCGCCGACGGCACCGCTGCCTTCACCGTCCTCGTCCTGCTCGTCGTATGGCAGTCGGTCCCCTTCGCCGCCATCACCCTGCACGCCGCACTCCTCACCGTCCCGGAGGAGCTGTACGAGTCCGCCCGTCTCGACGGAGCGGGAGCCTTCCGGATCTTCCACTCGATCACCCTGCCGCTGCTGCGCCCGATCTTCGGTCTGGTCCTGTGCCTCGAAGTCATCTGGGTCTTCCGCTGCTTCGCCCAGATCTGGGCCGTCACCAGGGGCGGGCCGGGCGAGGCGACGACCACCCTGCCGGTCTACGCCTACCGGGTCGCCCAGTCGCTGCACCGCTACGACCTCGGCGCCGCCGTCTCCACCCTGACGGTGCTCATCCTCGTCGCCGTGCTGATCGCCTACTTCCGTCAGATGCTCCGGCAGGAGGCCGACCGGTGAACGCCCGCGCGCTGCGCCGAATCCCCCTGAACACCGCCGCCGCGACCGTCTTCGTCCTCGCCGTCTTCCCGGTGTACTGGATGGTCTCCACGGCCTTCAAACCCACGCCCGACATCCAGGCCGAGACACCCGTCCTGCTGCCGACCTCCCTCACCTTCGAGCACTTCGCGCATGCCGTGGAGGCGGACGGGTTCTGGCTCTTCTGGCGCAACAGCCTGATCGTCACCGCGGGGTGCGTCCTGCTGGCGCTCGTCGTGGCGCTCGGCGCGGCCTTCGCCGTCGCCCGGATGCGCTGGCGGGGCCGGCGCGCCTTCGTCCTCATGGTCTTCATCGCGCAGGTGGCGCCGTGGGAGGCGCTGTTGATCCCGATGTACGTCATCGCCCGGGACGCCGACCTGCTCGACCGGCTGGGGACGCTGACCCTGATCTACTTCATGATCACCCTGCCGTTCACCGTCGTCACCCTGCGCTCCTTCCTCGCCGCCGTCCCGGCCGAACTCGAAGAGGCGGCCCAGGTCGACGGCTGCACCCGCGCCGAGGCCTTCCGCCGGGTGACCCTGCCCCTGCTCGCGCCCGGTCTGCTGGCCACCTCGCTCTTCGGATTCATCACCGCCTGGAACGAGTTCGCCTTCGCCAACATGCTGATCATCAAGAACCAGGACGACCGGACCCTGCCCGTCTGGCTCTCCTCCTTCTCCAATGTCTTCGGCACCGACTGGGGCGCCACCATGGCCGCCTCCACCCTTTTCGCCCTGCCCGTCCTCGTCCTCTTCCTGGTCCTTCAGGGCCGGGTCGCCGCCGGGATGACCGGCGGAGCCGTGAAGGGATAGCGCGTCGTCATGTCCGTGCCCCGACTCGTCCCCCAGCCCACCCGACTCCACGTCCTGCGAGGCCGGTTCACCTTCGGCTCCGACACCGCGCTCACGATCGGCCCCGGCGCGGGAGCCGCCGCGGAGCTGCTGCGCACCCTTCTGGGCACGCCCACCGGGCTCCGGCTGCCCGCGCGCCCGGACGGCTCCGTCGTCCTCGCCCTCGACCCGGCCCTCACCGGTCTCGGCGTGGAGGGCTACGGCCTCACCGTCGGACCCGAGGGCATCCTGCTGCGCGCCGCCCGCCCCGGCGGACTGCTCGCCGGAGTCCAGACGCTCCGTCAGCTCCTGCCCGTCGAGGCCCTGCTCGACGAGCCCGTCGCGGGCGTCGCATGGTCCGTGCCCTGCGTACAGATCACCGACGTGCCGCGCTTCTCCTGGCGCGGAGCGATGCTCGACGTCGCCCGCCACTTCCGGCCCGTCTCCTTCCTCCGGAGATACGTCGACCTCCTCGCCCTCCACAAGCTCAACGTCCTCCATCTCCACCTGACGGACGACCAGGGCTGGCGGATGCCGGTCGCCGGCCGCCCCCTGCTCACCGAGATCGGCGGCCTTCCGCACGGCGGTGCCTACACCCGTTCCGAACTCGCCGGGCTGGTGCGGCACGCGGCCGAGCGGGGCGTCACCGTCGTGCCCGAGATCGAGATGCCCGGCCACGCCCGGGCGGCCCTGGCCGCCTACCCCGAACTCGGCAACCGGCCGGACCGCACCCTCGGCGTCTGGGACCGCTGGGGAGTGTGCGACACCGTCCTCGGGGTCCACGACGGCGTGCTCGACTTCTGCCGCGAGGTCCTCGACGAGGTCATCGACGTCTTCCCCTCGCCGCACGTCCACATCGGAGGGGAGGAGTGCCCGACCACCGAATGGCATGCCTCGCCCGAGGCGCTCCGGCGCGTCCAGGAGCAGGGGCTCGACGGACCGGACGCCCTGCACGGCTGGTTCATGGAGCGGATCGGGCGCCACCTCCTCGACGCGGGCCGCCGGCCGCTCGGCTGGACCGAGACCGGCGCCGATCTCCCCCCGTACTTCACCGTGATGCCCTGGCGGGACACCGAGCACGGGCGTACGGCCGCGCGCCGCGGCCACCAGGTCGTCATGGCGCCCCACCGCTCCACCTACCTCGACTATCCGCAGTCGGCCCGGTTCGACGAACCGCCCGGCCAGCCGGGCCTCGTGGTCGATCTGCGCGCCGTCCACGGGACCGATCCCGCCCCGGCCCACTGGAGCCCCGAGGAGGCGGCGCGGGTCCTCGGCACCCAGGCACAGCTGTGGACCGAGTTCGTCCCCACCGACGCGCATGCCGAGTACCTGACCTTCCCCCGGATCTGCGCCCTGGCCGAGACCGCCTGGAGCGGGCGCCGGGACTGGCCGGGCTTCCAGGCCCGGCTGCGCCACCACCGGACCCGGCTCGACACCCTCCGGGTGCCGCGCCGCCTTTCCCCCACCTCCGTCCAAGGAGAGGAACCCCGATGAGCAACCGACCGACGAACGCCCGACCGATCGGCACCGGCCCGCGGATGCGTGCCGCACTCGCCGTCGCCGCCGTGACCGGCCTCGGCGCCACCGCGCTGACCGCGCTCCCGGCCGTCGCGGCCGGCGAGGCCGTCACCGTCCAGTACCGGCAGAGCGCCACCGGGAGCGATCAGGTCGAGCCCTGGTTCAGGGTGGTCAACACCGGTTCGTCGACCGTGCAGTTGAGCCAGGTCAAGGTGCGCTACTACTTCAAGGCCGACCCGGGAGCCTCGTACACCTACGCCTGCTCCTGGGCGGTGAAGGGCTGCGCCAATCTGACCGGCAGCTTCGGCACGCTCGCCAACCCCACCGCCACCGCGGACCGCTATCTGGAGGTCGGCTTCACCGCCGGCGCCGGCAGCCTCGCCCCCGGAGCCGACACGGGCGACATGCAGCTGCGCTTCCACCGCTCCACCTGGCAGCCGCTGAACCAGAGCGACGACTACTCCTTCGGTCCGTCCCAGACCACGTACGCGAACTGGAGCAAGGTCACCGCCACCGTCGGCGGGGTCCAGGTCTGGGGCACCGCCCCGGCCGGGAACGAACCCACCCCGACGCCGACGGACCCGACGACCCCGCCGCCGACCGGCGGCGCCGCGCTCTTCGACGACTTCGACTACACCGACCACACCGATCCGGCGATCGCGGCCCATGGCTGGAGCGTGCGCGCCAACTCCGGTGGGCCGGGCGTACCCGGCGCCGGCTGGGCTCCCGAGAACGTGACCTTCGCCGAGGAGGGCACGAACTCGATCATGAACCTGAGGACCTCGACCGCCGGCACCGCCGAGTCCACCAAGCAGACCGAGATCCTCACCCGGGCCACGAAGTTCAAGAACGGCACCTACGCGGCCCGGGTCCGGTTCTCCGACGCACCGCTCTCCGGACCCGACGGCGACCACCTCGTCCAGACCTTCTTCACCATCAACGACCTCAAGGCCCCGATGGCGGACGACTACGCCGAGTACGACTTCGAGTACCTGCCCAACGGCGGCTGGGGCGAGCCCGCGAACATCCTCTACACCACCTCGTGGGAGACCTACCGGCCCGACCCGTGGGAGGCGGTCAACCAGCACTCCGAGATCCGCGCGAGCTACGCGGGCTGGCACGACCTGGTCCTGACCATCGACGACAGCACCATCGTCTACTACGTCGACGGCCAGGAGTTCGGCCGGCACGACGCCCGCTATCTGCCCGAGCGCCCGATGTCCATCAACTTCAACCAGTGGCTGATCGACCTCGCCGGGCAGAGCTCCACGACGGCGCGCGCCTACGACCAGAAGGTCGACTACGTGCTGCACGTGAAGGACCAGGTGCTGACCCCGGACCAGGTGGCCGCGAAGGTCGCCGCGTACCGCGCGGCGGGCACGGCCTTCGAGGACTCCGTCCCGGCCGTCCCGTAGCCCCTGCCCCGTACGTACCGGGCATAACGGGCGGGCGTGCCCGGCGCGCCCGCCCGGAACCCGATCCTCCAGGACTTGACCGCTCGGTTGGTCCAGACCAGAATCCAGGCCACATACCCGCGCGAACACGCCGTTCGGTCCCCCCACGACGGGTCAGCTCCCCATGCCGTACTCCATTTCATGGAACGCAGAAGGTGACCTACGTGAAGAACCGCCATCTCGTCTGTCCGCTCGCAGCCGCCACCGCCCTCGCCCTCGCGGGGTGCGGGCTCCTCCCCGGAGCCGCCGCGGAGTCCCGCACGGTCAACGTCTGGCTGATGCGCGACAGTGTCAGCGAGGACTTCCTCACGCGCTTCACCGAGGCGTACGAGGCCGAGCACCCCGGCATCGAACTGGAGTTCACCATCCAGGAGTGGACCGGCATCGGCAAGAAGGTCACCGAGGCGATCGGCGGTGGCGGCGGCCCCGACGTCATCGAGGTCGGCAACACGCAGGTGGCGCAGTACGCGGACACCGACAAGCTCTACGACCTCACCCTGGAGTCCGTGCGCGACCTCGGCAGCGAGGACTGGCTGCCCGGTCTCGCCGAGCCCGGCCGCATCGGCGGGACCCAGTACGGCATCCCCTGGTACGCCGCCAACCGCGTCGTCATCTACCACAAGGACCTCTTCAAGCAGGCCGGCGTCACCGAGCCGCCCGCGACCCGGGCCCAGTGGCTCGACGACACCGAGAAGCTCAACCGCAACGGCTCCCAGGGCATCTACCTCGCGGGACAGGACTGGTACACCCTCGCGGGGTTCATCTGGGACGAGGGCGGCGACCTCGCGGAGGACAAGGGCGGCGACTGGATCGGCGCCCTCGACAGCCCGGCCGCGCTGCGCGGCATGGACTTCTACAAGGACCTGCAGTCGCTCGGCTCCGGACCCAAGAACGCCGACGAGCAGACCCCGCCCCAGGCCGAGGTCTTCGCCCAGGGCGATGTCGCCCAGATCATCGCCACCCCCAGCGCCGTCGCCGCCATCACCAAGGCGAACCCGGCGCTCAAGGACAAGCTCGGCTTCTTCCCCATACCCGGCAAGAAGGCCGGACAGCCCTGCGCCGTCTTCACCGGCGGTTCCGATCTGATCGTCCCGGAGAACGCTCCCGAGCGGGACCGGGCCATCGACGTGGTCAAGGCGCTGGCCGGCGAGAAGTGGCAGGCCGAGCTCGCCCGAGCCATGAACTACGTGCCCAACAAGACCTCCCTCGCCTCCGTCGTCGCAGGCCAGGAGGCCACCGCCGTGATGGCCGTCGGCGCGGCACGCGGAAGGGCCACCCCCAACTCCCCGCAGTGGGCCGACGTCGAGGCGTCCAACCCGATCAAGCCGTACATGACGGCGGTCCTGCAGGGTGAGGACCCGAAGGAGGCCGCCGCGGCGGCCTCGGAGGAGATCACCCGGACCCTCGCCGAATAGCATTCAGCGATCGCACACCCGCGATCCCCCGAACGGTCATGTCGAATCCAGTCGGTGACGGAAGAAGTAGGGAGCCGGACCACCGCTCACGCGGTCCGGCCCTCACCGTCCCCCTTCCGTACGCCGGAGGAGCCCGACATGCCCGCACCGTCGCCCGCAGCCGCCGCGGCCCCCGCAGTCCCCGTCCCCGCCGGTCTCCCCGTGCCTGCGGACGTCCCGTCGGGCGCCCCCGCCACGGCCCGCGCGTTCACCGGAGTCCCGGCCCAGCCCCGGCCGACGGCCCCCGCAACCGGGCCGGAGCCCCGCTACCTCGTCGGTCTCGCCCGCACCCAGGACGACGTCCGCGCCGCCCAGCGGCTGCGCCACCAGGTCTTCGCGGGGGAGATGGGCGCCCGACTCGACGGACCCGAGCCGGGCCTCGACACCGACGCCTTCGACGCCTACTGCGACCACCTCCTCGTACGGGAGGAGGCCACCGGCGAGATCGTCGGCACGTACCGGGTGCTGCCGCCCGACCGCGCCCGGATCGCCGGACGCCTCTACTCCGAGAGCGAGTTCGACCTCGGCCGGCTCGCCCCGGTCCGCGACGACCTCGTCGAGGTCGGCCGCTCCTGCGTCCACCCCGCCCACCGCAACGGCGCCGTCATCGCCCTGATCTGGGCCGGGCTCGCCCGCTACATGACCCGCACCGGCCACAACTGGCTGGCCGGCTGCTGCTCGATCCCGCTCGCCGACGGCGGCACCCTCGCCGCCGCCACCTGGGACACCGTCAAGGCCAAGCACCTCGCCCCCGAGGAGTACTGGGTCACCCCGCACAAGCTCTGGACCCCCGACGGAGTCACCCGCCCCGAGGGCCGCGTGGAACTCCCGCCGCTGCTCCGCGGCTATCTGCGGCTCGGCGCATGGGTCTGCGGCGCGCCCGCCCACGACGTCGACTTCGGCGTGGCGGACCTCTACGTCCTGCTGTCGCTGCGCAACACGAACCCTCGCTACCTGCGCCACTTCCTCTCCCTCGCCCCGGCGCAGTGACCGCCGCCGGGTCCGCCTCGCCCTGGCTGCCGGCCTCGCCGTGCGCACCCGATCCCTGTGCGCGGCACACGGGACCGCCCGCCGGGTCCGTCCGCGCCGCGGCACGGCTGGCGACGGGTGTCGCCGCCGTCCTGGCCGGGGTGCTGCTCGCCCCCCTGGCGGCGCCGCTGCCCCCCGCCGGCCGTCGGGCGCTCGTCCGACGGTGGTGCCGCCTGGTGCTCCGCGCCTTCGGCGTCCGCCTGAAGGTCACCGGAGCCCCCGCGCCCGCCGAGGGCCCCCTGCTGGTCGTCGCCAACCACATCTCCTGGCTGGACATCCCGCTCGTGGCCGCCGTCCTGCCCGGCCGGATGCTCGCCAAGCGCGAGATCCGCGCCTGGCCCGTGCTGGGGCCGCTCGCCGCCCGGGGCGGCACTCTCTTCATCGACCGTGACCGGCTGCGGGCGCTGCCCGCCACCGTCCGCGCGATGGCGCGGGCGCTGGCGGGCGGGGGACGGGTGATCGTCTTCCCGGAGGGGTCCACCTGGTGCGGCCGGGGCGGGGGAGCCTTCCGGCCGGCCGCCTTCCAAGCCGCCCTGGACGCCTCCGTACCCGTCCAGCCGGTCCGACTGGACTACCGGCCGACCGGACCCGCCGCCTTCGTCGGGGACGACCCGCTGGCCGCCTCGCTCTGGCGGATCGCGCTGGCCCGCGGGCTCACCGCGGAGGTCCGGATGCTGGATCCGATATCCACCCTCCACCATCCGGACCGTCGCTCCCTGGCCCGTGCGGCTCAGCGGGCGGTCGCCAGCGACAGCGCGAACCGCTCCTTCTCGTCCGTCCACCAGCGGGTCAGTTCGAGCCCGGCTTCCGCCAGCTCGGCGCGCACGCCCGCCTGACGGAACTTCGCCGACACCTCCGTCCGTACCTCCTCACCGGCCTCGAACGGCACCACCAGATCCAGCTCGGGAATCTTCACGGTGAGCGCGTGACGCGCCCGCAGCCGCATCTCGATCCACTCCCGCTCCCGGTCCCAGAGCGCCACATGGTCGAAGTCGTCGGGCCGCACGTCCGAGTCCAGCTCGCGGGCGATCACCGCCAGCACGTTCTTGTTGAACTCGGCCGTCACCCCGGCGTCGTCGTCGTAGGCGGCGACCAGCGTCGCCTCGTCCTTCACCAGGTCCGTGCCGAGCAGCAGGGCGTCGCCCGGCGCCAGCATCGCCCGGACCGAACGCAGGAACACCGCGCGCTCGTGGGGCAGCAGATTGCCGATCGTGCCTCCCAGGAACGCGACCAGCCGTGGTCCGGGCGTACCGGGCAGAGCCAGCCCCCGGGTGAAGTCGGCCACCAGCGCGTGGATGTGGAGCCCGGGCCGCTCCGCCAGGAGCGACTCCGCCGCACCCCGCAGCGCCGATTCGCTCACGTCCACCGGGACGTAGCTGTCCAGCTCGGGCAGGAGCGCGTCGATCAGGAACCGGGTCTTCTCCGAGGAACCGGACCCCAGCTCCACCAGCGTCCGGGCCCCCGTCGCCGCGGCGATGTCGTTCGCCCGGGCGATCAGGATCTCCCGCTCCGCGCGGGTCGGGTAGTACTCGGGGAGCCTGGTGATCTCCTCGAACAGTTCACTGCCGCGCGCGTCGTAGAACCACTTCGGCGGCAGCTCCTTGGGCAGACGGGTCAGACCGTGCAGGACGTCGGCGCGCAGATCGGCGTCCGTGGCGTCCTCGGGAAGGGTGCGGGTCAGCTGGAACGGACTCACGAGGAGGGCTCCTTGAGCGAGGTGAGGGTGACATCGGCGCGGGTGGCGGTCAGCAGGGTGCGGTCCGGCACCTCGCGCCAGAGCGGATCGTCGTCGTAGGGCTCCGAGGCCACGACCGTGCGATCGGGGCGCCGCAGATACCAGAGGGAGTTCCCCCAGGCGGTCGCGGCGATCTCGGTGCCGTCGGTGAGCAGGAGATTGAGGCGGGACTCCGGGTCGGCCTCGGCGACCTCCCGGGCCGTGTCGGCGAGCGCCCGGCCGGGCGAGTCGCCGGCTCGCAGCCGGTGCAGCACGAGACCCCACACCAGCGCCGAGTCGGTGCGGGCCTCCAGCGCGAGCAGTTCACCGGCGGTCAGGGACGCGGCCGTCGACGTCAGCGAGTCGGGCCAGCCCTCCACCGCTCCGTTGTGGCTGAACAGCCACGACCCCGCCGCGAAAGGCGCCGCCGCGGCCTCCCCGTCCGGGCCGGGCCGGGTGGCGCCCCGGACCGCCGCCAGCAGCGCACCGGTGCGCACCACCCGCGCGAGATCGGCGAGCGAGGGATCGCCCCAGATGGGCGCGGCCCTGCGGTACCGGGCCGGGACCGGGTCCCCGTCGGCGTACCACCCGACGCCGAATCCGTCCGCGTTCACGAGCCCGCTGCTCTGGCTGCGCGGCTGCCACGCCTGCCGCTCCAGCGAATGGGGCGGCCGCAGCAGCAGCTCCCCGATCGGCACCGGCTCGCCGATGAAGGCGAGATGGCGGCACATCAGACGAGCTCCGCGTCCCGTGCGGTCCGGAAGCCGGAGAAGATCTGCCGGCGCACCGGGAGGTCCCAGTTCCGGAAGGTGCCCCGGCAGGCCACCTCGTCCACCGCGAAGGAGCCACCGCGCAGCACCTTGTGCGCCGGACCGAAGAAGACCTCCGAGTACTCCTTGTACGGGAACGCGGTGAAGCCCGGATACGGCAGGAAGTCGCTGGCCGTCCACTCCCACACGTCCCCGATCAACTGCCGTACCCCGAGCGGTGAACCGCCCCGCGGGTAGCTGCCGACCGGGGCGGGCCCCAGATGGCGCTGGCCGAGGTTGGCGTGCTCGGGCGCCGGGTCCGCGTCGCCCCACGGATAGCGGCGCGAACGCCCGCTCGTGGGGTCGTGCCGGGCCGCCTTCTCCCACTCGGCCTCCGTGGGGAGCCTGCGCCCGGCCCAGCGGGCGTACGCGTCCGCCTCGTACCAGCTGACGTGCACCACCGGCTCCTCCTCGGGGACCGGCTCCGTCACGCCGAACCGGCGCCGCATCCACTGCCCGCCGTCGCGCCGCCAGAACAGCGGGGCGGCGATGCCGTGCCGGTGGATCTGCTCCCATCCCTCCGCCTGCCACCAGCGCTCGTCGCTGTAGCCGCCGTCCGCGACGAAGGCCATGTAGGCGCCGTTGCTGACCGGGACGGTGTCGATGAAGAACGCCTGGACCGTCCGTACGTGCGCCGGGCGCTCGTTGTCCAGCGCCCACGGCTCGTCCGACGTGCCCATCGTGAACGGCCCGCCGGGGACCAGGACCTCGGCGGGAAGTCCGCCGGTGGCGGTGACCGGCGGCGGGGGAGCGGTCAACGCCCTCGGCCCCTTGCGCAGCTGATGAGTGATCAGCATGGTCTCGTCGTGCTGCTGCTCGTGCTGCGCGATCATCCCGAAGGCGAAGGCCGCCTCGACGAGCGGCCGGCCCTCCAGCGGGGTGGCCGCCAGCACGTCCAGCACCCGGCCGCGCACATCGGAGGCGTAGGCCCGGGCCTCGGCCGGCGGAAGCAGGGGCAGCGAGGGGCGACTGGCGCGCGGGTGCTCGAAGGCGTCGTAGATCGAGTCGATCTCCGGGCGCAGCGCGTCACGCCCCGCGACGGCCCGCCACAACCACTGCTCCTCCTGGTTGCCGATGTGCGCCAGGTCCCACACCAGCGGAGACATCAACGGCGAGTGCTGCGCGACGAGTTCGTCGTCCTCGACGCAGGAGGTGAGCAGCGCGGTGCGCTCCCGCGCGGTCGTGAGCGCGTCGAGCGCGCGCCGCCGCAGGGCCGAGGGATCCGTGGCCACGGTCATGACGCCACCTCCTGGAGATCGTCGGCGGGACAGCTGCCGAGGAGTACGTACCGTTCGTGGAAGGCGGCCACCGCCCGCTGTACCGCCGCGCTCGCCCCGATCCGGGGGAGCGCCTCCAGCGCGGCGGGGAACGCCACGAGCGCGGCGGCGTGCAGATCGGGATCGGTGAGCCCGTCCCTGGCCGCGGCCAGCCAGAGCGGGTTGCGCGGCGGGGCCTCCGGGCCGGCCCGCTCGGCCAGCGGCTTGACGGCCCGGTACACGCTCTCGGCGGCCTCGGGGTCGTCGAACAGCGCGGCGGTCACGGCCACCGGCACGATCCAGCCGTCCGGACCGCGCTGGGCGTCGACCATCCGCAGCTCCAGATGGCCGCGCGGCCGCACCGGCGGGAACAGCGTCGTCAGGTGGTAGCGCAGGTCGTCCTCGTCGGCCGGGCGGGGGCGGCCGGTGCGCAGCCACTCCCGGAACGTGAGCCCTTCCGGCACCGCCCACGGTGCCTCCTCGCCCCGTACGCACATCACCGGGGTGTCCAGGACGTGGGTGGCCCAGGCGGCCCTGGGTTCCCCGTCCGGAGCGGGGGCGAGCGCCCGGGCCGGGTCGAGATCGGTCCACAGCGACTGCCGGGTCGACCGCCAGCCGGTCCTGCGCCCGCCGTGGACGGACGAGTTGGCGAACGCGGCCACCAGGACGGCGCCGAGCAGATGGGCCAGCTGCCACCGGCGGTGGTAGCCGAGCGGTCCCGGCTCCTCGTGACCGGCGTCCAGGCAGATCTGCACCGACGCCGAGTCGCACATCATGGCCCGGCCGGAGGGTCCGGTGCGATCGAGGGCGGCCTCCATCGCGTCGTACCGGGGCTCGCGCAGGAGCCGCTCCCGCGGCGCGTGCCAGGGATCGACCCCGTAACCGCTGAGCGCGAGCCCGAGGGGGGCGAGCGCGTCACGCACGGCGCGGAGATCGGCCGAGAGGGTGTCGACACATCCCATGAGGGAGGCGGCGGGCGGCGAGCTGAGCTCCAGCTGTCCGCCGGGTTCGAGGGTGATGGCCGAGGCCAGCCGCAGGGACCGTACGGTGTCGACGGCCGAGGCCAGCCGCCGCGGGTGGACGGGAAGCCGCGGGTCGCGCAGCTCGTGGACGAGCCATTCCACCTCCACCCCGAGCGCGCGGGGTGGGCCCGTCTTGAAGCAGATACATCGCAGCAGGTCCTCGGCCTCGTCCACGGTGAGGGCGGAACCGCTCCGCGGTATGCCGCTCGACGACATGTCGTTCCTCCTGTCTCGGAAGGCGCTGATTCCACCTAAAGCCACGTCCGACCGGCGTGCAAGAGCGCCCCTCCGGCACCCCGGTGAATATCCCGTTGCCCCGGAAGAGCCGATTCGATCAAGCTTGCGTCCATGAGCGCACGACTGCGGGGGATCGCGAAGGAGACCGAGGAGATCGTCGAGAAGGGCCGCTACCGGGCCCCCGGCGGGCGGATGGTCTCGATCGAGGCGGAGCTGAACGCGGCCGTGGCCGGCACCCGGCTCTACGGCCCCGAACCCGTTTCCGTCCCCCTCGCCGAGGACCCCGGCCGGACCACCGCCATCACGGTCACCGACGAGAGCAGCCTCGTCGCCGCGCGCCGGATGACCAGGGCCGACGCCGGCCCGGTGGCCGTCCTGAACTTCGCCTCCGCCCGCAACCCCGGCGGCGGGTACCTCAACGGCGCACAGGCCCAGGAAGAGGCCGTCTGCCGGGCCTCCGCCCTCTACACCACCCTGCTGCGCGCTCCCGAGTACTACGCGCACCACCGCGCGGAGAGGGACGCCTTCTACTCGGACCGCGTGATCCTCTCTCCGGGGGTCCCGGTCTTCCGCGACGACCGCGGCGGGCTTCTGGGCGAGCCGTTCACGGTCGGCTTCCTCACCTCGCCCGCGCCCAACGCGGGGGTGATCCGCCGGCAGACCCCCGAGCTCGCCGACCGTGTCCCCGCCGTGCTCGCGGCCCGCGCCGAACGCGTCCTGGAGACGGCCGTGGCCGGCGGCTACCGGCGGCTCGTCCTCGGCGCCTGGGGCTGCGGCGTCTTCCAGAACGACCCGGCCGAGGTCGCCGCCGCCTTCCGCGCGCTCCTGACGGGCGGAGGCCGCTTCGCGGGCCACTTCGACGAGATCGTCTTCGCGATCCTCGACCGCACCAGGGACCGGACCACGCTCGGAGCCTTCCAGCGGGTGCTGGCGGGCGCCTGACCGGCTACGACCAGCCGTACCGCTCGATCAGGCGCTCCACGACCCGGTCGAAGCGGGACCGGTCCAGGGCGCACGCCTCCCGGCGCATCCCCGTCTCGTGGACCCGCAGCACACGGTCGAGGTCCACCCAGGACTCACGCCGCGCGCTGTCCCAGTCACCGACCCCGATGGCCACCCACTCGCGGTCACCGTCGTGCCGCTTGCTGGACAGCTGCACGGCGAGCAGCGTCCCGGCCTCCTCCCGGGCCACCACGAGCACGGGACGGTCCTTGCCGCGTCCGTCGTTCTCCTCGAAGGGCACCCAGGTCCACACGATCTCCCCGGGGTCCGGGTCGCCGTCGCGGTCGGGGGCGTAGGACGTGCGGACGGGGCCGATCGCCTGCGGGTCGGCCTCGGTCGTGGAGTACGGGAAGGTCGTCACGGGGCCACCGTAGGCCCCCGGCCGGGAGCGTCGTCCCTGACATGCGGTGTTCGCACTCGCGTGCGAGGCTGAAATCGGCCCCAGCGTCCGATTTTCGCTGTCAGGAGGCACGATCGTGGGCAAGAAACAGACCCGGGTGAACCGCGGTGCCCGTACGGGCGGTCACGAGCACAGGACCGAGGCGACGAAGGAACAGACGCCGACCGTACGCGAGACCCCGCGGCCGATCATCGAGCAGGTCTCCCACAAGAAGGAGCGGAAGTTCGGCCACAACTGACTTTCGCACGACCGATCTTCCACCCGCCCGAGCCGTCCCTGCGTGAGGGAGGCCGGACGTGGACGCGCGACCGGGCCCGGCGCCGAGGAGGCGCCGGGCCCGGCCCGTCGTCGTGCGGCCAGTCGTGCGGCCAGTCGTGCGGCCCGTCGTCGTCCGGCCCCGTCGTCGTGCGGCCAAGGGCGACCGGCCGCACGACGCGACCGGGCGGCTACACCCGGTCGTCGCCGACCGGGATCGCCTCCGCCCGGGGCGCGGGCGGCGCCGCGCCGTTCGGCGAGGGAGCGTCCGAGGCCCGGGCGTCCGGACCCATCGTGGCGAGCAGCTGACGGGCCAGACCGAGGCCCGTCCCGCCCATGGTCAGCGCCTTGGCGAACATCTCGGCCATGCCGTCGGCGCCGTTCAGCAGGACCATCTGGTCCACGTTGCCGAAGGCGGAGGCGCCCGCCTCGACGATCTCCGGCCACTTCTCGGCCAGCTGCTGCGCGACCACCGCCTCCTGGTTCTCGGCGAGGGCCGCCGCCCTCGCCTTGATCGACTCGGCCTCGGCGAGACCCTTCGCCCGGGTCGACTCGGCGATCGCGAGCCCCTTCGCCTGCTGGGCCGCCGCCTCCGCCTCACCGGTCAGCCGGGTCGCCGCCGCCTTCGCGGCACTGGCCAGCTCGGTCTCCTTGGCCTCCGCCTGCGCCGCCGAGATCCGGGCGTCGCGCTCGGCGTCGGCCCGCGTCCGGGTCGTGTACGCCTCGGCGTCCGCGGGCTTGCGGACATCCGCCTGGAGCTGTTGCTCCTTCCGGTGCGCCTCCAGCTCGGCGACCCGGGTCTCCTGGACGACGACCTCCTGCCGCGCCCCGGCCTCGGCCAGCGGACCGGCCTGCCGGGCCTTGGCGGAAGCCTGGTCCCGCTCGGCCTGATAGCCGGCCTGCAGGATCTCGCTGTCCCGGGTCGCCTCCGACATGCGGGCCGCGGCCTGCTGTTCGGCCTCCGTCGCCCGCCTGTTGGCCTCCGCCTGCGCGATGCGGGCATCACGCTGGACCGCCGCGGCATGCGGCGCGGCCAGGTTCTTGATGTATCCGGTCGGGTCCTCGATCTCGTGGATCTGCAGCGAGTCGACGATCAGACCCAGCTTCTCCATCTCCGTGCCACAGGCCGAACGGGCCTGTCCGGTCAGCTTCTCCCGGTCACGGATCATGTCCTCCACCGTCAACCCGCCGACGATGGCGCGCAGATGACCGGCGAAGACGATGTGCACCCGCTCCGACATCAGCTTCTGCTGGTCGAGGAAACGACGGGCCGCGTTGGCGATCGACACGAAGTCGTCGCCCACCTTGAAGATCACCACACCCCGGACCTTGAGCGGAATGCCCTGGTGGGTGACGCATTCCACCTGCAGCTGGGTCTCGTTGAGGTCGAGCGAGAGTTTCCGTACCGCCTGGACCCCCGGCAGCACGAGCGTGCCGCGCCCGGTGACGATCCGGAAGCCCATCCCCTCGCCGAGCCCCTCCATCTTGTGGTTGGAGCCGGAGATGATGAGCGCCTCGTTGGGTTCCGCGACGCGCCACATCAGTTTGAACAGTGCGATGAGAACGAGGACGGCGCCGATCGCGCCGCCCACCAGGATGCCGATGCCCATGGGCAGCTCCCCCTTCACCGGAGCCGTGCGGATCCGGTGAAGGGAGTGTGCGCCTCCTCACGGCAGGCGCTCAACGGGTCGGTCAACTGTCGTACGCGGCTGTGACATAGACGGTGCGTGGAGGGAGATGTTCCATGACCATCACGACCGTTCCGGTCTCGATCCGCTCCCGGGGATCGGCGGCACGGGCGAGGAAGTGCTCGGCGCCGCCCCGGATCCGGACGATCACCTCGCCGACGAGGCCGGGCCCGACGGTGCCGGTCACCCGGCCGAGCAATCCCACCATCGAGACGTCGTCCATGACCACACGGTACGTCAGATCCAGCCTTCCAGGGCCGTCATGAACCCGTCGAAGTCGTCCCGGTGGATCGTGTGACCCGCGCCCGCCACCGTACGGAGTTCGAACCCGCGCTCCTTGAGCATCCGCGCCTTGTCGGCGGGGACCACGAAGCTCGGGTCGGCGAGCGTGACCAGGGAGGGGACCGCCGGGGGCCCGGGCCACATGTCCAGGCCGACGACGTCCACCAGACCATGGGCGGTCCGCTCGTCCCAGAGCCGCAGCGTCTCGACCTCGATGTCGAGATCCACCTCCGCCCAGCGGCGGTTGAGGATCCTGATGTGGTCACGGGTGAGCGCCTTGCCCTGGGTGAACATCTCCGGGCGGTAGCCCTCCTCACCGGCCGGCAGGTGCCATGCCGGGTCGGAGTAGACCGCGCGGCGCGGCGCGAGCCGGTCCACGGCGGTCGCGAGGGCGAGTGCGCCGAGCGAGTGGCCGAGCGCCAACTCGATCCCGGCGGGAAGGTTCTCGACGAGGTCGTCGGCGTAGTCCGACGGGCGGTAGCCGCCGGGGCCCTCGGCGCGCGGACTCAGGCCGTGACCGCGCAGATCCACGGCGATCACCCGGTAGCCGCGTTCGGCCAGGGCCGGTCCGACCTGCCGCCAGGTGCGGTGGTCGGCCATGATGCCGTGGACCAGCAGCGCGATGCGGTCACCGGATCCCCAGGTGGTGGAGTTGAGTCGCACGTCGATGCCTCTCGGTGTCGTCTTCTCGTCTTCGGCGCGGGTACGGATCGGGCGCACGGCGAGCGCGCCGAGCACCGACAGTACGGCGGCGACGAGGCGCGGCGGGGTGCGGTACCCGGTTCCGGCCATCCGCCGTTCCCCGGGCAGGACCGGTCTGGAAGGATGCCGGAGCGATGAGCCAGTCACCCAGACAGTCCGCCGGACGTGCCGTCCCGACCAGTGCCGACGTCGCCCGCCTCGCGGGCGTGTCCAGAGCGACCGTGTCGTACGTGCTCAACAACACCGAGGCCGTGCGGATCAGCGAGCCGACGCGCCGGCGGGTGCGGGAGGCGGCGGAGGAGCTCGGCTACGTGCCCCACGCCGCGGCCCGCAGCCTGCGCGCCGGTCACAGCCGGATGGTTCTGTTGCCGACCGCGCGGGTGCCGGTCGGCCCGCTCTACGGCACCTTCCTCAACGAACTCCAGTGGGCGCTGCGCCGACTCGACTACACCGTGGTGCAGTACGGCAGTCTCGGTCTGGACGGGGACGAGGCCGCCCGTGCCTGGGCGGAGCTCCGTCCGGTCGCGGTGGTCTCCTTCGGCGAGGTCGAGCTGACCCCGAACGGTGTGGAGATCCTCAAGCGCTCCGGCGCGAAGGCCGTGATCACCGTCGGCCCGCGGCGGGTCGAAGGAACGCACGCGCTGGTGATGGACCAGGGGAGGGTCGGGCGCGTCGCCACCGAGCACCTGGTCGGGCGCGGCAGGCGCCGGATCGGCGTGGTGGTTCCCGAGGAGCCGGGTCTGGAGATGTTCTCGGGGCCGCGGCTCGACGGCGCCCGCCAGGCGGTGGCGGGAACGGACGCCGTCGTCGTACCCCTGCCGCTGCGGTACGAGGAGGAGTCGGCGAACGAGCTCGCCGGGAGGTGGCGCGCGCTCGGGCTCGACGCCGTCTTCGCCTACAACGACGAGTACGCGATGCTGCTGATGCGCGCCCTGCAGGACGCCGGGGTCCTCGTCCCCGAGGAGACGGCGGTCGTCGGCTGCGACGATCTGCTGCTCGGGCGGCTGCTGCGGCCCCGGCTGACCACGGTCCGGATCGACATGGTGATCGGCCGGCGCCTCGCCGAGCTCGTCGACGGCGCGGTCCGCGATCCGGAGGGCACCCCGGAGGCGAGGGACCTGATGGCCTCGCAGCTCGTGCCCCGGGAGTCCGGCTGAGCGCTCGGGGCCGTGGCGGCTTAGCGTCGAGGCATGAGCACCTTTCCGAGGCGTTTCGAGATCCTTCTCGTTCCCGAGCACGTGGAGGACCGGGGCGGAGCGTCCGTCGAGGACAGCGCGGTCCGCTCGGCGGTCGTCGAGGCCACCGGCCGGACCGGGGCCACCGGGTACCCGCGCTACGAGGGACACGGCCTGGCGGCGGACATCGACCCCGAGACACGCACGGTCGAGGCGCTTTTGGTCGACGGCCGCGAGCTGGACTACGGACTGACGGCGCTGATCCGGCACACCACGGGGTAGCGCCCGCGGGGCCCGGCGGCGTCGGTTCGTCCACCACGCGTCACGGGGGTGCGACCGTTGACAGGAGGCGCCGCCCGACGGAGACTCGCCGCGCAAGGCGCTGAAGGAAAATTCACCAGGCGAACGCTTCACCGCAGGTCACGTGGGAGAGAACCGATGAGCATCCGCGACGTCTACATCGTCGACGCCGTCCGCACGCCGATCGGCAAGTTCGGGGGCGCGCTCTCCTCCGTACGGCCCGACGACCTCGCCGCGCACGTGGTCAAGGCGCTCGTCGACCGTACGCCCGATCTCGACCCGGCCCGGATCGACGACGTCTGCTTCGGGGACGCCAACGGCGCGGGCGAGGACAACCGGGACGTGGCCCGCATGGCCGTCCTGCTCGCCGGGCTCCCCACCTCCGTGCCGGGCGTCACGGTGAACCGCCTCTGCGGATCGGGTCTCGAGGCGGTCATCCAGGCCGCCCGCGCCATCGCGCTCGGCGACGCCTCCGTGGCGATCGCCGGCGGCGTCGAGTCGATGTCCCGCGCCCCCTGGGTCCTGCAGAAGCCGGAGCGCGCCTTCCCGGCCGGTCACCAGCAACTGCACTCCACGACGCTGGGCTGGCGCATGACCAACCCGCGGATGCCCGCCGAATGGACCGTCTCGCTCGGCGAGGGCGCGGAGCTCGTCGCCGACAAGCACGGCATCACCCGCGAGCAGCAGGACGCGTTCGCCCTGGCCAGTCACCAGAAGGCCGCCGCCGCGTGGGGCAAGGGGCTCTACGACGGCGAGGTCGTGCCGTACGGGGACGTGGACCTCGCCCGTGACGAGTGCATCCGCGACACCACCTCGATCGAGGCCCTCGCCAAGCTGAAGCCTTCGTTCCGCCGCGAGGGCGGCACCGTGACCGCGGGGAACGCCTCGCCGCTCAACGACGGCGCCGCCGCCCTGCTCCTGGTCGACGAGGAGGGGCTGCGGGAGACCGGGCGCGAGCCGCTGGCGCGCGTCCGCGCCTCCGCCGTCACGGGGATCGAGCCCCAGCTCTTCGGGCTCGGACCGGTCGAGGCGGTCCGGCGCGCGCTCGGGAAGTCCGGACGCTCCTTCGACGACCTGACGACCTTCGAGCTGAACGAGGCGTTCGCCGCCCAGTCGCTCGGCTGCCTCGCCGAGTGGCCGGAACTCGACCCCGAGATCGTCAACCCGCGCGGCGGCGCCATCGCCATCGGCCATCCGCTGGGCGCCTCCGGAGCGAGGCTCGCCGGCTCGGTGGCCCACCAGCTCGCCGCGGCGGGCTCGGGCACCGGCCTCGCCGCGCTGTGCATCGGCGTCGGCCAGGGACTGGCCCTGGTCCTGGAGCGCTGATCCGGGGCGGTCGGACGCGCGCGTCCGCCGGGGAACGCCGAAAGGGGCGGTACGGGATCACCCGTACCGCCCCCGCGGATCCCCGCTACTGCTGCTTCGCGTCCTCGATGGACTTGCGCACCTCGTCCATGTCGAGCTTGCGCGCCTGACCGATCACGTCCTCCAGAGCGGCCTCCGGCAGAGCGCCGGGCTGTGCGAACACGGCCACGTTGTCGCGCACGATCATCAGCGTCGGGATCGACCGGATCTCGAACGCGGCGGCCAGCTCCTGCTGCGCCTCGGTGTCGACCTTGGCGAACACCAGGTCCTCGTGCCGCTCCGACGCCGCCTCGAAGACCGGCGCGAACTGACGGCACGGACCGCACCAGGAAGCCCAGAAGTCGATCAGAAGGAAGTCGTTGTCGCTCACGATCTGGTCGAAGTTTTCCTTGGTGAGCTCAACAGTGCTCATGCTCTCTACCTCTCCGGGTCTCCTGGCGGGTGTCCCTCACGGTCCCCTGGGGACTCGCCCCGCACAACGGCGTATCGAGCCGCGCTATTCCGCGCTCGCTCCGCGCTGTCCGGCGCGTGCACGGCTCTCCTTCCGAGCGTGCACGGCCGCGCCTTCCCCTGTGGCCCCGGCGCACACCTGCCAGCAGACTGGGGCCCATGACACATGAGGTGGAGCACGAGTACGACGTGGTCGTCCTGGGGGCGGGCCCGGTCGGCGAGAACGTGGTGGACCGGGCCCGGGCGGCCGGACTGAGCGTGGCGGTCGTGGAGAGCGAACTGGTCGGCGGCGAGTGCTCGTACTGGGCGTGCATGCCCAGCAAGACGCTGCTCCGCCCGGCCATCGCGCGCTCCGACGCCCGCAAGGTGCCGGGGCTGCGCCAGCTGGTCCAAGGGCCGCTGGACGCGGCTGCCGTGCTCGCGCACCGCGACTACTACGTCTCCGACTGGAAGGACGACGGCGCCGTCCGCTGGCTCGACTCCACCGGCGCCCGGCTCCACCGCGGCCACGGCAGGCTGCGGGGCGCCCGCAAGGTCGCCGTGGAGGGACCCGAGGGCGAGCACCACCTCCTCACCGCCCGGCACGCCGTCGCCGTCTGCACCGGGACCCGTGCCGCGCTGCCCGATCTGCCCGGGCTGACCGGGGCCAGGCCCTGGACCAGCCGCGAGGCCACCAGCTCCCACCACGTACCCGGCCGGCTGATCGTGGTCGGCGGGGGAGTCGTCGCCGCGGAGATGGCGACCGCCTGGCAGGCCCTCGGCTCCCAGGTGACGGTCCTGGTGCGCGGCAAGGGGCTGTTGCCCCGGATGGAGCCGTTCGTCGGCGAGCACGTCGCGGACGCCCTCACCGAACGCGGCGCGGACATCCGGACCGGCGTCGACGTCGCCGCCGTCGTACGGGACGGGAGTACGGGCCCGGTCACCGTGGTCCTGGAGGGCGGCGACCGGGTGGAGGGCGACGAGGTCCTTTTCGCCACCGGCCGGCGCCCGCGCACCGACGACATCGGACTGGAGACCGTCGGCCTGGAGCCGGGCTCCTGGCTGCAGGTGGACGACACGCTCCGCGTCACCGGCAGCGACTGGCTGTACGCCGTCGGAGACGTCAACCACCGCGTCCTGATGACCCATCAGGGCAAGTACCAGGCCCGGATCGCCGGAGCCGCCATCGTCGCCCGCGCCGCCGGGGCCGAGGTCTCGGAGACCGAACGCTGGGGCGCGCACACGGCCACCGCCGACCACGCGGCCGTGCCGCAGGTCGTCTTCACCGACCCCGAGGGCGCCTCGGTCGGCCTCTCCCTCGCCGAGGCCGAACGCGCCGGACACCGGGTCCGCGCCGTCGACCTCGACCTCTCGGGCGTGGCGGGCGCGGGCCTGTACGCGGACGGCTACCGCGGCCATGCCCGCATGGTCGTCGACCTGGACCGCGAGACCGTCCTCGGCGTCACCTTCGTGGGACCCGGCATCGGCGAACTGCTCCACTCGGCGACCGTCGCCGTCGCGGGAGAGGTCCCCATCGGGCGGCTCTGGCACGCCGTCCCCGCGTACCCGACGCTGAGCGAGGCGTGGCTGCGGCTCCTGGAGGCGTACCGGGACGGTGCGGGGACGTCGTGACCCCCGGGGCCCCCGACCTCGCCAACGACCACGACGGGCCCTGCGCCGTCTGCGGAGCGGTCGTGCCGGCCGGCGCCGGAGTGCTCAGGCACGGTCCGGCCGGCGGCTGGCAGGTCTTCCACCCCGGGCACGTACCGGAGCCCGCGCCGCCGCCCCGGCAGGATCTGCCGGGCTGGCACCGGCGCCGGCTCCTGGCCCTGGACATCACGACCACCGGATACCGGGCGGGCGTCGACAGGATCCTCACCGCGGCGGTGCGCGGGAGCGACGGCGCCACCGGAGACTGGATCATGGATCCCGGCTCCGATGTCCCGCCCCCGGCGCTCGGCACGCCCTCCGGCGCCGCCCGCGAGCGCGCCACGGCGGAGGGCAGGCCCGCCGCCCGGGCCCTGGACGAGCTGGCCGCCCTGGTCGCCGGCCATCTCGCGGCGAACGAGATCCTCGTCGTCTGGTTCGCCCCCTACGTCCTGACCATGCTCCACGCCGAACTGCTCCGCCACGGCGTGCCCACGCTGCCCGACCGCCTCCCGCACGGCGTGGCACCCGTCTGCGACCCCCTGGTCCTGGACCGCCACGCCGACCGCTACCGCCCCGGCTCCCGCTCCCTGCGGGCCGTCACCGCCTGGTACGGCGTCCCGCACGCGCATCCCGGGGAGGCCGCGTCCGACGCGGAGGCCACGCTGGAACTGGCCCAGGTCCTCGCCTCCTCGTACCCGGCGGTCGCCCGGCTCTCGCGCCCCGCGCTGCACACCGAGCAGATCCGCTGGAACGCCGAGCAGTCCCGCCGCCACCCCGACGCGCCGGAGTGGCCGTTCGCCGCGGTCGAGCCGCTGCCCTGGGCGGACCCGCCGGCCGCCTGACCGCCCCGTCCGCCCGGACCTCCGGTCGCCGAACGTCCCCGCCTCAGGCCCTCGGGATCAGCAGGTCCGCCGCCGCCCGGGCCGCCTCCAGGGCGGGGCGGGCGTCCGTTCCGGAATCCTCGCCGAGGACCACGCGCGTGCTCAGTCCGTCCAGGAGTGCGAGGAGTTCGGAGGCGCGGGCCGTGATGCCGGCCGCGTCCATCGGCGCGAACCGGGCCTGGGCCACGCCCTTGGCGAGCAGCGCCTCCAGGTCCTCCTGCCAGCCGCGGTCCAGCTCCCGCTGGGCTTCGCGCAGGGCTTCGTTCCCCGGCGTGCGGGGCCAGAGCTCGATCCAGAGGGTCCAGCGCGGATCGCGCGGGCCGCGCGGGAGGTAGAGCCGCAGGAACAGGTCGAGCTTGCGTTCCGCCGTCAGCCGCCGCGCGAGCAGCGCCCGGCGCTCCTCGGCGAGGGCGGCCTCGCTCCAGCGCAGCACGGCGAGGAGCAGCAGGTCCTTGCTGCCGAAGTAGTACAGGATGTGGCCACCGCTCGTGCCCAGGCGTTCGGCCAGCGCCGACATGGTCAGCGAAGCGAGCCCGCCCTCGCCGATGGCCGCCATGGCCTCCTCGAGCATCCGTTCCTGGGCGATGTGCCCGTCCCGCCGCCGCGCTGCCCCTGCCACCCGCTCCGCCTCCGTCACCCCTGGCCCGATGGTCACGACTTTAACCGGGGGCCCGCAGGGTCTTGACGCGGCGGACCCCTCTCCCACATCTTGAATGCCATTCTAAGTTCTAGAACGGCATTCAAAGTCTGGGGAGTGCGCATGGTGCAGATGGAGACAGCGGCGGACGTCCGCCGCGACCAGGTCTTCCAGGTCGAGGGCCACGGAATCGACCCCATTCCGGACGCCGAACGCCACGGAAGCGCCAAGGACGTCTTCTGGCTCTGGTTCGGCTCCAACCTCACCTTCACCTATGTGATCAACGGAGCTCTCGCCGTCGCCTTCGGGCTCTCCTTCTGGCAGGCCACCGCGGTCGTCGTCCTCGGCGGGCTCTCCTTCTTCGTGATCGGCGCCGCCGGACTGAGCGGCGTCCGCACCGGCACCGCCACCCTCGTCATATCCCGAGCGGCCTTCGGCGTCCGCGGCAACTGGCCCGCCGGGCTGCTCAACTGGGTCGTCAGCATCGGCTACACCATCGTCAACACGGTCGTCGGCACCCTCGCCCTCGACGCCCTCTTCGCCGACCTCGGCTGGAGCGGCGGCCAGACCTCACGCGCCGCGGCCCTGTTCGTCACCCTGGCGCTGACCTTCGCCGTCGCCCTGTGGGGCCACGCGACCGTCCAGTTCGCCGAGCGCTGGATGGCCTACGCCCTCGCCCTGGGCTTCGCGGGGCTGCTGGTGTTCGTGCTCCCCGGCGCGGACACGGCCGTACCGGCCGAGGGGCCCGGCGCCGCCGGCTGGAGCCTCGCCTTCGTCGTCATGCTCGCGGGCCCCTTCTCGTACCTCCCGATGCCCGCCGACTACACCCGCTACCTGCCCCGGACCACCTCGCTCAAGGCCCTGACCTGGAGCGGCGCGCTCGGTGGCTTCCTCTCCTCGGTCGCCCTGGGCGTCGCGGGCGTGGCCGCCGCGACCCAGGCCGACATGACGGACGCGGTCGCCGGTGCCGAAGGGCTGCTCCCGGGCTGGTTCCAGCCGCTCTTCCTCGCCCTGATCCTCGGCGGCTCCGTCACCAACTCGATCATCACGCTCTACTCCTCCAGCCTGAACCTCCAGGTCCTCGGCATCCCGTGGAGCCGCGCCCGCGCCATCGTGATCAGCGCCGCCGTCACCGCCCTCGGCTCCCTCGGCGCCCTCTTCCTCACCGACTTCACCACCTCGCTCCTCGCGTTCCTCTCCCTCCTGATCATCGTCTTCGCCCCCTGGGGCGGTGTCTTCCTCGCCGACATGGTCCTGCGCCGCTGCGCCTACGACTCCGCCGCCCTGCACGCGGGCCCGGACGGCGGCTACTGGTACCGCTCCGGCTGGCACCCGGCCGGGATCGCCGCCCTGCTCGCCGGGATGGTCTTCGCCGCCCTCACCTGCGACTCGGAGCTTTGGACCGGTCCGCTCGTCGCCCCGCTCGGCGGCGCCGACCTCACCCTCCTCGGCGCGGTCGTCTCCGCGGTCGTCTACGTCCTCCTCGCCCGCCGCGACGTCACCCCGGCGCGGCCGTAACACCCCTGAAAGAAGCTGGAGTCCGTACCCATGAACAGCAGCACCACCCCCGCCGATCTCGTCGTCACCCGGGCCAGGGTCCACACCGTCGACCCCGGCCGGCCCGAGGCCGAAGCGCTCGCCGTGCGCGACGGACGGATCGTCTGGCTCGGCGCGGACGCCGACGCGGCCGTCTGGGTCGGACCCGACACCCGGATCATCGACGCGGGGGGCCGGCTCGTCCTGCCCGGGTTCATCGACGCCCACAACCACGTACGCCTGGGATCCGACGACGCCTGCGTCCAGCTCGCCGGCGCCCGCACCCTCGACGAGATCCACCAGCGGATCCGCGCCTGGCACACGGACCACCCCGACGCCCCCTGGATCGAGGCCGAGGCGTTCGACTACTCGGCGATCCCCGGCGGCCGGATGCCGACGGCCGCCGATCTCGACCCCGTCACCGGTGACACCCCCGCACTCGTCCTCAGCTACGACGTGCACACCGCCTGGCTCAACACCGCCGCCCTGAGCCGTCTCGGCATCGACCGGGACCATGTCGACGTGCCGTTCGGCACCGCCGTGACGGACCCCGAGACCGGCGAACCCACCGGGTTCGTCACGGACTTCGCGATCAAGGGGCTCTCCCGCGCGGGCCACCGCGCACTGCGCGAACTCGGCGTGCCGTGGGCCGCGCCGGACCGCCAGTACGGCCGGCTGGCCAAGAGCCTCGACGACGCCGTCGGCTACGGCATCACCACCGTCGTCGAACCCCAGAACTCCCTCGACGACCTCGCCCTCTTCGAGCGCGCCCGCGCCGAGGGACGGCTCCGCTCCCGGATCGTCGCCGCGCTCTTCCACCCGCGCGGCACCACCGAGGGCGACCTCGACGAGTTCGCCGCCGCGGCAAGGAAGTTCGACGACGAACGCTTCCGCGTCGGCCCGCTCAAGCTGTACATCGACGACGTCGTCGAGCCCCGCACGGCCGCCCTCCTCGAACCGTACGCCGGGTGCGGACACCACCGCGGCGACACGTTCTACCCGCCGGAGGAGTTCGCCGACCTGCTCACGGCGCTCGACGCGCGCGGCTTCCAGTGCTTCGTGCATGCCACCGGCGACCGCGGCATCCGCACGGTCCTCGACGCCGTCGCCCGCGCCCGCGCCGTCAACGGAGAGCGCGACGCCCGCCATCAGGTCGTCCACGTCGAGTGCCTCGACCCCGCCGACACCCCGCGCTTCGCCGAGCTCGGTGTGGTCGCCTGCATGCAGCCCCGGCACGCGGCGCCCGACATCGCGGGCCCGGGCCAGGACTGGGCGGAGAACATCGGCCCCGACCGCTGGCACAAGGCGTGGCCCCTGCGCAGCCTCCATGCCGCGGGAGCCGTCCTCGCCCTCTCCAGCGACTGGAACGTCGCCGAGATGGATCCGATGGTCGGGATCTACACGGCGGTCACCCGCCGGCCGCTCCACGGCGGCGGCGAGCCCTGGACCCCGGAGGAGACGATCGACGTCGCCACCGCCGTCGAGGGCTACACGATGGGTTCGGCGTACGCCAACTTCCTCGACGACGAGCGCGGATCGCTGAGCGTCGGCAAGCTGGCCGACTTCGTGGTCCTCTCCCGCGACATCCTCCGCGTCGACCCGGAACTGATTCCGGGAACGGTGGCCGAGACCGTCGTCGTGGGCGGCGAGATCGTCCATACGGCCGCGGACCGCTGAGGCACGCGGCGGCCCTCCCGGAACGGAGGGCCGCCGCACGCCGGACCGTCAGAGACGGCCGAGGATCTTCCGCAGCTCCGTGATCTCGGCGGACTGCGTCCGCACCACGTCGTCGGCGAGCTTCTTCGCCGTCTCGTTGCGGCCGTCCTTCTGCTCGGCCCTCGCCATCACGACGGCGCCGTCGTGATGGGCGATCATCAGCTCGGCGAACTTCCGGTCGAAGGCCCTGCCCTTGAGGGACGCCAGGTCCTTCATGTCCTGCTCGGACATCATTCCGGCCATGTCATGACCGCCGTGGGCGCCGCCGTGACCGCCCTGAGCGGCCGACTCCGGCCTGCCCCAGCCCTTGAGCCAGGACCTCATCTTCCGGATCTCGGGATCCTGGGCCTTCTCGACGTCGGCGACGATCTTCCTGATGCCGGAGTCCTCGGCCCGTCCGTCGGCGAGCTCCGCCATCGCGAGGGCCTGCTCGTGGTGCGGGATCATCGCCTGCGCGAACGCCACGTCGGCGTCGTTGAAGGCGCCCGGGGCGCCGGAGAAGGCGGAAGGGGCGGCGGTGGGGGACGCGCTGGTCCCCGCGCCGTGGTCCATCCCGCTCGTGGAGGTACCGGAGCCGCAGGCGGAGAGCAGGAGCGCCGCGGCGGTCACGGCGCCGGCGAGCGCGAGCTTCCTGCTGGTGGGGTTGTCGAAGGCACGCATGTGTCACACCTCGTGTGCTGTCGTACGGCGTACGCGAGCGACGCGTACGCGCGGAAATGGCTGAACCGACGCTTCTGCGGGCAGCACGAAGTGCCCGCGGTGGCGGTTCGGCCTAGATCCGCAGAACGGACAGCTGGGCGAGGTCGGGAGGTATCGGCGGCGGGGCGTTCGGCCCCGGTGCGTGGGTGAGTCGGCCGAGGAGCCGAGCCGTCCAGTCGGGACGGCGCCCGAGCGCGGCGAGGACGAACCGCGCCAGCGCCCAGATGCCGAGGACCGCCACGCAGAGCGTGGTCATGTCCATATCCATGCCGCCGTCGTGGGAGGAGACCGGCGCCTCGTCGCCCGTCTGGTGGGTGGTGGCGGAGACATGCGTCATGCCGTCCGCCGCGGCGTCCGACGGGCTCTCCGGGTGGCCCACGGCGTGCATCACGAAGACGCCGAGGGCCAGCACCACCACGAGCAGCAGCTGCGCCACGGCGCCGCCCGCTCGTGTGTTGCCGCGTCCCGCTCGTCCCGTACGCACGACTCGAACCTCCCGCGACGACCTTACCCAATCGCCCCGGTCGCCTCGCGCGGGCCGTCGCCCTTCGGGGGAGCGGCCACGGGCTCAGCCGAGCTGCTCACCGGCCATCGCGGCCGCGAGCCGCAGATGGGGAGCGGCTTCGGCCGCCCGTCCCTGGCGCTCCAGGGTGCGGCCGAGCATCAGCCGGGCGTACTGCTCCACCGGGTCCCGGTCGAGGACGGCGCGCAGCTCGGTCTCGGCGCGGGAGAGCTGCGCGGAGTGGTAGTAGGCGCGGGCGAGCAGGAGGCGCTGCGCGGTCTGCTCGGGGTGCTCGGCGACCAGTCCGCGCAGGATGCGGACGGCCGTCAGGTACTCCTTCGCCTCGAAGAACAGCTGGGCGCGGTCCCAGCGCTCACCGGCTGTTCCGAACTCGTGGTACGTGTCGTTCACTTGCGCTCCCTCGTGGGATCCCTACGCTGCCGTCCGGTGGGGCGGCACTTCCGTCAACACCGTAGAGTGGTTGAAGATTCCACTACGTGGCCGCTGTGAACTTCCGTGTGGAGACACGCCCACGTCGTCCCCGGAGAGGAATAGGTTGAGCGTCATGAGCAATCTTGATCGTCAGGCCGCCCTCAGCGTCTGCGGCGGCCGCGGCTTCGTCGTCGCCGAGCCGGTACGGGAACTCCTCAGCCCCCGCCGTGTCCAGCTCGGCGAGTCGACCGAAGTCCGCCGCCTGCTCCCGAACCTCGGCCGCCGCATGGTCGGCGCCTGGGCGTTCGTCGATCACTACGGTCCCGATGACATCGCCGACGAGCCCGGGATGCAGGTCCCGCCGCACCCGCACATGGGGCTCCAGACGGTGAGCTGGCTCCATGACGGCGAGGTGCTGCACCGCGACAGCACCGGCAGCCTCGAGACGATCCGCCCGCGCGAGCTGGGTCTGATGACCTCGGGCAGGGCGATCTCGCACTCCGAGGAGAGCCCCAGGTCGCACGCCCGCTACCTGCACGGCGCACAGCTGTGGGTGGCGCTCCCGGACGCCCACCGCCACGTCGAGCCGCACTTCCAGCACCACACGACGCTCCCGCAGGTCACCGCCCCCGGCCTGACGGCCACGGTGATCATGGGCGAACTCGACGGCGCGCGGTCCCCGGGCACCACCTACAGCCCGCTGATCGGCGCCGACCTCGCCCTCGCGGCGGGCGCGGAGACGAGTCTCCCGCTGGAGCCGGACTTCGAGTACGCGGTCCTGTCGATGTCGGGCGAGGCCCACGTCGACGGCGTCCCCGTCCTCCCCGGCTCGATGCTCTACCTCGGCTGCGGCCGCACGGAGCTCCCCCTGCGGGCCCTCTCGGACGCCGGCCTGATGCTCCTGGGCGGCGAGCCGTTCGAGGAGGAGATCGTCATGTTCTGGAACTGGATCGGACGGTCCCACGAGGAGATCGCCCAGGCTCGGGAGGACTGGACGCGGGGGACGAGGTTCGGCGAGGTGAAGGGATACGACGGCGCTCCGCTGCCCGCCCCCGAACTCCCGCCCACACACCTCAAGCCGCGTGGCCGGGTCCGCTGACCCCTGCTCCGTGCCGCCGCGGTCCCCGGGTGCCGGCCCCGCGCGACGCCGCGTTCCGCGGGAGCGGTGAGCGGGGGAGGCCGACGGCCTTCCCCCGCTCACCCCGCCGTACGGACGACGCCTACGGGGCGACCTGCCGCCGTGGAGCGGACACCACCTTCGCGAACGTCTCGGCGGCGAGTTCGACGACGCGGCCTGGGACTCGGCGCTCCAGGTGAACCTGAAGGCCGTCTTCCACCTGGTCCGGTTCCTCCGGCCGCTGCTGGAGGCGGCGGCGGTCACGGGCGACCCGGCCCGAGTCGTCAACATCGGTTCCGTCGACGGGCTGCACGTACCGTCGGCGGAGATCTACTCCTACGCGGCGAGCAAGGCCGCCATGCACCATCTGACCGGGCACCTGGCCGGCCGGCTCGCTCCGCGCGTCGCGGTCAACGCCATCGCGCTCGGCCCCTTCGAGTCGGACATGCTGCAGGAGTCGCTGGCCGCCGAGATCGGCCTGGGTTCCCCCATGCGCCGGCCCGGTGGCCTCGACGACCTCGCGGGCATCATCCAGTTCCTGGGTTCCCGGGGTTCGGCGTACCTGACCGGCACGGTCATCCCCTTCGACGGCGGCCTGTCGATCACCCGGTAGGCGGGGGAGAACGGCACGGAAAAAGGAAACGGGTCAATCAGCCTGTTTCTTGGTAGGTTGGTGGACGTGGACATGGCCTGCCAGGCCCATGTCCACGAGCTCCAACTGTTCTGGCGGCCGGCCGGAGCGGGGGGTCGACGTCGACGGAAGGTGACAGGGACGCGATGAAATCGGAGCAGGCGCAACCGTTGGAAGCAGTGGGTCTCGGAGAGTTATTGCGCCCCGTCACCTCGCGACTGGGCGCGGCGATCGGGCTGCAGGCCGTCGGGGCCGTGGTCGCCGTCGTGCCGTTCGCCGCGGTGGCGGAACTGGCGAGGGTGCTCCTGGTGGAAGGCCCGGTCGACAGGGGCGCGGCATGGACCGTCGCCGCCGTGGCGGGCGGCGCGCTGATGCTGTGGCTGGTGCTGAACACCGCGGCGGGAGCGCTCGCCCATGCCGCGGACCTGGACTTCCAGCTCTCGGTGCGACGCCGGTTGGTCGACCGGCTCGGCCGGGTGCCACTGGGATGGTTCACCGATCGCGGAGCCGGCGGCATCGGCAAAGCGGTGCAGCACGACGTGGACACCATGCACCACCTGGTGGCCCACTCCCTGCTGAACCTCACCGCGAGCGTGGTCACACCGCTGGCGACCCTGGTCTACCTCTTCGTGGTGGACTGGCGGATGGCGTTGATCCTGATGATCCCGCTGGTCATCGGCATCGCGCTGTTCATCAAGATGATGGTGAGTCTGGACGCGCAGACCGCCGCCTACGAACAGGCCCAGGAGCGCATCGTCTCCAGGGTCATCGAGTTCGTCGAGGGCATCGCCGTGGTCAAGATGTTCGGGCAGGCCCGGCGGGCGCACCGTCAGTACGCGCAGGCCGCCGACGACTTCACGACCTTCTTCATCGCCTGGATCTCCAAGGGCTACCGGGCCACCGCGGCCTCGGCCCTGATCCTCGGACCCGTCAGCATTCTGCTCACCGTCCTGGTCGGCGGAACGGCCCTCGTCACCTCCGGTTCCCTGGACCCGCTCGACCTGCTGCCGTTCGCCATCCTGGGCCTGAGCGTGGCCGCCCCGCTGCAGGCTCTCGACTTCCACGGCCACGACATGGAGATGGCCGGGGCGGCGGCCAAGCGCGTGGGCGCCCTGCTCGCCGCTCCGGAACTGGCCGTCCCCGCCTCACCCCGGCGGCCGGAGACCGACGGCGGCGTCCGGGTGGAGCTGTCCGGTGTCGAGTTCGCCTACGACGCGGACCGGCCGGTCCTCAGCGGCATCGACCTGGCCCTCGAACCCGGCAGCGTGACCGCCCTCGTGGGCAGCTCCGGTTCGGGCAAGACGACACTGGCGAAGCTGCTGCCCCGGTTCTTCGACCCGACCGCGGGCACCGTGACGGTCGGCGGCGTGGACCTGCGCGACATCGACCCCGACCAGCTCTACCGGCTGGTGTCGTTCGTCCTGCAGGACGTGCAGCTGCTCGACGCCACCGTGCGGGACAACATCCGGCTCGCCCGTCCCGACGCGGACGACGAGACGGTGCGCCGCGCCGCGCGCGCGGCCGCCATCGACCAGCGCATCGAGGAACTGCCGGACGGCTACGACGCGATGGTGGGCACGGACGTCCGCTTCTCCGGCGGCGAGGCGCAGCGGATCTCCATCGCCCGGGCGATTCTCGCGGACACCCCGATCGTGGTGCTCGACGAGGCGACCGCCCACGCCGACCCCGAATCGGAGGCGCAGATCCAGGACGCGCTCTCGGAACTGGCCGTGGGGCGCACCGTGCTCGTCGTCGCGCACCGGCTGGCGTCGGTGGTCGGCGTCGACCGCATCGTGGTCCTCGAACAGGGCCGGATGGTCGAGCAGGGCACGCACGAGGAACTGCTCGCCGCCGGGGGCCGCTACCAGCGGATGTGGAACCTGCAGGAACAGGCGGGCACCGAGGGGCCCGACGACCACGACGCCTACGCCGGCGCCGGCATCGCGAAGGAGGAGGGGCGATGATCCGTCGACTGTTCACCGCACTGGGCCCGAAGCACGACCGCGCGCTGCGCAGGCTGCTGGCCTGGTTCACCCTCGCCGCCGTACTCCAGGGCGTCGCGTTCGTCATGCTCGTCCCCGCCCTGCGGGAACTGCTCGGCGACGAACCGGAACGGGCCTGGCCGTGGGTGATCGCCCTCGCGGTCCTGTGGCTCGGCTTCGCGGCGGTGAGTTACCCGGCGACACTGGCCGGATACGGCACGGGCGCGGACATGAGCCGTGACCTGCACCACCGGATCGGAGACAAGGTCGCCCAGCTCCCGCTGGCCTGGTTCACCCCCGACCGCGTCGGCGGACTCGGGCGCCTGGCCTCGCAGCGCGTGGTCGACATCATGGGCGTGCCCGCCCACCTGTTGCACCAGTTGGTCGACACCTTCGTCACACCCGCCGTCGTGGTGCTGGCCATGTTCCTCTTCGACTGGCGGCTGGCCCTGTCGATGACCGTCGCCGGGATCGCCGTGGCGCTGGTGTACCGGGTGGCGGGCCGCGGCATGGCGGCGGCCGACCAGGAGGCGGACCGCATCCACGCCGACGCGGCCGTGCGGATCGTGGAGTTCGCCCGCGCCCAGCCGGTGCTCCGGGCCTTCGGCCGCACGGCGCAGGGGCACGCCGCGCTCGACGACTCGCTGGTCGCGCAGCACGCGGCCGGCCGGCGCATGCTGCGCGCCGGCATGCCCGGCCTGGTCTGGCTCGCCTTCATCGCGCAGGCGTCGTTCCTCGTGCTGCTGGCACTCGGAACCCGCCTGGCGCTCGGCGGATCGATCGAGGCGGCCGAGTTCATCGCCCTGCTCGTGCTGTCGGCCCGGTTCGTCGAGCCCATCATGCTCACCTCCGAACTGGGCGGCGCCATCCGGGTGGCCGAGAACGCGCTGACCGAGATCAACGAGCTGATCGACACCGAGACGCTGCCCGAACCGCGGACGTCGCGCCGGGCGGACGGCGCCGACATCGAACTCGACGACGTGCGCTTCGGCTACCACGGCTCCACGGTCCTGGACGGACTGTCGATGCGGGTGCCGCAGGGCCGGATGACCGCGCTGGTGGGTCCGTCCGGCGCCGGAAAGACGACCGTGATCCGGCTGATCGCGCGGTTCTTCGACCCGGACGCGGGCGCGGTACGCGTCGGCGGGG
The DNA here is from genome assembly GCF_040653355.1 of Streptomyces sp. NPDC047971. Lineage (NCBI taxonomy): Bacteria > Bacillati > Actinomycetota > Actinomycetes > Kitasatosporales > Streptomycetaceae > Streptomyces > Streptomyces sp. NPDC047971. The sequence continues at coordinate 12,053 of NZ_JBEZNW010000001.1, read as the reverse complement.
TCGATGTGCGCGAGATGCGCAGCGAGGACCTCACCTCCGTCATCTCGGCCGTGTTCCAGGACGTCTACCTCTTCGACGGAACGATCCTGGAGAACGTCCGTCTCGGCAGGCCCGACGCGACCGACGAGGAGGTCTACGCCGCGGCCCGCACGGCGCGCGTCGACCAGATCGCGGACCGGCTGCCGGGCGGCTGGGACGCGCCCGTCGGAGAGGGCGGCAGCCGACTCTCCGGCGGTGAGCGCCAGCGCATCTCGATGGCGCGCGCCCTGCTCAAGGACACCCCGATCGTGCTGTTCGACGAGGCGACCGCGGCACTGGACGCCGAGAACGAGCACGCCCTGCAGGAGGCGATGTCGGAACTGGCCCGGGACCGTACCGTCCTGGTGATCGCGCACCGGCTCCACACCCTGCGCGAGGCGGACCACATCATCGTGCTCGGCGACGGCCGGGTCGTGGAGGAGGGCGTCCACGACGACCTCGTCGCACGCGACGGCCGGTACGCGCACTTCTGGCGGGAACGCCGCCGTGCGCAGGGCTGGCACCTCGCCAAGTCCGCGGCGGTGCGCTGACCGCGGCTCCCCGACCGGACACGGGCGGCGCAGGCGCCTGCGCCGCCCGTGTCCCTCACACCCGTTCCCTTTCCCACTTCCCGTAGTGATCAGCGAATCCGAGGAGCATCCGTGGAGCGACAGTCGACCGAGGGCTCGGTGTTCAGACCTGCGACCACCGGTCTGCTGGACCGAATAGAGCGCCGCATCACCGATCAGACGTGCACCTTTCTGACGTCCAGCAACTACATGAACGAGGCCAGCACCAAGCTGGCCTACCTCATCAGCTCGTCGCTCACGGCGCGCGGTGGCGCCCCGCTGTACCGAAGCTTCCTCATCAACTCGACGGTCGAGGCGCTCTCCGGCGCGATGAAGCTGGCCCGGCAGACCTCCGTGCGCCACAAGCGGCACGACGGCGGCTGGATCCTGATGATCGACGCGAAGGGCGTCTTCGCGCCCTTCGTCGACCCCACCGCCAAGGGCGTGGAGCGAGCCATGACCCCGCACGTCGTGGTCGTGCCCGGCGCCGCGCAGGCGATGGAGGCGTTACCGGAGCACCCCTGGTCGGCCGTCGTGGTCGTACGCGACGGATCGGCCGGCACGTCGGCGGCCGAACTGGAACCGCTGCTCAAGACCGTCCGCTCCCAGGGCGGGATGGTCGTGCTCTGCGACAGCGAACTCGAACTCGGCGACGTCAGCCTCTTCACCGGACCGCTGGGCGCCGACGTGATCGTCTACGGGGAGGGCATCGGTGGACACCAGGTGCCGTTCGGCTGCTTCACCATGACGGAGCAGGCGTACGAGATCTGGAACAACGACGTCGACTGCTACGCCCAGACCTCCACCTTCGGCGGCAACACCTTCTGTGCCGAGGTCGTGCTGGCGACCCTCGACGAGTACGGGCTGATCAGCCCCGAACAGCGCAGGACACTGGCGGAGATCGACGCCGACCGGGACACGATGCGCGCGTACTGGGCGCGGTACATCAACCCCTCCATGGCCAGGATGGAGATGATCGTCGGCATGCACCTGGAGGTCGAGCGCGCGAGCGGCGCCCGGCTGCGACTCGACGACGGACGCGAGATCCTGGACTGCTGCGGCGGATTCGGCAGCAACTTCCGCGGGCACAACCCGCCCGACGTCCCCGCCGAAGTGCTCGCGGTCCACGATCCGGAGCACGACTACTACGCGGACCTCGAAGAGTTCCTCACCGGGCTGACCGGCTTCGCCAAGGCGTTCCCCGCGGTCAGCGGGGCGACCGCGGTCGACCAGGCCGCCGCCCTCGCGATGCTGGCCAACCCGACCCGCACCAAGGTGGTCACCTTCACCGGCAACTTCGCCGGGAAGTCCTTGTTCGCCATCAACCTGAGCAAGGAGGGCCCGCAGGTCACCGAATCCGACAAGGACGCCTTCCGCCCCTACTACCACGACCTGGTCTACATCGACCCGTTCGCCGACGACGCGGTCCACCGACTCCAGCAGGTGCTCTCCTCCGGAGAGGTCGCGCTGGTGTGGTTCGAGGCCATCCGCGGCGGCATGTGCCAGCGCCTGCCGGAGCCCGTCCTGCGCACGGTCGAGCGGCTGCGCGGCACGGGCGGCTACCTGATCGGTGTCGACGAGGTGCTGTCCGGCGGCTGGCGCACCGGGAACGACTACCTCGCCCACGAACAGATGCTGGGCCACGTCGACCTGGTGGCGATCGGCAAGGCCATGACCGACATGCTCTTCCCGGTCTCCTCGGTGCTGTGCACCCAGGAGGTGTACGACCGGGCCATGGCGACGGACGCCGGCCAGGTCTCCATGCGCGGACGGTACTTCCGCAACGGACTGGGCGCACACATCGCGCACCACGCCCTGCGGCAGATGAGCGACCCGGCCGCGCGCGAGCGGGCGGTGGCGGCCCAGCGCGTCCTCGAATCCGGGATCCGGCGCATCGCCGAGGAATCACCCCTCTTCGGGAAGGTCGAGGGCCGGGGAGCGATGCTGCGCCTCCGGCTGAACGACACCTACTTCCCCTTCGGCAGGTCCACGTTCGGCGTGCTGCTCGAAATGGCGGCGGCGCAGATGGTCTTCGAGCGCAGCGGGATCTTCGTGTTCATGCTGCGCTTCCTGCACCGCACCATGACGACCGAGGAGGACGCCCGCGAGGTGGTCCGCCGGCTGGAAGCGGGAATGCGCGGCGTCCGGCCTCGGCACCTGTACCGCTTCATGGCGAGCAGGATGCTCTACGCGATGTCGGCGCGGAGGCTCTCCGGCCTGGTGGCCGGACGGCTCGCCCGGCCCCGATACGTCACCGGCAAGTGAGAACACGGACCGAGAGAGGGCGGAGCTGATGGTCGGCAAGCAGGAGAAGTGGCGCGCGTACTGGGACAAGATGGCGGCGGGCTACGACAAGGACATGAAGTTCTGGGACCGGCTCCTCTACGAGGGTCAGCGGGAATGGGTGTGCGGCCGGGCGGAGGGAGAGGTGCTGGAGGTCGCGATCGGGACCGGTCTCAACCTGCCCTTCTACCCGTCCGGCATCAGACTGACCGGCATAGACATCAGCGACAGGATGCTGGAGGCGGCGCGAGCGCGCGCCGACGAACTGGGGCGTGAGGTCGATCTGCGCACGGGCGACGCCCACCGGCTCCCCTTCGAGGACGAGACCTTCGACACGGTCGTCTGCACGCTGAGCATGTGCGCCATTCCCGACGTGGACCGGGCGATGCGCGAGATCCACCGGGTGCTGCGTCCCGGCGGCCGGTTCGTCTGCATCGACCACGTGGTGAGCCCCAACCGGCTGCTCCGGGGCATCCAGGGGATCATCGAGCGGTTCAGCGTGCCGTCGGCGGGTGAGCATCTGCGCCGCCGCCCGATCGAGAACGTCCGCGCGACGGGCTTCGACATCAAGGAGTCGGACCGCCTCAAGGGCGGGCACGTGGAGCGCCTGGTCGCCACCAAGTAGCCCTGGGCCGCGAAGGGCGCGGGCGGCGGAAGGGGAGTGCACGGGCGGAGGGCGGGGCGACGTACGGTTCGGGCACGGGCGCCGTCGGCCCGGGCCCCGCGGTACGTGTGGCGCACCCATGTCGAGGGCCGGTGAGATCGGTCCGGATAGGTTTGAGCGATGTCGACAACAGTTGCCCCGTTGGGAGGGTCCAACGGATGAGAGAAGTTCAGCAGGAACGGGCGTTCGCGACCCGGCAGCACATCATCGAGAGCGCCGCGGCCGTCTTCGACACCGCGGGGTTCGCCGGTGCGAGCCTCGGCCGGATCATCGAGCGGGCCGGGACGACCAGAGGTGCGCTGCACTTCCACTTCCCGGCCAAGGAGGCTCTCGCCAAGGCGGTGCTCAACGAGCACAACAGCCGGATGACCGCCGTCGTGGAGGAGATCACCCGAAGCGACAGGAGCGCGCTGGAACAGATCGTGGTGATCTCCCGGACGACCGCGCGGATGATCGACAAGGACGTCATCGTGCGGGCCGGCACCCGGCTGCTGATGGAGCTCACCTACACCGGCGAACTGCCCGTCGCGTACCGGATGTGGATCGACGCCTGCGAGAACATGGTCCGCCAGGCCATCGAGGACGGTGACATCGTGCCGACGGTCTCACCGGACGCCGTGGCCTACCTCGTCATCTCCGGCCTGGCCGGCATCCAGATGGTCTCCTCGGTCCTCACCGGCCGCAGCGACCTGGACCAGCGGGTCGACGAGATGTGGGAGGTGCTGCTCCTCGGTCTCGTTCCGGCCGACCGCCGGTGGAAGGTGGACGGTCTGATGAAGTCCGCGCCCCACGACCGGACATGACACGGCGAAGCCGCCCGGCGCCCGTGCGGGGCCGGGCGGCCGCACCCGAAGGACCGGTCGCGCCGGCCGGGACCGGGTGTCGTCGTCACCGGCGCGGGGGCGTCTTCGGCGGACCGCCGACCGGGGCCTCCGTGCCCGTCCGCAGCCTCCCGGGCTCCGCGCCGCTCCTGGCGGCCGCCGCGTGCAGCGCCCGCAGGGCGACCAGGAGCACGCCGATGTCGTCCAGGTAGACCGGGTCGGGGATCAGGTCGACCGGCGAGACGGTGTACACCACGGCGACCCAGAACAGGGCCTTGGGCTGCAGCGGGACGTCGGCGTCCAGCAACAGCCTGCGGGCCCGGAAGACACGTACGAGCAGAACGGCCGCGAATCCCGCCACCACGAGCACGAGAACCACGGCCACGATGAGCCAGAGGGCGCTGTCCATACTGCTCTCCTACCCCCGGAACGCCCCGGGTGCGCAGATCGTCCGCAGAAGTCCCAGGGTACGACGCCGGCCCGCCGGCCCGCGTCGGAGGCCGCCCGCCCCGGCGCTCCCCCGTCCGCCACTCCGGCGACAACGGCACGGTTCGTGTTTGACCGCCGGAGAAGCGGCAAGCCGAACCGACAGGCGCCCAGCAAGCAGTGACGAACAGCCAACCAGGAGTCACGATCCAGGAAGGCAGCCATGTCGACCCTGACCGCAGTTCTCATCATCGCGGCGTCGGTCGCCGCGCTACTGGCGGCCGGTGTCCTGCTCCGGGCCCGTATGGGCACGGGCGGCGACACACGCTCCCTCAAGCGACGCTTCGGCGCCGAGTACGACCACACCCTCGAACGGCACGGCGGCGACAGCGAGTCCGCCCACCGCGACCTGCGCGAGCGGGCCGAGCGGTACGGCGGCATCCGCCCCCTGCCGCTGGAGCCCACGGTCCGCGAGCACTACACCGCTCAATGGACCACGATCCAGGAGCGCTTCGTCGACTCGCCGCGGCAGGCCGTGGCCGACGCCGACGACCTCCTGACACGGATCGCCGCCACGCGCGGCTTCCCGGACGCCGACCGGCTCGACGAGCAGCTCGCCGCCCTGTCGGTGCACCATCCGGACCATGTGGAGGGCCTGCGCGCGGTACGCCGAGCGGTGCACGCCGAGTCCTCCTCCACCGAGGCGTCGCGGGAGGCCCTGGTCCGGGCCCGCGCCCTGTTCGAGGACCTGACAGCGGCCGGGAGGCCGACCGGTACGCAGGCCGTCCGGCCGCGCTCGGCGCCCGGGCGGAACCTCGGGCAACTCCTGAAGCCGAAGGGAAGTGGCGCGTGATGGCACGCGAGAACCGTGACCGGTGGACGGCGGGCGGGGCCGACGGAGACGCGGGCCGCGAGTCCGCGCCCCCGGAGGCGGCCGGCGGACCGGCGCCCGCCGGACGCGGGGGAGCCCCGTCCGTGGCCGTACCCGCCCAGCGCGCCGGCCATCCCGTGACGCCCCCGGCACCACCGGTCGCCCCGCCGCCGCCCCCACCTCCGGCGATGCCCCTCTCGCCGTCCCCGCAGTCCGCAGTCCCGCCCGGCGACCCCGGTGCCACGGGCCGGAGCGGCGGGAGCCGCACGCAGGCTCCCGCGGCATCCCCCGCCGCGCCGCGCGGACGGGACACGGCGGACCTCTCGGGCCACAGCGCCGCCCACGGCGACGGCCGGGACTCCGGCCACGGAGCCGGGGCCGAGCCGGGCGCCGGCGGCAGGGTCGACCCCGCGCCGGGTCCGGGCGACGGGCCCGCAGCCGACGGCGACGGCGAGCACACCGGACACCTGCTCGGCGACGGCGAACGTGACCGGCTCGGACAGCGGCTGCACCACGCGCTCGCGGGGTTCGTCGACTCGCCGCACGATGCGGTCGCCGAGGCGGCCGAGGTCCTCGCAGCGGCGGAGCGCGAGCTCATCACCTCCCTCAGGGACCGCCGCCACGCGCTGCGGGAGGGCTGGCGGGAGAACGGCGACCCGGACGACCCCGGCCCCGACACCGAGCAGCTCCGGCTCACCCTGCGGAGCTACCGCGAGGTGATGGAGCGGCTGCTCCGGGCATGACCCGGCGTCACCCACCGCGACGGACCGCGGAACACAGAAGCCCCCTGGCCCAGGGGGCTTCTGTCGTGCCGGGCCACGGCTCGGGAACCATCCGTACCGGTAGGCCCAACCAGCCCCAGAACAGGGCAGGTCGGGAGTGAGGGCGCGCGGGCGGGGCACCAGCGAGACATGCGAGAAGACGCAGAAGACACGCCTCCGCGCACCACTCCGCCACGTGACAGGGCCCCGCGCAGGTGGTCCGCCGTCGCCGCCGTGCTCGTCGTGCTCTCCCTGGTCCTCTTCCTCCTGGGACGGTTCGTCCACGTGCCGGGACTGGACGACGTGTTCGGGGTCGACACGCACGACCGCTCCGGCCCCGCGGTGCTGAAGTCCATCCAGGACATGCACCGGTACGAGGGCGCCGCGGGCAACTACCAGGTCGTGGTCGACCTGGAGAAGGACGCCCGGCTGCTGCCCGACTCGATCCGCGGCACGCGCACGCTCTTCGTCGCGAGCGGCAGCGTGGCCGCCTACGTCGACTTCGGCGGCATCCGCCAGGGCAGCGTGACCGTCGACGAGAAGCGCACCACCGCCACCATCCGTCTGCCCCGCGCACGGCTCGCCGAGCCGTCCGTCGACCCCAAGCGCTCCTACACCGTCTCGAAGCAGCGCGGACTGATCGACCGACTGGGCGACCTGTTCTCCGACAACCCGGCCGACGAGCGCGCCGTGCACATCCTCGCCGCCGACCGCATCGGCGCCGCCGCGAAGGAGAGCGATCTGACGCGGCGTGCGGAGAAGAACACCACGTCGATGCTCCAAGGTCTGCTCCGCGGCCTCGGCTTCGAGCACGTCACCGTCACGTACTCGGCATAGCCGGCTCCGTACCGGCCATGCGGGAACCCGGGTGTCCGGACCCCCATCGGGGGTACCCGTGACCCCCATGAAGAACTCCGGAGTTGGGGCCATGACGTCACGTATCGGATGGGGCCGCGTCACGACCGAGCGGCAGCCGAAGGAGAAGACAGAGAAGCCGGGGCGCTTGGTCCGTCTGGGCGTCACCGTGCTGGCCCTCGCCGCGATGGTGGCCTTCGGCGTCGTCCTCGCCCGGCTGACCCTCCAGCCGTCGCCGGCCTCGGAGGCGCTCACCCACACCAACCTCTCGCCGGGGGACTCGATCCGCGCCTACCTCGGCCAGCCGGCCTTCCGGGACACCGTCAAACAGCTCGGCGGCAACATCCTCCTGGGTGTGCCGTTCGGCCTGCTGCTCCCGGTCATGTCCCCCCGCAGCCGTGGTTTCGTACGGATCACCCTGCTGACGGTGGCGACGATGCTCCTGGTCGAACTGGTCCAAGGAGCCCTGATCACGGGGCGGGCCTTCGACATCGACGACGTGATCCTCAACACCGCGGGCGCGCTGCTCGGCTACGCCCTCGTGGGCCGCCGCCTGGGCAGGGCGGTGTATCCGCGGCGCCGGGCCCGATGGTGGTCGCGGCGCCGCGCCTGACCCGGCTGCCCGCGACGGGTCCCGTTCCCCCGGGCGGGGGAGGACCCCGCCACCGGCCCCGGCGCCCTCTCGCGCGCGTGTGCGAGAGTGGCCCGGTGACCACTCCCGAGAAGACCGACCACCGCCTCCTCTTCGGCTGCATGGGCCTGGGGGGCGGATGGGACACGGAGCCCCCCACGGCCGCCGACATCGACGCGGCGGAGGCCGCCGTGCGGGCGGCGCTGGACAGCGGCATCACCGCCTTCGACCATGCCGACATCTACCGGCACGGCAAGTCGGAAGCGGTCTTCGGCGAGGTCCTGGCCCGCTCGGCCGGACTGCGCGAGCGGATCACCCTGCAGACCAAGTGCGGCATCCGTCTGGCCGAAGGGACCCGCCCCGGCCTGTACGACCTGCGAGGCTCCTCCATCGTCCGCGGGGTCGAGGAGAGCCTGCGGCGGCTGCGCACCGACGTCCTCGACGTCCTCCTGCTGCACCGCCCCGATCCGCTGGCCGACCCCGCCGACATCGGCGAAGCCCTGACCTCGCTCCACCGGCAGGGACTCGTCCGCCGCTTCGGTGTCTCGAACATGAACGCCGCGCAGATCGCACGGCTCCAGGCCCACATGGACCTGCCGCTCGTGGCCGACCAGCTGGAGATGAGCCTGCACCGGCGGGCCTGGCTCGAGGACGGCGTCCTCGTCAACACGCCCGAATCCGCGGCCAACGGATTCCCCGCCGGCACCGTCGAGCACTGCCTCACCCACGGCATCGGGCTCCAGGCGTGGGGGGCGCTCGCCCAGGGCCGCTACACCGGAGCGCAGCAGACCCCGGAGGAGACGGCCACGGCCGCGCTGGTGACCTCGCTCGCCGAGGCCAAGGGCACCACACCGGAGACGATCGTCCTCTGGTGGCTGCGCCGCCATCCGGCCCGTATCACCCCCGTCATCGGCACGTCGAACCCGGAGCGGATCCGTGCCTGCCGGGACGCCGCGACCAGAGAGCCCGACCTGAGCCACGACGAGTGGTACGCCCTGTGGGTGTCGGCACGCGGCGCCGCCCTGCCGTAGCCGCCCCGGGACGCGGTTCCGCGGGCGCCGTCCCGGCGACGGCGTGGCGCCCCACCTCGTACTCGTCGGAGGCGGGGGTGTGGACCGGCGCTCAGCGGAAAGGCGAGGGAGAGGACAGGAAGGCGAAGGTCACGCACGGGAGGAGCGGCGATGAGTCAGGTGATCACGAGGCGAAGCGCGATGTGTCGGCCGTCGCTGTCGGCGAGCGTGTCCTACGAGGGCACCGACATGGACGACCGGATGATCGCCTCGGCCCGTGACTTCGCGGCCGACTTCCTCACCGCCGTGCCGGCCGCCGGTGGCGACCCGGTGTCCGACGAGCGCGTCGACATGGCACGCCTGGTGGTCAGCGAACTGGTGACCAACGCGGTCCGGCACGCGCCGGGCCCCTGCCGGATGCTCCTCGAATGGTTCGAGGACGCCCTGGACATCTCGGTGGCCGACGGGCTCGACGCCGCTCCCGTGGCCCGGCCCCCCGACCCTCAGCGCATCGGACAGCACGGGCTGGAGATCGTGATGGCGGTCTGCGAGAGCGTGAGCGTGGAGCCGCAGCCCTACGGGAAGCGCGTCCGGGCCCGTCTCTCCCTCGCGTGACACCCCTCGGCGAGGCGCTTCGGCCGGGGCTCTCGAACCGGTGAGGAATTCCCTGACATGCTCCGCGGAAGTCGGGGTAGGCGAAGACCTCACGGGGGCAACCGTTGCCAACCGACGAGAGAAGGTCATCAGAGTGCCGACTGAGGTGACGACGGAGACGAGGGCTGGCGTAGAGGCGGGGCCGGAGGACCTTCCCGTCCTCGATTCGCCCCGCAAGGTCGCTCCGAAGGACGCGCGCGAGCTGTCGAAGGTGTTCTTCGACAAGCTGGCGGAGTTGGAGGAGGGGACGCACGAGTACCAGTACGCGCGCAACACGCTGATCGAGATGAACATGTCGCTCGTCCGCTACGCGGCAGGCCGCTTCCGGGGGGCCCGCGGGGACGAGATGGAGGACATCGTCCAGGTCGGCACCATCGGTCTGATCAAGGCCATCGACCGCTTCGACCTCTCCCGGCAGGTGGAGTTCACCAGCTTCGCCATCCCCTACATCGTCGGTGAGATCAAGCGCTTCTTCCGTGACACCTCCTGGGCGGTCCACGTGCCGCGCCGGTTGCAGGAAGCGCGGCTGGAGCTGGCGAAGGCGACCGAGGAGCTGAGCTCGCGGTGCGGACGCGCACCGACCGTGGCCGAGCTGGCGAGCCTGATGAACCTCAGCGAGGACGAGGTGATCGAGGCGCGCATCGCTTCCAACGGGTACAACTCCGCGTCGCTCGACGCCGCCATAGGCCCCGACGGCGAGGACGACGCCTCACCGCTCGCCGACTTCATCGGCGTGGAGGACGAGGCGCTCGAACTCTTCGAGGACTTCCACACACTCGCGCCGCTGCTCGTCCAACTCGACGACCGCAGTCGCAGGATCCTGCACCTGCGGTTCGTCGAAGAGCTGACGCAGTCGGAGATCGGCAGTGAGCTCGGCATCTCCCAGATGCACGTCTCCCGACTGCTCTCCCGCAATCTGGCGCTCCTGCGCAAGGGCATGCTCGACGAGTCGTAGCACGGTTCGACCCCGACGGGTGCCCCTGGCGGAACGGCCTCACCGACCCCCTTCCGGTGAGGCCGTTCCGTGTGGTGAAGAGGTGGAGCGGGTCACGGGCTCGGGCCGCCCGGCCACTCACGGGAGGCCGCGGCGCCTCACCGTCCTCCCCTCCCACGCTCTCCGCACACCGGCTCGGCCGCGAGGCGGCGGTGAGGGCGACGGCGCCGGCGGCGAGAGCGGCAACCGACCCACGCGGCAGCCCGGTTGTCGCCGTCGCCATCGCCGTCGCCGCCGTCGAGGCGCCGGCGAGCACCCTCCGCCCGTACGGGCGGAGGACCGCCCTACGGGCGCGCGAAGAGCTGAGAGGTCTCGGCCGCCCAGTCGATCCGGTCGGCCTCCTCTCCCTCGGCCACGGCGGCGTAGGTGCCGCCCAGCCAGTTCCGCAGGCCCGCGCGGTCGATGTCGACCACGGCGAACGCCCCGACCGGGCCCAGCCGCATGCGGACCCGGCCTTCCCTGCCACCGCGGCGCAGCGGCCAGAGCCGGACGTCGCCCTCGCCGCTCAGGACGCGGGTCCCCGAGCGCAGCAGCTCCCGGGAGAAGGTCCATTCGACGGCCCTGCCCTGCGGCCGCCGGAAGGTCACGCGTACCGCCCAGGGGTCGCCGGGGTCGTAATGGAACGTGGCCCCGACGGGCAGCGAGATGCCTCCGTGGACCTGACGGACGGTCGTGTGCCACGACCGTGTCGGGGACGGCTGGGCGGTTTCGTGCGGGTTCGACTCGGTCATCGTCACCGGTTCCGTCGCGGAGGGCGCGCCGCGGTGCGAGCGGCGCCGTACCTTCGGCTCGTAACCCGGGACGGGGATTTCACGCGTCCTCGCCGGAACGGGGCCGGGATCGTTCGCCCGAGGCCGTGCGGCGAGATCCGGAGGAGTGAGCCGGCGCGGCCGGGGCAGGCGACCCTCAGGCGGGGAACGCACCCGCCGCGCAGGACACACGGAAGAGGAGGACGGCGGACATCCGCCGGCCCTCCTTGCCACCGGAGGAGTTGTTTTCGCGTGACTGAGCACCCGTGGAGCTACACATCGACCTCGGGCCATCTGGCCGGCACCCGCTTGACCGGCTACAAGGTCGAGGCGATCGACGGCAGCATCGGGAAGGTGGACAAGCACTCCGACGAGGTCGGTGACGCCTATCTGGTCGTGGACACCGGGGTCTGGATCTTCGGCAAGGAAGTCCTGCTTCCGGCCGCCACCGTGGTGCGGATCGACGTGGAGGAGCGGAAGATCTTCGTCGACCGGACGAAGGAGCAGATCAAGGACGCTCCCGAGTTCCACCGCGACAAGCACCTCGAGGACCGCGACTACCGCCATGAGCTGAGCATGTACTACGGACTGGGAGGTCCCTTCGGGGGCCCGATGGTCTGAACCGGCGGGAACGCGGGGCCCGGACTCGACGAGTCCGGGCCCCGCGCCGGGGTGGGGCCCGGCCCCCACGCCGGGCGGGCCCACCACACGCGCGGCAAGCACAGGAGCCCCGGGCCGCCCCCCCGA